>JAZQZD010000012.1:0-147438 GCA_045633865.1 Candidatus Enterocola sp.
TTTTAAGTTATGAACAAAAAAGATTTAATCAATGTGATTGCAGAACAAGCTCAAATTAGCAAAGCTAGTGCTAAACTTGCTTTAGATGCAACACTAGAAGCTATCAGCAGCGCTCTTGCTAATGGCGACAAAGTTAGTTTAATTGGCTTCGGTACTTTCTCAGTTGCTGAACGTGGCGCTCGCCAAGGTGTTAATCCTGCAACTAAACAAGCTATCGAAATTCCTGCTAAGAAAGTTGCTAAATTTAAAGCTGGAGCTGAATTGGCTGAAAAAGTAAAATAATAGAAACAAACTATTATTGAAGAAAAAAGAGAAGTTCGCGAACTTCTCTTTTTTTGTGGGATATATCCCACAGAAAAAGGAGGTACCTTACAAAGCACCTCCTTTCCCTTTAAACACTATTCAAGAAAATTAGAATGCGTCAATAATTGCTTTGAAATCTTCAGCTTTGAGCGAAGCGCCACCGATAAGCCCACCATCGATGTCTGGATTTGCAAAAAGACCTGCAGCATTTTTAGCATTACAGCTACCACCGTAAAGAATTGTACAGTTGTCAGCAACTTCGTTGCCATATTTTTCAGCCACCAAACCACGAATGTATGCGTGAATTTCTTGTGCTTGTTCTGGAGTTGCAGTCAAGCCAGTACCAATAGCCCAAACTGGTTCGTAAGCCAAAACGATTTTTCCGAAATCTTCAGCCGAAAGGTTGAACACCGAACCTTCGAGTTGAGCTTTTACCACTTCGTTTTGTTTGCCAGCTTCGCGTTCTTCTTTCACTTCGCCAATGCAGAAAATAGGTTTCAAATCGTTAGCCAAAGCCAATTGTACTTTTTCTTTCAAAATTTCGTAAGTTTCTCCATAATAAGCACGACGTTCGCTGTGACCAAGAATGCAGTATTCTGCACCAGTAGATTTTACCATCGCTGCCGAAACTTCGCCAGTGTAAGCGCCCGATACTTTGTCGGCACAGTTTTCTGCCGAAACTTTAATTACGCTGTCTTTAAGCAATTCGCTTACTGTTGCCAAGTGAATGAATGGAGTTCCGATAATCACTTCGCAATTTGGGTTAGAAACAATTTCTTTCAATTCAGTAGCCAAAACTACACCTTCTTGCAGGGTTTTGTTCATTTTCCAGTTACCTGCTACAATGTTTTTTCTCATAATTTAATTAGTAACTTAGTTTATTAATTGATTTAACTTATCTTTTGTTGGTAGTGAGTTGTGATGCCATTTTTCTATTACTGTGGCATCTTTTATTAGTACAAGACCAGGGTTTGAACGTACTATGGTCTTAAGCGTAATATCGTCTGTGGCACCAAATGTGTCGTTTATTCCATACTCAGATTTGAATTTTTCTATATCGTCTGAGTAAGAAGATGTTAGCCAAATGACTTTTGCTCCGGCTTTTTTTGCATTTGCAATGGTGCTTTTTACGCATTTGATATTTTTTGTAGATGCTTTTTCTACTTTGTGACTAATCACTAATAGGGTATAACCTGCATCTTCAAGTACTAGGTCTGTGATGTCTCCGTCTTCTGTAATGATTGAGAAATCGTGAATAGGAGGTACGAAACCTTGTTCTATAAGTTTAGATTCTTGACGAACAAATGTCCATGTAGAGTCTTCTGCTGGATAGTTGTCTAGTGTAAATGCTTGTTCTATGCCGTCTTTCTCGTAGAAAAATGTGGTTTCGTATTTGTCTAGTGGTGCATTTTCTGGAATTTGCATTCCTTCGATAATGTTATTTCCTATTTTGTATGGTCTAAAATCTATAATAGGAAGTAGGTTGTAGCAATAAATTGAAATGCCAAATGAAATGAGAATTGGTAGTAGTGTTACTACCCATGCACCCCAATTTGAAAGCCAAGGTCTTGTATGGTTTTGAAGTAGTGCTATTATTGCTAGAATAATACATAAAACTACGTTTTTATAGAAAGTTTGCCAATTTGTCATTACTATAGCGTCGCCGAAACATCCGCAATCTGAGATAGGGTTTGAAATGGCAAGGTATAGCGTAACAGGTGTCATTACTAGCATGAATAGGCTTGCAACCCATGTGCTGGCTTTAAGATGAACATTGAATAGTATGTTGAAGCCAATCGTAAATTCGGTGGCAATAAGAAGAAGAGAAGCTGGGAATGCTAGAAAATCTAGAGATGTAAGTGAGAATGCTTCTAGATAATCGCTAATTTTGTATGCAGTGCCTAGTGGGTCCACTGCTTTTACAAATCCTGAGAACAAGAAAACTAAGCCAAAAATAATTCTGGCAATTAGAAGAATGTTGCTCTTTGTTTTAGATTGTTTTCTCATTACGCTTCAAATTCCATTTTAATTAGACCAAACACTGCATAGTTTATCATATCGAAATAGTTGGCATCGATACCTTCAGAGATAAGGGTGTTGCCATTGTTGTCTTCGATTTGTTTGGTTCTATTTAGTTTCATTAAAATAAGGTCTGTATATGAACTAATGCGCATGCTACGCCATGCTTCGCCGTAATCGTGATTTTTGGCTAGCATTAGGTTTTTAGCAGCTTCTGCATATTTGTCGTAGTATTCAATTGCTTGTTCGGCAGTGAGGTCTTCGGTGTCTGCTGCGCCTAATTCCAACTGAATAAGACCTACGATGCCATAGTTTACAATTGCAATAAATTCTGGTTTAATGCCTTCTCCAACCATGCTAATGCCTTTGCATTCAAGACTTCTAATGCGATTGGCTTTGATAAAGATTTGATCGGTAACAGACTCAGGACGCATTATACGCCATGCAGCACCATAATCTTTTAGTTTTTTGTTAAATATATCGCGACATATTTTTATTATAGCGTCGAATTGTTCGTTTGTGTTTTGCATAGTAGTATTTTAAGAATTTACAAAGATAATAAAAATAATTAGTGATAAAAAAAATAGGACGAGTTTTTTGCTCGCCCTATTTTGTGTTGTTTTATCTTAATTATTTCTCGGTTAAGACATCTACGCCGTTGCCTTTAACTTTGATTGTTAGGATGCCGTCTTCGATGCTGAAGTCACTACCGAAGGTAGCTTCGTATGTTTTGTTTTGCATAGATTCTAAGCTAGGCAACACTTGCATCAATCTTTGAAGTGAAACTTTAATTTCTTTTTCTTCTAGGTTGCGGTTGAATACTGTGATAACGATTTTTCCGAAATAGTTACGTGCGTAAACCCATTCTGTGTTGGTTAGGTAAAGTTCGATAAAGTCACCATAGATAAGTGATAGGTTGTTTTTACGAAGTTGACCTAGTTTTGCAACAGATTCTAGAGTAGTTTGTTCTTTTTCGTTTAGGTCGTCGCCAAAACGCATCATTCTACGGCAGTCTGGGTCGTTTGCGCCTGGCATACCAAATTCGTCACCATAATAGATAACTGGCACGCCTGGGATTGTTAGGTTGAATGCATTTAATTGAACGATTTTGTCGTAGCCTGCAGGGTCACCTACGCCTACTTCACGTTGCCAACCTACTGCTTTTGCATCTTCGCCATATTTTAATGAACCAGAAGCATAAGAGATGAAACGACCACGGTCGTGGTTGCCTGAGATATAACCCATTAAGTTGTGGCTTCCGTAAACACGTAAGCTAGTGTTTAATGTGTTGCTTACTCTGTGGAAGTCTTCTGAATTTAGTGCAAATACAGCAGATGCGTCGTCAGATGTGTTGAAGTCGAATTGGCCATTTAACATACCTGAGTTTACATAGCTACTGATAAGTTGTGGACTACCATATGATTCACCAACTTGATAGAATGGTTTGTTTTCTGGGATCTCAACTTGAGTTTTAATTTTGTAAGTAAGAGTACGCCAGAAGCTTTCTTGAACGTGTTTACATGCGTCGTGACGGAAACCATCTAAGTCGTAGTTTTTGATCCAATATAGAGCAGAGTCTGTCATGGTTTCTACGATTTCTTTACGGTCGTAGTTTAGAGTAGGAAGGAAGTCGTCGAACCAGGTAGTTAGACGGTGCTCGTTCCATTGTGCAATATTTCTGCTTCCATCTGGTAAAATAAGTGGAGTACAGATGGTTGGGTCGTTTTTGAACATTGGGTGTTCTTGGTGTACGTGATTTGCAACGTAGTCAAGAATCACATTTAAGCCGTGCTCGTGAGCAGTTTTAGTAAGCTCTTTTAGTTCTTCCTCTGTACCAATGCGGAAATCTACTTTTGTAGATGAGATTGGCCAATAACCATGATAACCAGAGAATTTAGTTCTTACTGGAGACATTTGTTCACCGTATGGTTCAAGTGGGTTTTGGTTAAGTGGGGTCATCCAAATAGTAGTGAAGCCCATTTTTTCAAAATAACCAGATTTAATCACTTCGGTAATACCTGCTAAGTCGCCGCCTTGATAGTCTGCACGTGGGTCAACGTCTTTGCGGTTCATTGGTTTGTTATTTTCTGGATTGCCATCTTTAAAACGGTCAACCATTAGAGAATAAAGCACGTCTGCATATTTGTCGAAGCGAGTTACTTGTTTTACATCGCTAATAACTTTTCCATATTCAAGTGGAATTAGGATGTCGTTAGAGATGCCATATTTGTTGTAAGCGATAGCACGGATATAAGAACGTTTAATGTTTTTCGCTTCTTCTGGAATGGTAATGCCTATCTCTTTTTCAGAGATATAAAGGAAGTTTGCTGGTAGTAGATAGTTTTCCCAGTAAACATAAATTTGTCCTAGTTCGTTTGTAAGGCTTAAGAATACTTTAGAATCGTCATATGAGTCTGTAAGTAGAATAGGAGCCTCATCTTGTCTGCTAGGGATATGTAGAATAGAATTGAATTTACCTGAGTTGTTATCTACTTTTTCTGGATTTGTTTCGTCGTGATTCCAGTCTCCGTCGCGTACAAGTTGGTACATGTAGGTGCCAGGACTAACATTGATGGTAACTTCGTAGATGCCATCGCTGTTTAGAGTTAAGTCTGGGTGGAAGCTAGGAACCCAGTCGTTCATTTGACCAGCAAGTTGAACTCTATTGAATTTCTTGCCATTAGGATTGTAACGGAAAGTATAGTCTATTTTATCTGTGCGTTTGCAGATGATGCTGTAAGGAACTCCTTCTACCCATAGAGCTACATTTACTATATTTGGCATCTTGATGACGTCTAAAATAACTTTAGATTTGTCTTCTGACAATTTAGCTTGAACTCCTTGGAAGTCTGAAGTAACTGAATCTACTTTTGTTACGTCTGTAATATAATCTAATGTGTTAAACTCGTTGTACCCTGGAATTAGGGTGATAGTAGAGTTTAAACCGTAGTTATATTGGCTTTTAGTAGGATAATTCAATGAATTATTGCTACATGAAGCAAGTATAACTGCAAGTGCAAGTGTTAATAAAAGATTGATTTTTTTCATGGTATTTGATTTTAGTTATTATTTTTTCTCTTTAATTAGGTATACGCTGAATGCACCTAGGATAAGTAGTACACCTGCTGCTACCATCATACCAGATTGAGAACCACCGATGGTGTTTAGTAATCCACCGCCAAGTAGAGCCGCAATGATTTGTGGAAGACAGATAGTACAGTTGAAAAGACCTAGGTAGTAACCCATGCTCTTGCTACCTTGAAGTGCATTTGTTAAAATGGTGAATGGAATAGCAAGCATTGCTGCCCATGCTGCACCGATAAGAGCGTATGATACTAATAGTATGTATTGGTCATTTACAAACATACATGAGATGAAACCTAGAGCTCCTACTAATAGAGAAATTGCGTATGCACCTTTCATGGTGAAACGTTTTTCTAAAATTGGAATAAGTGTAGCCCAAAGCATAGAACCAACAGCTTGAATAGCGAAGCAAACGCCTACCCAGTTGCCTGCGTCTTGGAATGCTGGAGCAGACGCGTTGATGCCGTCCCAACCGAAACATTGAGAAGCGATAGCGCCATTTGAATATGTCCACATAAATAGGAATGCTGCCCAACAGAAGAATTGAACTAGACCTACAGTCCAGAATGCAGAAGGAGCGTTGATTAATAGTTTTATAAATCCAGCTTCTTCTTGTTTTTCTTCTTCCTCTTTAATGCCATGGAATTCTGCATATTCTTTTGGGTTAAGTTCTTTAACGGTGAAGAATGTATATAGGACACAGAAAATAAGAAGCGCTGCACCTACATAGAAGCTCCATTTAACTGAGTCTGGTACAGTGCCTTCTGGAGCGGTATTTGCAATGCCAATCCATGTGAATAGGATAGGGAAAATATAACCAGCAAGGCTACCTGCGTTACAAAGGAATGATTGGATAGAGTATGCAAGACCTTTTTGTTCTTCGTTTACCATATCACCAACCATCATTTTAAATGGTTGCATCGCAATGTTGATAGAAGTGTCTAGGAACATTAGTGAAAACAAACCAAACCACATTGCTGCGTTAAGGCCTAAGAAAAGTGATTGAGTGAAAGTGAAGTTGCCAGCATTAGGAAGTAAAATCATAACTAAAATAGCAATGATAGCACCTACTAATAGATAAGGTTTGCGGCGACCAAGGCTACACCATGTTTTATCTGAATATTTACCAATGATAGGCTGAACTATCATACCCATAAGAGGAGGTAAAATCCAGAAGAATGATAACTGATGTGGGTCTGCACCCAATGTTGCAAAAATACGGCTTATGTTTGCACTTTGTAGTGCATAAGCGATTTGCACGCCAAAAAATCCAAAGCTTAGGTTGAATAATTTAGCAAATGAAAGGTTTGTTTTGTTGTTCATAATTTATAAAGGTTTAGTTTAGCTCAACTATGAGTGCAGATTTACCTTTAATAGTAAGGCCATCTGCAAGATTAAAGGTTTCGCCTGTAACAACGTCTTTTGCTGAGGTGAAATCTTTAATTACTTCTGCATAGCGTTCTAGTGTGATTTTCTTGTCTGCATTACCATTGTTGAAAATACATAGAACTGTTTGTCCTTCATTGTAACGTGCATATAAATAAATGCCGTCGTATGGAATGAATTGTTTCATTTTTCCATTATGAAGTGCAGGAGTGACTTTTCTATAGTTTAGAAGTGCACGGGTATAGTCGAAAATTTCGTTTTCTTCTGCTGTACGTCCTTCTTTTGTGAATGCGTCACGTTCGTCTTCGTCCCAACCTCCTGGGAAATCGAAACGGTGACCTTCATAGTTTCCTGGGATACCGTCTATCATAATTTCTGTACCAGCATAGATTTGTGGATAACCACGAGTGGTAAGAAGCATAGCAATACCCATTTTGTATTTGTTTACATCACGTTTTACTGCTGTAGAGAAACGGTCGATATCGTGATTGTCAAGGAAATTCATGACGTTGTCTACGTCTGGATATGCAAAGTCTTGTGCATAGTGTGTGTAGAAACGTGGAAGACCGAAGTCCCAGCTTTCTTGTTCGTTGAATGCTGCGTGTAGGTGGTCTTTTAATACAAAGTCCATTACGCTAGGAAGCTGAGAGTCAAATCCGTCTTTATTGTTGTTGCCTGATTGATAATAAGCAATTTCTAGTGGTGATTTTACCCAGCATTCACCTACGATATTCATGTTTGGATATTCGTTGCGGAATGTTTTTACCCAGTCTGCAGCTACTTGGATGTCGTTGTATGGATAAGTGTCTACTCTAATGCCATCTACACCTGCGTATTCAATCCACCAAATGTAAGCTTGAGATAAATATCTAAATAATTCTGGATTATTTAAGTCTAAGTCTGGCATGTTGCCTGCAAACCATCCGTCTTTTAAAATCTTTTTGTCGATTTCAGAAGCATGAGGGTCTGTCCATGCAGTCATACGATAGTTTGAACCTGTGTATGTAGGCCATTTGTGGAACCAATCTTCTGCAGGAAGATCTTGGCACCACCAGTGAGAACTGCCGCAGTGATTTGGAACTACGTCAATAATAAGTTTTAAGCCATATTTATGACAACTATCAGCTAGGTTTTTATAGTCTTGGTTTGTACCCATACGTGGGTCAACTTTGTAGTAGTCGCCAGCAGAATAGTGTGGGTATGAGAATTGTGTGTCGTTGTTGTCGTAGAAAGGAGTAATCCAAAGAGCAGTACAACCTAGGTCTGCAATATAAGGAACTTTTTCTATTACACCTTTTAAGTCGCCACCATGACGTTGGCCAAGATCTGAACGGTCAACTTTTTGGTGATAGCCTTTTACGTTGTCGTTTTTAGGGTCGCCATTTACAAAACGGTCTGGCATAAGAAGATAAACAGCGTCTGCAGAAGTGAAGCTTGTTCTGTTTGCAGAGTTTTCTTTTCTAGCCTTTAATTCGTATTTGTAAGAAGCAACTTTTTTCTTTCCTTTTTTGAATACGATATTCATTTTGCCAGGCTTTGTGCTTGGGTCAATGTTTACATAAAGGAAAATGTAGTTTGGGTTGTCTGTTAGCACTTTTCTGCTAATAGTAACTCCTTCGTAATTGATTTCAGGCTCAGTCTCCGCGATGTTCTTTCCATGAATGCTGATTTGTAGCTCTTTTTGAGCCATTCCAATCCACCAGTTAAGTGGTTCTACATGTTGAATTTTGTAGCAGGTAGCCGCAAAACAACCGCTAAAAATTCCTAATGCTAATAATAAAAGTAAAGATTTTTTCATTTATATTGATTTATTTAGTTGATTCTCTCTTGACCAAACTAGTGCGGATAACACTATGGATTACTTCATGCATGGCATTGCCATTTTTTATTCTATTTACTAGAAGTGTACATGCTTTAACGCCCATGTCGTAACCATTTTGTTCTATTGTTGTAAGGGCAGGGTCGCATGCTTTTGCTACTTCACCGTCGCCAAATCCGCAGATAGAGATGTCTTCTGGAACAGAAAGTCCACTTCTTTTTACTGCATAAAGCACCCCAGAAGCGGTGTCGTCGTTGATACAGAAGAATGCATCAGGACGATTTTCCATATTTAAAACTTCAGGTGTAAGTTTTATTGCTTTTTCTTTGGTGTCGCATTCGAATATTAAGCTCTTGTCAATAGGATATGAGTGTGAACGCAATGCGTCGATGTAGCCATTTTCTCTGTTTTTAGAAATCTCCATGTTTGAGGGAGCAGAGAAGAATGCAATGCGTTTACATCCACCTTTAATAAGGTGCTCTACTGCCATATATGCTCCATTGTAGTCGTCGGTGACTACGCGGTCTGTTTTTAATTCTGGGCATATGCGGTCGAAGAATACCAATGGAATATTTTCTTCCATGATATCTTTGTAGTGAGTGTAGTCTGTGGTAGATTTTGAAAGTGATGCAATAACACCGCAAACACGGGCAGATTGAAGTGTTTCAAGACATTTTACTTCTTTTTCAAAGTCTTCTGATGTTTGACACATAATTACAGACAGGCCATTTTGATTTGCTGTATCTTCAATGCCTGCAAAAACGCTTGAGAAGAAATGGTGTACGATTTCAGGAACAATGACACCAATAATATTAGTTCTTTTTGTCTTTAAAGAAAGAGCAATTGCATTTGGTCTGTAGTGATGCTCTTTTGCGTATTGATTAACTAATTCTTTAGTCTTTTTGCTGATATCAGGATGATCCTGAAGTGCTCTAGAAACAGTAGAAATTGAAATGTTTAGAGCTTTAGCTATGTCTTTAATAGTTACTTGCGTTTTCATACTCTCCAAAATATTATATTTTCAAACGATTACAACATTTTTAACAATTTACAAAAATATTCTTTATTTCTGAATAAATCAACTTTTGTTCTTATTTTTTTATATGTTTTGTAAGTCTAAATAATAATTAACATAAAACATTGTTTTTTATAGGTGATTTTAAAGAAATTTAGGTGTAAAGAAAACTAGGTTTAAAGGTTAAAAGAATCAACTTTTTTATTATCTTTGCACATTATTATAAGAAAAGAATAATCAATTAAACAATAAAACTATGGCAAAAAAAGCATTATTAATGATTTTAGATGGATGGGGTATTGGCAATAAAGGTAAAGCCGATGTGATTTTTAATACTCCAACTCCATATTGGGATAGCTTAATTGCAAATTATCCAAACTCTCAACTTGCAGCATCTGGTGAAAACGTTGGTCTTCCTGACGGACAAATGGGTAACTCAGAAGTGGGTCACTTAAATATTGGTGCAGGTCGCGTAGTTTATCAAGACTTAGTAAAAATCAACAAAGCATGTGCAGATAACTCTATTTTACAAAATCCAGAAGTAGTTAAAGCATTTTCTTATGCTAAAGAAAATGGTAAATCTGTTCACCTAATGGGTCTTGCTTCAAATGGTGGTGTTCACAGCTCATTTGATCACTTATTTAAACTATGTGATATTGCAAAACACTATGAGATTGAAAATACTTTCATTCACTGCTTTATGGATGGTCGTGATACCGACCCAAAAAGTGGGAAAGGATTTATCGAACAACTAGATGCTCATACCAAGGCTTCTGCTGGTAAAATTGCTTCTATCGTAGGTCGTTATTATGCAATGGACCGTGACAAACGTTGGGAACGCGTGAAAGTGGCATATGACTTACTTGTAAATGGTGTAGGTGAAGCTGCTACTGATATGGTGGCTGCAATGGAAAAATCTTACGCAGATGGTGTTACCGATGAGTTTGTTAAACCAGTAGTTAATGCAAATGTAGATGGTAAAATAAAAGAAGGTGATGTGGTTATCTTCTTCAACTACCGCAACGACCGTGCTAAAGAACTAACTGTAGTGTTGACACAACAAGATATGCCAGAGGCAGGTATGATGACTATTCCAGGTCTTCAATACTATTGTATGACTCCATACGATGCTTCATTTAAAGGTGTTTATATCTTATTTGATAAAGAAAATGTGCAAAATACTCTAGGTGAATATCTTTCTTCTCTAGGTAAAAAACAATTACACATTGCTGAAACAGAAAAATATGCTCACGTAACATTCTTCTTCAATGGCGGTAGAGAAACTCCATACGAAGGTGAAGATAGAGTACTTATCAATTCTCCTAAAGTGGCTACTTACGACCTTAAACCAGAAATGAGTGCATACGAGGTGAAGGATGCTTTAGTAGCTGAAATTAACAAAAACATCTATGACTTTATCGTAGTAAACTATGCAAATGGTGATATGGTGGGTCATACAGGTGTTTATGAAGCTATTGAAAAAGCTGTAGTCGCTGTTGATAAATGTGTAGAAGAAACAGTGGAAGCTGCAAAAGCTAACGATTATGAAGTGATCATTATTGCAGACCACGGTAATGCAGACAATGCAGTGAATGAAGATGACAGCCCAAATACTGCTCACTCATTGAATCCAGTGCCTTGTGTATATGTGACTGAAAATAAAGATGCTAAAGTTAGCGATGGTATTTTAGCTGACGTGGCACCTTCTATTTTAAGCATTATGGGCTTGGAACAACCAAAAGAAATGACAGGAAAAAATTTATTAGGATAAAAAATTACAAATTATTTTGTAGTTAAGAAAAATATTTTTACCTTTGCAGTCCGAATATTGTAAAAGAAAATAAAAAGTAAAAATATAATCCTTATGAAACGTACATTCCAACCTTCTAACAGAAAGAGAGCAAACAAACACGGTTTCCGTGAAAGAATGGCAACAGCTAATGGTCGTAGAGTATTAGCAGCACGCCGTGCTAAAGGCAGAAAAAAATTAACAGTATCTGACGAAGCTGCTCTTAGAAGATAATTAGAATCTAAAAGAATAAAAGGACTGCATATATAAAATATGCGGTCTTTTTTTTGTTAGTAAACAGAATATGATTACTTTCTTAATTTGTTTGGTTATACTGGTGGTTGCATATTTTACTTACGGGAAGTTTGTAGAAAGCATAATGCAACCTGATGCAAATAAGAAAACTCCTGCTTTGACAATGGCAGATGGGGTGGATTATGTGCCTATGCCTGCGTGGAAGATGTTTATGATTCAATTTCTAAATATTGCAGGACTTGGACCTATCTTTGGGGCTATAATGGGTGCAAAATTTGGAGTGTCTGCATATATTTGGATTGTGGTAGGTTGTATTTTTGCAGGTGCTACCCACGATTATATCGCTGGTATGCTGTCGTTGAGACACGATGGCGAGAGTCTTCCAGAATTGATAGGAATATATCTAGGTAAAGGTGTGATGAATTTCGTGAGAGTGTTCTCTATCTTGCTTATGATATTGGTAGGTGCTGTGTTTACTAGCGGACCTGCTGGTTTGCTACAAAACCTAACAGGCATGGAATCGATATGGTGGATATTGATAATCTTTGTCTATTATTTACTGGCATCTATGCTTCCAATAGACAAACTTATAGGTAAAGTTTATCCTATATTTGCCTTTGCTCTTATATTTATGGCAGTGGGTGTGATGACTCAATTGTTTGTGCAATGGCCTTCACTTCCAGAAATATGGGATGGGGTAGCTAATACACATCCAAAAGCAGAGAGTGTGCCTATCTTTCCAATGCTATTTATAAGTATAGCTTGTGGTGCAATATCTGGTTTTCATGCTACTCAGTCTCCTATGATGGCACGTTGTATGACAAATGAAAAGCAAGGACGTCCGATTTTCTATGGTGCTATGATAGTGGAAGGTATAGTGGCACTAATTTGGGCTGCTGCAGCAAACTATTTCTTCCAAGAACATGGAATGGCAGAAAACAATGCTGCGGTTGTAGTAAATGATATTACAAATCATTGGTTGGGCAAATTTGGGGCTATACTTGCTATTTTAGGTGTGATTTTTGCTCCTATTACCTCTGGTGATACTGCTTTGCGTTCAGCAAGACTAATAGTGGCAGATATGTTTAAGATGCCACAAGAGAAAATATCAAAAAGATTGATTATTTGTATTCCGCTGTTTGTAATTACAGGGCTAATCTTGTGGTATAGTTTAACTGACGCAGAAGGATTTAATGTGATTTGGCGTTATTTTGCGTGGTCGAACCAAGCACTTTCTGTGTTTACACTATGGGCTGCAACTGTGTTTTTATATGCATTTAAAAGAAAGTATGTAGCAGTGACGCTGATTCCTGCAATATTAATGACCTTGGTAACAACTTCTTATATATTAATTGCACCAGAAGGTTTACGTTTGCCTTATAATGTGGGCTTAATAATTGCTTCTGTGGCAGTTTTAGTCTTGATAGGGATTTTTATATATAAAACTAGAAAATTAAATAAATAAAATTATGTTATACGAACCAAAACACGTAGCCTTGTGTATGGACGAGGCAGAAAGAAAAATAGCTTTAGAGTTTTCTGAAGGCTATAAAGAGTTTTTGAATGTGGCTAAAACAGAACGCGAGTCTGCTGCGTATGCAGTGAGAGTGGCTGAGGCTGCAGGTTACAAACCATATACTTGGGGACAAGCTCTTAAAGCAGGTGATAAGGTTTATTATCTAAACAGAAATAAATCTGTGATTTTAGCTGTAATTGGTACTGAGGATATTGCAAAAGGTGTAAACATTATGGCGGCTCACATAGATACTTGCCGTTTGGATCTAAAACAAAATCCACTTTACGAAAGCAATGAAATTGCATATTTTAAAACTCACTATTATGGTGGTATTAAGAAATATCAATGGGTAGCAATTCCGCTTTCATTGCATGGTGTAGTGATACTTTCTAATGGTGAAAAACACGAAATCTGCATAGGTGAAGACGAAAACGACCCAGTATTTTATGTAACAGACCTACTTCCTCACCTTGCGCAAGACCAAATGAAACGTGCTGCAAATGAAATTATTAAAGGTGAAGAGCTTAATATTTTAGTAGGTTCACTTCCAATGGAAGGTACTGAAAAAAATGCAGTGAAAATGCAAGTGCTTAAGCTTCTTAACGACAAATATGGTTGGTGCGAAAAAGACTTCTTGTCTGCAGAGCTAGAAGCGGTTCCTGCTCTTAAAGCAAAAGATGTTGGCCTAGACCGCAGTATGATTGGTGCATATGGTCACGACGATAGAGTTTGTTCATACACCGCTCTACAAGCTATGCTTGAACTAGAAAATCCTACTCGCACAGCAATTTTGGTGCTTGCTGATAAAGAAGAAATTGGTAGCATGGGTAATACTGGTCTTGAGTCTGCATATATGCGTTATTTCATTGAGGATATTTCTGAAACTCTAGGTGCAAAACCTCGTGTTGTTTTCTCAAATTCTCAATGTTTGTCTGCCGACGTAAACTCTGCATACGACCCAACATTCCCAGACGTGTTTGAAGCAGCAAACTCTTCATTTATGAACCGCGGTGTGGTTATTACCAAATTTACTGGTGCTAGAGGTAAAAGTGGTTCTTCTGATGCTAACGCAGAATTTATCGCTGGTCTTCACTCAAAACTAGATAAAAACAACGTAGTTTGGCAAACTGGCGAGCTTGGTCGTGTAGATTTAGGTGGTGGTGGCACAGTGGCTGCTTATATTGCAAACCTAAACGTAGATGTGGTTGACGTGGGTGTGCCAGTGCTTTCTATGCATGCGCCATACGAGGTGGTGTCGAAGATGGATGTGTATATGACATACAAAGCTTTCTCAACTTTTATAAATTAATTTTATATGGTGATTTCCTCGTTGCCCTTGTCCTCACAATCCTCATTTACGCTTAGTAAACTCCGGTTGCTCGGACTACGGGACGCCTAAAAATCCCACATTTAAAATACATTTTATATTTGTTGAACTAAAGAACTAATAATATAATAGAATATGAAGATAGGTATTATTGTGGCGATGGGGAAGGAGTATGAATTACTTCAAGGTATAAGCTTCCCACAGCATGAAATAAAACTAGTTCGTAGCGGGATAGGCAAGGTAAATGCTGCCATCTCTGCTATAGAACTTATAAACGACTTCAATCCAGACCTTGTAATAAATAGTGGTGTGGCAGGTGGTATTGATACTTGCCTAAATGTGGCAGACTTGGTGATTGGTACTCAAACTTGTTATCACGACTTTTATGCAGGTGAGGTGTCTGACCATTTAAAAGAACTTGGTTTTGAGAAGTTTATCGCTGGTGACGAAAAGGTTGTTGAGGTGGTAAAAACACTTGCCGAAGGCAGAAAAGATGTAAAATTTGGCCTTGGATGTACTGGCGACCAATTTATTACCACAAAAGAAGAACTTTTCAAGATAAAAGAGAAGTTTCCTGAGGCACTTTATGTGGATATGGAGTCGAACTCTATTGCTCATGTATGTGCTAAAATGAACAAACCTTTTGTGAGTTTGCGCATTATAAGCGATACTCCTTGGGTGGAAGATCATGCAGAGCAATATGCAAACTTCTGGACAGATGCTCCTGTGAAAAACTTTGAGTTACTTAAAAACATTTTACAAGCTTTATAAATTATGCATCAGTTTTATGCTCCTGATATTGAGACAAATCCTGTGCTTCCAGCAGAAGAATCGCATCATGCTGTAAGGGTGTTGCGTTTGCAAGCAGGTGATTCTGTCTTGGTGTTGGATGGTAAGGGGAAAACCTTTTTGGCTACTATTTCGGTGGCAGATTCAAAAGCATGTATGCTAAACTCTTTGCAGCTTCAAAAAGAATCTACAAGTAGGGGTTATAGACTTCATATTGCGATTGCTCCAACCAAAAATATGGACCGTTTGGAATGGTTTGTGGAAAAGGCTGCAGAAATTGGGATAGATGAGATAAGTCCTATTTTCTGTAGATTCTCAGAGAGAAAAGTGCTTAAGAATGAGCGACTTGAAAAGATTCTTGTTTCTGCAATGAAACAATCTATTCAGCCATTTTTAACCAAGCTAAACGAGCCTCAAAGTATTAAAGATTTTCTGAAAAATGCTACTGCAGATCAAAAGTTTATAGCACATTGCCACGAGGCGGACAAGAAATTGCTTTCTCGTACTGTGGAGGCAGGAAAAGAAGTGCTTATTTTAATAGGTCCTGAAGGGGATTTCTCTGAAGAAGAAGTTGGGCTTGCTATGGAGAAGGGTTTTATTCCTGTGAGTTTGGGTGAAAACAGACTTCGCGTAGAAACTGCCGCTCTATATTCGTGTGCAACAGTTGCGTTGGTAAATGAACTAATATAATTTTAATTTCCACTCCTTGAACATTGTCATAAGATGTGGATTCTTCTCATTCATCAATCTAGCTTTCTCTTTTGGTGTAAGAGTTAGGCTACTTACTGCAGATTTATCCAATTCTATTACAACATTTATGTAATCGTTCTTTACGTCGTTGCATAAATGTTGTTTTAGTAATGTCATGTTCTCTTGTAGCTTGTGCTCTACAATACTGCTTGTTACGATAACTTTTATTTCAGTACCGTTGATTTCTGGCTCTTTGTTGAAAATATAATGAATGTCTGGTAAATCTGGAATTCTTTTTGAGAAAGATAGCCATGAAGAACCAAGTTGTTCGGGTGTAAAGGAGCTGTTTCTTAAGTTTAGATTTTGTTCATTGTTGTCGTCTGCATTGTTATTTCTAGCTAACAACAATTTGCCTAACTTACTTTTGTTGTCACCATTTATAATTGTAGTTTTTTTAGGTGTAGGTGGAGTAGGCTCTGCTTTCTTTGCAGCGGGTGTAGTTGCTGTTTGTGTTTGTTGAGGTTTTGGAGCAGGGGCTACGGTGCTGACAGTAAAAAATGGTAGAATAGCAGATTTGTTGTTCCTTTTCCTTAGGAATTTACTTTTTTTTTTACATCCATAAGTTGGCACATACGGATGATAAGAAGCTCTAGAAGAAGTCTCTTGTTTTTGCTTTGCTTGTATTCAAACTCTGCTTGGTTGCAAAGTTCTAGTGTGTCAAGAAGGAAATCTTGAGGAATGATTTCTGCTTGTTTTAGGTATTTTTCTCTTATGCCTGCACCTACGTTTAGTAGCATTGCAGTTTCTGGATTTTTGCAAACTAGAAGGTCGCGTGCGTGCTCTAGAAGTCCAGAAATAATATTTCCAACCTCAAAACCTTTGCTTAGGATTTCGTTGATAAGTACTAGTGCAGAAGGTATCTGCATCTCAAAGCAAGTTTGGGTAAGGTTGAAATAATAGTCGTAGTCTAATATGTTTAGATTTTCTACTACGTCTTTGTATGTGATATTTTTGCCGCAGAAACTTACTACTTGATCAAATGTAGAAAGTGCGTCGCGCATACCACCGTCGGACTTCACTGCAATCACGTTTAGAGCGTCTTCTTCTGCAGTGATACCTTCTTTTTCGGCTATACTTTTTAGGTGATTTACAGTGTCGTTTACGCTAATGCGATTGAAATCATACACTTGGCAACGAGAAAGAATAGTAGGAAGAATCTTGTTCTTTTCGGTAGTTGCAAGAATGAAAATAGCGTATGAAGGTGGTTCCTCAAGTGTTTTAAGGAATGCGTTGAACGCAGCTTGAGATAGCATGTGCACCTCGTCGATGATATATACGCTATACGAACCCATTTGAGGTGGGATGCGTACTTGATCTACAAGTTCACGTATGTTTTCAACGCTATTGTTTGATGCTGCGTCTAGCTCGTGAATGTTGTATGAACGTCCTTCGTTGAATGCAATGCAAGATTCGCACTTGTTGCAAGGTTCACTTGAAGTAGTGTCGGTGCAGTTGATAGCTTTCGCTAAAATACGGGCTGTGGTGGTTTTTCCCACACCACGTGGACCACAAAACAGATATGCGTGTGCTATTTTCTTAGACTCAATGGCATTTTTTAGGGTAGTAACCAACGAAGATTGGCCCACAACCATATCAAAGGTGGTAGGACGATACTTTCTAGCAGATACTATAAAATTTTCCATTGACTCTGTTTAAATTTTGCTATCGCAAATGTAGTGATTTTTTTATTTACTGCAAAAAATCAAAGGGTAGATTTCTAAAGAAAAAAGTAATATAGATAAATGGTTTTTACAATTTTTAAGAAATGTTTTTTGTAGTTATTCTCAATAAAAATCTTACCTTTGTGGTGCTCTTGGGCTCTTGAAGAGCATGTGAATAATTAACCTAGGTTATAAATGTCTTAATTTTTAATCAAGATGGACTCTATTGCATTAAATCAAAAAGAAATTTCAGAAATAAAATTATTTTCACAACAAATAGGAACTTGTTTAAAAGGTTTAACTGGCAGACAAACACATTTAACTGAAGAACAATGGTTAATGGTGAGAACTACTGAGTTTAAACAAGAGTATGGAGATTGGGAGAATTTTTATAAATCTCAATACCTTTTGAAAGCTCCTGTAGTGTCATCATTGTCTGGGAATGAGTTTTCTGTAGTTAAAGGAAAAACTCTAACAGAACAGGTAGCAGAATATTTCGACTCTGTTGGTGGGAAAGTGAAATCCCCATTCTTTGGTGATGTGATTCTAGATAAGAAAGGTGCTGATGATAGTTTAGCACATGGAATGGGACGTTTGAAAGCTATTGCATATGCTGCGGTGAAAGATGTAATAGAATGTGGTGTATTGATAGATTATGATATAAATCATAAAGAAAGGGGATATAATAGTTTTATTGTTGCTACGCCAATTAGTATTGCCAAAAAAAGGTTTGTTTGTTGCGTAGTGATACGAAGAAACTTATTGGAAAATAAGTTTTATTTACATGAGGTGATAAAAAAAGAAGAACTTTTAAGCGAAGGTTCTAATACTGCTCAAAAACAGCCGCAACGCTTAAAAGTTTTTGCAAAGATACTGCAAAATATTTTATCTGCAAAGGATTTGACAATAAAATGTAATTTAGATGAAAATGGGGAACCAGTTCTTGTAGAATAATTGTACAAATTTTAATACCTTTGTTTATTAAATATAAATATTATGAAGAAAAAGGATAACATATATGACATTAGTGCAGAACTGGCAGAAAAGTTTGGTGAAGTAGGTAGTAAAAGCAGAGCTGAATCTATAGAAATGGCTTGGGAAGAATATAATGATTCCTTAAAATAGAACCCCTCGGACATATTATTGAAAAATGGGTAAAGTTCTTTGTATATAAACAACAAATTAGAAGTACAAATATTAAAAATAAATTATAGTGATTCCATTACAAGTAGTACATATTGAATGTTTTGAGAACTTGACTGTGCGATTATCTTTTTCTGATAATACAGAAAAAATAATTGATATAGGGGATTTTATTACCAAACATCCTCATCCTCAATATAATAAATATTTGGAATGGAAAAATTTTAAGAAAGCTACAATAGAAAATGGCAATGTTGTTTGGGGTAAAAATTGGGATTTAATTTTTCCTATAGAGCAACTATATAATGGGGAAATATAATAGGAGAAATACTTCACAAAAATGACGCAACGTGAGCTGCGTCATTTTTTATTGTATTACAACACCTTCATCAGTCATTATACCATTTCAAACTTCTGCATTTGCTTGATGTTCAAGTTTATGAAGTAACCATTGTTCTACAAATACCTGAGTATGGATTTTATGAAAACGATTGAATTTTTTATTAATAAATGTTTGATTTGTGTAAAAATATATTAAATTTGCAATCATAAAGCTGAAAATCTTACTTTAGAAATGTAAGATAAATTTAAAGACATATACAAAGGCGTTTACTGCGCTTTGGTTTTGACGATTAGAAATCCTGAGAAAATTTCATAGAATGTCAAAAAACAAAGCAACGTGAATGCCTCATGCGTGTGTATTTTATTGTTATACATTACTCTTAGTAGGGACGTAGCATTCTGCGTCCGCCTACTTGGGCGAATTGTATAAATATACATATCTGCGTGAGGCTAGCGTTGTTCGTTTCAGACATTCGGGCAAATCTCAGGGGCCTCTAATCGTGAAGCGAGCAATAATGCTAAGCCTCACGTTTTTTTTGTGTATGTGAGATAGATATAAAATAATATATAATAAATTCAGAAAGAATCCTCAATAACGCAGGAGTAACCCGAAAAGCCTTTAAGTGAGTAGGGATAATTACAACAATTTTTATTATGAACGAAAAAAGTAAACCTGAAGAAATTCAAAGTAGACGCGAATTCTTCAAAAAAGCAGCCAAAGCAACATTGCCTGTTTTAGGTGCTTTTGTTTTATCAAGTTTACCTTTACAACAAGTAGAAGCACAGGGCTGTTCAACATGTACAGGGGGATGTTTTACAGGTTGTAAATATAGTTGCGATAGATCATGCGAAACGACTTGTAGATTTGGTTGTAAAACTGGGTGTAAATCTGTTTGCAAGGGTAGTTGTTTAGGGGGCTGTAAAGGTAGTGTGAGGTTTGATCACTAAAAATATTTCTTCTAGATTATTATTAGTGAAAAAACAGTGAATAAATACCAATAATAGGAGTACCCTGAAAAGCCTATAAAGTGAGTAGGGATAATTGCAATTATATTTTTTATGAACGAAAAAAACAAAAATGAAGAAATTCAAACAAGGCGCGAATTCTTCAAAAAAGCAGCCAAAGCAACATTGCCTGTTTTAGGTACATTAATCGTTGCAAACATTCCGTCAGTATCTTTCGCTGGAGTTTGTACTATAGATGCATGTACTGCGACTTGTACTAATACCTGTAAAGGAACATGTAGTAGTTGTAGTGCTGGTTGTTATAGAAGTTGTATGAGTGGTTGCTCTTCTGCTAGTAGATATTAATATACTAGCAGTAAAAAGAAATTACTAGGGACTAATATATAAGGGCCTCTAAATTTGATTAGTACCTAGTAATTATTTTATATTAATATTATAACAATAATATGTATGAAAATTAAAAATAATAAAGTTACATGGCAAGAAAATTCTGCCAAAAATATAACTTTCATTGTTACTAAAGATTGTCAGTTAGCATGTAAATATTGTTATCTAGTAGGTAAGAATGAAAAGGAAAGGATGTCCTTTGATGTTGCAAAAGCAGCAATTGACTATATCCTAGATAGAGAAAATGAAAAGAATTTTAATACAGAATCTGTAATTTGGGATTTTATAGGGGGAGAGCCATTTTTAGAAATAGATTTAATAGACAGGGTGTGCGATTACATAAAACAAGAGATGTATCGTCGTAATCATCATTGGTTTAATTCATATCGCTTCTCATTCTCTACTAATGGAATAAATTATGATAGTGAGAAGGTTCAGAAATTTATAAAAAAGAATAAAAGTCACTTGAGTATAGCTATTACTATAGATGGGACTAAACGTAAACATGATTTAAATAGGATTTGGAAAGGAGATGGATCTGGACCTGAACGTGGATCGTATGATGATGTTGTGCGTAATATACCTTTATGGCAATCTCAATTTCTAGGAGTTGGTACTAAAGTAACAATATCATCTGCTGATATACCATATATCTGTGAATCTGTTTTACATTTATACGATTTAGGAATCCATCAAGTAAATATAAACTGTGTATTTGAGAAAGTATGGAAAGAGGGTGATGATAAGTTGTTTGAAGAACAGTTAATGATGTTAGCCGATACAATTATAGATAGAGATTTATATATTGAAAATTCTTGTTCGTTTTTTTCAGAGGATTTAGGTAAACCATTAGATTGTAAACTACAAAACCATAACTGGTGCGGAGCTGGCAAAATGCTTGCAATTGATGCGCAAGGAAATTTTTATCCTTGCACACGCTTTGCTCAATATTCTTTACGTGATAAAGAAGCATGGATTATAGGGAATATCCATGATGGCATTGATAATAATAAACTACGTCCGTTCTTAACTTTAGACCGTTGCACACAATCTACGCCAGAATGTGCAGATTGTGAAGTTGCAGAAGGTTGCGCTTGGTGTCAAGGAGAAAATTATGATGCAGCTAAGACTCATACGGTGTTTGAACGTGCTACAGCTATTTGTTTAATGCACAAGGCTCGTGTACGTGCCAACAATTATTATTGGAATAAACTCTACAGAAAATTAGAATTAGAAGGTAGGAGAGAAGAATTTGAAAACCTGAAACCTAAATCAAACGACATTATTTGCTAATTATGAAAAAATATTATCAATATATAGTTATCTTATTAGATGACACTAGTGTTTCTTATTGTCATGCTGATAATCCACTTAAAGAGAAGAGATTGATTCCTTTAGAAGTACTTCGTGAGGCTATATTATTCAGTATGAAACAAAATCTAATGATTCAGTTTGTATATCCAGAATATGAACTACCTAAAGAATACAATGATTTAATTGAAACAATAGATCATATAAAAATAGGTAAAGACGTGTTAGTTTATGATTCTGTACCAACGAGTGTAGAGAGAAAAAATGTTGTTTTACGTTTGACTATTGCTGATTTTCTTGCAAAACAATATGATATTGCTCTTTTATTGCCAAAAGTTACTCGTTTAAATATCAGTATTACAGATATTGAGAATTTTAAAGATGAACTTATAGAATATTATAAAGCTGCATTGGAAATGCTAAATTCTGTTTTACTTAATATTTACAAAGATGGAAATCAACCAGAGATAAATATTTTGACTGATAGGTTGAAGCTGAATGAAATGCACAATTGTGAAGCTGGTGTAGAAAATATTACATTAGCTCCTAATGGAAAATTTTATTTATGCCCAGCCTTTTATTATGATGAACAGATGGGTGTTTCAACCAAAATGAATCATAAAACGAAGGATGCTTCTCGTAGTGTAGGAGATTTGATAGAAGGAATAAATATTCCCAATAAACAACTTTTAGAATTAGAACGTGCTCCACTTTGTAGGATCTGCGATGCATATCACTGTAATCGTTGCATTTGGTTGAATCAAAAATTGACATGGGATAATAATACACCATCACGTCAGCAATGTGTTATGGCGCATATTGAGAGAAATGCTTCTAGAAATTTGAGCAATAAATTGAAAGATGCAGGTTTCGTTTTAGAGAATGAAATAAAAGAAATAAAGTATTTAGACCCTTTTGATGTTAAGGAGGAATTTTAATATGAAAAAATTAGTAGGAAAAGTAACAATAGAAGAAAAAGATGCAATTCAAACTTTATTTGAACGTCGTAATGGATTAGCAGAATTGGCTAAGATTTTAACCGCTGATAATCCTGCTTTATATGAAAAATTGGTAACAGATATGAGTGAAACTAGTGCGAAATTTCAAATTTGGTGGGATGAAATGTTTAAAAAATACCAATGGGAATCTTGCGATGGTGGTAATTGGGAAATTAACTTTGAGACTTGTGAGATTTATTTAATTTGTAATAACGAGTGTAACTGCAATAAATAACAACTTATGGTACTACTTATGATTGGAGCTCCTGAAATTATCTTTATAATCTTAATAGTATTACTATTATTTGGAGGTAAGAAAATTCCTGAACTAATGAAAGGATTAGGTAAGGGTGTAAAATCGTTCAAGCAAGGAATGAGTGAAATGGAGAATGACGTAAACAATAATACAGAACAAAAAGATGGCGAGCAAAAATAATGAAAATATGACATTCTGGGAACACCTCGAAGTTCTAAGAAATGTTATTTTTCGATGTTTAGCAGTTTGGTTGGTTTGTTCAGTTATAGCATTCTGTTTTAAAGAGATATTATTTGATGTAGTATTTGCGCCTTCTAAGTCAGATTTTGTATTATTTAATAGCCTATGTTATTTAGCAGAAAAAACTAATTGGACATCGCTTTGTATCGGTGATTTTTCTGTTGAATTTATAAATACAGAACTTGCATCGCAATTTACAACACACTTAAAAGTTTCTGTAATAATGGGTGTTTTGGTGGCGTTCCCGTATTTGATAATTCAACTATATGGTTTTATTGCTCCTGCTTTATATCAACAAGAAAAAAAATATTCCATAATGTTAATATTTTGCGGGACAATATTGTTTGCACTAGGAGTGTTGCTGAATTACTACATTATTTTCCCTTTTGCATTTCATTTTTTAAGTACATATCAGGTGCAAGAGATAGTAGTAAATCAAATTTCGCTAGATTCTTATATTTCAACGTTATTAGTCTTATCATTGCTTCTTGGGATTCTATTTGAAATACCAATTCTTGCATACTTTTTAGCCAAGTTAGGCTTGATAGATAAGCCTATGCTTGTTCAGTATAGGAAACATGCAATTGTAGTATTATGTGTCCTAGCTGCGATAATTACTCCTACAGCAGACATTTTTACATTATTATTGGTAACAGTACCATTATATTTACTTTATGAGTTAAGTATAATAATTGTCTCTAATTCCATTAAAAAAGATAGCATTAAATAAGCTTTTATTATGAAACGAACATTAATAACTTTTATTTTATCATGTCTATTAGTCATATACGTGAGTGCTAATAATAATGCAACACATCAAGATTTACCTGGAGGTGGTTATATTGAGTATACAACATTAGACGATGGACGAATTATGATGAAAACAGTTATACCATGTCGACTATGCTATGGTAGTAGTAGATGTGCAGCTTGTTTTGGACAAGGGGGAATATTCGGAGCAGCATATGGTGGAATGTGGTATCCATGTAATCTATGCCTAGGAACTGGACAGAATCATTGTGCAGTATGTCAAGGTAAAGGAGAAGTGATTACAATTGCATTTACGGATGGAAATGGCAATAGTTATGGTTTTAGTTCTAATGGTTCTGTTTCTCAAAGCAATAGTGCTGGAACTATTGTTTCTACACCAAATGGCACAAAAGTTTATCCTAACGGAAGTTCATCTTCATCATCTTCACATTCTTCATCTTCTTCTCGTGATAGATCTAATGATTACATTGAAGTGATAGAATATGCACCTCAATATGTTGGTGATAGTCCAGATGTTTGGTGTGAAAAATGTGGAAAATATGGAAGCCGTCATTCACACATTAAAAAGAGAGTATATTAATTATCAAATAATATAAACTAAATTAATTTTAAATAAAATATGAAACGTTTTTTTTCTTTCTTTATTATGCAATTTTTTGTGTTAATTATGTGCGCTCAGTATGTAGATTTAGGATTGCCTAGTGGTACTAAATGGAAAACACATAATGAACCAGGTTTTTACACATTTAATGAGGCCTTAGCTAATTATAGTAATTCACTACCTACTTATGACCAATGGGGAGAATTATATGGCATGTGTGATTGGGTTTGGTTAGGGACTGCCTATAAAGTAGTTGGACCTAATGGTAATTTTATAAAACTTCCAGCTTCTGGAGCCCGAGATATTCATGGAAAAGTTAATAGTGTTGGGTTAGCAGGTTCTTATTGGTCCTCTAAACGTGAAAATTCACAAGAGGCACATTGCTTAGGATTTGGTTCAGAAACAATTCTTATGTTTACTTCATTTTATAATATTGGTTATTCTGTACGTTTAGTACAAAATGAGTAAAAAATTATCATATCACTATGAAAAATCTATTATTTATTTTACTAGCGAGTATGTCTGTAATGACAGTATTCGCACAAGATTACAGCGAAGAGGAAATTTTAGCACTTAACGATTCTCTTAAAACTAATCCAGATTATGTGTTACATTGGTGTGATGAAGAAATAAGTAAAGGGATAAAAGATCCAGATGTGTATCTATTAAAAGGAATGTATTATGCCTTTAATAAATTGGATAAACCTAATTATGAACTTGCAATAAAATATAATGAAAAAGCTTTAAGATATATAACAAAAAAGAGTAGGCTTTCTAAGGCTTCTGTGTATTATATAAGAGGACTTATTTATTTAGAAGGTTGGGATTACAAAAATGCATTATCAAGTTTCTCAAAATCAATAAAGTATGATTCCAATTTTATTGATTCTTATAAAAAACGTATCGAATTATATTTCAAGAATGAGCAATATGATTTGGCAGAGAAGGATATTATTAAGATAGTAGCCTTAGAACCTTGTTATGAAAATTTATCTTTACAAGCAAAGTGTAACTTAGAGTTAGGAAATTTAGATAAATCACGTGAGGTTATTGAACTGATAAAGAGTGAAAGACCAGATATTGCAGATGCATATCTATTAAGCTCAGAAATATATAAGGAGTTAAATGAAATGCAATCTTCTATTAAAGAATATTTAAAATACATTTCACTTTCTAGTCGCTTTGATTCGTCATATTTAGTAGAAATAGCTCAGGATGATTATGAATTTACTATTAGTTTATTATCTGATTATGTAGTTAATGATAGTAATAGAGCTATTTGGCTAATGGCTCGTGCTTGTATGTATATTTATAATGCTCAATATGAATTAGCTTTTTCAGATATGGAGTTAATGAAGAAATCATTTGGTGAGAATACTTATCAGAATTTTCTACTTACAGATTGTGCTTATCAATACGTAGTTAGCCAAAATCTAAAATAAATTAGAAAGAAAAAAATGCAAAGGGGCAAAATATTCTGATAAAACATTTGAAAAGAATATGATAAGATAAGAACTCTATTATTCAATGTAAATTTTGACTTACTATGAAACAATTATTATTTATTTTATTGGCGAGTATGTCTGTAATGACAGTATTCGCACAAGATTACAGCGAAGAGGAAATTTTAGCACTAAACGATTCTCTGAATACTAATCCAGAGTATGTATCGCAATGGTGCGATGCTGAAATTAATAAGGCTACGAAGAATCCAGATGTGTATTTATTAAAGAGTATGTATTTATCTAAAAAAGAGGATTATAAAGGTGCCATAAAGTACATTGATAGAGCATTAAAATATACCAAAGATGATAGTCGAATATCTAAGGCAGGTCTCTTTTATTTGAGAGGTATGACATACCTATTTACAGAAGATTATGACAAGGCAATTAAAAGTTTTAGTAATTCTATAAAATTGGACTCTACTCTTATAGAACCATACAAGGAGCGTGTAGAATTATATTTCAAAAAAGGAGAATATGATTTAGCAGCTAAAGATGCAAAGAAGATTATTGATCTTGAACCAAAATTTGAGAATGTACTTTTCTATGCCAGATGCGAGGCTAAGCAAGGTAACTATGAAGAAGCTTTAGAATCTTTTAATTTTGTAATAGAAAATCTACCTAATTGTTCGGAAGCATACAAATATCGTGCAGAAACTTATAGAAAATTGGGAGAGATAAAATTCGCAATAAATGATTATATTAAATTCATGTCCATAACAGGCACCTTAGATATAGAATATTTATCAATGCTTAGCAAGAATGAGTTTGAATATACAATAAGTTATTTGTCAGATTTAATACGAATTGATAGCGAGAATACTACATGGTTGCTAACTCGTATGATTTTGTATGTTACTGAAGAAAAATATGATTTGGCTAGAGCTGATTTAGAATTGTTTAAAAACACCTTTAGTAGTGAATTCTATAATGAGATAAAAAAATCTTCATACTACACAATAATTATGGAAAAAACTAAATAATTTTATAAACCCATTTAAAATTTGTAGATATGAAAGGAAAATTATTTTTTATTTTTATTGTTTGTGCTTGTTTTAACTATAGTAAAGAACTAAATTAAATGATACAACTATGAGTGTTACAAAAAAAGTTAATGCATTGAATGCTCCAGGAAAGAGTTTTGATGAAAAATTGTATACGGTTTTATCCGCTATGGATTTTGATGAATATGGATATTATCAAGAAGGATATAATCAAGAAAGATATAATCAAGAAAGATATCATATATGTGAAATGGGTGAAGGTATGTCTGTTATAGAACAATCTATTGGGGGTTGGTGGAAACAACGCTATCTGGTAGACAACAAAAATGGTCGTGCTTATGAGATTATGGATGCTTATCTGAATTTTGTCAAATTCACAAAAGACGATATAGACTGGGAAAGTTTAGCTGTGCTTCCAGAAGGAGTAAAATCGAGGGCTCAAAGTTTGTCAGTTCAATTTCCAACATTTGTTCGAAAATTCTCTAATGGTATTGCTGAAGTATCGTGGCAACTTAATCCCGATGGTAGGTACTATATGGATGAAGATGGATATGGTATGACTGATGACAAAGAGATTACGGTGTATGGCTATATTGACACTGAAATGAATGTACTGGTTAAATTTCAATATGTTGGCAAAGATTGGGAGCGTTTAAAGAAGATGCGTTCTGAAGCAGAAACTGAGTTACGTAAAAGAAAACAAAATGATACTTATGAAAACAAATAAATTTATTTTTGCGGTATTGACTTTATTTTTTATTGCTTTGATAGCAATTTCGTGTTCTGGAAATCAAAAATTTGATAGTGTTGAGAGTACAGAAATAGAACGTTATAGCATCGTTTACAAAGACGGAAAATGTGGAGTGTTTGATAATAATGCCGATAGTCTTGTAACAGATATTAGTTATGATGTATTGCAATATTCTAAACGTGTTAATCAAGATTCCATAGGGATAACAGTTTGGATTTGCCAGCAAGATGATGCTAGGGGGCTATTGTTTATAACAGAAGAAACTAATGAATTTATGGGATTTTATCAGTAAGATGTGATTAAATAAAGACTGGTATGAAAGACAATAGTAACAGAGTATAACTTTATCAAAAGAGGGCGGCAAAAAATATTTTTTGTCGCCCTCTTAAGTTTCTATATAACCTTCATCAACAGTTCAAAAATCTTTTCGGTGGAGTTGAGGTCTAGTTTTTCGTCTGGGGAGTGGACGCCGCGTAGGGTAGGGCCAAACGAGATGATGTCTAGGGCTGGGTTCTTTTTGTAAAGAAGTCCGCATTCTAGGCCTGCGTGCATGCATTTTACAATTGGGTCTTTGCCCATAAGTTGTTTGTATGCCTCGCGGGTGGTTTCTAGTATTTTTGACTCATATTTTGGTTGCCAAGCAGGGTAGGCGTCAGACACTTCTGCAAGGGCTCCGCACTCGGTAAATGTTTCGTATGTTCTGAAACCTAGGCTAGCAAGGTCTGCTTCAGAGAAGCTTCTTTGGCTAGTGGTAATAAGCACTTCTTCTTCTAGAGTTTTAATTGATGCTAGGTTTGTTGAGGTTTTTACAGAGTTTAATTCTTTGTTTTCCCATTCTATTATGCCATGGTCGGCACGGGTGAGAGAGTTGATGATTTTCTCTGTAAGGGCTTTTGTAAACGCTTTGGTGCGAGGGCGTGTAGAACCAAGGTCGAATCTCATTTTAGGTTCAAACTCTAGCCAAACGTCTTCCATATCTGCCACGTAGAAGTTCCAGTCTATTCTCACGTGTTCTCTGTGAGCGTATGGAAGCACAAATACTGCGCTTGCCTCGCGAGGTATGGCATTGTGAAGGTTTCCGCCGTTTATTTCGCAAAGTTGAATGCCGTATTTTTCGTTGGTTAGTCGCAAAAAGTCGCCAATAAGTTTGTTGGCGTTAGCGCGAGCCAAATGAATATCGCCACCGCTATGACCGCCAAGAAGTCCTTTTACACTTATTTCAATGTAAAATTGACCTACTTGTGGTATGTCTTCTTCTTCCTTTTTGAAATGTGCTTTGGTGGTGCAACCGCCTGCGCAACCAATAATAAGTTCGTCCTCTTCTTCTGAGTCTAGGTTTATAATAGTTTCTGCGGTGAAGAAGTCTTTCTCCATTCTCTCTGCTCCAGAAAGCCCAGTTTCTTCTTCTACAGTGAAAATGCCTTCTATGGTTTTATCTCCAGTGTAAGACTTCATTGCAGCCATAATCATTGCCATACCAATGCCGTTGTCAGCGCCAAGTGTGGTGCCTTCGGCATGCATCCAGCCGTCTTTTATGTAGGTTTTGATACCTTCTGTAAGGAAGTCGTGTTCCACATTGTTGTTTTTCTCACACACCATATCCATGTGTGCTTGCAGAGCAATAGCAGGTGCATTGCCAGCGCGAGTGATAAGCACATTTCCTGCTTTATCTACTTTTGAGGCGAACCCCTCTTTAGACGCAAAGTCCAACAAATATTCTCTTATCTTCTCTTCTTTTCCGCTAGGACGAGGGATAGCACAAATCTCCTTAAAGTAGTCCCAGATTAACTCGTATTTAGGTTGAAAATCTTGCATATAGTTTAAAAATGTTAAAATACTGTGTTTTTAGTTTATATTTTACAAAAATAGGAAAAATGATTAACAAGAAAAAGGTTTTAAGTGTATATTTGTATATTGTTATGATCACATTTTATGTTTAAAACATTTCTTCTGATATTAATTATTCTATTGCCAGCAATTTTACTTATGGGCTATAGAGTGTTTTTCTCTAAAAAAGGAAAGTTCCCATCAATTCATGTGGACTCAAATCCTGAAATGAGAAAAAGAGGAATAAAATGTGTACGTTCACAAGACCTTGATGCGCAAAAGAAGGAAAAATTTATAAAAAAATAAGGTATGAAAATTATTAAATTGTTTGCAGGTATTGTTTCTGCTTTGCTTTTAATGGCAGTAGTTTCATGTAACAAATGTTCTAACCCAAAATGTCCATTGATGAATGGTGATAGTATAAGTGTTGAATCTGGTATTTCTATTGCTTTCGTTAAGATGGACTCTTTACTTTTAAACTATAATGTTTACAAGCAAATGAGTGAAGAGTTACTTCAAGAAGAAGAAAAATCTAGAGCTAGTCTAAACCAAAAAGCAGCTGCGCTACAAAAAGAAATAGAAGAATTTCAAAATAAAGTTCAACACAATGCTTTCTTAACTCAAGAACGTGCACTTTCTGAACAAGATAGACTTCTTCGTAAACAAAAAGACCTACAAGAGCTAGGTGTGAAAATGGAACAAGAGCTTATCGTGAAACAACAAAAAATGGTTGAGAAACTAAATACTGTGATTGATTCTGTTGTAAATAAATTTAACGAGGGAGCTGGATATGATTTTATCTTAACAAATACAGGTAAAGACAATATCCTATTCGGAAATAATAAATACAATATTACTTCTTCTGTTTTAGAAATTCTAAATGCAGACGTAAAAGAATAATTTCATTATAAAATAAAAAGTAAGGGCGACTTCTTAATGAGGCCGCCCTATTTATTTTGGATTATTTTTTACGTAGTGAAGGTGGAATTTCTTCGTCTTCATCTTCTTCGTTGTCTGCAGTCCAGCTGTCCCAATTTATAATGTCGTCTTCTGGTTCTGGCTCTGGCTCTGGTTCTGGTGTAGGTTCTGGCTCTGGTTTAGGCTCCACTTTTACTTCAACTGGAGCTTTTGGTGCAAATATGTCGTCTGCAATAGAAGAGTCGGATTTGCCAATGCTAGGGATTTCATCTATTTTGAAACCAGTAGCAATGATAGTTATCTTTAATGATTCTTCCAAATTGTCATCATAAATGGCACCCCAGATGAATTCAATGTCGTGACCAATGCTATTTAAGAATCTTCTAAGGTGTTCTGTTTCCTTCATGGTAAGTTTGTTTTCCTTAGAAGTGTGGATATTTAGCAGAATACGTTTTGCTCCACGAATATTATTATCTTTTAGTAGTGGAGAGGCTAGTGCGTCTTGTATAGCATCTACAACGCGAGTTTCTGAATTGTCGTTTGAGAAACCTGTGTTCATAATTGCCACACCACTATCTTTCATAATAGCACAAACGTCGGCAAAGTCCACGTTGATATATCCAGGTTGTGTGATAATATCTGCTATACCTTTTGCAGAATCGGTTAGAATTTCATCGGCTTTAGCAAAGGCATTACCCATGTCTAGGTCTGGATAAATGTTTACCAATTGTTGGTTGTTTATAACAAGTAAAGCATCCACATTTTTGCTCATTTCTTCAATGCCAATAAATGCTTTTTGTCTTTTTTTCTCCATTTCAAATTCGAATGGTATAGTTACAATACCAACGGTAAGAATGCCTAATTCCTTAGAAATGCCAGCTACGATAGGAGCGGCTCCAGTACCTGTGCCACCGCCCATACCAGCAGTAACAAAAACCATTTTGGTATTGTCTGCTTTCAGGATATCTGTGATTTCTCCTCTAGACTCTTCTGCTGCAAGACGACCTTTTTCAGGGTTGCCACCAGCTCCAAGTCCGTTTGTTAATTCCTTGCCTAATTGTAATTTTACAGGTATTTTAGATTTTAATAAGTCTTGATAATCTGTGTTGAAAACAGCAAAATTAACATCATCTATTCCGGTGCCGTACATGTGGTTTACTGCGTTGCCTCCACCGCCACCAACACCTATCACTTTGATAAATGAATTAGGTTTGCCTGCTTCATTGAATTCTAATGTATTGTTGTAGTCCATAATTTATTTAGTTATATTGTTCATCTCCGAAAATAGCATCCATGCTTTTGTGGATGATTTTTACAAGTTTATTTGTTTTCTTTTCTGGTTTTAAATTCTCGTCTATTGTACGGCAGTCTTCTGTTCCATTATTTAAAAGACTTATTAAGCATGCATATTTAGCGTTGTTGATATCTATGTCAATTGGAGAATCTGCAAAGCTAAACTTATCTTCTATTTTTACAGAAAGCCCTGTTTGGTCACTAATCCATTCTGGTAAATCGTTAAGGTAAGAGCCGCCACCTACCAAAATAATACTTCTACCTGGTTTAGAAAATTCTTCATGTTTTTTCATAGGGTCTAGGAATCTTAAACAGATGTCTTTGACTCTATCAAGAATCATTTCTGATAGTTTTAATGGGGTGATATACTTAGCCTCATTTACATTTGTACTTTTCTCCAGTATGATGCGTGCATTAGGTCTTAATAGTTTTTCTGGTTTGGTTGAACCTAATTTTATTTTTAGTTTTTCAGCATCCTCTGGTTTAAGATTTAGGTATGTAAGGTCTTTTGTGATATTGTTTCCACCTAGTGAGATAATTCCTCTTTTATCTGGAGTATTGTTACTTCTAAGAATAAACGAAGTACAGCCTGCTCCAAAATCGATAAGAAGACATCCTATCTCTTTTTCTGCACTGCTCATTAAAGTGTCTGCCATACAGTCCAATCTGTCCAACTTATGCACTTTAATTTTTCGACTCACCATTTCTTTTTCCAATTTTTTCCACTCTTCGGTATCATAGCCTTTCTCGTTTGAAAGTGAAAGATAGATAGTGTGAAATTTAGAGTTGGTTTTGTTTTGAAGTTTCTTAATAATGCTCATGATATGAAATAAAACATCATTTACATTGTTAATTCTACCTCTATACATACTTCCATTAAGAGTTTTCTCCTCTTCTATTGCAATAATAGAAAGACGTTCATCTGATGTTTTTTCAGATACTGCACCAACTATTTTATTGGTGCCAATATCAAATGCTACTATGCGTAAAGTGTCACTCATATATATTATTTTTTTCTTGTACAATAGATAATGTCGTCGTATTTTAGGTTTATTCTAGAGTAGAGTGTATCACAGTTTCTTTCTGGATATTGTTCGTACCATTTCTTTAGAATAGAAAGTTTTTCTTTATATTCACTCATTTCTCCTAGATGAACTTCTTCGATACCTTGTTTACTTATAAGGATTAATTCCTTATCAGACGTAATGTATAATTGTTTAAAAAGAGAATTCCAATATTTGTCTTCTTCTAGATATGTGATAATATCATAAACATCCTCCGAAGCCTCTACTTTGTCTATGTGCCCTATTGCAATAGGTACTTTTGCAGTGAAGTTGTTCGATGTAGGCATTATTTTTCTATCACTATCTACATAATAAGATTCATTGCCAGAAAATACTCTATAAACTGGTTTTCTCTGAGTAATATCTATATACAAAGTGCTATCGCCTACATAACATTCTACTTCTTTTGAAAGACTCATTTTACTAAGTGTCTTTTCTATTTTATTTGCTTCTTGGTGAGAAATAGGTTTGTTTATAGGATATAATTTTTGCCTTTTTAGAGTTTCTGTAATATCTTCCTCTTGAATAAAATTATATTTATCATCAATATCTATAATAATATTCTTGCAAACGGATTTTTCTTCTTTATTACCAAACATTATAATTGAGAATATACAATATCCACCCAATATAGCCACAGCGAGCCATATTAAAATAGTAATGATAATATGTTTAGTACTTTCTTTCACTATAATTTATTTAGATATTCTGTTATAGGGTTAACTAATTGGTCTATATTTCCTGCTCCTATTGTGATAAGAACGTCAAATTTATGTAATTTAAGTTCTTGTAGGCATTCTTCTTTTTTACATAGAACAGATTTTTTGCCTTTAATCTTTCTGTGTATTAAATTTGATGTTACACCTTTTATAGGCAATTCTCTTGCTGGATAAATGTCCAATACGATAACGTCATCTAGTTTAGACAAACTTTCTGCAAATTCTGCGTAGAAGTCTTTGGTTCTACTATATAGATGAGGTTGGAAGATGCCACATATTCTCTTGTCTGGATATAAGGCTCTGATAGATTCTACGCAGGCTTTAATCTCTTCTGGGTGATGAGCATAGTCATCGATGTAAACAACCTTTTCGTTTTTTACTCTGATGTCGAATCTACGCATACTGCCTTTAAATGTTTGAACTGCTTTTTTTATTGTTGTGGCAGACATTCCATTTAGTTGGGCTATAGCCATAGCGGCAACAGCATTTTCTACGTTTATTTTGATAGGCACTCCTAGTTGTACTTTTTCTATTTTGCCTTTTATACCAACAAAATCAAAATATAGTTCGCCATTTTCTATTACGATGTTTTCTGCATAGAAGTCTGCTTTTTCTGTGCCAGAATATGTGTAAACTTTTACACTCTCTTTCACATTTGGCACCATTTCTATGCCTTTTTTCATAATTAGAACACCATTTTCTTCTATAAGTGAGGTAAATTCAGAGAATGTTCTTAATAGTTCTTCTTTCGTGCCGTAAATGTCTAGGTGGTCTGCATCTGTGGCTGTTACAATAGCCATATTAGGTTTTAAACGCAAGAAAGATCTATCATACTCGTCTGCCTCCACTACTACTTGGTCGCAACTGCTTACAATTAGATTTGATTCATAGTTTTTAGATATACCACCCAAGAATGCGTTTACTTTCTCTGCTCTTTGATTTAGTATGTGAGAAAGTAGGGTAGAAGTGGTGGTTTTACCATGTGTTCCTGCTACACAAAGTGCTTTTTTCCCATCTGTAAGCTCTCCAAGAATTTCAGATCTCTTTAGCATAGTAAAATTACCTTCTTTGAAGAACACTTTTTCAGACATATTATCTGGTACAGCAGGAGTGTAAATTACTATTGTGTTGTCTCTGTCCATGAATTTTACAGGAACAAGACTTATGTTGTCTTTATAGTGGATGTTGATACCTTCTTCTTCTAGTTTTTCTGTAAGAGGAGTTTTAGTAAGGTCGTATCCTGCCACCAAATGTCCTTGTTTGTGAAAATATCTTGCAATAGCACTCATACCAATGCCACCTATACCTAAGAAGAAATATCTTTTATTACTTTCTTTCTTTTTTGCCTTTTTAGGCTCAGGTTTTGTACTTTTTCTTCTTGAAATAATAGCAGGGTCTGTAATACCTATAGTTTTAAACACCTCAATTGCAATTTGTTCTGCAGCAGCAGGGCATGCAAAACTCGTGATGTTTTCTTTTAAAGCATTTAGTTGGTTTTCATCTTGTACCAATTCTATCATAGAACCAACCAATTCTTCTCTAGACTTGTCGTCGGTTATCATAATGGCTGCTTTTTTTTCTACTAGAGCCATAGCATTTTTTCTTTGGTGGTCTTCTGACACGTTTGGAGAAGGCACTAATATGCATGCTTTTTTTAGCAGACTCAATTCGGAGATAGAACTAGCTCCAGCACGTGACACAACCAAATCTGCAATAGCATAAGCCAAATCCATATTTGGAATAAAGTCTGAGATATATAGATTTTCTGTTTGGATACCTGTGCTAGCTGTAAACTCAGCAACAGATTTTCTTACATCTTCGATATAGAATTTTCCTGTTTGCCAGATTACTTGAATATCTTTATTAGAAGCTAATTTATCTAATCCCAATCTAAGACTCTCATTTATTGTTCTTGCTCCTAGACTACCACCAACCACTAAGATTGTCTTCTTCATAGGATCTAGGTTGAAGTGCTTATAAGCTTCTTCTTTCTTATTCAGACCTTCAAGTAGATTTTGTCTAACAGGATTTCCTGTATAAATAATTCTATCAGCAGGGAAAAATCTATCCATGTTTTGATATGCAACGCATATTTTGCTAGCTTTTTTCGCTAATAGTTTGTTTGTAACACCAGCATAAGAGTTTTGTTCTTGAATAAGTGTTGGTATGCCCATAGAAGATGCTTGCCAAAGAAGCGGACCGCTAGCATATCCACCCACGCCAATGGCAATGTCTGGTTTAAACTCTTTTATTATTTTCTTTGCCTTTCTTAGGCTAGAAATAGCTTGAGCAATAACTTTGATATTCTTTAAAGTAAACGAACGATAAAGTCCTTGGATAGGAAGTCCAATAATTTTATAACCAGCCGCTGGCACTTTTTCCATTTCCATACGACCTTCTGCTCCTACGAATAGAATTTCAGCGTTAGGTAATTTTTCTCTTATTGCACCAGCAATAGATACAGCAGGGAATATATGGCCGCCTGTGCCACCTCCACTAATTATTACTCTTACATTATTGTTCATTGTTATTACTTTCTATGGTGTTTACACTATTTTCTGTTTCTTTATTCTCATTTAGCACTCTGTTGCTTATGTTTATGATAATACCTAAGTAACAGCAGGTAAGGATGATACCCATACCACCACGACTAATGAGAGGTAATTGTTGTCCTGTGACAGGCCCTAGGTGTACTGCCACCCCCATATTAATAAATGCTTGAATCACTATTAAAAGGGATAAGCCCATCACCATAAGTGACTGGACTAGATTTTTTCTGTCGCATTTTCGTACCACACGCCCAGCTCGTGCTAAAATGCAGAGATATAGCAATATGGTGATAAATCCACCTATTATTCCCCATTCTTCTACCAAAATAGCATAGATGAAATCTGAGAATGCAAGTGGTAGGTAGTCTCTTTGAGTGCTATTGCCTGGCCCACATGGCTTATATCCCATAGCAATTGCAATCTCTGAGTTTATAATTTGTCTGTTTTCGTCTGTTATCTTATATGTTTCTGCGTTGTTTTCGTCGTTTGTAAAGCTTTCAACTACCTCTATTATACGGTTTTCCCATGTTACAAGTCTTTTTAGTTGCCAATCTGTTGGCAAAGCTTTATTTATAGACCATACCAATAAAATGAGAATTAATGCTCCGCCAATAAGCATTCCAATCTTCTTCAAATCTACTTCTGCAATTATCATCATTAGCAGAGAAACTCCCACGAGTATTACTGCAGTAGAAAGGTTTTGTGTGGCAATTAACCCACAGAAAACAGCTATGAAACCAGTCAAAAACAAGAAACCCTTCATTGGAAATTTTTCTTTCAGAAGTGGGTCGCCTTGTTTGTAGTTTCGTCCTAAAATCTCTGACAAACAGACGATTAATGCAAATTTGCCAAATTCTATAGTTTGTAATTCAAAACCTCCAAGTACTAGTGCTCTGCTGGCTCCATTTACTTCTTTACCATTAACTATAGTTAATAATAATAGGATAATACTAACAAATACTTCAAGGAAAAACATGATTCTTAATTTTTCGAATGGTATTCTTTGTATTATAACCAATGCAAGTCCGCCAATGGCTAAATGCAGCATGTGGGTAAAAAATGGACCAAGGTGGTTGCTACCTCTAGCTGCAGCATTATATGCAGAGAAACTTATGGCAGAGAACATTTCTACGCCAGAAATAATAAATAGAAGGAGTATTATACCCCAAAGTATTTTGTCGCCAGTGAATATTTTACTTAGATAATCTTTCATTATAAAGCCCTTACTGCATCTTTGAATTTTCTACCGCGGTCTTCGTAATTTTTAAATAAGTCGAAGCTTGCGCAACAAGGAGAAAGTAATACAGTATCTCCTTTTACTGCTACTTTATACGCAGTTTGCACTGCACTTTCAAGAGAGTTGCAACTTGTAAATGGAATATTCTTATTTGCAAAGAAATTTTCAAGTTTACTGTTGTCGGCACCCATAAATATTAGGTGATGAACTTTATTTTTGATTAGTTCTTCAATTTCAGTATAGTCATTACCTTTGTCTGTTCCACCAAGTATTAACACCACAGGTGTTTTCATGCTTTCTAGTGCATACCAGCAAGAATTCACATTGGTTGCCTTTGAGTCGTTGATATATTGCACTCCATTTACCTTACAAACTGGTTCTAAACGATGCTCAACACCTCTAAAGTTGCTCAATGACTGTCTTATCTTTTCATTTTCGATATTTACAGATACCGCAGAAATTGCAGCTGCCATAGAGTTATAAATGTTGTGAGTGCCTTTTATTGCAAGCTCTTCTATAGGCAACATAAGTGGACCTGTTGGTGTGTTGATGCATAGTTTATCTTCTGTTACGTATGCAGAACCAGTATTAGTTTTCTTTAGTGAAAAAGGTTTCTTTTGTGCTCTAATACCAATTTTGTCTAGCTCGCGTTGTATGTTTTCGTCGTCGTTCCAGTAGATAAATGTGTCTTCCTCTGTTTGGTTTTGAGTAATACGCATTTTTGCATCTATATAGTTTTGGAACTTGTATTCATATCTGTCCAAGTGGTCTGGAGTGATGTTTAGTAGCACACTAATGTCGGCCTTGAAATCGTACATATTGTCGAGTTGGAAGCTACTAAGCTCTATGACATAATAGTCGAAATTCTCAGTTGCCACTTGAAGGGCGAAACTTTTACCCACATTGCCAGCAAGACCAACGTTCAGACCTGCTTCTTTTAAGATATTGTATGTAAGCATTGTAGTGGTAGTTTTGCCATTGCTACCTGTGATGCAAACAGTTTTGGCTTTATTATATCTGCCAGCAAACTCTATTTCAGAGATAATAGGAGTGCCTAAAGCTATAAGTTGTTGAATAAGTGGAGCTTTTGTTGGAATACCAGGACTTTTAATTACTTCTTTTGCAAGTAATATTTTGTTTACTGAGTGACCATTCTCTTCCCACTCAATTTGGTATTGATTCAAGATGTCTTTGTATTTGTCTTGAATTTTACCCGCGTCAGAAAGGAATACGTCAAATCCTTTTACTTTAGCCAATACAGCAGCGCCTGTTCCACTTTCGCCGCCTCCTAAAACTACGATGCTCATATTTATCGAATTTTTAAGGTTATTATTGCAAATATTGCTAACGCAATACCTATAATCCAGAATCTTGTTACTATTTTTTGTTCAGGAATACCCTTTTTTTGATAGTGGTGGTGAAGGGGAGCCATAAGGAATACGCGTCTGCCTTCGCCATATTTTTTCTTTGTGTATTTGAAATAGTATCTTTGAATGATAACAGAAAGGTTTTCCATAAGGAATATACCGCAAAGAATAGGTAATAATAATTCTTTGTGTACCAAAATGGCAAACACCCCAATTATACCGCCTAAAGCTAGGCTTCCGGTATCTCCCATAAATACTTGAGCAGGGTGTGCGTTGAACCAAAGGAAACCAACAGTAGCACCAATAAATGCAGCTGCAAATATTACCAACTCTTCGCTACCTGGTATAAACTGCACATTTAAATAGTCTGCAAAAAATACATTTGACGATACAACTGCAAGTGCTGCAAGTGCCACACCTATGATACTAGATGTGCCAGCCGCCAGACCATCTATACCATCTGTTAAGTTTGCTCCATTTGAACAAGCTGTTACAATAAAAATACACATAAATACAAACAGCAACCAACCAAAAAATTCTGCATTTTCGCCCATAAATGCTACCATGTCGTTGTAGCCTAGGTCGTATTCAGCAATAAAAGGTATGGTAGTGTTGTTTGATTTAACTGCTTGAATACTAGAACTTATTATTTCGCTATTAGGGTCTAGTTGCTCAATTGCTTCTTTGTTTGATGAGGTTACGTGTTCCACTATTACTGCGTCTGGACTAAACCACATCACTAAACCTACAAATAAGCCCAATGAAACTTGTCCTATAACTTTAAATTTACCATTCAATCCGTCTTTATTTTTCTTAAATACCTTGATATAGTCGTCGATTCCGCCTATTAAGCCAAGCCAAATAGTGGTTACAAGCATTATAATAAGGTAAATGTTTCTTAGTCTGCCAAATAGTAAGCAAGGCACTATAATGGCAATAAGCATGATAATACCGCCCATTGTAGGGGTATTTTTCTTTTGATTTTCGCCTTGCAGACCAAGCTCTCTAATAGTTTCACCTATTTGTTTTCTTTTAAGGAAATTGATAATGTGTTTACCCACTATCATAGAAAGGAATAGTGAAGTAATTAGAGTAATTGCTGCTCTAAAAGTGACGAAGTCAAATAGACCTGCCCCTGGAAAATCGAAATTTTGCTCTAAAAAACGGAATAAATAGTATAGCATATTATTTTAAAATTATTTCTTTGTCGTCAAAATGGTGTTTTACACCTTTTATTTCTTGATAAGTTTCGTGTCCTTTGCCTGCGATAAGCACAACGTCACCTTTTTCAGCCACATTGCAAGCCTCAAGTATTGCCTCTTTGCGGTCTTCGATGCAAGTAACATTCATTTGTTCATCTTCAGAAAGTCCTGCAAGCATATCGTTGATAATGTCTTTTACCTCTTCGTCTCTTGGATTGTCTGCGGTAAAGAATACCTCATCGCTAAGTTTTACAGCAATTTTTGCCATCATAGGGCGTTTGCCCTTGTCTCTGTTGCCTCCGCAACCCACTACACAGATGGTTTTGCCTGCTTTGTTTATTTCTTTTACGGTATTTAATACATTTTCCAATGCGTCAGGTGTATGAGCATAGTCTATTACTGCGCAAGCACCATTTTTAAGACGATAGCATTCAAATCTGCCATTTACTGGTTTCAAATTGCTAAGTGCCACTAAAACATCTTCTGTAGGCGTTCTTAATATTTTGGTTACACCATAAACAGCTAGTATGTTGTATGCATTGAAGTGACCTATTAGCCTTACGTATAGTTCTTTGTTGTCTATGTTTAATAACATTCCATCCATACTTTCTTCCAATACTTTTGCTTTGAAGTTGGCATGAGTTTCCAATGAATACGAGTAAACATTAGCTTGAGAATTTTGAGTTATTATCTTGCCATTTTTGTCGTCTGCATTGGTAAGTGCAAAAGCGTGAATAGGCAAATTTGTAAAGAACTCTTGTTTTGCTTTTATATAATTATTAAATGTCTTATGATAGTCTAAATGGTCTCTTGTTATGTTTGTAAATACAGCTCCATCAAAGTTGATACCAGAAATACGTTTTTGGTCAACAGAGTGTGAACTTACTTCCATAAACACATAATAACATCTTTCTTCTGCCATTTCTGCAAGGAGTTTTTGCAGAGAAAGTGCATCAGGGGTGGTGTGAGTGCTAGGAATAGCTCTGCCGTTGATATAATTGCAAACGGTAGAAAGTAGCCCTACTTTATAGCCTAATTCTTTGTATAATTCGTATAGTAGGGTAGCAATGGTTGTTTTACCATTGGTGCCAGTTACACCTATAATAATTAACTTTTCAGATGGATAATCATAATATGCAGAAGCTAGTTTCCCTAAACAATCAGTTGTGTCGTCTACAAGTACATATGTTACTTCTGGATTGATTTCTGTAGGACATTGCTCGCAGAAAACAACTTTAGCTCCATTTTCTATTGCAGTGCCAATGAATTTATGTCCGTTAACAGCCACACCGTTAATAGCAACGAAAAGGTCTCCAGGTGTAACTTTTCTGGAGTCTGCACAGATATTTTTAATATCTACATCTACGTTACCAATAATTTTTATGGTACAAATCTCTGCTATTAAATCTGTTAGTAACATAATTAGTCTAATGTTATTGTTATATTTTTTTCGTCTTTTAATTCGGTTCCAGCTGCAATTGATTGACTTGTGACAGTGCCAAAACCTTCAAATTTCACTTTTAAACCTTTGTTTTCAAGTAAAAATATGACATCCTCAAGTTCCAAATCTGTTAAGTCTGGCATGATATTTTCTGCTAGGCTTTCCTCAATTTCTGAAATCTTATCTTCGTTGTTGTATTTTATAGCTTTGTCTAGTGTCCAATTTTGTGCTAGATTTAGGCTATCGTTGTATTGTCCGTCGTTTAAGATATATGCTTTTTCAGCTAATGCTTTAAATACTGGACCGCAAACTGTACCTGCTCCGCCAAACTTAGGTTCTCTAACGTAAACAATACATGAGTACATTGGTTTGTCGGCAGGGAAGTAACCTGCAAATGTAATTTGGTGACGTTTCTTACCTTCGCTATTTAGGTTTGTACCATTTTCAAAAATTTGAGAAGTACCGGTTTTGCCAGCTATAGCGAATAAATCAGATCTAATAGCTTTTGCAGTACCTTTGCTCACTACGCCCTCTAAAATGCCACGCATATAGTTAAGTGCCTTGTCTGAGTAAATTTTAGGGTTGATAACTTCTACTTCGGTAGTGTCTATCATTACTCCGCTTCTTTGGTATCCTTCTGTGAATAAAGGTTTTACCATGCAACCGTCGTTGGCAATAGCATTATAAATCATAAGGGTGTAAATAGGTGGCATTTGTACTTCGTAGCCAATCGACATCCATGGCAATGAGGTTTTCCACCAATATTTACTATCTGTATTTTTAATGTATGGTTTACCAAAACCAGGTATTTCAAGATGTATTTTGTTGCAAATACCAGAACGTTTTAGCCCATCTACAAATGCTTGTGGGTTTTTAGAGTAATGCTTGTCTATCAACTTTGATACACCTACGTTAGATGATTGATGCATTACAGTGGCTACACTTGCTTCTCCAAAACCGCCACTACCACCTTTGCCTTTAAAGTTGTGGTCTTTCATTATTCTGTTGGCAAATTGATAGCTACCATCTTCTGTGTCCACTTTTGTGCTATCTGTGATATAGCCATCGTCCATTGCTACCAAGAATGAAAGTGTCTTGAAGGTAGAGCCTGGTTCTATTTGGCTATTAAGAGCTATGTTTTCACTTTCTGTATAACTGCCGTCTGCTTGGCGAAGTAGATTTGAGATTGCCCTAATTTTACCTGTTTTCACTTCCATAAGAACTACTGTGCCTCTTTTGGCTTCTGTGCGTTCTAGTTGAGTGCGCAATTCTTTTTCGGCTGTTTCTTGTAGGTCTATGTCTATGGTACTTACAATGTCGTATCCATTGATAGGCTCTTTTATGATAATGCTAGTATTGCGTCCAGCTCTTTTCCTTTTTATTTCCAACCCTTCTTCTCCGCGTAGCAAACTATCATATTCCATTTCTAAACCATTTTTACCTTTGCCAGTAGCTTTATAGAAATCGCCAATGGTTCTAGAAGCAAGGGTTTTATATGGTCTAATTCTTTCTGATTGAGGCTTTACAGAAAGTCCACCTTGGATAGGACCGCGGCGTAGAATAGGAAATTCTTTTACTTCAAGATAGTCTATGTGTGATATTTTTCCTGTATGCAATTTGTAGAAAGGTTTTTTCTTTCTGTTTTTGTAGGCTTTTCTTAGTTCTTTCTCATATTCTTTGGCACTTTTCTTTCCAAATTTCTTGCTTAAGGCCTCTGCTAGCTCTCCAACATGAGTGTCAAAGTATGTTTTTTGTGTATCTTTGTCTTTCACGCCAAGTGCCGCTACTCTCATGTCTATATATACTTCATACAAAGGCAATGAACTAGAAAGAAGTCTGCCATCGTGAGCCAAAATATTTCCTCTTTTAGGTTTTATTGGAGTAGGTGCAGTGATACGTTTTTCTGCCAATTTTCTCAATTCTTCGCCCTTAACGTATTGAATATCTGCTATTTTGTAGATAATTGCTCCGAAGAGACAAGCTATTATAATATAGACAACGTAGAATCTAAAAACGATGGGATTTTTCTCTGTATTTTTTTTGTCTTGGGACGTACCTTTCACCCTGTTGCCTAAAAAAAGCACCAGTAGCATAGAAATGACATAAATGCCAACTGCTATCCAAGGTATCCACTTCATATTATTCTTTCAATTTATAGGGAGGTATTGATTCCTCTACTAGATTTAATTCGTGTTTTTTTATAATTTCTTTCACTTGTTCTATTCTGCTGTTTTCTAGAAGTTGAGCTTCTGTTACCATGCAGATGTATTTTTCATTTGTTAGTTCTTTGTTTAGTTCGCTTATTCTTCTTACTTGCTGTTCGCATGTCATTCGATTGTCCATGTAGATAAAAATAAAGCATAGCGAGAAGAGTAGTAGTGGAAATTGTCTCTGTATGATTTTCTTTGAGAGAATGTCTCCTGTAAGAATATCTTTTAGAGAACTTTTTTTGATTTCCTTTAGGTCTTCGCTTTCGTTAATAATATTTTTTACTTTCTTTTTTATCATATTTTGGTAGCGATACGCAATTTTGCACTTCTAGAACGTGGGTTTCTTTCTATTTCTTCTGCAGAAGGAACAATCATTTTGCCTACTGCTTTTAGTGGCGCTTTGTTGTTTCCGAAAAAGTCTTGTTCGCTTTCTCCGGTGAAATTTCCAGTTTTGAAAAAGTTTTTAACAAGTCTATCTTCTAGTGAATGATAGGTAATAACAGCCAATCTTCCACCTTTTTTAAGTACTTGCTCTGCACTTTTAAGCATCCCTTTTAGCACTTCCATCTCTTGGTTTACTTCTATTCTAAGTGCTTGGAAAATAGGAGCTAGTTGTTTTTTATCTTTGCCTAAACAAGATTCAATAATCTCAACAAGTTGGAAAGTGTGAGTTATTTCTTGTTTTTTTCTTTCTTCTATTATTCTTTTGGCTAGTTTTCTAGCTTGCTTTATTTCTCCGTAGTAATAGAATATGTCTGCTAATGCTTCTTCTGAATATTCATTTAGCACTTCTATAGCAGAAAGCGAAGCAGATTGATTCATTCGCATATCTAGTTTTTCATTAAATCTAAACGAAAAACCTCTTTTGGCTTCGTCGAAATGATGTGAAGACACTCCTAAATCTGCTAAAACTCCATCTACTTCTTCCACTTCGTGATAACGCATAAAGTTTTTTAGGTATCTGAAGTTGGATAGAATGTATGTAAATTTTGGGTCCTCTGGAGCATTCTTTAGTGTTTCAATATCTTGATCTAGTCCAAATAGTCTGCCTTCGTCTTCTAGTCTTGATAATATTTCTCTTGAGTGACCTCCACCGCCAAAGGTAAGGTCTAGATATGTTCCATTTGGATTAGTTACTAGCCCATCTACGCTCTCTTTTAAAAGAACTGGTATATGATATGTATTTTCGTTTTGCATTTACGAATACAAATAAAAGATTAGTTTTTGTAAATTGTTCGCACGGAATTTATTTCTCCGACAGAGGGGCTTTCATAAGACTTTCTATCTCTATAGAAAAATCTCCGTCGCTTACGAACGTTTCTTCAACCTTGTCTATAGGCCAAATTTCAATAGTGGTAATTTTGCCTAAGAATTTTATTCCACCTTTGAATTCGAGATTGTTGAGGTGGCGTTTAGGGAGTAGCATTCGTCCATTTTCTTCAAGCTCGATATAGTCAGCTTCTGCAACAAATTGTCTAAAAATCTGATCTTCGCGTTTGTTCCATGGACTTAGGCGTTGACGTAGCACAGATACAGTTTCTTCCCAAGAGCTTTCTGGGTATAGTACTAAGCAGTTTTGAAATACGTCTTTTCTTAGATAGAACGAAGTACAACCATCCAACTGGTGTCTAAAAGAGGCTGGCAAGAACGCTCTGCCCTTGCTGTCCAATTTGCCTTCAATATTTCCAGTTAATGGTCTCATTTTTATCTCTAATATAATTACGGTGTAAAATTATAGAGTTTTTAGACATTTTGCAACTTTTTTAGACATAATTCTCCACAAAGTTATTAACAATAGAGTGAAAAATTTTCTTCACTGGCGAAAATTCAAGGCGGTAGATTTGTTAAGATTTATTTAAAAAAGTGTTGAAAAATAAAATAAAACTTTTATATTTGCAATTTAGTTATGATTACACAAGTTAATTTGCGTAAAATGTTGGAGGATAAAATGCACCGCAAGCCAAATAGGTTCCTTGTGGCACTTATCCGTTGGGTTCTTATCGAAGATTGGCTAAATGAACACATGGCTAATATCGGAGATAAAGAGGGCGTTGATTTTATGCAAGGAGTAGTAGATGAGCTAGATATAAAAGTGGAAGTTTCTGGAGAGGAAAATCTACCTAAAACTGGTACTCCTTATATGTTTGTTTGTAACCATCCGTTAGGTGGGGTTGATGTGGTTTCTGTAGCTTCGGTGGTGGGCAAGCACTATCCAGAAGGACTAAAAATTCCAGCAAACGACTTTTTGATGCTACTTACAGGGATAAAAGATATGCTTATTCCTGTGAATAAAATAGGCGGACAAAGCAGAAGTTTGTCTGAAAAAATTAATCAAGCGTACGCTTCTGATACTCAGCTAATGTTCTTCCCTGCAGGAAAAGTTTCTAGAAAGAAAAATGGCGTTATTGCCGACGAGGAGTGGAAGAAAAATTTTGTTGCAAAATCTATTGAGTACAAGAGAAATATTGTGCCAATTAGAATTGATGCAAAGAATTCTAGGTTCTTTTATATTGTTGCCAAATTGAGGGCGAAACTCGGCATTAAGTTCAATATTGAGATGGCACTTTTGGTAAGAGAACTACGTAAACAAATGCATAAAACCATTAAAATCACTATAGGCAAACCAATTTCTTATGAGTCTTTAGACGGTTCTAAAACTCCTTATGAGTGGGCTCAAGAAATAAGAAATAATGTTTACAATTTATAATTATGAAAGATCTATCAATTCCAATCGACAGAGATTTAATTAAGGCAGAGTTGACAGATGATAAGCTTTTGAGAACGACGAATAAAGCAGGGAATCTTATCTATCTAACTACTGCGTCGGAGTCTCCAAATGTAATGAAGGAGATTGCCCGCATTAGAGAGTTGGCTTTTAGGTTGTGTGGCGCGGGGTCTGGTAAGATGTTTGATATGGATGCGTTTGACTGGGCAGAAAGACCTTATAAGCAACTTTTTGTATGGGATCCACAAAATGAGGAAATTATAGGCGGTTATAGACTAATCTTTGGTTCTGATGTAAAACTAGATGAGAATGGTCAACCAGAGTTGGTAACTGCGAGTATGTATAAATTTTCTCAAAAATTTATCGATGAATTTCTTCCTTACACAATAGAACTTGGTCGCTCGTTTGTGCATCCAGATTATCAGGCTTCAAAAATGGGATCTAAAAGTCTTTATTCTTTAGATAATCTTTGGGATGGTTTAGGTGCTATCACAGTGTTAAGACCAGATATGAAATATTTCTTTGGCAAGGTGACTGTGTATCCAAGTTATGAAGAGCAAGCAAGGGAGTTGATTTTTACTTTCTTGAATAAATATTTCCCAGACGAAGATACCTTAGTCGAACCAATCGACCCATTTATAAGACCAGCTTTTGCTGCTGATTATGCAGGGCTTTTTGCTGGTGGAAGTTTTAAAGAAGAGTATAAAATCTTAAATGGCAAAGTGCGCGAAAGAGGTGTGAATATTCCGCCACTTGTGAATACGTACATGGGGCTTTCTGCAAAGATGAAATCTTTTGGGTATGCTGTGTGTGAGGAACTTGGAGGTCTTATCGAATTTGCAATTATGGTGCCTATTTATGAAATGTACGAAGAGAAAAAAGCAAGGCATATAGAAACTTTTGTGAATGAGAATAACTTTAAACTTTAGTGAGGACGTAGTCTGAATAATTGGGAGTTAGGAGTTGAGCTTAGGCTTGACTCCTTTTTTTTTGTATGTTATTCTTAGAATAACATTTTTAACGCAATCGTCTGATATTTAAGAAAATTTTCACTATATTTGTAAACTTGTACTAAAATAAAATCAAAACTATGAAAATAATAAATCTTTTTAGGTTTACTCTGTTTCTACTTTCAGTAGTATTTAGTGTTAATATTGCGTTTGCGCAGTCTGTTTCTGCTCCTATTATTTCTTCTACGGGAGATGGCTGTAATACGGTAAGTTTTAAAGTTGATAATTACGATATTATCAACTATGATTATGTTGCAACATTGAATGGTTCATCTGTTTCCTTAGAAAGTGATGGAACATATTCAGTGATGGGAGCACAACGCGATGTGCAATATACACTTTCTGTTTCATGTACAGAAAAGGCTTCTGGTATATCTTCTGCTTCAAACACTAAAAGTGCAAAGTTGCCAAAGGCAGTAGAAGCTCCAGTAATACAAGCTTCTGCAGCGGCGTGTGATGCTCCTGTGGTGTTTTCAATTGTATCAGGATACAATACTAGTTTAGATTATACTTGGATAGTAAATGGAGTTTCATTCCCAAGTTCAACATCTTCTTTCTCTGTTTCATCTCCTGTAGATGGAGCTACATATGAAGCAACAGTATCGGTAACAGACAATTGTACAAGTGAGTCTTCTAATACAGTGCGCCAAACTTATGTTAAGACACCTGCAGAACCAATAATTTCGGTTTCTCATGATTGTGGTTTCCCAATTGTGTTTAAGTTGGACAATTATGCTGATTACCCTGTATATTATGATCAAGTTTGGAAAATTAATGGTACAACAGTAACTCCTACCAATGGAGAATATTCTTTTTCGAACTACTCAGATGGTGAGACTTATACTCTAAATTTGGAAATTTCAAATCCTAGAGGTAGTGTAGATTGTAAAAAATCAGCAACAAAAGCTGTAGTTGCAAAAGTGTCTCCAACTGCTCCAAGAGCAAGCTCTTATGTGGGATGTGCAGAAGATGCAACAGGTAAATGGGCAGATTTAGTGAGAAAAACTGATAATGCAAATGATTTAATTTGGTATCCTACAGAGGCATCGTCAGTACCAGTAGTGGCTCCTGTAAACTTTGAAAAAGATGAGGTGGGCGAGAAATCATATTGGGTAGCACAAATGACGCCTGCTGGTTGTGAAAGTCAAAGTAGAACAGAAGTGAAAGTAACTGTGCATGCTGTTCCTGTGGCTGATGCAGGCGATGATTTAACTGTTTGTTATGGTGAAAGTGTAGTACTTGCAGAAAATTTGACCGATGACGCTAATTTTAAATATGCTTGGAGTCCAGTTACAAAATTGGAATCTACAAATACTCAGAGCGTAACAACAAAGCAACTTTTCGCAGATTCGGAGTTTACACTTAAGGTTTCAAATAAAGATAATTCAAACTGTTATTCAGAAGATAAAGTAAAAGTAACAGTTTTAAAGAAACCAGAAATTGCTTTCAATCAAAATCAGTTTACTATTTGTGAAGACGGTTCTGTTGAGGTTGTAAACTTAAAGGCAAATCCTTCAGACGAAAGTTATAACTGGGAAGCAATTGTAAATGGAACTTCAACTTATGTGGGTGGTGCAGAGAAATTAGATTTATCTTCTATAACAGAGAATACTACAATAAAACTAACTTCTATTTTAAATGAACTACCAACTTGTACTTTTGATAAGCAAGTTGAGGTGCAAGTTCTAAAACAACCAGAAGCATTTGCATTTGCAAGTGATGAGGTTGATGTGTGTTATGGCGAGTCTCTTTATCTAGGAAAACCTGGTGTTACAGGAGTGAGATATAGTTGGAACAACGAAAGTGATTTGAGTAATGCAAGGATAGCGAATCCAAAAATTAATAGTGTAACACAAGATAAAGTCTATACTATAACAGCCTCTCTTACTGCAGTTGCAAATTGTTCTAGTACAGATGAAGTCGCAGTTAGAACAGTTGATAAACCAACTAAATATCAAATCACAGGAGGTGGCTCTTATTGTGAAGGTGCACCACAAAGTGGTATAAATGTAGAATTAAATAATTCTGATAGCAATACAGAATACGTTCTACTGAAAAATGATATAGAACAAGGTGCTTACAGATTGGGTGGTAATGCAATTGTATGGAGCAATGTAGAAGAAGGCACATACAAGGTAAGAGCTAGAAAAGTGGGTTATAACACTTGCGAGGAAGAAATGCTAGGCACTGTTATTGTAAAGAAAGTGCAATCTCCAGAGGCAGAAATATCATTGTTAAATTCTTCAGTAGCTTGTCCTGGCGACGAGGTCACTGTGAGAGTGAAGATAAATGGTGGTGTGGCTCCATACAAATTTACTCTTCTAACAAATGGTGTCAACGCACAAGAAATCTCTACATCAACAAATATTTATGATTTTCAATATACACCTACTCAGACTACAGTATTTGAAATTTCACAAGTGAGTGATGATGTTTGTACAAGGGTGTACAATCCAATGATAGAGACTCTTCCTACCCTGGATATGAAAATGTCTAGTTTCTCTGATTTTGAACTTCGTGCAGATGTGCCAAACCCTGTATGTTATGGCACTGATGTGAAATTGAGCATAGCTTATAACGATCCTGCAGCTCAATACTTCTGGGCGAGTGGAGAAGGAACTAACTCTAAAACAATTTCGGCAGTAGAAGATGCTACATATGATCTACTTGTAATAACACCAGAGGGATGTGAGGTTCCACGTTCAATTGATGTAAAAGTGGTTAAAAAAGTACCATTTAATATTTCAGGCTTTACAAAGAAGACTGCGGATGGAGATTTCTTCATGTGTTCTTCTGATGCTCCTGTCACTCCTCAAGTAGTGCCAAGTGGAGGTGTATTTACCTCTGTTCCAGCAGGTTTAATTGGAATAAATAATAAGTTTGATCCAAAACCAATAAGCCCAACTACTCGTTTTGAAGTTACTTATAAATATACAGATGTGGGAACTGGATGTGCACAAGATACTACATTCAACTTTGTTGTAAGTGCTATCAATAAAGATGTAAACTGGACACTAGCCCCAAATCTTGAACCACCTTCAACTTGGGGTGAAACAGAGTTTCAAAAATGTCAACCAGACCCAACTGCGCCAAAAGAGCAGGTTAGACTTCAAGGTCACCCTCAAGTGGCTTCTGGTGAGTGGAGAATAGAACACGCTGTAGATGAAAATGGTGTCCCTGTTACAAATAATAAGGCAGAAATTGTAGAAACAAACCCAGACCTTGCTGAAGCACAACTAAAAGAAATTACAGCTGGTGAAACATATTTTATTTCATATAGAGTGCAAGATGAGTTTGGTTGTGAAGGTGTTTCTAATAAATCGATTAAGATTAACAGCAGACCAACTACGGTTGTGTTGTCTGGTGGTCTAAAAGTGTCTCCTTCAGATGTTTTATGTGTAAAAGATGATAAAGCTACTATTGTTGCACTGCAAAACCCAGGTAATATAACATTATCTAACGAAGATAGTAATATGTATGAAAGTGACGTTACCAATGGTATTCAAATTAATCCATCAAAAGGTAAACCAGGCTCTCATACAGCAGTATATACAATTGTTCAATCTGGTTGTAAATATAGCGAGGAAGTTAGTTTTGAAATTGTAAATCCTATCTCTATTAGTTCGTTTATTCTGCCTAAAAAGCAATTCTGTGAAAAAGACGACCCTGTTGTGATTGAAGTAGATGCTGTGGTGCCAACTAAAGGTTCAATAACAATCGTGAATCAAAATGGTGAAACGAAGTTGGCTAGTACAGATATTGCAAACTCTCCTATGTTCAACCCAGCTTGGGGTGAGGGTATATATACCATTACATATTTCTATAGCGATGGAAAATGTGAATCGGAGTATAGTGAAACTGTAGAAGTGAAACCTAGTCCAAAGGTAGAATTCTTGATGAAAGATGATTATTGCTACGGAGAGGATGTTATAATAACGGCTAATTATGATGGTGGTGATATTACTCTAGATGACCCTATTCTAGGTAACCCTACTCTTCCTGCAGAAACATTAGTAGGTAATAAATTTAAAACTACAGTATCTGGATTGGGTAAATTTACATTCGGATATGAGGTGCACAATGAATTTGGTTGTGTGGCAGATACAATTAAAACCTTCCAAGTGCATGGTGTGGAAAATATGTCTGTGAAGGTAAATCCATATTACTGCGAACCAGCAGGTATTCATGATATTGCAGGCTCACCAAAACCAAATCCACTAAATCCTAATGATAGAGTATATTTCTCTACAGACGTGCAAAATATTGATTTAGTAGATAATGGAGATGGTACTGGTACAATCGGTTTAGATAGAACCACATACAATACAACTTATCCGCTTACCTTCCATTATGTAGAATCATATCTAGATAAAAATGGAAATCCTCAAACTTGTGAAAGTACAAAAACAGAATACTTCAAAGTTTTAGATCAAACATCAGACTTTTACGGTATTGATAATGGATCAACTATTTGTTCAGATGTTGTAAGAATAGACTTACAAGCAAGTATAAGAACAAATTCAACATTTGTATTCTCTGCTCAAAATAATTATCCAGATGCCTTTAAAGATAATGGTGATGGTACAGCAATCCTTTACCCTTCACTACTTCCAGAAGACTTCTACTATATCACAATGACCCATATCTATTATGATACAGATAATAATAAGGTATGTGAGGGTGAAATTAAAAAGACATTTAGAATATCTAAAATAGAAGAAGTTACAGATATCGAACTATTCTGTAACCAAAATAAAACTGCTGTAAAAATAGATAATGCAGAACAAGGTATAAGATATGATTTATATATCAACAATGCAGTTTATGATTCTTATGAAACAGTAGGTATAAATGATGTAGTTAAATTTAAACCAATAGATGTGCCAACTTCTGCTTTCGTTACAGCATATGTAATGGCTGTAGAACCAAATGCCGATGCTTGCGCACTTAAGTTGTCTAAAGAATTTAGTTTCTCTCCATTGAGAGCTTCTGTTTCTAGTGAAAATATTTCATGTTTTGATGCAAAAGATGGTAAGTATACAGGTTCTGCTCAAGGAGGTATTACTTATCCAAATCGTGATTATAGTCATAGATTGTTGGATGAAAATGACAACGAGATTATTCCAGCTTCAAGCTCTATTTCCCTAGATAAAGGTAGTTACAAATATGAAGTAACCGATGCTATAGGTTGTGTGGAAGTGATTCCTTTCGAAATTACAGAACCTAATGCATTGAAGTTTAATATAGAAAATTCAGGAGTAGATTGCTATGGCGCAACTACTGCCACATTAAAAGCTACTGTTCTTTCAAATGCAGGTACTCCAGACTACAAATACGAATGGACTAAAATAGACCCTGTATCAGGAAATACAGTAATATCTGAAGATCCAACAATAAATGTAGGAGCAGGACAATATTATATTAAGGTTGAAGATGCAAATAAATGTGTGAAAGATTCTTCTGTTACAGTTAATGCTCCACTACAAGAACTTCAAGTAGAACTAGATTATAAAGTAGATGTTGCAATTGTAGGGGATGCCTCAGGTGAAATTCATATAAAAGTGTCTGGTGGTACTCCAGATGCTCTTAATAATTATAAATATGAATGGTCTGGTGTGGGTGTAGTAACAGACCCAACTAGTCCAAACTACAATAAAGAAGATAAAGATTTAATCAATGTTATTGCTGGTACATATACATTGGTAGTAACAGACGATAAAGGATGTAAAGCATATTTATCAGTATTCATTGCAGAACCAAGAAGAATAAAAGTAACACCTACTATTAAAAATGTACAATGCTTCGGAGAATCTAATGGTATTGTTAGCCTAGATATACAAGGAGGTACAGCACCTTATTCTATTATCTGGACAGATGAATCTGGCAATGAAATTCCTTCAAGTAGAGATAAAAATGAAATTGAAGGCCTAGTTGCAGGAAAATATTACTACGAAATAGAGGATGTAGCAGGAAATACCTATCCTAAAGATATGGCAGAAGTGCAAGAAAATCCTACTATTACAGTAACAACTTCATTGCAATCTGTTCTGGAAAACAAATGTAACGGCGACGAAAATGGTGAAATTGTTATAGATATCAAAGGAGGTACAGGCATCTATTCTGTAAACTGGATAGGAGTGCCAGCTGAAAAACTAGAAAGTGATATTAAGGCAATAAACCTTGTGGCTAATACCTATAATATAGATATCAATGATAGCAATGGTTGTGGAGTGTCACACGTAGTAAATGTAACAGAGCCAACCAACAAATTGAGTCTATTAAAAGAAACTGTAGTTGAGAATATTTGTCACGATGGAGTAGATGGTTCTATCACACTAGAAATGCAAGGTGGTACACCAAATTACACATACTATTGGCAAGGTGAAGGTATCAACGCAAGCTCTAATACCAACACTCAACAAAACTTAAAAGCTGGCGAAACATATTCAGTAGTGGTTTATGACGCAAATCGTTGTAAATATGAATATTCATATACCATGCAAAATCCATTGGAATTAACTCTTTCATTAACATCAAAAGATATTACATGTAAAGATTCTAAAAATGGTTATATTGAAGCTACTGTAACAGGCGAAGCTGAGTTTACATACAATTGGACAGCACCAGCCGCAGTAACCACTCCATATCCAAGTGTACCTAGAATAGACTGTGAAGTAGAAGGCTTGTATCAAGTAACAGTAACAGATAAAAATGGTTGTACCAAAACAGATGGAGTTGAAATTAAAGAACCAGAAGAAGTAGTAGGTACAGTAAAATCTGGACATATCTCTTGTAACAATGCTAACGATGGCTTTATAAAAGTATATGCACAAGGTGGTAGCGGAAAATATACATACGCATTATATAAGGTAGGAGGAGGTACAACTCCTATTACCACAGAACAAGAGTTTAGCGGTTTGTCTTCTGGTGCATATCAATATGTAATAAGTGACGAAAACAATTGTACTTGGACTTCTAAAGCTTATACAATAAACAATCCAGACCCAATTGAAATAAACTATGATGTTTCAGATGTAACAATTTATGGTGAAGCAGATGGTAAGATAGACCTAAATATAACAGGAGGTACAAAAGGTCTTTCTGGATACAAGATAGAGTGGACATGGGGACCAAGCATTGTTACCGACCCAACAGATCCAGCTTACAATGCAGACAAACAAACACTAACAGGGCTTAAATCAGGTACATACACAGTAGTGGTAACAGATGAAAACAATTGTGCTGCTACTAAAGATATTTTCGTTGACCAACCAGAAGTTATAACACTCGACATAAAGGTAGAAGATGTAAGATGCTATGACGAGAAAAATGGTAGAATAGAACTTTCAAATATTGCAGGTGGTACAGGTCCTGGTACTTATAATATTACTTTAGTAGGCAAAACCAAAGGTGAAAATCGTACTGCAAGCAATGTTAATACAGGTGAAATCTTAGACGCTCTACCAGCAGATAAATACGAATTAACAATAACAGATGCTGCAGGAGCAAGTTTCTATAGAGAAATAGAAGTAAAACAACCAGATGTACTAAAAGTAACCACAGTGCCAGCATTGTCTAAACTTTCTGTAGATTGTTTCGGAAATGCAACAGGTGAAATTAAAGTAGAAATAACAGGTGGAAATCCAGATTATGAATATTATTGGGTGGGCACAGACAATACATATGATAATGTGGATAATGTTAAAAACCTAGCAGCTGGTACATACAGAATCCTGCTAAAAGACTCTAAAGGTTGTCAATTTGATTATAAAGAAACAATTTTAGGTCCAGCAGATGAATTAAGAATAACTGAAACCATAATCGAAAATAAATGTTATGGTGAAAATGGTGCTCAAATAAACATAAATGTAGCAGGTGGTACAACACCTTATAGATATTTATGGACAGGAGCAGGACTAGATGAAACTGTTGTAGAAAATGAAGACCAAGTAAATCTATACAATGGTCAAACATATAAAGTAACAGTTATCGATGCCTTAGGATGTATAAAAGATAAAGTATATCCACTTTCAGAGAGAAAAGAAATGTTAGTTTCAACATCTGCAATAGATGTTAAATGTAATGGAGACCAAACTGGCGAACTTCATGCTGTAATTTCTGGAGGTACAGGTTCTGTGGCTTACAAATGGGAAAAAGATGGTGGTGGCTATTCAAGCACTACACTAGATGTTGAAAACCTTTATGCAGGTAAATATATCTTCACTGCGCAAGACTCAGTAGGATGTATATTTACAAGCGAAGAAATAATAGAAGAGCCAGAAAAATTACAAGCTTCTCTGCCAAGCGACTTTGCACTATGTAGTGGAGTAGATGATGGAGAACTTTACGTGACAGTAACAGGTGGTACCATCCCATATACTTACCTATGGAATAAGGATTACGACACAGCAAATCCAATCGGATTCGGTGCTCACTTAACAAACCTAGGTGCAGGCGAATACCAAGTGTTTATTGAAGATAAAAATAAATGTAAGGCAGACGCTGACGTGACCATAAGTTCATCTATTCCAATGGAAATAATCCTTATACAAAAGTTGGATGTAACAGTACATGGTGGAAATGATGGATATATAAAAATAGATGCTACAGGAGGTACAAAACCACTTACATACATTTGGTCTGGTCCTACAATAGATCCAAACAATCCTGTTACAGGCAATGAATTGGACCACTTAGTTGCAGGTTACTACAATGTTACTATTGAAGACGCAGTAGGTTGTACAATCACAGAGAGAATTGAAGTGAAACAACCAGAAACCTTAACAGTAGAGCCAGAAAAATTTGAAGATATTAAATGTGCAGGAGAAACAGGTAGCATCCTTCTTAGAGTAAGTGGTGGAACACCAACATATACATTTGAATGGAGTTCTACAAATGGTTATACAAATGTAACAACGTCACCTCAAGTAACAGGATTGCAAGCTGGAGTATATGATGTTAAAATTATTGATGCCAAAGGAGCAGAAACCAAACGTCAATATATTATTTCTCATAAAGAACCACTAGCTTGGAATCTACTAGAAAGCAAAACAGAATTGGATTGCAACAACAATAATGTTGGTAACATCAACCTTCATGTAACAGGTGGTACACTTCCATACTCAATAGAATGGAGAGGACCAAGCTTTACAAAATCTGGAGTTCAAAGCATAGGCAATTTAGGAATAGGTGTTTATACAGCCGAAATCACCGATGCCAACGGATGTAAGGCAGATAAGTTTAGTCAAGCAATTACACAACCAGATGAAATTGTGATAGATGCAACCTTAACTCACAACAATTGTTCTAACGAAAAAGAAGGTGAAATAGAAATAGATGTTGTAGGTGGGGTAGAACCATATCAATTCACTTGGTCTGGATTCAATGTAGATGTAAATGCTCAAAATCAAAAAGACCTACCACAAGGCACATATTACCTAAACTTAAAAGATGCCAACGGTTGCGAAGTATCTCAAGAGTATAAGATAAATGCTAAGAATGAAATTTCAGCTCGCATAAGCGGACCTTCAAACATTTGTAGTGGAGAAGAATTTGATATTCAAATAGACGTAAACGGTCTTGCTCCATGGGATATTCAGTACACAGATGGCACCGAGATCTTTACTGTAACCACAGACCAAGAAAAAACTGTTTACAAACACACATTGTTGTCTGATGCAGAGTTTAAACTAATAAGTGTGATTGATGCCAATGGATGTAAAGCTGTGTTGGGAGAAAGTGTTCAAATTGATGTACACGAAGTGCCTGCTATTACAATAGTATCAGCACAAGAAGATTGCTGCTTAGGCGAATCTGCACTTATCGACATTATCTTTGCAGGAAAAGGTCCTTGGACCATTCATTACACAGATGGTACCTTAGACTATGTTGATGGACCATACAATGTAGGTAGAGATTTCTTGAAAATTACTCCTACTCAAATAGGAACAAAAACATACACAATTAAGTCTGTAAGCAACGACAATTGTAGTGTAGATGTAAATTACTCAGTAGATATTACAGCCTATACATATCCAAATCTAGATGTGAATATTGCACCATACATTTGCGAACCAAATCCATTGAAAGTGATGCTTCATGCCACAGGTGAAGCACCATGGCACTTAGTTTACTACTTAAATGATACTAAGTACGAACATGATATGCAACAAGCAGATGAAGTTCTTGATATTTATCCAAGCTTACCAGACAATATCTTTAAAATTGAGAGCATAAAATCAGGTAAACGTTGTATAAGCAAGTTGAATAAAGAGCAACAAGTGCAAATGGGACTTTTACCAAAAGATGCAACAACAATTTTAGGTTCTAATATGGTATGTAGAGGTTCACTTACATCATTTAGCACACCAGAAATACCTTATGCTAAATCATACCAATGGTCGCTACCTGCGGGCTTCAATATTGTGAGTGGTCTAGGATCAAACACTATAGAAGTGCAAATTGCTCACAATGCCGTAGAAGGAACTGTGAAGGTGTGGGGTGTGAATGATTGTGGAGAAGGTAAACCTTCTGCAATAAACGTACAAGTAGATAAACCAATGTCTGTGGCTGGAGCCACAATTGTAATTCCACCATATGTTTGTAAAGACGAAACCATCTTCCCACTTACAGTATCAGAAGTGGAAAATGCAGCAAACTATGAATGGATAATGCCAACAGGCTACCATATCATTTCTGGTCAAGGTACACGAAGCATAATGGTACAAATAGACGAATATGCAGAGTCTAGCGTTGTATCTGTAGTGCCAAGCAATATCTGTACAGAAGCAGATCCAATAAAAGCAAACATTGTGATACGTAAACTTCCAAAAACAGAAGCAGGTGTAGACTTTATTACAAAAGATTGTGCAACAGAAGCACAATTAAATGCTTCTAAACCTTCTGATGCAGTTGCAACCGAATGGAAATTGGTAAGTGGTTATGCAGACTTTGCCGACCCTACATTAGAAAATACCAAGGTGTCTGGACTAATGTATGGAGACAACGTGCTTTCATGGCGAGTGGACGACGGATATTGTGTAGGACACGATATAGTAACAGTAACAAACTATAATCCAGGTATAACTGAACCAGAATTTAGCGAAATAACAATCTGCGAAGACTTTATGACACTTCGTGCTCCTAAACCACAATTTGGTATGGGACGTTGGGAACTTGTAGCAGGTGATGGTGAAATAGAAAATCCAAATAGCAACGAAACACTTATCTCTGGTTTAAGTAACAAACGTACAAACATAATTCGTTGGGAAGTGTACTCACAACAATGTGCAAACTCAATAGAAGTAGAAGTGGTGTCACACGATTTGCACAAACTAGTAGATGCAGGTGAAGATGGAATCTCAACTACAGGTACTCATAGATTATCAGCTAGAGTAGTAAACGATGCCCACGTAACAGGAACATGGACAGTAGTAGCTGGTGCTGGTGAAATAGAAAATCCACACAATCCAAATACTGTAGTAACAGGACTTGCAACTGGAATTAATACATTAAGATGGACAATTTCTGGATATGAATGTGAGGCATACGATGAAATTAAAATCAGAATGGTAGATGAACCTATTGCATCATTTAATATTGAAAATACAGAAGGTTGTGAACCTCTAACTGTTCAGTTTACAAACACCACTATAGGTAAAGCAGAATATAAATGGGAATTTGGCGATGGTAGTACCTCAGACCTACGAAGCCCAGTTCACATCTTTGAGAAAGCAGGTAAATATACAGTAAAAATGACTGCTATAGGAGAAAAGAGAACCGATTATATGACAGGTGTGGTAAATGTGTTGCCTTCTCCAGAAGCGGCGTTCAGCGTGGCAGAAAGACAACTTTACGTGCCTAATGCAGAAGCTCACTTCTACAACGAAACAGAAGGTGCTGTTCAACACTATTGGGAATTTGGTGATGGAGGTTCTTCAAATAAAGCAAACCCTGTATATACTTATGTGGAAGATGGTCTATACGATGTAACATATATAGTAAGTGACATCAACCTATGTTCAGATACATTGGTAATGGAAGATTACATTAAAGTAGGAAAAGATTCTTACTTGGTATTCCCAACAGCATTTACGCCAAATGTAGAATTTAGCAACGGTGGTGTTTATTCACAAGGTGAACGTCGTTTGGATGTATTCTATCCAATAGGAAGAAATGTAGATACCTATAAGTTGGAAATCTACAGCAGCTGGGGCAATAAAGTATTTGAGTCTAACGACCAAAATATAGGTTGGGACGGATACTACTTAGGCAAATGTGCCGCCCAAGGTGCTTATTTCTATAAAGCAGAAGGTAGATTTAAAGATGGAACAGCGTTCCAATATTCTGGTAATTTAATGTTGATAAGATAATGAAGACAATGTTAAAGAGAATTATATCAGTCGTAAGTGTGTTGTTATTGGCACAAGGTGCCATGTCACAAGACTATTTATTGTCGCAACCATGGGCAATAGCATCTATGGTAGCACCATCGTTTGCAGGTTTTAACCTGGGGGGTAAAGCCTTCTTGACATATCGTAATCAATATTCAAGTTTGAAAGGTGCTCATGTGGCAATAGCTGGCTATGACCAGTACTTCCATCCTATGCGTTCGTCTTTTGGTGGAAACATTGCATATACAAACTATGCAGGAGGTATGCTTTCGCAAACAGAATTTAATGTGCAGTACAACTATTCTGTTCAGATGACCACAGATTGGTACTTCCGTCCAGGTCTTCAACTAGGTCTATTTTATAGAACAATAGACCCTAGCAAGATGATATTTGCCGACCAAATAGGTCCGAATGGAGAGATCCTTCCAAATTCATCATTTAATCCAGTAAACTCTTCTGTGGTGAGATTTGATGCGGGCGTGTCTATACTTTTCTATCATAAGTATTTCTTTGGCGGTATCCATGTGGACAATATATTAGGCAATAAAGTTTCATTTATGGACCAAGCTACAACAACCAATCCATTGAAGATAAGTGCTTATGCAGCAGGTATGGTGCCTATCTCAAAAGGTTTGGGTAAATATGATGCAAAAGATGACGTTACATTTGCAGCACTTTATCAATGGCAAGGACAATATCATCAATTGGATATAGATATAATGTATCATAGAAGATACTTTATGGCTGGTGTAGGATATCGTGGTGTGCCATTTTATACACCAGAAGGTCTTCAAAACAATGATGCTGTAAAACTAATGATAGGTGGTTCTGTGGCAGGTTTTAGTTTATCTTATAGTTATGACATTAATATATCTTCGCTTGTAGATGTATCTGGTGGATCACATGAGATAGTGCTTACTTACAGATTTATGGAAAAAGCACCAAATGATAGATCGTTCTTCTGTTACTAAAATGTAATATCTTAATATTTTGAAAATAAGATGGTTAACTCTGTGATTGAGTTAACCATTTTTTTATATTAAAGTTTTTTTGTTAAAAATTTTAATATTATAATTATAATACATACTTTTGTACCCATAATAACATTTGAACATTTTTAAATTTTTAAGAACATGAAAAAATTAGTACTTTTATCATTATTTATTGTAGCTATGGCTACTGCAGCTTTTGCGCAACCACGTGCAATTGGTGCTCGTATTGGTTACGGTGTTGAAGTTTCTTACCAACACTCTTTAAGTGAAGAAAACATGATTTCTGCAGACTTAGGTCTTGCTAGTTTTGGAGGTATTGAAGCTGCTGCTACATACGATTGGATGAACCCAGGTGGTTACATGATTCCATGGGAACACAAAGGTGAATGGAACTGGTATGCTGGTGTAGGTGCTGGTGCAGGTTATTATTGGCCAGCAGTAGGTTTTGTTGGTGCTGCAGGTCGTATTGGTGTGGAATACAACTTCTGGTTCCCACTTCAACTTTCTATTGACTATCGTCCTGTCTTAGGTGTTGAATTTGGTGATCGTGGTGACAACCCTCCTGTTGGTTTCTACACAAACGGTCTATTTGCTGGTGGTATCGCACTTGGCGTTCGTTACGCATTCTAAAAATCAGCCCTATTCTTAAATATAATTCGGAGTCGATCATAAGATCGACTCCGTTTTTTTATACCTTGATAATATGTGAATTTTGCAAATTCTAATACAAACGTTTACAAAATTCTTAAAAATCGTGCTGAAATAGCATTTTTGTCTAGAAAAATTTGGAAGTAAAGAAAAAAAATGCGAAGTTTGCACTTATAAAATAGAACAAACCTAATTTTTAAACATTTAATTTATTCTAAACATGAAAACAACAAAATTATTTTGGACATTAGCAGCTTCTGTTGCTGCATTCGCAATGTCAGTGGTTTTCGCTAGCTGCGAACCAAAAGACCCAGCTCCAACTCCAGGTGAAGGTGAAGAAGAAGAGGAAGAAGAAGTTAAAGAAGACCAACCTCTTGGTATCGCTGAACCAGGTGCTGGTAAAACTACTCTTGTAGTTTACATCCCTAACTCAGCTTGTGCTGAAGCTACTCCTTATGTTATCGGTTCTCTTCCAGGTGACGGTAGCTGGACAAACGTAGAAGACCTTAAAATGACTCGTTGCGAAGGTAAACAAGAATGGTGGCAAGTAACTGTTGATGCATTAAATGCAGAAAACGCTACTAACTTCAAATTCCGTATGGATGACGGTGCTAACGGTTGGAAATTTGAACCAAAAGCTTCTTATATCCTACTAGACGACGCTGCTTCTTACCTAGAAATCAAAGCTGACGAAACAAACAACCTACTTGCTATCGCAGACTGCGACAACAAAGTTATTTATATCGACTGCCCAGAATGGACAACTCCATGTAAAGAAACTAACAAAGCTGGTAAAGCTACTATCGTTGCAACTCTTCCAGAAGTTCCTGCTGGTTATACTGTAGGTGTTGTTGGTAACTTCGCTGATGAAGGTGTTGGTTACTGGGATATCGTATCTGGCGTTCAAGCTATGACTCTTGCTGCTGATGGTACATATACTCTAGAAGCTGAAGTTCCTGCTGGTTTCGAATTCAAAATCTTATTATCTGAAGACGGTGCTACATGGTCTTGGGACCTAGGTCAAGCTGCTGACGCTAACTTCCCTATGGGCTTAGACTTAAAAGCTAACGTTACAGTAGAAGCTTGGAAAGGTTTATAATTAATACCATAATCCAAATAAATAGAGGGCTACTTTAGAGTAGTCCTCTTTTTTTTGTATCTTTGCCAACCAATTTAGAAGAGTTAAGATATGAGAAGGATTATTTTATTATTTTGTGTTTGCTTTGGTGCGATGTCTGCTATGGCAGGTAATGCAGATTCTACAAAAGTAAAGAATGAGAGTCACTCGCTAAACCTTTATGGTTTTGCTCGTAGTGAAATGTATGTAAATAGTAGAGAAAACTACGAGGCTAAAGGTGGTATAATTTCGCTATATCCAAAGCCTATTGAATTAGATGATTATGGCTTTGATAAGAATGCAAAACTAAACGCAGCTTTCCTAGCTATTACTTCTCGCGTAGGCCTTAAATACACCTATAAATTGGACGACCTGTCACTTGGAGCACATATAGAAGGAGATTTCTGTGGCACTTCTACCTATATTGATATTTTTCGCTTGCGTCATGCCTATGCATTTGTAAACTATAAAAATCATTCTGTATTGGTAGGACAATCTTGGCATCCATATTATGATGGAGTATTCCCAAATGTACTTACACTCAATGGTGGCACACCAACAGGTATTATCAATCGTTCACCTCAAGTGAAATATGATTATGCTATAATGCCACAATTAAGGCTTACAGCAGCTTTTGTAACTGAAGGTATAAAAGGTATTCGCCCAGAGGCTTTAATTGGTATATCAGGAAGTAAAGATGGTTGGAAGTATGGTGTAATGGGAGAGTATAGATACTTAAATGTAGAACATACTTTTGCCTCTGAGAAAGGAACTACTGTGCGTCCTATTCCATTGCATAGTTTTTCGGGTACAGCTTATACAGAATATAAGAAAGATAAATGGTTGTTTAATGCTCGTGTAATGGGCGGTCAAAACCTTTCTCATTTAGTTATTCTTGGTGGCTACGGTTTAGTTAGTGAAGATGTTGAAAATCTTACTGCAGAGTATTCAAACATAAACCAACTTGCCACTTATGCATGTGCCAGCTATGGAAGTAAATGGAAAGTAAATCTATTTGCTGGTTATTTAAAGAATTTTGGTACAGACAAGGCTTGTACTACTTTCTATGGCACTGGAACAAACGTAGCAGATGTGATTAAGACAGCAGCGTCTGTAGAGTTTAATTACAAAGGACTTAATGTGGCACTAGAATGTGAATATAGCAATGCTGCTTATGCGCATTGGGATTCTGCATCACTTGTAGAAGATTATAGGGTGGGGAATGTAAGAGGAGTTTTGCGAGTGTCGTATAGTTTCGCTCATACATGGAATATAAAATAAGAATAGGCTGCTTCGGAGCAGCCTATTTCTATTTTATTCGCTTAAGTAATAAGTAACGTAAGTGACTATTCTTACAATTTTAATTTCTGGTGTATTGCTATCACGGTTGTTTATTGTAAATGTACCTTGACTAGCAGTTTTTATTTTTCCTAGTTTGCTGTCTGAATCCTTTGCAAACTTTTCGGCTGTTTCACGAGCATTTTTTGTTGCTTCTTCTACCATTCTAGGCTTAAGCTCGTTTAGACCCTCAAATTTGAATTCTATTGGATTTTCCCAGTCGTTTGCAGATATTGTTATACCTTTTTTAATAAGCGAAGATTGGGTCTTCATTAGGCTTAAGACCTTATCTACATCTTTTGTGCAAACGGTAATTACATTTGTCGTTACATAACGATATAGGCGGTCGTTGTTGCCATATTCGTTGGCCAATTTGTCGGAAATCTTTGGTGAAGAAATTGAGATTTCGTCTTCTGCGATGCCACCTTCTTTAAGGAATGCTACAATAATATCGTTGTTTTTATTTATTTGATTGTAGATATCTTGTAGGTTCTCACCCATAATCTTGTATGATATAGGCCAAATTGCTTTGTCTGCCTTCACTTCTTTTTCACACAATCCCTTTACATCCACAGTTCTAGTGTAAGACATATATTTATTCACTGCGGTAGGAATCATTGTTCCCAAAATAATCAGACCTACCATTATGGCTAGTCCTGAATATAACTTTCCTTTGTCCATAATATTTAAGTTTAAATGTTTATGCAAAAGTACTATTTTATCCTATAAATGTGCATTAGTATTGTTTAAATATTATAAATCAATAATTAATAAAACAAAAAAAAGAGGCTGCTAAAATTGCTTTTAGTAGCCTCTCAACACTGTTTAAATTATAAATTATTTTCTACCGGTGAAATTGTCCATTCCATGGAATATTCCTACAACTTCACCAAAAATAAAGTCGAATAAGTTGGTTGGAAGGATAGCTTGACAGAAACGTATAAAGTGGAATCCAAATGGAAGCCCTTTAAAGTGTTTGTTCTTTTCTATTGCTTTAATAATCTTTTTAGCAGTAGGTTCTGGTTTTAGGATAGGGAAAAATCTAGATTTTACTCCCTCAAACATACCAGTACTAATAAAGTATGGTGCAATAGTACTTACTTTTACCTTACTCTTTGCTTGTTTTAGTTCTATTCTTATAGAGTCAGACCAGCCTAGTGTAGCCCATTTACTTGCAACATATACAGACATTCTTGGGTTTGAAATCATACCAGCTGCTGAAGCGATGTTGCACACATGACCAAAGTTTCTTTTAAGCATGTCTGGAAGGAATTGCAATGTTACTAACATAGGAGCAACAGCATTGATATTCATTGTTCTAGTAATATCTGTTACACTTTGCTCGTCAAAAGTTTTGTTATTAGCTACAATACCAGCGCAGTTTATCAATATATCAATACCACCACAATTTTTCTTTGCAATTTTTGCCGCTTCTTCTACTTGTGTAGCATTTGATACGTCAACTTTTTGAGTATAAACCTCACCTTTGGCACTTAACTCAGCTTTTGTATCAGCCATGTTTTGTTCATTAATATCCCAAATTGTAAGGCTTTTAGCACCTTTTTCAAGGACTATGCGTCCCATAATTCTACCAATGCCCGAACCACCTCCTGTGATAAGTACATTGCTTCCTTTAATCTTTGTCATTGTTCTTTATGTTTTAATTTTCTCGAGGCTTTTTTTTAATACCTATAAAAATCCTCAAGTAGTTCTTGTTTTAATTATTAGTGAGGAGTTAGGGGATAGGAGTTTTGCCGAAGGCTCCTTTTTCAACTCCTAGCAACTAACTTCTCACTAATAACCTATATTGTTTTATTTATCATTGTGATTTTATTAAGGGTGTGAAAAATCACTGCACAAAAGTAGTATATTTGTGCAGAATAATAGGTAGATTTTGCACAAATCTTTATCTTATGTGCAAAAAAACAATGAGAGTTGAGATATTTTGAATATTTTGTAATAGATTTGTAATAAAAGAAGTGCGAAGCGCGTAAATAAAAAAGCATAGCCACAAAAAAAATAGGCATCGAATGGTGGTAGCTCCGCATCACTTTAGTGATGCTAGCACCCTTCTGGGTGCCGTGCGTAGCACGTAAATAAAAAAAGCATAGCTCCGCAAATAAAAATAGGCATCATTCGATGCCTATTTTTATTTGTGGAGCTGGAGGGGATTGAACCCTCGTCCAAACGAGGAAATAACGTGCTTTCTACATGCTTATCTCTGCCTTCATTTTCGTCTCGCAACAAGACCAGAGCCACCAATTACGAGCTTATCTTCTAAATTTTAATACCTCTATCGAAGCCTAAAGGTACGAGTTCCGATATTGTAGCACCTCCGTTTCATCCTGCCTCAGAACATGGGCCAATGGGAGATGTCTTGTCCAATCACCTTGTGAAAGGATAAAGCTAATCTACTATACTTCGATTAAGCAGCAAGAGCGTATGTATTTTCGCCAGTTATATTTTCGAAAGTTCAGATTATAGAGCCCCCTTCCAACGCTCTGCATGCTTACACTTTAGTTCTACTCGCTGTCAAAGCCAGTCAGCCCCTTTACGAGTTATTTTATAGGGCGCTTTCTTCGCCTTGCTAGCACTCGCTCTGTCACGTACGCTAAGTACGCTCCATTCTCTCGTGCGTCACAAGTCTAAAAATTGCACCTCTAAAATACCTCTTACTTGTGTTTTAAGGGCACTTTCGTGTGCGCCTTATTTCGCAACTGCAACGGAACGAACCTCGCGGATAACAGTGATTTTCACTTGTCCTGGATAGGTCATTTCGTCTTGTATTCTTTGTGCTATTTGACCAGATAATAGTTCTGTTTCTTTGTCGCTTATCTTATCTGCACCCACAATTACGCGAAGCTCACGACCTGCTTGGATAGCGTATGTCTTTTGTACGCCAGGATAGCTCATTGCTAGGTTTTCAAGGTCGTTTAAGCGTTTGATGTATGCTTCTACGATTTCTCTACGAGCACCTGGACGTGCGCCAGATATAGCATCGCAAGCTTGAACTACTGGAGCTATCATACTTTGCATTTCTACTTCGTCGTGGTGAGAACCAATTGCATTGCAAATGTCTGGTTTTTCTCCGCAACGTTGAGCAATCTTCATACCAAGTAGTGCGTGTGGTAGTTCTGGCTCTTCGTCAGCTACTTTACCTATGTCGTGAAGCAGACCAGCACGACGTGCTTTCTTAGGATTTAAACCTAGTTCAGATGCCATTACTGCACATAAGTTTGCTGTTTCGCGTGCGTGTTGTAATAGGTTTTGACCATACGAAGAACGGTATTTCATTTTACCAATAAGTCTTACAAGCTCTGGGTGAAGACCATGAATACCTAAGTCGATAGTGGTGCGTTTACCTATTTCTACAATTTCTTCTTCTATTTGTTTTGTAACCTTAGAAACAACTTCTTCGATACGAGCAGGGTGGATACGTCCGTCTTGAACCAATTGGTGAAGAGAAAGACGAGCAATCTCTCTACGAACAGGGTCGAATGCAGATAGTACAATAGCTTCTGGAGTGTCATCTACTACGATTTCTACACCTGTAGCTGCTTCTAGTGCTCTAATGTTACGTCCTTCACGACCAATAATTCTACCCTTGATTTCGTCGGATTCAATATGGAATACTGTTACAGCATTCTCAATTGCTGTTTCGCTTGCTACGCGTTGAATGCTATTAATAATAATTTTTTTAGCTTCTTTATTGGCATTCATGCGAGCTTCTTCCATGATTTCGTTGGTGTACTGCATTGCAGCTGTTTTTGCTTCGTCTTTTAAAGACTCTATCATGGTATTTTTAGCTTCTTCTGCCGATAGGCCTGCTATAGTTTCAAGCTCTTTAATAGCTTTTTGGTGAAGTTTATCTAGCTCTTGATCTTTCTTTTCTGCTATTTCTAGCTGGTTTTCTAGATTTATTCTTAGATTGTCTAATTCACCTTCTTTTTTAATAATCTTTTCTTCTTGATTTACAAGAAGTTTCTCTTTTTGGTTTAGTTTAGCTTCTTGGGATTGAAGTTTTGAGGTTCTAGAGTTAACTTGTTTGTCAAATTCGCTTTTTAGCTGTATGTATTTTTCTTTAACTTCTAGAAGTTTCGCTTTTTTTATGGCTTCTCCCTCTGCTGTCGCTGTCTTAATAATGCTTTTACCTTGGGATTGCTGCACAAGTAGCAGTACGATTACTGCTATTATGCCTCCCACAATGAAAGCAAGTATATAAAATAAAATTTCCATAGTATATAATTAATATTTTAAAGTATAAATAAAAAAATGCAACTCATACTTGCCATGTCTTATGACAAATATAGAATTGCAAACCTATGAAATCTACTATAGAATAGTTATTCTTTAGTGTATGGTTTCATTAATTTATCTAGTTCCAATAAACTTTCTGTGATATCGTTAGATTGGTCTCTCTCATACAACAAGTTTACTGCAAAGTGCAATAAAGTCATGCCAGATAGTTTATTGTGGTCTTTAACTGATGAGTATTTAGAACAATACTTGGCGTGAATTTTATTTATTTCTCTTTCAGCCCTTCTGTAATAAGCTTCTTCACTCCTTTCGATATATAGTTTAAATTCGGTCCCCAGAATATTTAGTGTGATTTGAAGCGTATCATTATTCATGGCTGTCCTCATTTATTTTATCTACACATCTGTCTATTGTATTCATCATAGCAGTCAACTTAGCTTTGGCCAAAGCCACATCTTTTTTTGAAAGTGATATTATTGCTTGTGCCACCTTTAAGTTGTCGTACTTATTTTGCAATTCTACATTTTCTGCGTATGAACGTTTTATTTCTTTTCTCAGTTCTTCTTTTTCAGCCTCTAATAATGCAATTTGAGCATCCTTTTCTTGTAGCAGGTTTACTAAACCTTGTACTTTTTTAGTGAACTGTTTTAAAGAAATATTTTCCTCCACAGAATGACAATTTGGTAAAATCTATACAAATTTATAAAATAAAATTTTCAAAGCAAATTTTTATATAAAAAAAAAGAGAAAATCGTTAGATTTTCCCTTTTTTATGCCAACTGATATGGTATTATTATTGTTTTTTGTCTTTAATACGAGCTTTTTTACCAGTTAGAGAACGTAAGTAATAAAGTTTAGCACGACGTACTTTACCGATCTTGTTAACTTCTACTTTTTCAATAAATGGAGAATCGAATGGGAAAATTCTTTCTACACCTACGTTTTCTGATACTTTACGTACAGTAAATCTTTTTTTGTTACCGTGACCTACGATTTTGATAACTACACCACGATATTGTTGGATACGTTCTTTGTTACCTTCAATAATTTTGTAAGAAATAGTTACAGTGTCACCACTTTTGAAAGCTGGCATTTCTTTACCAGTAGCGAATGCAGCTTCAGCAATTTTTAATAAATCCATTTTAAATATTTATTTTATTGATTTGACATTACGCAATATAACAAGTTCCAAACATTGCCTTGACAGAGATTGCGCCAAAACGAGTGCAAAGATAATGCTTTTTTTTAATAATCTGCTATTTAACTTGCATTAAATTTAAAATTTTGTCTTTAAAAGTGGTGTTTTCAAAGATTCCGCTAAAGTTTTCTGCACCAGTACCATAGCTATAGACTGGTACCATAGCTCCTGTGTGGTTGCCTGTAGTGTATTTATATTCTTTTTCTTCACCTACGATAGTGGTGCCACCTGTTTCGTGGTCGGCAGTAATAATAACAAGTGTGCCAGGGTTTGCATCAGCGTAGTCCATACAAAGACCGATTACTTTGTTGATGTCTTGCATTTCTGCTAGCATATAGTCTGCTTGGTTGTTGTGACCAGCCCAGTCTATTTGTGATCCTTCTATCATAATGAAGAAGCCTTTTTCGTTCTTTTCTAGTAATCTAATTGCTTCTGCTGTGCCAAGTGTGATTTCGTTGCCACGTTCTAGGGCGTTTGGCATATCTTCTGTGGCTAAAACGCATGCTACTTTGCCATTTTCTTGTTTTTGAAGGTCGCCAATGTTATTTACGTATTTGTATCCTGCTTTTTCTAGTGATTCAATGCTAAGAAGTTTGTTTCCTCCTGCTACAAATACATCTGGACCATTTGCATATAGGTCTGCAAGGATTTCTGCATCCATGTTTCTGTTTGGTTGGTGTGCGTAGTAAGAAGCAGGAGTAGCGTGGTTGATACGGCAACTTGCCACTATGCCTGTGCTAAATCCTTTTTCTTTAAGGATGGTAAGGATAGAGTTTACAGGAATAGAGTCTGCATTCATACCCAACATGCCATTTTGTGTTTTCACTCCGCAAGCAAGTGCAGTGCCACCTGCTGCAGAGTCTGTTACTTTGTGACTTGCAGAGTATGTTTTTGAAAGACCAATGTAGTTGGCACGCTCAAAATGGTTTGGAGAGTCTAGTTTGCACATTTGGTTTAGTCCCATGCCGTCGCCAATAATGAAAATAACTTGTTTGATAGGCTCGTTGGCATAAGACGCAATGCTTAATGCCAAAACTGATAAGATAATAAGTAAACGTTTCATTGTACTTTATGTTTATAATAGATTTTTAACTCCTAAAATTATTATTCCCTTACGGTCATCAAATCGTCGCTTCGCTCCTAACTCCTCACTCCTAACTCCTCACTCCTCACTCTCCTTAAACTTGTTTAGTTCTTTTCTTATTTCTTCTAGTGAAGCCCTTACCGATAGTAGTTCGTCTATTAGAGTGACGCTATCGTATTTTTTGCTTCTGTTTTTTACGAGTTGTGCTTTCACTCCTTTGAGTGTCATCCCTTTGGTTACACTATAATAATGTATTTGCTTTATAAGCTCAATTTCTTTTTTAGTGTATTTTCTATTCCCTTTTAAGTTGGTTTCTGGTTTGAGCGCAGGAAATTCTTTTTCCCAAAAACGAAGTGTAGATGCATTAATATTAAACATCTCTGCTACCTCTGTAATAGAATAATAATATTTCTCTTTCTCTTGGCTCATTAGTCAAAAGTTTTTGAACTATTAGAAGAAATACGCACCATATTGTCATATTCCTCTGGTGATAGGTCTTGGAAATAGTAGTTTTGTGGGTTTTGAGGTTTATTTTTGTATCTTACTTCGTAGTGTAAGTGTGGGCCTGTAGATTTTCCTGTGTTTCCTACAAAAGCAATTACATCACCACGTTTTACTTTAAGACCTTTTCTTAAACCTTTTTGGAATCTGTGGCAGTGAGCATATAGAGTAGTGTATCCGTATCCGTGATTTATAACTACGCAATTGCCGTATCCTGTTTTGTCCCAAGAAATCTTTTCTATTACACCATCTGCGGTGGCAAAGATTTCTGTGCCAGTAGGTGCAGAGAAGTCCATACCTTTGTGGAAACGAATGGTTTTATAGATAGGGTCGATACGTCTGCCGTAACCAGAGGCTGTTCGCTTAAGGTCTTTATTTAGAATAGGTTGTATAGCAGGAATGTGCAACAATTTATCTTCGTTTTGTTTGGCTAAAACTATAAGTTCATCAAATGAGTTTGATTGAGTGTAGAGCATTCTGTTTAGTTTGTCCATCTTTTTAGTGGTGGTTTTAACTAATGATGCTGTTTTATAATCGTCCCATTTGTCGTATCTAGCTGTGGCTTCGTAATTGCCTGTTCTCAAAATGTAGGGAATAGAGTCTGCTTCCAGCATGACGCGGTAAAAATTGTTGTCGCGTTCTTGGATAATATCCATTATCTCTAGAGCATTGTCTAGTTTTTTAGATAAAATTTCGTATTGTGTGGAAATCTCCTCATTTTCTTTTTGAAGTTTCTTTGCCGCAGGCGATGGAAGAATGAAAATAAAGAATAAAAAGAATCCAAAGCCAAGTAATGCACTTGTAAATATAAATCTTAGAGCGCCCCTTACTCTGTACCAAAGTGTATATTCTACCTTTTCGTACTTAAGGGTTTTCTTGTTAAACTTATATTGTGGAGCGTTCGGCTTAAAGAATGACATGATTCAATTTTTGGATTATAAACGCAAAATTATAAAATTTTGCTTATAATCCAAAATAATTAGGAATTAGTAATTAGGAGTTAGGAGTTAAATTTTACAAATATTTTTGTTACCTTTGCGGTCGATTATGAAAAGAATAGCAATTTTAGCATCAGGTTCAGGTAGTAATGCTGAGAATATTATAAAATATTTTTCGGCAAGAGAAGACGTAGAAGTTCCATTTGTGATTTCCAACAGAAAAGAAGTATATGTGCACGAAAGATGTAAAAGACTTGGTGTGCCATCGTATGTGTTTCCAAAAGCAGACTTTGAAAATGGAGTAGTAACTAAATTTATGATTGATAATAAAATAGATTTAGTTGTATTGGCAGGTTTCTTGTTAAGAATACCTGATGATATGCTTGCTGTTTATCCAAATAAAGTGATTAATATTCATCCATCTTTGCTACCAAAATATGGAGGTAAAGGTATGTATGGTGATAATGTTCACAAGGCAGTGGTAGAAAATAAGGAAACTGAGTCTGGTATTACTATTCACTTCTTGAATGATAGATTTGATGAGGGTGAGCATGTGGCTCAGTATAAATGTGAGGTGCTTCCTACAGATACGCCAGAAGATGTGGCAACAAAGGTGCATGCCTTGGAATATGAATGGTATCCAAAAGTAATTGAAAATATACTATAAAAAAAGTGGTTTCGCTATCGAAACCACTTTTTTAATGTTTGGGTGTTCCCAAAATTTATCTTCTCTTTGTTGGAGCTGCTGGAGCTTCTTCAATAACTACTCCTGCTAGTTCTGGGTCGATGATGATACGGCCGCAGTGCTCACAAACGATGATTTTCTTTCTTAAACGAATGTCTAATTGACGTTGTGCTGGAATTTTGTTGAAGCAACCACCGCAAGCATCACGTTGGATGTAAACAACTCCTAGACCATTCATTGCATTTTTACGAATACGTTTAAATGCAGCAAGTAAACGTGGTTCAATTAAAGCTTCTAGAGATTTAGCTTGTTCTCTTAAATCTTCTTCTTCTTTTTTGGTGCTTACGATAATGCTATCTAATTCAGCTTTTTTGTCATCTAAGTCTTTAGCTTTTTCTGCTAGAAGAGCGTTAGCTTTATCTTGTTCGTCAAGTTTATACTTGATATTTCCTTCAAATTCTCTGATTTTCTTTTCGTAAGCTGTAATTTTTAAATCTTCGAAATTTACTTCTCTGCTTAGTTTTTCGTATTCAAGGTTGTTGCGAACATTGTCCATTTGTTCTTTAAAACGAGCTACGCTGTCTTTAGAAACTTTGATAGCTTCGTTTGTTTCAGCAATTTGTATTTTTAATGAGTCGCAGTCTTTATTGAAGTTTTGGATACGAGTTTGTAAACCAATGATTTCGTCTTCTAAATCTTGCACTTCACGTGGAAGTTCACCGCGTAAAATTTTGATTTTGTCTATTTGAGACATAATGCATTGTAAATCATATAGAGCTTTTAGCTTTTGCTCTACTGAAATTTCTTTTGTCTTTTCTGTCATATCGTTAGAAGTAATTTATTGGACTTTTATCTGTTTTTGCTAAATAGACGACAAAGTTAGGAATTTTTTTTGAAAAAACTGAAAAAAATAAATCTTTTATAGCAATCTCTGTTTCAAAATGTCCTGCGTCTATTAGTAGTATGCCTTCTAGGCTATTGAAATAGTCGTGATGTTTTATGTCGCCACAGATATATGCATCTGCTTTTGCCTTTAAAGCACTTGCGATAAGTGATGCTCCGCTACCTCCACAGAATGCAACGGTTTTTATTTTATTGGAAGGTAGTTGACTATGTCTTATTATAGGTAGAGAAAATGTCTCTTTTACTAGTGTAATAAATTGTGTAGGGTCTAGTGCTTCTTTTAGTGATCCAACGATGCCTAAACCGAAGTCTTTGTCTGCGTCTTTGCTCAAGAAATCTACATTTTCAAGGCCTAGCTCTTTTGCCATTTTGAAGCTGATACCATTTCTCGATTTATCTACAGGTGTGTGGCAACAATAAATGGCAATGTCGTTTTTAATGGCAAGACGTACGCAACGTTCGGTGTATGTGTCTTGTGAAATCTTTTTTAGACCATTAATAAAGAGAGGGTGATGAGAGATAATAAAGTTGCATTTTTTTTCAATTGCTTCATTAATAGTGTCTTCTGTGATGTCAAAACATATTAATATGCCTGTGGTTTCTGCATTTTCATTATCTATCAGTAAACCAGAATTATCCCAAATCTCTTGCGAGAATTTGGGATATTCAGATTCTATTATGTTAACTATTTCTCTAGTTGTCATTATTTTTTGAAAAGTACCATAGTTGAAGATGCTGGTACATTTAGTACAGATTGATTCCAGATGAATATTCCGTTAGGGTTAACTTCTTCGCCATTGCAAGCGATGGTCCAGTTTTCTTGTGGAATATTTAATGAAATATTGTATCTGTTACCATTGTGTACTACCAATATTTTGCTCCAGCTATCACCTACAGCTGCACCGTCTAGTGTGTATGCTACCACGCATTCTTGACCTGTATGTAAGAATTTTAGGTTGCGTTGCAATTCTGCTGTTGTGGTCATTCTAAATGCAGGGTGTGCTTTTCTCATTTGGATAAGACCTTTGTAATAATTGTACATATCCAAATTTGTTTTTTTGAAGTTCCAGTCTATTTGGTTGATGCTGTCTGGAGATTGATATGTGTTGTGAACACCTTTTTTATTTCTCATAAGTTCCTCACCTGCATAGATGAATGGTACGCCTTGAGAAAGGAATACGATACTTTGAGAAATGCGGTTGAATTTACGTTTTTCTAGATCTGTAGCTCCGTATGGAGATGAATAATTGATTTTGTCAACTAAGCAAAGGTCGTCGTGACAAGATACGTAGTTGATTACTTGTGATGGTTGTGATGCGTATGGGAAGTTTACGTATTTAACTAAACCATAGTGGATGCTATCGTGCTGAGTAGCTGCTACAACGCTAAATTTAATAGTTTCATCATAACCTCTATAACCTGCAGCGAATGCTGGTTCTTTTGCATTTGCCCAGCTTCCTTTTAAACCGTCGCGGATGTCGTCGCTAAATACTGCAATACCAGGCATTCTATTTACGTGTTGTTTGATAGCACGTTCTTCGTATGGAAGTGGAGAGTCGCCTGCTGTCCAACCTTCACCATAGATGAAGATAGTAGGGTCGATTTCGTCCATCGCTTTACGAATTTCGTTCATAGTGGTAATGTCGTGAATAGCCATAAGGTCGAAACGGAAACCGTCAACGTGGTATTCTTTCACCCAATATTTAAGTGATTCTACTATGTATTTGCGTACCATAGCACGTTCTGATGCAGTTTCGTTGCCACAACCAGAAGCATTTGAATATGAACCATCAGCGTTTTGACGATAGTAATAATCTGGCACGGTGCGTGTGAATGGGTGATTTTCCCATGTAGCAGTGTGGTTGTAAACCACGTCCATAATTACTCTAATGCCGTTTTTGTGAAGAGATTGTACCATTTGTTTAAACTCTTTGATACGGCTGATAGGGTTGTATGGGTCTGTAGAGTAGCTACCTTCTGGTACATTGAAGTTTGCAGGGTCGTAGCCCCAGTTATATACATTTTTTTCTAGAGTTGTTTCATCAATTGATGCATAGTCGAATGCAGGAAGTAGGTGAACGTGAGAAACTCCCAATTCTTTTAAGTGGTCAATACCAGTAGATTGGCCGTAGTCGTTTACAGTACCTTCTTCTGTAAAGGCAAGGAATTTTCCTTTGTTTTTCATGCCTGAATTTGGAGATACAGAGAAGTCGCGAACATGAAGTTCGTATAGTGAAATCTCATTGAAGTTGTTTAAAACTGGAGATTTGTCGTTTTCCCAACCTTCTGGATTGGTGTCTGCCATATCAATGATAGCGCCTCTAACGCCGTTTACGCCAACAGCTTTAGCGTAAGCACCAACAGATTCTTCTAGCCAATTGCTTTCAAAAAGGATTTGGAATGTATAGAATTTGCCTTTTAGGTCTTCGTCGAAACTAGTTGCCCAAACACCTTTACCTTCATAATCCATTTCTACGGTGCATAGTGGACTGCCACCTAGACCATTTTCGTAGATGTTTACTTTAACTTGTTCTGCTTCAGGAGACCAAAGTTTAAATGTAGTAAGTTCAGGGGTGTATGTGTATTCTAGGTCGTTACCTTCATACACTGGGTATTCATTAAATGAATTGTATTTTTGTGGTTTTTCTGTACACGAAGACATAGCAAATAATAAAATAAATAGTGCGTAAATTAATTTTTTAGACATAGTGTGATTGTTAAAATTTAGTATTTTGATTTTTTGTAAAGGTAAATTTCTATTTCATAGGCTTAAGTTAATGTAATAAACGTTGCAAAAGTATTAAAAAAAAATATAAAATCCAACATTAAATCAAGGAATTAGGAATGAGGAATTAGGAATTAATGGTTTTATGTTATATCTTTGTAAAAGATAGTACTTGAAATTCATAAAAAATAGATTATATTATGGAAATTTATATCGTTTGGTTGATAACAGCATTGTTATTGCTTATTGTAGAAATATTTACTGTGAGCTTTGGTGTTGTTTGTTTTTCTTTAGGTGCAGTTTTTGCTGCTTTGGGCGCATATTTGGGTCTTTCAGTACTTTGGCAGTTGTTGATTTTCTCTGTAGTTTCATTCCTTGCCTTTGTGTTTGTTCGTCCATTTGTGGTAAAATTTCTGTTGAAGCAAAAAGATGAAGTTTTAACAAATGCAGATGCCCTAGTTGGACGTCAAGCAATTGTAACAGAAGAAATTAATCCAGATAAAAATACAGGACGTGTAAAAATTGATGGCGATGATTGGAAGGCTGAGTCTGCTGAATTTATAGCCGTGGGCGAGAAAGTGGAAGTTGTGAGCCGCGATAGTATAATTTTGAATGTTAAACCAATAAAATAATAAGATTATGATTGAATTTTTAATTGTGTTGTTGGTCCTTGTAGTGATTTTTATAGCACAAGGTATCAAGATAGTTTCTCAGTCTGAAACTATAATTATTGAGCGTTTAGGAAAATATAGTCGTACTCTACAAGCGGGTATCAATATTATTATTCCTATTATTGATAAACCTAAAGCTACAGCAGTACGTTTGCCAAATGGTTTTATTGGTCTTACCAAGAAGATAGACCTTCGTGAACAAGTGATTGATTTTGACAAACAAAGTGTGATTACAAAAGATAATGTAATGACAGAGATTAATGCTCTGCTTTACTTCCAAATTGTAGATCCAAAGAAGAGCGTGTATGAGATAAAAAACTTGCCTTTGGCGATTGAAAAACTTACTCAAACAACACTTCGTAACGTGGTGGGTGAAATGGAACTAGACGAAACTCTTACTTCTCGTGACACTATCAATAGCAAGCTTCGTGCTGTGCTAGATGATGCTACAAACAAATGGGGTGTGAAAGTAAATCGTGTAGAACTTCAAGATATTACACCTCCAGAAAGCATTCGTTTTGCAATGGAAAAACAAATGCAAGCAGAACGTGACCGTCGTGCTGAAATCTTAAAAGCAGAAGGTGAAAAACAATCTGCTATTCTAAAATCTGAGGGTGAAAAATCTGCTGAAATCAATGCAGCTGAGGCAGAAAAACAAGCTAGTATTCTTCGTGCTCAAGGTCTTGCAGAAGCTCAAGTGCTTCAAGCTGAGGCAGAAGCAAAAGCAATTGCTCAAATTTCTGCTGCCGTGGCTTCTAACAAAGGATCAGACCCTGTTCAATATTTATTAGCGATTAAGTATATCGAAAGCCTAAAAGAAATGACCTCTGGCAAAGATAATAAAACAGTTTATCTTCCTTATGAGGCAACAGGTGTGTTGGGGTCTTTAGGAAATATTAAAGAGCTATTTAATAAATAGTTAGGAATTTTGCGAGTAAGCGAGAGCAATGATAAGCTTGCTTAAGCATTGCCGAGCGGAAGCAAAATCATGAGCGAAGCGAATAATTAATTTTACGAACACACAAAATTTTATAAACTGCACTTGATGTAATGTCAGGTGCAGTTTTCTTTATGTCTAATCATTTAATAATAAAATAGGTATGCAAGGAAATAGTTCAATTATTGTTACAATGTTTGAGGAACTGTTAGCAAGGAATAAAAGAAAAAAACGCACAAAGAATGGTCTATTTTCATTTATGGAAGATGTGATAGAACAACAAAAGACTTTAGGCAAGATACGCACTTCAGAAACATATACGGCTTCTCTTTATAGTTTTAAACGCTTTAGGAAGAATAAAGATGTGGCATTGGACGAAATGGATGCCGATATGATGGTGGCATACGAGGTGTATTTGAGAAACTGCGGAGTGAGTCTTAATACATCGTCGTTTTATATGCGCAATCTTAGGGCGGTGTATAATAGGGCAGTGGAAAAGGAACTTACTTTGCAACGATACCCGTTTAAGCATGTTTATACTGGAGTGGATAGGACTGTGAAACGAGCAGTGCCGCTCAAGGTGATAAAACAAATAAAGGAGTTGGACTTGTCTATGAAACCAACTTTTTGTTTTGCTCGTGATATGTTTCTACTGAGTTTTTATACAAGGGGTATGTCATTTGTTGATATGGCGTATTTACGAAAAAAGGATTTGCAAAATGGAGTGTTGTCGTATTGTAGGAGAAAAACAGGCCAAAAACTGTTTGTTAAATGGGAAAAATGTATGCAAGAGATTGTGGATAAGTATGATGCCTCGCAGTCTATTTATTTGTTACCTATTATAAAACCATCTAATAAAACAGACGCGCGCACGCAATATCTTTATACTGCTCACAACATCAATCGCTGTTTGAAGAAAATAGGTAAGCAACTTGGTCTTACTATACCACTTACTTTATACGTTGCCCGTCATGCTTGGGCAAGCATAGCAAAAAGTAAAAATGTTCCTCTGTCGGTGATAAGTGAGGGTATGGGGCACGACTCAGAAACTACTACGCGCATCTACCTAGCATCGTTGGATACTCTAGCAATTGACAAAGCAAATAATATGATTTTAAAATCTCTATAAGAAAAAATCCCGAGTTAAGTCCATTTTTTTTATATGAATTTAACTCGAGATTTCTTAATATCTCTTAGTAAGAGAGGTTTCCTAGAAGCGTAAGATATTAATAATCAGCAATATATAAAAATGGGGGGGGGTAAAAATCTTTATTAGTTAGTTAAAATTTGTTGATTTTTATTTAAAAATATTTGTATATGTTACTTAATAGTAGTACATTTGCCAATGTAACATCTCTTACTAAGAGAGGTGCATTTTTATACGCATAGTCGTATAATTTTTTTACAAATAGTAGGCAAACGATTGCATATGACATTTAAAATTTTATACTTGTGAAACGATTTTACACATTATTAATATTACTAGTAACTTTTGCAACTTCTCTAATGGCTGCCGATATTGCACGTTATGGTGTTAATAATGAAGGGTATGTGGATTTAGGTTTGCCTAGTGGTACACTTTGGGCAAATATGAATGTGGGTGCTGAAAGTATCATAGATGCAGGCGATCCATTTGCGTGGGGTGAGGTTGAGACCAAAGAAATATGTTCTGTAACAAATTATAAATGGTATAATGTAACAGGATGGACAGGTTCTTCACCTAATTATGATATTACAAAATATAATACTAGTTCTCTTGGTGTAGTTGATAATAAAACAAAATTAGATTTAGTAGATGATGCTGCTTATAGGAATTGGGGCGGAGATTGGCGCATGCCAACTAAAGCAGAGTTGCAAGAATTAATAGATAATACCACCTTAATTGTTACACAAATAGATGGTAAAAGAGTTCACAAACGTGTAGCAAAGAATGGTAATTATATTATTTTGCCACTTGTATTGAGAGATCCTACCAATCAAGGAAGTGCAGGCGTAGGCGGCATTTGGACTTCAGAATTATGGTACGATATTTATTCGCAAAAGTTTGATGATTCAAGAGCATGTGGTACACGATTAACACAAGGGGATATGGGAGTAGCTGCTTATGGTCGTGCGACACAATATAATGTGCGACCAGTAAAATCAGGTGCGCCTAATGCTTCTGTGAAAGTTGGAAATAAATTAGTGTATCTTTTTAGATACAAAGTTAGTTTTGGCTTAACTGGTGGACTTAATGGTCATGCTGCAGAAGAAGAAGCTCTATTTACTACTACTGACAACGATACTTTTGTATTAGAATTTGCAGAAGGTAAGGAAATGACACTCGACACTAGATTTAAAATCTGTGTTTATGAGTGGGACGAAAGTTATAAATCGTATCGATATACTAATTATCATGGTGATATAACTTTAACACCAGGAGTGGAGCAAGTACTTCAATCAGGAGGTTCGCAAAATATTAAAGTTTCTGAGCCTGTACTAGTTAAGAAAATTGAATTTAAACAATCAACACAAACGCTAAAAGTGACTCCAGTGCAAAGTGCAGAAGACGGAGGAAAACCAGGAAATGATCCAGAAAATCCTGAAGCACCAGATACTCCAGATGATGATATCAATGTATTTGTAGAAGAAGTTTCTGCTGTAATGATTTACGCTAAAGAAGGCACTATTTATTCAGAAGTAGATTTTGAAATTTATGACTTAGCAGGTGTAAATGTTACAAAACTTAATGGTTCTCTACAAGGTGTTTATATAGTGAAAACAGCCGAAGGCAACCGCCTAGTAAGTGTTTGGTAATAAAAGAAAAATAACTATAAAATTATATACTTATGAAAAGATTTTACACATTATTAATATTATTAGTTGCTTTTGTTAGCTCAATGATAGCTGCTGATATTACTCTTTATTATGTAAATAGTAATGATTGGTCAAAGGTTTACGCCTATGTGTGGGATTATGCTACAGATAAAAGTGAAAATACTTACCCAGGTAAGCTTGCAACAAAAACGGCATTTAACTATAATGGACATTCTATTTATTCATTTACTTTTGATTCAAGTAAAGGTGATAGAATTATCTTTAATAATGGAGGAACTACTGCAGGAGAGGATAAAACACGGGATTTAAAATTTTCTCCAAACAAACCTTATTTCTACGATGGAACTTGGTATGCCGATAATACGTTTACAGGAAAATATCAAGCAACACTATATGTGACTCCAGAAAATTCATGTACTGATAATTCAGTAACTATATATTTACACGATTCAGATGAAGCCTCTTTTTACGATTATATCGGGACTGCTACAAGCACTACACTAGAACCATCGATGTCTATTAATGGTTTGCCTGTATACAAAATTGTAGTTCCATTATATGATGAACCAGTTTATGTAACTACATATTACGGTCCTTTTTCTGGCGATAGAAAATTGTTAACTCCTAACGCAAAACTATATTATACAAACTCTAGATGGTATACATCTTTAGAAAGTGCAAAATATAATGTGCATCTTGCAGATTTGAATCAACAACCAGAGGCAGAAAGACTATATGTGATTGGTACGACTAGTGCTATTAAGGTTTATAGTTCTAAATACGGAGTAGATTATATTTATACACCTAATTCAACTTCATACGAAGAGACCATCAATGGAGAAAATTACTACTCTTATGAAGTGAGTGCAGCAACTTATGATATGGTTATAATTAACAAACAAGAATACAGCATAGATTGGTCTAAACCTTATTTTTATAATGGTGAATGGTATGCTACGCTCAAGGATGTTCCTATTTCTAAAAATTTAATAGAGAGAGCTAAGACTTGGTCGTTCTCCTATGATGGTAGATATCCTCAAGTGCAGTGTTTAGGGAATAATATTTTCCAGACCCAAGTAGAAGAAGATATTAAAGTAAATAACGGAGATATAACATATACATTTAAATATTGTGATAGAAAAATTTCTAAAACATTTAAAACACCAGCTCAATATGGTACTTACAATACTACATTAACTTTAAATGCTAATACAGAGGAAATAACATTAGTTAGGGAACTTTTGTATGCAAGAGCGTATATCACTCTTGATAAAGAGTTTAATAGTCATGAAATGGAGTTGATTGGTGAAAATCTGTTGTCTTATACTTATAATGATTATTTTAAGGCAGGTTTATATTATTACACTCTAAGTGCTTACCTAAATGATTTTTTAGAAGAGGATGTTTTAGTGGAAATTCCAGAAAATGGAAGGTATAATCTAACATGGAACTATGATGCAGCTAAAGCAAAGGTGACTTGTACAGTGGAAAAAGCACCAAGTGAAAAAATTACATTGTATTATGTATATGAAAATGATGGTTGTACCTACGATTATGCGTATGCGTATGCTTGGAATAGTATAGATGGTGCACCTATGGTTATTTATCCAGGAGAAGAAATGACTTCTATAAATAAAACCGTAGATGGTTATACTGTTTATTCATACGAAATAGATTTGAGTGTAGTTGATAATATTTTATTTAATACACCATTATGTGATTCTAAAACTGATGATTTAGTTATAGATAAAACTAAACCATATTATTATAAAGGTGAATGGCACAAGAGCTTAGAGTTTGATACTAACACAGGTGGCAATAATACAGGCGGAGACACCCCAACTCCTACTCCAGACCCTAATGTGGCACCTTTATATGTGAAAGGCGGTTTCAATAATTGGGAAGTAAATGACACATACAAACTAACCTCTGCTGATGGTAACTATTATGTGGCAAACTATTCAGCAGGTAATGAGATAACAATTTCAGGAAACTTCAAAATTTCAAATGAAGATTGGAGTGTTAATTATGGTGGACCAATTATAGTAGAAGCAGGCAAGTCTTATACGTTGACTGCAGGTGGAGCAAATCTTGATACAGCAGGAAAAATTAAAGCTTCTAAAGTAGAGTTTACTCTATCTACTGGTGTGCTAAAAATTACTGGTACTACATCTTCAAATGTATTCGATACCACTACAGACCAAGGTGTTGCATTCGTGGTAAATCCAAGGGGTGCAAGTCCTGTGTATGTGCCACTAACATATAGTTATAATGCTGAATATAATACTGCTCAATATACTGGTACATACACCGTAACAGAACTTGGCGTTACTGCAAAAATTGGTGGTTTGACAAACTTCAATGTGATTGACTATGGTACAAATGGTCAACCTGTGATGCCTAAATTCATTTACGATATGGTCAAAGGTGCCTACGAAGGCTTTACAATTGAGGGCGATTATAAGGTGGGTGATGTGCTAAATATTCTTGTATTATTTGATAAAGATTGGTATTCAAGTATCCTTATAAATGTGCAAGAGGCTGGTACAAATCCAACTCCAGACCCAACTCCAGACCCTAAGCCAGAACCAGAACCAACTCCTGGTGGTGAGATTACATTATATTATGTTAATAAAACAGGTTGGTCTGCTGTTAATGCGTACGTATGGGATTTTGCAACAGGTACACCAATTGTTGCTTGGTCTGGTGAACCTGCTACAAAACTAGGCAAAACCGTAGATGGAAATGATGTTTACTCATATACCTTTGACTCTAGTTTGGCAGACCGTATAATCTTCAACAATGGCAATGGCGGAGTAGGTAATCAAACAGACGACCTAACATTCGAAGCGTCAAAACCATACTTCTACGATGGTGTTTGGTATGAAACCTTAACCTTTGATACCAATGGTGGTGGAACTGTTGACCCAACTCCAGACCCAACTCCAGAACCAGAGCCAGACCCAGCAGTGCCTGCATTCATTGTAGCAGGTAATGGTGGTAGCGACGCTACAGGTATATGGTGTAATGGTATTGAATGGAATCCTTCTGCAGAAGCGAATAGAATGAAAGATGCAGATAAAGATGGCATTTTTGAAATCACATATTCTAATGTGCCTGCTGGTACATGGAGCTTTAAAGTGGTAGTGAATACTGCACAACAACAATGGCTTGGAGGAGAGTTTCTAGATAAAGTAAATTCTTCAGCAGGCTATACAATACAAAATGGTGGAAATATTGCCTTTTCACTATCAAATGCTGCAGATGTTACAATTAAGATAGATTCTGCAGATGGCAAAATTACTCTTACCACTCCTTCTGGAAACTTTGGAAAAGTAAAAATAGACTACTTCTCAGTAGCAAATACTGATGAATGTTTGGTAGAAAATAGATTTACTGCGGCAAATAACAATACACTAAAATATACAGTAGATATTCAAGTCTCTGAGGAGTCTGGATTTGGTTATGCTGCTTTCAGAATATTAGGAAATTGTAACTATGCTGTGTATGAAAATAGTCTTCTAGTGGAAGTTACTGAATCTGGAAAATATGAAGTTACTATTGTGTTCAATGGTGATTATGAAACTCCAGAGTTCACTATTACTTATGTGAAACAAGGTAGCACAACAGAACCAGATACTCCTGTGGGACCAAATATTCCTGTAGACCCTGATACTCCTGTGAAACCAGAGCCAGAACCTGACCCAGTGGTTGCAATTAAAAACCTAATGATACAACCATTTGAGAAAATTCTGCCAAAAACAACAACTTCAACTGTAGCTACATTTACACTTCAAAATGCAAATACAGCAACTGTAACTATAGAAGGTATGGATGCAGATTTCTTTGAAATAGGTGAACAAAATATTGGTAATGGTGAATGTTCTGTATCAATAGTGTTCAAACCTATTGTAAAAGGTGTTTATTATGCAACATTAGTTGTTACTACAGACGATGAAGTAAGTTTAAGCATAGACTTTGCGGCAGTATGTGGAGACGAAACATTTGAACCAGGTGATGTGCCAGAACTAAATCCAGACCCAGTAAATCCAGGTACTCCAGACGATGATACCAATGTGTCTGTAGAAGAAGTCTCTGCAGTAATGATTTACGCTAAAGAAGGTACAATATATTCAGAAGTAGAGTTTGAAATCTATGACCTTGCAGGTGTAAATGTTACAAAACTAAATGGTTCTCTACAAGGTGTTTATATTGTGAAAACAGCCGAAGGCAACCGCCTAGTAAGTGTTTGGTAACAAAAGAAAAATAACATTTAAAATTATATACTTATGAAACGAATTATTACATTACTCATTGCTATTGTTGGTGCACTCAGTGCACTCATGGCGGCGAATACACAACTATTTTTAGTTGGTGGTTTCTCTGGTTGGGGTTTTTCACCAGAGAATGAGTTATCAACTACAGATGGGGATTATTATGTGGCAACATACCCTACAGGTAGTGAAATTGAACTTTCTGGTGACTTCAAGTTGGCAGACCCAACTTGGAATATCCTCAACTATGGTGGAAACTTACAAGTAGAAGCTGGAAAGTCTTACACTTTAGTAAAAGGAGCCGGAAACCTTAGTGCAGTAGGTAAAATAAAGATTTCTAAGATTGAATTTACTGTATCTACAGCTACACTTAAAATTACAGGAGCTACTTCTGCAAATCTATTTGACCTCTCTAAAGACCAAGGAGTTTCATTGGCAGAAAGTTCTACCAATGGAGAGAAGTTTGTTTCTAAATTAACTTTTAAAGGTAATGGTGTTTACACAGGTACATATACAGTTCCAAATTATGAATTCTATTTAAAGATAGGTGGCGATGGAAACTTCAACACTATCGACTTTGGTTTTAATGGAAATTACATTGTTTTAGGTGAGCCATATTTACTGAAAAAAGGCGAAATGCTATTTGCTGCAGTATATCCAGAAGTAGGTGACTGGAAGGCTGGCGATGTATTTGATGTGAAAGTAACATTTACAGCAGATTGGACTGCAACTCTATTGCTAACAAAAAGTACTGTTACTCCAACTCCAGACCCTGAACCAGAACCTGCAGTACCTACATTCGTTGTAGCAGGTAATGGTGGTAGTGATGCCACTGGTATTTGGTGTAATGGTATAGAGTGGGATGGTGAAGCAACTGCCAATGGAATGACTGATGCGAATAAAGATGGCATTTTTGAAATTACCTATAAAAATGTTCCAACTGGAACTTGGAGTTTTAAAGTGGTAGTGAATACTGCGCCACAACAATGGCTTGGAGGAGAGTTTCTAGATACAAAAAATTCTTCAACAGGCTATACAATACAAGATGGTGGAAATATAGCCTTTTCACTATCAAATGCTGCAGATGTTACAATTAAGGTAGATTCTGCAAATGGCAAAATCACTCTTACTACTCCACCTGGAAGTTTTGGAAAAGCACAAATAGAACATTTCACAATAGCAAATGGTGATGAATGTTTGGCAGAAAATAGATTTACAGCAACAAATAATAATACTCTTAAATATACTGAAAATATTCAAATCTTAGAAGGTAATAAATATGGTTATGCTGGTTACAGAATATTAGGAAATTGTAACTATGCTGTGTACGAAAAAAATCTTCTTGTAGAAGTAACTGAAGCAGGCATATATGATATTACTATTGTATTCAATGGTGATTATGAAAATCCTGACTTTACTATTACAGCTGTGAAACAAACACCAGTAGAACCAGACCCAGAACCAGACCCAGAACCTGTTCCTGAGATTACTGATATAAAAGTGTCTTCTTTCCCAGATACAGAAGTGGGTCAAAGTAGTACTGCTACAGCAACATATACACTGGTAAATGCTACTAGTGCTACTGCCACCATTACTGGCACACATGCTAAGTATTTTAAAATACTATCTCAAAGTGTAACAAATGGAAAAGGAACTGTAGAAATTCAATTTACACCAGATTCTGAAAATAAATATGATGCTGTATTAAATATTACTTCTGGTAGTGTGACTGTAACTAAAAGCATTAGAGCTTTTGGTGTAGAGCCAGCGCCAGTGCCAGATCCTGTAATTAGCAATATCCAAATAGCTTCATTTGGTCAAGTCTTTATAGGTGAAACAAAGACTCTTGTGGCTACTTATACCATAGAAAATGCAACTAGTGCTACAGCGTCTATTAGTGGTGAGTATGCTAGCTACTTTAAAATACTTTCTCAAAGTGTAACAAGTACTAGTGGTTCAGTAGTAATAGAGTTTGCTCCTGAATCAGAAGGTTACTTTAAACCTACATTAACTATTACCTCTGGTAAAGTAAGTGAGAATGTAACTCTTAGTGGTATGGGTATAGAACCTGAGATAATTATTAGCAATATTAAAAAACCAAGTTTTACAGGCGCAGAAGAAGATAAAGTTTCTACTGCCAAAGTAACATTCTCATTGGAGGGAGCTAAAACTGCTACAGCTACAATAAGTGGTGCAGATGCGTCGTACTTTAAAGTACTTTCTGTAAGTGTAAATGACGGAGTGGGTACTATAGAAATGGAATTTGCACCAAATATCTCTCGTAAATATGATGCTACACTTACCATTACTGCTGGTAAAAAAAGTGAAAGTATTTCATTTAATGCGATTGCAGATGAAGCTCCTGTAACTCCTGCAATTAAATATTTGAAGGTAGAAGAATTTGCAAAAGTAAATCCAAAAAATTCGTCTTCTGCTAATATAACATTTACACTTGTTGGGGCATCTTCACCAACTGTAAGTATAAGCGGTACAGATACGGAATTAGGTTACTTTACTTTAGGAACAACCTCAAGAGAATATAATACTCAAGATTATACCACTCCTATCACCTTTACTCCTAAAGTAGCGGGTGCATACGAAGCTACTATAACAGTGAGAACAGCAGAAGGATTGACTGCAATTATAGATTTTGTTGCAGTGTGTGAAACTGCAACTTATACTCCAGTGGTGGATAAAAAGGTAAAAATTTCTAATCTTAATGTGCCAGCATTTGATGCTACACAGGTGGGAAAAACTTCTTTTGTAACTGCTACATTTAAAGTACAAGGTACCACATGTGCCACAGCTGCAATAAGTGGTGAGAATGCAGGTTCATTTAAAGTAGTTTCTGAATCTGTAACAAATGGCAATGGTGAGGCAAAAATTAAATTTGTGCCAAACAAGGAAGGCGAATATAATGCTACCTTAACTGTGTATGCAGGTAATGAAACTGTCACTGCAAATCTAAAGGGCAAAACCACTGCTGCTCCAGCACCAGGCCCAGGCGACGATCCAAGTGACGACCCAGACCCAGAACCAGGTCCAGGTGATGACCCAAGTGATGACCCAGACCCAGAGCCAGGTCCAGGTGATGACCCAACACCAGACCCAGAGCCTGAACCTGAACCAGACCCATATCCAGCATATCCTATACTTGGTTATCTTTATATTGTGGATTGTGAAAATGATCGTTACGATGAAATTGCTAAATACGAACCAATATCTAACTCTGATGTTGAATATTTCTTAGTTCCAGAAAAACTAGAACAAAAGATCTATGGTTATGATATTTACAAGTTTGAGGTGCGCAACCCAGAAGGAATTAGATTTTGGAACAAAGATGATGTTTACAATAGTTCTTTTAGCGGTTGGTATACATTCGACGAGTATGAAGGTGTAGATATCTCTAAAACCCCATGTTATGCAAAAGAGGTTTGGTATGAAAGCATAGAAGATATGGCGACATGGCGAGTGGCATATGAATTTCATAAGTATGATGAGCCTGTTATTGAAAAAATGCAAGCCGATTCTACTGGTGTATTTGTAGCTACTTATGAAGCTATAGAAGAAAGTCATTCGTGGGATGGTTATTACTTTTACTTAGGCGATAAAGATGATCCTATTATGGAATTAGGTTTAACTAAGTATGGTAATTTCTTAGATGAGAACCAACTACAAATACCACAAGGTTTCAAAGTCAATATCTATTTAGATGATTCAAACTGGGAAACAGAATTTAAATATTATTATGAGTTACAGCCTCTTGGCGACTCTTGGGATAAAGGTTATATAGACTTAGGTCTTACCAGTGGTTTATGTTGGGCTACCCATAATCTAGGTACAACAGAACCAGAAGGAGAAGGTCTACACTTTGCTTGGGGTGAAATTGAACCTAAAGAAAACTATTCATATAATACCTATAAATGGGCAAACCTACTTGAAGACAATGAGTACATTAAGTATGTAACCAATGATAGATATGGTTTTGTTGACTTTAGAAATACACTAGATCCAAGTGATGATGCTGCAAACGAAGCTTTAACTAGTAAATGGCATATTCCAACTTTGCAAGATGCAGAAGAACTACTTCGTGAGTGTACTTTAGAAAAATTAGAATACAAAGGTGTGGAAGGTTATTATATTAAAGGACCTAATGGAAACGTAATCTTCTTACCAGCGGTAGGAAAAATGGTAGGGGAAAACTACGAGGAATGTACTAATGGTGGTAAATATTGGACTTCTACTTTGCACGAGGATTATCAAGATCAGGCTAATGTTTTATTCTTTAGTGGTACTTGGAGTCTTGAGGTTAATAAAAATCCTCGTAGAGAAGGCTTACCAATTCGTCCTGTAATTCATAGAGACTTTGTAGCAATAGACGAGGTACCAGCAATAGATGTTTATGCTAAAGAAGGTACTATATATTCAGAACTAGACTTTGAAATCTATAACCTAACAGGTATAAATGTAACACATCTAAACGGTTCGCTTGAAGGTATTTACATTGTGAAAACAAACGAAGGTAACAGACTAATTAGTGTATGGTAATTTAATTTATTTAATTTATTTATAAACCCTTAAAATTTTTATTATTATGAAAAAGATTGCTTTATTATTCGTATTTGCTGTAGCTATGGCTACTGCAGCTTTTGCTCAACCTCGTGCAGTAGGTTTACGTATTGGTTATGGTGCAGAAGCATCATATCAACATAGCATGGGTGAAAACAACATGATTGAAGTGGAACTTGGTCTTCCTGGTTTCAATGCTATTGAAGCAGCTGCTACTTACGACTGGATTAACCCAGGTGGTCTAGTAATTCCATGGGAAAACAAAGGTTCTTGGAACTGGTATGCAGGTGTTGGTGCTGGTGTAGGTTATAACTGGGGTACATGGTGGTATTCACCTTACGCATTTGGTGGTGTTGCTGGACGTGTAGGTGTTGAATACAACTTCTGGTTCCCACTACAACTTTCTGTAGACTGGCGCCCAGTTATTGGTGTTGAAGGTAACAAATATGGTGTAGACTTCTATGCTGATGGTCTATATTCTGGTGCAATCGCTGTAGCTGCACGCTATACCTTCTAATATCAGTTTTAAGCTAATATCTCAGCACCCCGAGATATTAGTTTCTTTAATAAAAACAAAAACAAAACAACATGAAAACAATAAAAAGAATTTTATTTCTAGTAGCAGTGGCTCTAGGTCTAGCTTCTTGTGGAAGCAATCACGTGGATGTGGCAGAAGAGTTTATCACCAATTTTAATACTGGAAACTACGATAAAGCAAAAGAATGCTGTACAGAAACTGCTAAACAATTTGTTGATATGGCAATTGGTTTCAAACACAAACCTGTTGAAAATTGGGAAACAAAAATTGTAAAAGACTCAGTTTCTGAAGATAAAGCTTGGGTTTGGTATCTAAACGAAAAAGGTAGAGAAGCCAAACTTGACTTGACTAAGGTAGATGGTGAATGGCTTGTAGATGTCAAAAAATAATATTGTTTTGTTTATTATTCTTGGTGTCTTGTACTAAAGAAATGCAAGTGCACCAAGTAATAATAGACCAACCAATAGAAAATGGCGACATCGTTTTACGCAGAGAAGATGGATTCGTTTCTTCACTATTTTCTTCATACGCTTCCAAGGCAGGAGTCTTCTCGCATGTAGGTATTGTTGCAAAAGATTCTGTAGGAAGAATAGGAGTGATTCATTGTGAATTAAAAGAAACAAAGGAACCTAGTTCGGTGCGTTACGAGACTATTGAAAATTTTTTATCATTTGCAGATACATTTGCAATTTATCGTTTGGATTATTCGTCTTCGGTGCGAGATGAGGTTGTAAATAAGGTGTGGCAACGATATGCCAAAGGTGCTCGTTTCGACTTTGATTCTGACAATAGCACAGATAGTCTGCTCTATTGTACAGAACTCATAGCAAAGTCTATAAATGATGCTTTAGGTGATAGCGTGATACAGCCTACCACAATATTTCTTGAAAAGCCTTGTTTCTCATTAGACGATTTAACAACACATTGTATACTCATAAAATAGAAATATCAAAGTTTTACTTTGAATCCTCAAGAATAGCAGAGGCTGTTCTTTATAAGTACTAATTTTTAAATGTTCAGCGGTTGGCAGCATAAGTCAACCGCTTATTTATTGTAAAAAATAACATTGTATGTATAAATAAATTTTGTATCTTTGCATTGGTTTCTAAGTATTGAGTGTTAAGCGAAACTAGAATAATTATTCATCTTAATTGTTAATTATTATGAGTTTAAATTCAGATTTTATTTTTCCAGATTTTTTAGACAATTCCGAACGTTTTGATGTAGTATCAGAACCATTTGCTAGTTATGATCCTATAAATCCGTATGGTGAATTTGAAAGAGTTCAACGTAAAGCAGAAGAAGGCAAAGGACTTGTTATGCCTAGTTTAAATGAGAGTTTTGTTGATATTGTAGAGGTAGAACCACACGATTTTAATAGTGATGACCCTCTTGATGAAGCAAAAAGTTGGGCAGAAAAGAACTTAGTTAATATTTATGTGTCACATGTAGGAACGATATGTGAGTTTTCATACGAAATAAGTAAAAAGGCATTAAAGAAGTATATAGATGGTTCTGCTGTAAATAAAAGTGATAATATTCATGTCCATTTATCTGTATTAAAGGTTTTGCCTAAAATTATTGATGCTAGTATAGAGGCAGAAATTCATGCAGATTATACAAAGGAAAATAATACACGTACCAATGAAAATTATGTAAATAAAAATATATTAATCCATAGATTTTATGGAGCAATTAGATATCAAGAGAAATTATACAGAGTAAAAACAACAATTAAAGAGTATAAGCAACCTGAGGTATTCCATAATAAACCATATTCATTTGAGGTAATAAAAATAGTGCTACTTGACGAATCAAATAGCACTATTCTCGACGCAAAAGTTGCTGACTCAAAAGAGTCCGGTCAACTTTCGGTGGCAAAGTTACTACAAAATATTGAAAAATCATACGATAAAGGAAAATTTTTGTTAGAAGAGTCAAAATAGAGTGATATTGATTTTCTCCGGTATTTTAAGTAGTATCGGAGATTTTTGTATAGAGAAACCTTCTCACATACGAAGAGTTAAACTGCACTTGGCATATTCTTAATGTAGTTTATTTTGTTTGTAGTGAGTGGTATAATGCAAGACCTTTTACTGTTAGTAGGTATTAATCAACATATATCTGTTCTTTAGTTCGTGCTGTTCTTCCATTAATAAATTGAGGAAGAACTAAAAGGACTTCCACAGTGTGTCTTGTGGGGTGGGTGCTTCTACGTGGATGAGTTCTTTTGAAACAGGGTGGATGAACTCTACTGAGCGGGCATGCAGGCTGATGCTGCCGTCGCGGTTTGAGCGGTCGAATCCATATTTTAAATCACCCTTGATAGGGCAACCCATAGCTGCAAGTTGGCAGCGAATTTGGTGGTGGCGACCTGTGATAAGGTTTACTTCAAGCAATGTATAATTGTCTGATTTGCCTATCACTTTATAGTTTAACTCTGCTCGTTTTGAGTTTGGCTTTTCGGTAGAGTAGGCGAATGATTTGTTTTGTTTTTCGTTGCGTACAAGGTAGTTAACCAATGTGTCCTCGCTTTGTTTTGGAGGGTTTTTAACAATAGCCCAATAGGTTTTCTTTATTTCGTGGTTTTTAAGCATATTGTTTATGCGCTCAAGGGCTTTGCTGGTTTTAGCAAAGATGACCACACCGCTCACTGGGCGGTCTAGTCGGTGTGTTAAACCACAAAATACGTTGCCTGGCTTATTGTATTTTTCTTTGATATAGGCACGCACGGTTTCTACTAGTGGGGTGTCGCCAGTCTTGTCGCCTTGGACAATTTCGCCACTAGATTTGTTTACAATGATAATATGATTGTCTTCGTATAAAACTTGCATAAAATACTCGCTGCGCTCGGATGCACACCCTACCGGACTTCGTCCTGGCGTGCCCTTAATTTTTTATGTTTTATACAGGCATCGCCGGGCGTTGCCCTCTGATACCTGCCTATTATTAAGATTCACACCCTAACGGGCGTGATAACTCCTAACTCCTAACTCCTAACTATCTTCCCTTTACCGCTTCATATATTAAAATGCCGGCGGCAACAGATACGTTTAGAGATTGGATGTTGCCGTTGATTGGAATGCTTACGTGTTCGTCGCAAAGTTCCATTATTTCAGGAGAGATGCCAACGTCTTCTGCTCCCATTACAATGGCAATAGGACCGCTGTAATCTACTTCTGTATATGATTGAGTTGCTTTCTCTGAAGCAGCAAAGATGCGTAAACCGCATTCTTTTAGGTAGTTTACCATGGCTGCAAGGTTGTGTTCTCTACACACTGGAAGTGAAAGTAGAGCTCCTGCAGAGGTTTTTATAGCATCAGCGTTGATAGAAGCGCTGCCTAGTTGCGGAATCATAATTGCGTCTACACCTGCGCATTCGCAAGTACGAGCAATGGCACCAAAGTTTCTCACGTCTGTTACACCGTCTAAAACTACGATGAATGGGCATTTCGCGTCTTCATATAGTTGAGGAATAAGGTGAGTGATGCGTTGGTATGCCACAGGAGAAATAAATGCTATTGCTCCTTGGTGGTTTTTGTTGGTGATGCGGTCGATTTTTTCTACTGGTACACGCACCACAGGTATATTTCTGCCTTTTACGGCAGCAAAAAGTTCTTGTGAAAGTTCACTTTGAATATCCTTTTTAAGTAGGATTTTGTCTATTTCGTGACCTGCTTCTATAGCTTCAATAATGGCACGAATACCAAAAATCATTTTGTTGCCTGGCTCTTTCCCTGCGTTGTTGTTTCCGCCACGATTGCCACGCTTAAAGTTGTTTTTCTTAAAGTTGTCTTTGTACATAATATAAATTATAAAGTGCGACACCTTTTATGCCAAGGTGCCGCAGTGTTTGTTTTATTCTTGAGTGCCGTTTAATACAGCCATTATTTTCTCTTCTAGCTCTGCTGCTAATTCTGGGTTATCTTGAATTAGGCGTTTGCAAGCGTCGCGACCTTGTGCAAGTTTGCTGTCGCCATAGCTAAACCAAGAACCACTTTTCTTGATGATGCCTGTTTCTACACCCATATCGATGATTTCACCTGCTTTAGAAATACCTTCGCCAAACATAATGTCGAATTCTGCTTTGCGGAAAGGAGGTGCAACTTTGTTTTTAACCACTTTTACGCGAGTTTGGTTACCAATAACATCGTCGCCTTCTTTAATTTGTGTGGCACGACGAATATCCAAACGAATAGATGAATAGAACTTAAGAGCATTACCACCGGTAGTTGTTTCTGGGTTACCAAACATTACACCGATTTTTTCACGAAGTTGGTTGATGAAAATACAGCATGTGTTTGTTTTGTTGATGCTCGCAGTAAGTTTTCTTAAAGCTTGAGACATAAGGCGTGCTTGAAGACCTACACGGTTGTCGCCCATATCACCTTCGATTTCTGCTTTAGGAGTAAGCGCTGCTACAGAGTCAATTACGATAATGTCAATTGCAGATGAACGAATAAGTTGGTCTGCAATTTCTAGTGCTTGTTCGCCGTCGTCTGGTTGAGAAATGAATAGATTTTCTACATCTACACCAAGTTTTTCTGCATAGAAGCGGTCGAATGCATGTTCGGCGTCGATAATAGCTGCGATGCCACCTGCTTTTTGTGCTTCTGCAATAGCGTGAATAGCTAGGGTAGTTTTACCAGAAGATTCTGGACCAAAGATTTCGATTACTCTACCACGTGGATAACCACCTACACCTAGAGCTGCATTTAGACCAATAGATCCAGTTGGAATCACAGGAACATCTACCACTTTGTTATCTCCAAGCTTCATGATAGTACCTTTACCATGGTCTTTTTCTATTTTGTCAATAGCCATTTGTAAGGCTTTTAACTTTTCTGCGTTGACTTGCTTTTTTTCAGTTTCTTTTTCTGCCATTTTTGATTAAATTTTAATGATTAATAATAAGATGAATAACACTCAATGAACGAACAAAGGTAATAAATTAAAATGACAAAAAAAATAGAGGGTACCCAAAAAATGAGCACCCTCTGTATATAGAAATTTATCTATCTAATTAGTTGTTTTCTGGGCGTAGTTTACGAACAACTGCACCAGCTTGCCACATTTCGCTTTCGCGTAGAGCTGCAAGTTCTTTTTCTAGACCTTCGCGGTAGTCTGGTTTAGAGTTTGAGTCGATAGAGCGTTGAGCTTCTTCGCCAGATTTAACGCTAGCATATAGGTCTCTCATCACTGGTTTGATAGCATCGTGGAAAGGTCCCATCCAGTCTAGAGCACCACGTTGAGCTGTAGTAGAGCAGTTTGCATACATCCAGTCCATACCGTTTTCTGCGAATAGAGGCATTAGAGATTGGGTAAGTTCTTCAACAGTTTCGTTGAATGCTTCTGATGGTTCGTGACCATTTTCACGTAATACTTCGTATTGAGCAAGAAGTAAACCTTGGATAGCACCCATTAGAGAACCACGTTCGCCTGTTAAGTCTGAGTAAACTTCTTTTTCAAATGTAGTTTCAAATAAGTAACCAGAACCTACACCGATACCTAGAGCTACTGTACGTTCCATTGCTTTACCTGTTGCATCTTGGAAGATAGCGTAAGAAGAGTTTAGACCTCTACCTTGTAGGAACATTCTACGAAGAGATGTACCTGAACCTTTAGGAGCGATAAGGATAACGTCAACGTCTGCTGGAGGAATGATACCTGTACGTTCTTTGTAAGTGATACCAAAACCGTGAGAGAAGTAAAGTGCTTTACCTGGAGTAAGGTTGCGTTTTACTACTGGCCATACTTCGATTTGAGCTGCGTCAGAAAGAAGATATTGGATAATAGTACCACGTTGGCATGCTTCTTCTATATCAAATAGTGTTTCACCTGGAACCCAACCATCAGCGATAGCTTTTTCCCAAGTTTTGCCACCTTTACGTTGACCTACGATTACATTGAAACCATTATCTCTTAGGTTTAATGATTGGCCTGGGCCTTGTACACCGTAACCGATAACGGCGATAGTTTCATTTTTTAGCACTTCGCGTGCTTTTTCTAATGGAAATTCTTCGCGTGTAACAACATTTTCGATTACACCGCCAAAATTCATTTGTGCCATAATTTTTGTATTTTATATAGTTTAATTGTTTTATATTTAGTTATGAAATAGAGTGTTTAACTCCTCACTCCTAATTCCTAACTCCTAACTTTTAACGGACTGCAAAGTTACGATTTTTTTATTTAACTCAAAGATAATTAGTTATTTTTTATCTTCCCAAGTTAAAATCGTTTTACAAATGCTTCTTTCGCTCTTATTTTTTAGGTCGAAATAGTGCTCATTGCCTCTTTCTTCTTTGAAAACTTCAATGGTTTCACCATAAAGTGCTTCTTGAAGATAGTTGATGTCAAATCTTTTGATTTGTCTATCTTTGAAGTCGTCTAGGCTATAGGTGTCTATCTGCCATTTTACGTAACGTGCACTGTTTGTGTGAATGTTAAAGTCTATGTCTGAGCATTTTACGGTAGTTTCACTTGCTTTTTCACCTTTTATTTCTAGAATCTTGGCAGGTCTGCTCATATCGTTCTTTTCTGGATTGATAGGGGCGTCTTTAAATGGTGATTCTAGTAGGTTAACAGGTCTTCTTGTTTGTAAATTTATCATTGACCAGTATGAAGTAGCTTGTGCAATCACTTCTCCGCTTTCGTCGTAAACTCTAAAGTTACGTGTTGAAACTATTGCACCTATATCTTCTATCCAAGTGTCTATTTTTATGGTAGAATACATTTTTGGGTATTTGAATATCTCCATCGCAAAGCGAGATAATACCCATGTGAAGCCCATTTTGTTTAGGTTGTCAACGCTGTATTCTTTGTCGTGACTGGCATATCCTGATGAGTCTAGCACATACATAAAGAATGTGATAAGATTGGCTTGTGAAAGAAAATCTGCTTCACGTGGTGCCACAGGAATTGTAATTGTGTGTTTATTCATTGTTCAATTGTTTAGTCGGTATATTAGATTTATTGTTAGTTTATTTCTGAGGCGTGACCGCCCGTGGTCTCGTGAACGGGAGGGGCCCGCGACGTAGTCGTGGGAGGGATAGGTTGGCGTGCCAACCGTACCTTAAAGAAATAAAGCTAACAATAAATTTATTTAGTCATTTAGTCCTAATTTAATCTTATCTATATTAGCAAGCATATCCGAAAGGCGTTCAATGTTGCTGCGGGTTACGGCAACGCGACCAGAACGGATGAATTGAAGCACGCCGATGCTTGCCTGAAGTTCGTCAAACATTTCTTGTGTTTCGGTGTAAAGACCAGTTTTTTCAAGCACGATACAGTTTTCTAGTATTTCTAGGATGCGAGCGTTGTATTTTCTAATAAGTTTTTCAATGCCACCCATAGCAAGAACTTTTTCGGTAGAAATTTTGAAAAGTGCAATTTCTTGGAATACAAGTTCTTCGTCGGTGTTGTAATATGCTTTGATAACGTCGATACGTTTGTCAATTTGTTTAACAACTTTTTCTATGGTGTCTTTGTCGGTGTTTACTGTGATAGTAAACTTGTGAATGCCTTTAAGGGCAGAAGGAGACACAGAAAGTGTTTCAATGTTTATCTGACGTCTTGTGAAAACGATGGTTACTTGATTAAGCAAACCTGGGGTGTTTTCTGAGAATATGGTTACTGTATATAATTTCTTTTCCATAAGTTCTTTAAGTTTAGTTAATCAAGATATTTGTTACTGAACCTCCTGCTGGTATCATTGGGTAGATAAGTTCTTTCATATCTACGTTTACGATAAGTAGGAAAGATTTGTCGTCTGCGAGCATTTCGCCTATTGCTCCGTCTAGTTCTTCACGCTGGTTTACAAGGCGAGACTTAATGCCGTATGCACTTGCAATAGTGGTGAAGTCTGGGTTTACTAGTGGGGTAGATGAATAACGTTCGTTGTAGAACAATTCTTGCCATTGACGCACCATGCCAAGGAAGTTGTTGTTCATGATAATCATCTTAATGCCAATGTTTTCTTGCATAATGGTGCCAAGTTCTTGCATTGTCATTTGGAAACCACCGTCGCCACAGAATAGGCAAACTGTGCGTTCTGGAGCAGCGATTTTTGCGCCAATAGCAGCAGGGATACCAAATCCCATTGTGCCAGCTCCGCCAGAGGTTACTACACTGCGTTTTTCTGTAAATTGGAAATATCTAATGGCAGCCATTTGGTTTTGACCAACGTCTGTAACAAGGATTGCCTTGCGATTTGTAGCATCAGAAATTTTTCTTACCACTTCGCCCATTTTAATAGGACCTTCGGTAGGATAAACTTCTTTGTTTATAACGCTATCAAATTCTTTTTTGTCGTATTCGTCGAACGATGCAATCCATTCTTTGTGTTCGTTTTTGTTTAGCAGTTTGGTTACGGCAGGAAGAGTTTCTTTTACGTTGCCCAAAATAGCAACGTCTGCCTTCACGTTTTTATTTATTTCTGCAGGGTCGATGTCGAAGTGGATTACTTTAGCTTGTTTTGCGTAAGTATTTAAATCGCCTGTGATGCGGTCGTCGAAACGCATACCAATTGCAATAAGTAGGTCGCATTCGTTGGTTTTGATGTTTGGACCAATATTTCCGTGCATACCAAGCATACCTTTATTTAAAGGATAGTCGGTAGCCATAGCGCTTTCGCCAAGCATTGTCCATGCAGCAGGAATGTCTGCCACCTCTAAAAATGCTTTTAGTTCTTCTTCGGCTTTGCCAATTGTTACACCGTGACCAACAAGTGCAAGTGGTTTTTTAGCATTGTTGATTAACTCGGCTGCTTTTTCTACTTTTTCTGTTTTAAGTGGAAGAGTAGGGATGTAACTTCTAATGAAATTGCATTTTTCTGGTTTGAAATCCACCAATGCAGTTTGAGCATTTTTTGCAAAGTCTAGTACCACAGGGCCAGGTCTTCCGTTGTTTGCAATATAGAATGCACGTGCCACAGCCCATGCTATTTCTTTTTCGTCACGAATTTGGTAACTCCATTTGGTAATAGGTTGGGTGATGCCTACCACGTCAATTTCTTGGAAAGCATCTGTACCTAGAAGTGATTTGCCCACTTGACCTGTGATAACCACTAGTGGAGTGTTGTCTAGCATAGCGTCGCCAATACCTGTAATAGTGTTGGTAGCACCAGGACCACTAGTTACAATACAAACACCTGGTTTGCCAGATACACGTGCATAACCTTGTGCTGAGTGAATTGCACCTTGTTCGTGTCTGGTTAACACATACTTAAAATCGTTGTAGAAATCGTACATAGCATCGAATACTGGAATGATAGCTCCACCAGGGTATCCGAAAATGGTATCTACACCTTCATTTAATAATGCTTTGATAAGTGCCTGAGCACCAGAAATCTTTTCCATATATAGAGTTTCGTTTTGTTTAAATTAATCTTACTGCACCTTTGTCTGCAGAGCTTACAAGTGAAGCGTATGCTCTTAACGATTTAGAAACCACACGGTTACGGTCTTTTGGTGTAAACGCATCTTTGCCACGTGCCATTTCTTTTTCTCTACGAGCGGCTAGCTCTTCGTCGCTAAGTTTTACATTTATGCTTCTGTTTGGTATGTCTATTTCAATAATATCTCCATCTTCGATTAAACCAATATTGCCACCAGATGCAGCTTCTGGAGAAATGTGACCAATACTTAAGCCAGATGTACCACCAGAGAAACGTCCGTCGGTGATAAGTGCACATTCTTTGCCTAGGTGCATAGATTTAATATAAGAGGTAGGGTAAAGCATTTCTTGCATACCAGGGCCACCTTTAGGACCTTCATGAGTGATGATTACCACATCGCCAGCTTTAACTTTGCCACCAAGGATGCCGTCGCAAGCTGTTTCTTGTGATGTAAATACCACTGCTTTTCCAGTAAATTTCCAAATGCTTTCATCTACACCTGCTGTTTTGATTACGCAGCCGTCGATAGCAATGTTTCCTTTAAGGATAGCAAGACCGCCATCTTTTGTGTAAGCATTTTCTACACTACGAATACAGCCTTCTTTTCTGTCGGTATCTAGGCTATCGTAGTAAGTTTCTTGTGAGCCAAGCTCAATATTAAATCTGCGGCAAGGAGCAGATGAGTAAATATTTTTAGCAGCTTCGCTAATATTTTCTTTTGTAATATCGTATTCTTCAATAGCCTCGGCAAGTGTAATGCCTTCCACGCGGTTTACATTTGCGTTTACAAGACCTTTTTGAGCAAGTTCGTTCATAATACCCATGATACCACCAGCACGGTTTACGTCTTGAACGTGGTATTTTGTAGTATTTGGAGCCACTTTACATAGGCAAGGAGTCTTTTTAGAAAGAGCATCGATGTCGTCCATATTGAAATCTACTCCTGCTTCTTGAGCAATAGCCAAAAGGTGAAGAATAGTGTTTGTAGAGCCGCCCATAGCGATGTCTAGGCTCATAGCATTTAGGAATGCGTCGCGAGTAGCAATGCTTTTTGGTAGGATGCTATCGTCGCCGTCTCTATAGTATTTATATGTGTTTTCAACAATAAGGTGAGCGGCTTTCATAAACAGATTGTGTCTGTTTTTGTGTGTAGCAAGGATAGTACCGTTGCCCACAAGTGCAAGACCGATAGCCTCGTTTAAGCAGTTCATTGAGTTTGCAGTGAACATGCCTGAGCAACAACCGCAAGTAGGGCAAGCAGAACGTTCAATGTTTGAAACATCGTCGTCTGAAATAGATTTGTCGGCAGACATTACCATTGCATCGATAAGGTCTAGTTTGCGATTGTTCCATTCGCCTGCTTCCATTGGGCCACCAGAAACGAAAACAGTAGGAATGTTTAGTCTCATAGATGCCATAAGCATACCTGGAGTGATTTTGTCGCAGTTGCTAATGCAAATCATTGCGTCAGCTTTGTGTGCGTTTACCATATATTCCACGCTGTCGGCAATAATGTCGCGGCTAGGAAGTGAGTAAAGCATACCATCGTGACCCATTGCAATGCCGTCGTCGATAGCAATTGTATTAAATTCGGCTGCGAAACAACCTAGTTTTTCAATCTCTGCTTTTATTTCTTGACCTATTTTGTGTAGGTGTGTGTGACCAGGAACAAATTGTGTAAAAGAGTTAACAATAGCGATGATAGGTTCGCCAAGTTGTTCTTTTTTCATACCATTGGCTACCCATAATGCTCTGGCACCTGCCATGCGTCTTCCTTCTGTGCTTTGTGCACTGCGTAATTGAATTTTCATATTACCTTATATTATTAAAAAAACCTTCCAAAAAAGGGAAGGCTACACATATATTATATATACAAAACCTACCCGTGTTAATGGCGGACTACCACCACTAAGCCTAAAACAGATATGACGACTAGGTTTTGTTTCATTTTCTCACAAATTTCTGCAAAAATACTGAATATTTTTTTTATTTCACAAGAAAAAGTTAGTTTTTTAAAGTAATTAGTATTCTAATAAAAAACAAAAGTACATTCTTGCTTTTTTTATGGCGTTAGAAAATGCGTTTTTGTCTGTGTTATGGCGTTAGAAAAATAAATTTTAACATATTTATGGCGTTACGAAATAAGCTTTATTGCTAATGTGCCGAGTTTGTAGAGAAGGGGTTTGTTTATTGATAGAAAGCGGCCGTGTTCTACTAGGCGAGAGCCAAAGCGAAGTTTGAAGTCTCGAACGCCGTAGGCTTGTCCTGGGGAGCCTGCTCCCATGGTGTCGAATTTGGTGTAGCCAAGTGCAGATGCACGTTTGATAGTTTCCCAATAAACTAGCACAGAAGGGTAGTTGTTTGGGTATTGGGTGTCGAGCCCGAACACATAATAGTCGTACACAGTGTTGCCGTAGCTAAGTTGGAGCATACCAGAAACAACCTTGCAGTTTATCTTTATAAGCATTATCTCGCCTACCTTTTGTGCAAGTATTTGTGCGAAAAATTCTTTAGGGAAAATTGGCTTTTTTACCTTGTTTTTGTAGTGTGCAGAAAGAAGTGTGTAAAATTCATCTACTTCGGCTTCTGTTTCTGCCATTTTTACCTCATATTCACTTTCTGTGGCGATGCGCACTTGTCTGCGGCGGCTCTCATTCATGTTTTTTAATGCTTGCTCGGCGTTTGAACAGTCTATTAGGCAGTTGAGATGAGGTCTGTATTCAAAACCGTATTTTTGGAAGATCTCTTTATACTCAGAATAGTCTGCGTTGTTTCTTATCTCTACATAAATGGCAGATGAGGTTTTCTTTTTGATATCTTGTAAAAGTGTTTTAAGCTCGCTTTCTGTAATGTCTTTTGCAAGCAAAAGTCCTCCTTGAATAATGGCACGGCGTGAAAAGTGTTTTTTTATGCCTTTTTCTGCTTGTATGTAGCCCACTGCAAGACCAACTAGTTTCCCGTTGGAACTTCTAACGTATGAAAGGAATGAGCGCAAGCACCCCAGCGACGAAAGGAAATTGTACATTTCTTCCGTCTGAAAGGCATTGGAATATGGGCTTTCGGCCAATAGTTCCTGCCAGTCGGATGAGGTTATTTGTCTCATTATATTCTCGCTTTGCTCGTGATTGTAAATTACGCAATGCTCCGCATTACGTGATTTTTCTTCGTGACTCGGCAATGCTTAAGCAAGTTTATCATTGCTCTCGCTACTCGAAAAATTCCTAACTCCTCACTCCTAACTCCTAACTCCTCACTCCTAACATTATTCTTTTAACAATATTTTTAGCACTTTGCATCACAAACTCCTTCCACCATGCAAGTGAAGAGTCGGTCCAGCGTTGTGGGTGGGTGGTAATCATAATGCGAGTAGGAAGACTGCCACCTATGGCGGAAATAATGTCGTTGGAAGAGTGGTAAATCTTTCCTTCTTTTGTCCAAATATCTTGATACACAGGTATTTTATCGCGTACGCTCACTTTGTATCCGTCCCACATTCTGCCGGTGTCTGTAAGGTAAAACAAAGTAGAAAAATCTATATCAAAATATGGTTCGCCAATAATGCCAAGTGCTTTGTAATCGTATTTTTTCCAAAGGTCTTTGCCGTCGTATTTGCTAGTAGGAGCACCATGCATACAAATTGTTTTCACGGGATAAAAGCCTCTGAAATACTCCAATTTTTCCTTGAAATGTTCGTAAGCCTTGTCGATATCGCCATCGAATAGCGACATATCTTCGTAGTGATAGCCTACTTCGTGACCAAGTGAAGCAATCTTTTTTATTTTATCTGGCTGATTGCTTTCTGGAATTACCCTAAAATAATAAGTAGAATTTATACCCAACTCGTTTTCTATCATGGCAGTAGCAACAGAATTGTCCACTTTTAAATCTACATCGTGACGCAGTACTATAAATTTCTCAGCAAGCGAATCCAGTTCATTTAGGTATTGCTCAAAGGTATAAAACTCATAACCTGCATTTTTAAATGCCACAAGTAGTTCTCTATATTTTTTTAAGGTGAAATCTTTCATATATTCGATTTTTTATCCTTGCAAATATAGTAAAAGATTGGAAAACTTACTCCCCGAAATCTGCATAAAAAACGGATATGCAGAAATTTGTAAAACTTTTGTAATTTTTCTGTGAATGTATATTAATGTTTGATTAATAAAACCAAATAAAAATTCATTGTATTTTACCGTTTAATACTTTTGAGCAGATTTCTTTTAATACGTTTGAAAAAGCGTTATAAGAGAGAATTTTTAATAGTATTAATGTATAAAACAAAATTTATGAAAAAAATAATTTTACTTTTTATTGCATTGCAGATTGTTGTTTCTGTATTTGCTCAAGATAAACTATATGTTTGTAAAAAAGATGGCTCTTATACAGAGTTTTATGTTACCGATGTGGATAGTATTGTTATTGTAGAAAAAGATGAAGAAGATGATGATGAACCTTATATTCCGCAGAAATTATTTTCAATTAACCCTATTGAAAAGGTTAAGTTTTCTCCAGGCAATCTGCAATATCATCCTGGCAAGAAGGAGTGGCGTTTTGCACCTGAACAAACAGATCATGTTGGTAAGGATAATCAAAATATTAGTCCCAATTATTATGGTTGGATAGATTTATTTGGATGGGGAACTGGAAATAATCCAACTTGTTCTAGTACAAAATATGAAGATTATTCAACTTTTGTGGATTGGGGAACAAATAAAATAGGTGATGACGAACCAAATACATGGCGCTCTTTGTCGTATAATGAATGGTATTATTTGCTACATGATCGCGAAGATGCTAGTGATTTAATAGGAGCGGCTCGTGTAAATGGTAATAACGGAATAGTTTTGCTTCCAGACGATTGGGTTTGTCCAAAGGGTGTGTATTTTGAACCTGGTTTTGGGGATACAGAATATGGTTATTCTACTTGTCAAGTAATTACTGCACCAGTTTGGGAAAAAATGGAAGAATATGGAGCAGTTTTTCTTCCTGCTTGTGGCTATCGCAATGGTGTCACTATTAAAGAATTACAAGAAACTTGTCGCTATTGGGTAGGCTATTGGCACACTATAGAAACTGCTAGTATGTTTTATGCCACAGCTAAGGAAGCATATATGGCATTTACATTCCCATACGATGGTCTGTCTGTGAGATTGGTTTCAACCGCAGTATATTAAGTACACATATGCCATACTCCTGCACTTTATTTAAAAGTGTGGGAGTTTTTTTTGTATATATTTTTTTCTGCTTTTAATTCATTTATCCATAACTTTTTTATAAATTTGCAAAATTTTAATGGGATAGGGCAGATTGTGTCTATACAAAGGCACGAAAAACTCTATTCTAAACACATAAAAAGTATGGAATTAAATAGTAAATATAGTCCTGCTGAGATAGAGCAGAAGTGGTATCAATATTGGTTAGACAACAAGTTGTTTGAGTCTAAGCCAGACTCTCGTGAGCCTTATACAGTGGTTATCCCTCCACCAAACGTAACAGGTGTGCTACATATGGGCCACATGTTGAACAATACTATCCAAGATATTTTGGTGCGTCGTGCTAGAATGACAGGCAAAAATGCTTGTTGGGTGCCTGGTACAGACCATGCTTCTATTGCTACAGAAGCAAAAGTGGTAGGTCGTTTGGCATCTCAAGGTATTGCTAAAGCAGACCTTACTCGTGAAGAGTTCTTGAAACACGCTTGGGAATGGACCGACGAACACGGTGGCATTATCCTAAAACAACTTCGCAAACTAGGTGCTTCTTGCGACTGGTCTCGTACTGCATTTACTATGGACGACCTTAGAAGTGAGAGTGTGTTGAAGGTGTTCTGCGACCTTTACAATAAAGGTCTTATTTACCGTGGTGTACGTATGGTAAACTGGGACCCAAAAGCGCTTACAGCTCTTTCAGACGAGGAAGTTATCTACAAAGAACAACAAGGTAAACTATATTACCTACGTTATATGATTGAGGGTGAAGATGGTTACGCAGTAGTGGCTACTACACGTCCAGAAACCATTATGGGCGACACAGCTATGTGTATCAACCCTAACGACCCTAAAAACACTCACCTAAAAGGCAAAAAAGTAATAGTTCCACTTGTAAATCGTGTTATTCCTGTAATAGAAGACGAATATGTGGATATTGAATTTGGTACAGGTTGCTTAAAGGTTACTCCTGCACACGATGTGAATGACTATATGCTAGGTGAAAAATACAACTTACCTACAATAGACATTTTCAACGACAATGGTACTATTTCTGAAGCTGCAGGTCTTTATGTTGGTATGGACCGTTTCGATGTTCGTAACCAAATAGAAAAAGACTTAGAAGCAGCAGGTCTTCTAGAAAAAGTAGAAGCATATACAAACAAAGTTGGTTGTTCAGAACGTACAAATGTGCCTATTGAACCAAAACTTTCTATGCAATGGTTCTTGAAAATGGAACACCTTGCTAAAATTGCTTTAGAACCAGTAATGAACGACGATATTATGTTCTATCCTGCTAAGTATAAAAATACTTATCGTCACTGGATGGAAAATATCAAAGACTGGTGTATTAGCCGTCAACTTTGGTGGGGTCACCGCATTCCTGCATACTTCCTTCCAGAAGGTGGTTTTGTGGTAGCAGAAACTGCAGAAAAAGCACTAGAAGAGGCTAAAAAGAAAACTGGAAACAACGATTTGAAAATTGAAGACCTACGTCAAGACGAAGACTGTTTGGATACATGGTTCTCATCTTGGTTGTGGCCAATCTCTTTATTTGATGGTATCAACAATCCAGACAATGAAGAAATCAACTACTATTATCCAACTGTTGACCTTGTAACTGGTCCAGATATTATCTTCTTCTGGGTAGCACGTATGATTATGGCTGGCTACGAATACAAAGGTGCAATGCCATTTAAAAATGTGTACTTCACAGGTATCGTACGCGACAAGATTGGTAGAAAAATGAGTAAGTCTCTTGGCAACTCTCCAGACCCACTAGAACTTATCGAAAAATTTGGTGCCGACGGTGTGCGTATGGGTATGATGCTTGCCGCTCCTGCTGGTAATGACATTTTATTCGACGATGCTCTTTGCGAACAAGGTCGTAACTTCAACAATAAAATTTGGAACGCATTCCGTCTTGTTAAAGGTTGGAATGTAGATTCTACAATAGCACAACCAGAATCTGCACGTCTTGCAGTAGAATGGTTTGATGCAAAACTTGCTGAAACAGTAGCAGAAATAGACGACTTGTTCAAAAAATATCGTCTGTCTGAAGCTCTTATGGCTGTATATAAACTATTCTGGGACGAATTCTCTGCTTGGTACTTAGAAATGGTAAAACCAGAATATATGAAAGCAATAGATGCAGTTACATATGAAGCAACTGTTTCTTACTTCGATTCTTTATTAAGACTTCTTCATCCATTTATGCCATTTATCACAGAAGAATTGTGGCAAGCACTAGCAGACCGCAAAGAAGGTGAAAGCATTATGGTGGCTCAAATGCCAGCAATCAAAGAAGTAAACAAAGAATTGCTTGCTAAATTTGAAAAAACTAAAGAAGTCGTTTCTGGTATTCGTACCATTCGTCTTCAAAAAAATATTCCAAACAAAGATGCCTTGAACCTACAAATAATAGGTGCTCACGATGCTTCTTTAGATGCACTTATCGTGAAAATGGCAAACCTTTCTTCTATAGAAAATGTGTCTGAAAAAGATGCAACAGCAGCTGGTTTCCTAGTAGGCGCTGTAGAATATGCAGTGAAAATGGAAGGCAGAATCAACGTAGAAGAAGAAATTGCGAAGATGGAAAAAGAAATCGTTTATCTTCAAGGTTTCCTTAAAGGTGTGAATGCAAAACTTTCTAACGAACGTTTCGTGGCAAATGCTAAACCAGAAATCGTTGAAAACGAACGTAAGAAAAAAGCTGATGCAGAAGGTAAAATAGCTGTGTTGGAAGAATCAATAGCAAAATTAAGAAATTAAAATATAAATATTATGAGCCAAGAAATTAAACTTGCATACGGTGAAAAAATGCCGTTAGAAATGCATAAGGTACGTATTGTACAAAAACTTAACTTACCAAAAGTAGAAGACCGTTATAAATTTATGAACGAAGCAGGTAACAATACCTTCCTTCTTCAAAATAAAGATATCTTCATGGATATGCTAACAGACTCTGGTGTAAATGCCATGTCTGATAGACAACAAGCTGCTATGCTTATTGCTGACGATAGCTACGCTGGTTCTGAAACTTTCAACCGCCTATCTGCTCAAGTAGGTAAAATGTTTAACACAAACTTCTTCTTGCCAGCTCACCAAGGTCGTGCTTGCGAAAATATCTTGGCAGAAGCATTTGTTAAACCAGGTCAAACAGTGCTTATGAACTTCCACTTTACCACAACTAAGGCTCACATTACACGTCTAGGTGGTACTGTAGAAGAACTTATCGTAAAAGAAGGTCTTGATCCACACGATTTAAGCCCATTTAAAGGTAACTTCGACCTAGACCTACTTCGTGAACGTATCGCTGCTCTAGGAGCAGAAAACGTAGCATTCGTACGTATCGAAGCTGGTACAAACCTTGTAGGTGGTCAACCACTTTCTATGGAAAATATGCTAGCTGTAGCTGATATCTGTAAACAAAACGGTATCATGACAGTGCTTGACGCATCTCTTCTACAAGATAACTTATATTTCATCAAAGTGCGTGAAGAAGCAGCTAAAGATATGTCTATCGAAGACATTACTTTAAAAATTGCTAACGCAATGGATATTATCTACTTCTCTGCTCGTAAACTTGGTTTCGGTCGTGGTGGTGGTATCGCAATGCGCGACGAAGCACTTTGCTTAAAAATGAAAGAATTTATTCCACTATACGAAGGCTTCTTAACATACGGTGGTATGTCTGTGCGTGAAATGGAAGCTATCACTGTAGGTCTTCAAGAAACTATGGACTTCGACATTATTTCTCAAGGTCCTCTTTTCATTGAATACATGGTGAAAGAACTTCAAAAAGCTGGTGTGCCAGTAGTAGTACCTGCAGGTGGTCTTGGATGTCACTTAAATGCTAGCGAAATTCTTCCTCACCTAAGTCATGCAGAATATCCAGCAGCAGCTCTTGCTACTGCAATCTACATTGCTAGTGGTGTGCGTGGTATGGAACGTGGTACTCTATCAGAACAACGTAACCCAGACGGTAGCGAACGTTATGCAGAGCTAGAACTTGTACGTATGGCTATGCCACGTCGTGTTTACACTCTATCTCAAGTGAACTACGCTATCGACCGTATTAAATGGGTATACGAAAACCGTAACCTTATCGGTGGCCTAGAATTCTACGATGAACCAAAAGTACTTCGTTTCTTCTTTGGTCGTCTTCGTCCAACTTCAGATTGGCAAGAAAAATTGGTTGCTAAGTTCAGAGAAGACTTCGGCGACAGCCTTTAGTCTTTTAAAGGGTGCTTTTATTCCCGTTGGTCATCAACACGTGTCGTTGCGCTTGTCCTCGAAATCCTCGAGTACCTCGTGTACACTCCGGTTTCTCGGACTTCGCGACGCCTAAAAATCCCTCCTTTAAAAGGACTAAAGATGTACGATTATATAAAAAAGACTAACCGCAAGGTTAGTCTTTTTTGATGAAAAATGCACTTTTGGTGTGTAAATTAAAGAAAAATGCATTTTTTTGAAAAAAAAGTCGCTGAAAAATTTGCAAGAACCAAAAAAACGTCATATCTTTGCATCGCAATTGAGAGATAAAGCAACTCAATAACAACAAAAAGGGCGATTAGCTCAGCTGGTTCAGAGCATCTGCCTTACAAGCAGAGGGTCGGCGGTTCGAATCCGTCATCGCCCACAAAAGAAGTAAATCTAAAAGATTTGCTTCTTTTTTTATTTCTACGTTTTAAGTCCATATTTTTTTCTTCTCTTCTCTATCTTATTGATAATACAGACGGTTTGCTTTAATAATTTGATATTTTTTACTATTATTTACATTTTTATATTATTTTTGTAGCTTGCTGAAAAATAATATGAGAATTTATTAAAATGAAAAAGACTTTTTCTAGAATACATTATGCACGTATTCTATTTACTACCTTATTATATTTATTATCTATACAATTTTCTTTTGGACAGACTGGCAATTGCCCAAATAAGGCTCCAGCGTTAGGTGTGTCTACTGGTGGGCTAGAAATAGTTTGTGATTTACCTGGTACGATTGATTTTTATTTATCTGGTTATGAGGCTCCAGAAAATAGAGAGGTTATTTATTACATAAATTTTGGAGATAACAGTCACATTGAAGGTGATATAAATGTTGGTACTGAGTTTTTTGAGTTCCATAAAAGTTTTACTAATGAGGACTTAAAGAAAGTAAATGGCAAAATTACTCATGAATATACTGAAACATACTGTGGAACAGGGAAAACAATGTGGGAAATTCAAGTAAGAGCAGTTAGTAGTTGTAATACTAAACTATATAGAATAGGTTCTACAAGTATGTTTTTGCAGGAGTCAGGTACAGCTGATTTTGATTATAGTTTAATATGTGATAAAAAAGTACATTTGGTAAATAAGTCACTAAACTTTATCAATCTTAATTGTGAAAGTACTGAGTTGTATATGTGGGATTTTGGGGATGGAACAACAAGAAACCAGATGAATGAGGCAATACCTGTAGACAAAGAAATTGATCATGAATATAAGTGCGCAGGTGATTATGATATAAAATTATATGCATATTCAGGTTACGATGAGATAGATGTAAATGGTATTTATGTCCCTGTCGGTTCTAAGTGTGGTGCAGATAGTATTACTAAACCTGTTAGAATCTTACCTAAGCCAAAACTAAAAGCCATACCAAATAAGAGTGTTTGTAAAGGAGAAACTATAGCTGCAATATCTTTGCAAAACTTGGATGAGTGTACTTACGATTGGTACGATAAGACATCAAAACAATGTAAAAAAACAGATGTATGTGCTCTTCTTAATAAGAAGGTAGCACAAAAGTTTACATATACTGTATCAGGGGATGATATAGGACTTCCGCTGGGAACAAAAACAGTAGAAGGTCCAAATGCAAAAATTCCATCATTTGTAGCAGAGAATGAGTCTAATGTAACAATGACTGCAAAAGTTTGTATTGTTCCAATAAATGAAGATGGTTGTCCAGGTGATGAGGTTTGTTATGAAATAAAAGTATCTCCAGGAGCAAAAATAGAAAACTTAAAGAATTATGCTTTTTGCCGTGATACAAATGCCAAAATTGATGCATTCAAAACAAATGTGTCTGATGCTACAATAACATGGGAAGTTAAAAGTGGTGATTGGCAAAAAATAGGTTTCCCAACTGAGAGTGGAAGTGGAAATATCCCAGCATTTCAAGCAAAAAACGACACTAAGGCTCCTATAAAAATTACAGTTGAGGTACTTGCAAATTCTAGTTTGTGTAGCGGTTCTGCTAGTAAATTTGATATTACTGTTTATCCTTTACCACAATTTGATGTTGATTTTAAATCTCCAACTACTTGTAATGGAACAGATGGTTGGATAGAATTTCAAAATCTAGATTTACAGGTAACCTCTTATAATGTAAATTACAAATTTAATGGAGAAGAAAAATCCACTACTCTTTCTGTTGCTGGTGGCAAGGTAAGAATAGGCAATTTATCAAAAGGAAAGTATTCAGATATTAAGATAGCAGCTCAAGGTAGTGAATGTTTTGTAAGTACAAATGATATTACTTTGGTAGATCCTTCTGCTCCTTCTACTCCTGTGATTTCTGCTGCATCTCCTGTATGTATTGGTGCTACTTTAGAACTAAAAGTGGATAATGCTGATGCAGATATTCAAAGTTGGAAGTGGGAAGGTCCTGCCTGTGACAATGTAAGTTGGGCTAGTTCTGTAAAAGAACCTACAAGAGGACCTATGAAATATTGTATGGCTGGTGAATATAAGTTGACAGTAGAAAGAAATAAATGTACAGCTTCTGCTACTGTAAATGTGGATTACAAGGAAGACCCTACGGTTAACTTGGCTGCCTTGCCTAATTTGTGTCTTGATAAAGATTTTACCGAAATTGGCAATTATGTAACTTATGATTGGCATGGAGTAACAGGAAAAACTCCAAAATGGACAGCTGACCCAGCGGATGGATTGGAATTTTCCAACCCTAATAGCGAAACATCTGTCATAAAATGTAAGAAAACTGGTAAGTATAAAATAAAAGTAGAAATGCCAGAAGCTTCTTGTGGAACAAAAAGTTCTGCAGAAGTAGACGTGGTGGTATTCAATTCTTCATTTACACCAGATTTTACTGTTGATGAAGTTATTTGCGTAGGAGATAAAATAACTGTGACAAATAAAACTTCTACAGACCAACAAATAAACTATTCTTGGTCTGTGACACCTGCTACAGATGTTATAATATCAAATCCAGAAGATGCAGCTCCATCAATAACATTTAAAGAGCACGGTGAGTATGTAGTAAAAGTTGTTATGGAAGGCATTTGTTCTCAGGAAACTAGAAGTTTTAATGTGCTTGTTAAAAAAGACCCTACCATTTCAATAAATACCATAGACACCCTTTGTACAAATGTAGATTTTGTTTTAGATAATAGTTTAGTAAAATATGAATGGTTCTCTGTCAAACCTAATGAACAAAGTGTTACTTGGTCTATTGTAGATGGAGATGCTGCCGCTGTGTCTATTTCTGATGTAAATGCACTATATCCAACCATAAAAGTAAGTGAATCTGGAGATTATACAATAAAAGCTATAGTAAAAGGGCAAAATTGTCCTAATGCAGAAGTTGTAGCAACTGCCAAATTTAATGTTATAAATGCAGATTATCAGTTGGATATCGCAAACCAAGATGTAGAAATTTGTTATAATAATTCTGTACAAATAACAAATAATACCGATGATAAACAAGCTATCAAGTATTTGTGGGAAGTGGTTTCTGCTACAGGAGAAGAAGTTACTGGCTACACATTTGAAAATAGTGCGAATACAGATAAGGCTCCTAAAATTAAGTTCACAGATCCAGGAGATTATAAGGTAAAAGTGCAGTCTAGAAATATCTGTAATGTTAGAGAATATGATTTTAATGTAAAGGTAAAGAAAGATCCGTACATTACGATATCAGATTTGGGATCTATTTGTAATAATACCGATTTAATTTTGGATAATAAGTATGTTGAGTTAGATTGGTATAATATGCCAGAAGCTGACCGCAAGATAGAGTGGAGTGTAAGTCCAGAAGCAGGAGTGACTATAACAAATGTAACATCTGATGTGCCTACCTTTAGTTTCTCTGAGACAGGAGATTATACAATAACAGCAAAACTGCAAGGTGTAAATTGTGACAAATCTGAGGTAGTAGTTTCTGCTGCAGTAACAGTTATCTCAGACAATCTGGAGTTAAAGGTAGAGTTGGATAAGATAAATGGATGTGTTCCTTTGAATTTGAATTTTACCAATACTACATCTGACGAGGATGAGGTTACTTACAATTGGATTGTAGATCAACCGCAAGAAAATTGGGAATTTGCAAGTGGTAATCAAACCTCAAAGCAAGTAAGTCTAAATATCTCAAAATCAGGCAAATATAATGTTAAAGTAGAAGCAAAAAATAAGTGTAATACAAAATTTTTGGATTATAATATTGATGCTTACGATAAGGTAGTTCTAAAACTAGACGAAATTCCTGTTGTGTGTGGAGATTATTTGTTTGATGCAACATCTGAAGAACAAGGTCTTCATATTACTGGAATGGAAGAACATATTTTGTCTTCTTTGTGGAAAGTATATAAGTCTTCAGACAATGGTGCTACTTATGTAGAGTGTGCTGCTGAAGAGTACGAATTTACAAAAGGAGACCAAAATACATTATATCCTAGCATTCAAATCAAACAATGGGGTAAATATAAGATTGAACTACAGGTAGAAAGTCAATGTAATAATGAAACTTTAAGTACCAAGGTAGATATAGAAGAACCTATAGTAATAAATTTACCTACAGTAGAACCATTATGTGCAAATATTGCAGATGAATATGGTCAAAATCCATATACACTAACAAGTGACCCAACAGATGGAACATGGTCTTGGGCATTGGATATGCCTGCAGATCAACAAGAATATTTGGATGCAGCGAAAAATATGTTCTATCCAAATACGCCAGGAACATATAAACTGAAATATAGTGTTACCCGTAAGGCTTGTACTGCAAGTAAGGAATTGGAAATAGTTGTAAAAGACTATCCTTTGATAGAATTAGGTCCAGATGTTTATGTGTGTGAAAAAGATCAAACTCCTGTGCTATTAGAAGGAAATCCTGCAGATGGAGTGTGGACTGGCAATGAAGTTAGTAAGGATGGAGATTCTTATTACTTTAATCCGCCATTAGCAGTAGGTGATTATGATATCACTTATACTATAACAGATGCTGCTGGTTGTAAGAATAGAGATACTAAAAAAGGATATATTCAGTCTCTACCAGACCCAAGTTTTGGACCAGATGCTCATTGTTTGCCAGATGCAGTCACCTTCCAACCTGTTGTTGATGTCACAACTCATACGTTTAAGATAAACTATGGAGATGGAAAAGAAGGTAATGATTTAACTCATTTGTATGAAGAAATAGGTGAGTATGATGTAAAACTAATTGTTACAGCACCTAGTGGTTGTGTGGATTCACTTAGCAAGAAATTGTTGGTAGATAAATATCCAGATCAGAAATTAATAGTTTCTGAACACATGGCTTGTTCTCCATTTACTCCAGAAATTAAAATAGAATATGATTATTCAGACCCTAATACTGAATTTACATGGGATTTTGGATTATTCGGAAAACAAACAACAATGCAACCAACACCAGTTACATTCACCGCTGCAGGTAGAGATACTACATATCAATTTAGTATTACAATAAAGAATCATTGTGGTGAATATACAGTTACAGATACAGTAAGGGTGTTGGCCACTCCTGCTGCTAAAATCGTTCCTAGTATAGAGCGTGGATGCTCTCCTGTGCTTGTAGATTTTAAAAATGCAACATTAGGAAGTATTCAAGGTATGAAATATACTTGGGATTTTGGAGATGGAAGCCCTAGAGAATACGAATTTAGAGCAACTCACTCATTTGAGACTGGTTATAAAAACGATTCTACATTTAATGTTATGTTAATAGCAGAGAATTTCTGTGGAGCAGACACCACTTATCAAGATATTTATGTGATACCACCTGTGGTATTTCCACAAATAGTGAATCCTAATCCAAAAGTATGTTTGGGAGATACTGTTTGTATTCTAAATGAAACTATGGAGGTAATTCCACATGATGAAATAATCACATATAAATGGGATTTTGGTAATGGAAAAATTTCTGACGATCCAAATGATTTTTGTGCGGTATATGAAGAACCAGGAAATTATAAAATAGAATTGAATATAACCACAAGTTGCGGTTCTTCTGAGTCTGATTTTGCTTATGTTGAAGTTATGAAATCACCTGAATTTGAGATTGCAGGTCCAGATTATATATGTAATTTAGATACAGTTGTGCCTACGATAGCATTGTTCTCTGATATTAGAGAAGTGAACTGGGATTTTGGCAATGGTGATATCGTTAATAATTTTAATCCTAAATATCAATATAAGGCAGCAGGCGAATATACAATAACTGCTACTGTTACGGAAGATAATTTTGCCTCTTGTAAGGCAAGTAAATCAATGCCTCTAATAGTGAGGGAACTGCCAGACCCAGAGATTGAACCTCTAGATGTGGATACCTGTAGTCCGTTTGTTTATGCTCCTGTAATATCTGATGAACTATATTATGCTATTGATTATGAGGATACTGGTATAATGGATTCTAATAAGGATCATAAATATGTCAATATAGGATTGGAACCTATCATTTATCAAACAACCATATATTTAGAAGATAAATATGGATGTAAATCTCAGAAAAATGGTGTTATAAACTTATATCCTGGACCTGTAGCCGGTATTGCAATTACTAATGTTGTGGATGAAAGACCAGAAGTGGTAACATTTTCAAGTACCTCGATTGGGGCTGATGCATGCAAATGGATACTTCCATACGCAGGTGTGTTGACTACATGTGAAGATGTTGAAGAATATTTCTATGAAAATAAGACAGAGATTATGTATCTAGAGGTCTCTAATATGTATAATTGTACAGATAGAGATTCAATAGAATATACTCCTATGATGAAAGGCTTATATTTCCCTAATACATTCTCTCCTAATGGCGTATTGGAAGAAGTACGTACATTCAATGGTGTTGGATTAGGATTAGCTTCATATCAATTGGAAATATTTGACTTGTATGGTAATTTAATATTTAAAACAACTTCCTTAGATGCAAATGGAACTCCAAATGAAGGGTGGGATGGACGTGATAAACATGGTAATTTATTGCCACAAGATGTATATTCTTGGAGAGCAGAAGCAGTATTCTTGGATGGTTCTCATTATCCGTTTGGAAATGATGTAATCAACGTAGAAGGAAACGAAGTGAATGATGTGACAGTACATAGAGGAAGTGTGTTATTATTACATAGATAAGATTATGAAGAAGTATATTATAGGTGCAATATTATTAATGTTAGGCATTGTAGCTTATGCTCAGGATGCTCGCATCGCACATCCTTTTTTATGGAAATCATATTATAATCCTGCTTATATTGGTTCTGAACGCTTAGTAAAAGTGGATTTAGGGGCTCAAACTACATATTCATATAAACCTAGTTTGTTTGTAGATTCTCATTTGTCTTTTGAATTTCCTTGGGCCACAGATAATGTATCATGGAGTGCAGGTCTAAAGGCAAGTAATCAATACCAAGGGAGTGGATTACTTAATGTGGCTTCAATTACTCCTATGTTGTCTTTAGGTATTGTGTTATATGATAGTAGAACAGTGCATAGTTTTTTGCAGGTTGGTGTAGAGTTTGATGCTTATTCTACCAAAGCAAATCAAGACAAAATGGTCTTTGGAGACCAACTTGATCCGTATTATGGAAGATTTAAAGATATATCAGAAGAACTTTCTTATATGCCCAATAGTAGTATTTGGGATTTTGATATGTCAGTTGGTTTATATGGTGAAACTTCTTTTAGAACACATTCAGGCAATATTATATTGAAATATGGAGCTTCTGTTTCTCATGTAATTAATGACAAAATTAAGTCACTTTACTCAAATGATAAGGCAGAAATATATATGCCTGAGATTTATAATAGGAAATTCAGCGCTCATTTAGATTATGTACATCCGTTTGATGCAGGTTGGAATACTCCAGTATATTTAGCAGGGTATGGTATATATCAGTATCAAGCAAATATGCATGATATTCAGTTTGGGGTGTATACGTCTATTAAACAGTTTATGCTAGGTGTTAGTTGTAAGGTAGAAAAGTATGTTCCTAATTATACTCTAAGTAATTTAGTTTTTCATGCAGTATATAGCAATTGGATAACAAAGGATATCAATTTCAAAATAGCATATAGTTATGAGTTCCCTGTTACACAAGGGTTTATAACAGAAACTTCTATCCACTCTTTGTCATTGCATTTCTGTTATGATTATAAGGTAAATAGTTGTCCTGCGTTTAGATGTGGAAAATATTCACGACCTAGCGATGCTGCATGGTATGAATATTCAAGGTCTGGATTGTAAATTTGTTTTTTTTATAACTTATAATTACTTTTGTAACCTAATTAGTAGTTATTAATATGAAAGCAAAGATAATTTCTATAGTAGTGCTTGTATTGGTGCTAGCCTTAAGTGGATTTTTATATTTCCGATACTACTTTGTGTTTGGTGAGGGCGTGAAATCTGGCGAACTAAATTATTTAGTGAAAAAAGGCTACGTGTTTAAAACATACGAGGGAAAATTGATTCAAAGTGGTTTTAAAGCAAATGCTCCTGGCACTATTCAGTCTTACGAGTTTAAGTTTTCTGTAGAAGACCAAACAATTGCAGACTCGCTAATGCGTTGTAGCGGAAAGAATGTTGAATTACATTATAAAGAATATATTGATGCGCTTCCTTGGCGTGGTGTGAGTGAGTTTGTTGTAGATGATATTCTTTCTGTAAAATAGGATTATGATTTTAGAAAAGGAAGTTTTTAAGGCTGGAAAAATCAATAAAACTCACGGAGTAAACGGAGAGTTGAATTGTAATATTAATGCAGATACAATAGATATGGCAGAATATATCGTTCTTGATATGGACGGTATATTTGTGCCTTTTTTTGTTTCTAATATAAGGATTAAATCCTCAAATTCGGTACTTCTTACTCTTGAGGATGTAGAAGACGAAACAGAGGCACGAAAACTCATAGGAAAGGATATTTATTTACCTATTGAGCTTATGAGTGACGACGAAATGCTTTCGTATGATTATTTTGTTGGTTTTACGGTGGTAAATGCCGATGAGAAATTGGGCGAAATCTCTTTTGTTGACGACCAGACTGTAAATATTTTGTTTGGTATTAAGACGGAAGATGGTGAGATTTTGCTTCCTGCTGTAGAAGATTTTATAATGGAAGTGGACAACGAAAACAAAATTCTATACACAAATTATCCTGTAGAATTGGTGGAATTAAATAAAAATTCCTAACTTTGTATGATACTTAATTTGAATTGTTTATTAAACTGAAATATTATGAGTATATTAAGTGAACGCTTAGCACAATATGATGTGCCTCAAAAAGCAAAAGCAGCTGGAGTTTATCCATATTTTAGACCAATCAGTTCAGACCAAGATACAGTGGTTCAAATTGATGGTAAACCAGTATTAATGTTTGGTTCAAACAGTTATCTAGGTCTTACAAATCACCCAAAGATTAAAGAAGGTTCTATCAAGGCTGTTGAAAAATATGGTACAGGTTGTGCTGGTTCTCGTTTCTTAAACGGAACATTGGATATTCACATTGAACTAGAAGAAAAACTTGCAAAACTAGTAGGAAAAGAAGAGGCGTTAGTTTATGCAACTGGTTTTACAGTAAACTCTGGTGTTGTTCCTTGCCTTGGTGGTAGAGAAGATTACCTTTTATTAGACCGTTTAAATCACGCTTCTATTATTGAAGGTTCTCGTCTTAGCATGGCGAAACAATTCAAATATCGTCACAACGATATGGAACAACTAGAAAAATTCCTTCAACAATGCGAACCAGACAAGATTAAACTTATTGTAGCAGACGGTGTATTCTCAATGGAAGGCGACTTAGCAAAACTTCCAGAAATGGTAGATTTGGCTAAAAAATACAACGCTTCTATTATGATTGACGAAGCTCACTCTCTAGGTGTATTTGGTGAAACAGGTGCTGGGGTTTGTGAACACTTTGGAGTGCAAAACGACGTAGAACTTGTAATGGGTACATTTAGTAAATCACTTGCTACTATTGGTGGTTTCATTGCTTCAAACAAAGACGTAATCAACTTCCTAAAACATAACTCTCGTACACTTATTTTCAGTGCTAGTATCACTCCTGCTGCTGCAGGTGCAGTGCTTGCTGCTCTAGAAGTAATGGAAGAAGAAAAATGGCGTCAAAAAGCATTGTGGGACAACACTCACAGAATGCTTCAAGCCTTCAAAGATAAAGGATTTGAAACTGGTCACACAACTACTCCTATTATCCCTCTTTACGTGCGCGACAACGAAAAAACATTCCGCCTAACACGTATGCTTATGGATGATGGCGTATTCGTAAACCCAGTGGTTTCTCCTGCGGTGCCTTCACAAGATACACTTATCCGTATCTCTCTAATGGCTACTCACACATTCGACCAAATCGACGAAGCAGTAGAAAAAATCGCTAAAAACGCTAGATTACTAGGTATAATCGAGTAATAAATTACTAAATATATGATAAAAGTCCAATCCGAAAGGATTGGACTTTTTTATTACCTTATATTATAGGGTTTATGGGCAATTATACCGTAAAAAAAGACCATATCTAGGACGTTCTCTATATGGTCTAAAATGTATTTTGAGAGTATTTGTTTACTTCTTACTCCAATTATCTTTTAGAGATACTGTTCTATTTAGAACTAGTTTGTCTGAAGTTGAGTCTTTGTCTACGGTGAAGTAACCTACTTTTAGGAATTGGAAGTGGTCGCCTGGTTTTGCACCGTCTAGGTGTTTTTCTACTAGGGCAGTTTTCACTTCTAGTGAGTTTTCGTTTAGTAGGTCGTGGAAGTCGCCGTCGTAAGATGCTGGGTCTTCAACTTTAAACAAACGGTCGTATAGGCGCACTTCTGCTTCGATATAGCCATCTTTGTCTAGCCAGTTGATAGTACTCTTCACTTTACGTTTGCTACCTTCTGTGCCGCTCTTAGTGTCTGGGTCGTATGTACAGTAAACTGTGGTTACATTGCCGTTTTCGTCTTTTTCGCAGCCAGTACATTGAATAATGTATGCTCCTTTTAAGCGCACTTCTCTACCACCAGGGGTTAAACGGAAGAAATCTTTTGGAGCATCTTCCATAAAGTCGCCTCTTTCAATAAAGATTTCGCGAGAGAATGGCATTTCACGTGTACCTGCTGTTTCGCAGTCTGGGTTGTTTTCTGTAACCATATATTCTTTTTCGCCCTCTGGATAGTTTGTGATAACAAGTTTCACAGGGTCGAAAATAGCGCTTACACGGTGAGCTTTTGGTTTTAGGTCTTCACGAATAGAGTGTTCTAGAAGAGATACGTCTATCATACCATCTACTTTGGTGTAACCGATGCGGTCGATAAAGTCTGCAATAGCTGCAGGAGTATAACCTCTACGACGAAGACCGCAGATAGTAGGCATACGAGGGTCGTCCCAACCTGCTACTAAGCCTTCTTGTACTAGTTGAAGCATTTTACGCTTACTCATTACTGTGTAGCTAATGTTTAAGCGGTTGAACTCGTATTGGTGAGGTCTGTAGTCGGTGTCTGCAAATTGGTCGATGAACCAATCGTATAGTGGACGGTGAACCACAAACTCTAGTGTACAAATAGAGTGGGTAACGCCTTCGAAATAGTCTGATTGACCATGTGCAAAGTCGTACATTGGATATGCTTTCCACTCAGTGCCAGTGCGGTGGTGTGGGTGAGTGGTGATAACACGATACATAATAGGGTCGCGGAAGTGCATATTTGGTGATGCCATATCTATTTTGGCACGTAGCACCATTGCACCGTCTGCAATCTCGCCAGTGTTCATTTTTTGGAAAAGTTCCAAGTTTTCTTCCACTGGACGGTTTCTATATGGGCTCTCTGTACCTGGAGTGGTAGGAGTGCCTTTTTGTTTTGCAATTTCTTCTGCGCTTTGTTCGTCGATATAAGCCTTGCCGTCTTTAATAAGTTTTACTGCAAGGTCCCAAAGTTGCTGAAAATAGTCTGAAGCATAATAAACATTTGCCCATTTAAAACCAAGCCAGTTGATGTCTTCTTGGATAGAATCTACATATTCAACATCTTCTTTTGTAGGGTTGGTGTCGTCGAAACGTAGGTTGCAAATACCATTGTATTTTTGAGCAATACCAAAGTCCATAAAGATGGCTTTAGCGTGTCCAATGTGTAGGTAACCGTTTGGTTCTGGTGGGAAACGAGTTTGAATACGTCCGTCGTTTTTACCCTCTTGTAGGTCTTTCTCTACAATTTCTTCAATGAAATTCAACGATTTTTTTACTTCGTTTTCCATAATTATTTAATTATACCGCGTTCTGAACTTTTTATAAATGATAAAATATCTTCTCTCTCTTTGCTTTCTGGAATATTTTTTTCAATAGCTTCTAGGGCTTGTGTGGTGTTTAGGCCAGAAAGGTAAACATAACGATAACTTTCTTGGATTGCGTTCATTTGCTCTGCAATGAATCCTCTACGACGAAGTCCTACAATGTTTAAGCCCATGTATCCAAGTGGTTCTCTACCTACCATTACGTATGGAGGAATGTCTTTGGTGATTTTACTTCCGCCTTGTACCATAATGTGTGCACCTAAATGGCAGAATTGGTGAACTAAAGTGCCTCCGCTAATAATAGCCCAATCGTCAACTACAACTTCGCCTGCTAGTTGGGTAGCATTACCTAAAATAATTCTGTCGCCAAGTTTACAGTCGTGAGCCACGTGAGCGTATGCCATAATTAGACAGTGACTTCCTACTATTGTAGTGCCTTTAGATGCAGTGCCTCTGTTTACTGTAGCGCTTTCGCGAATAGTAGTATTATCTCCGATAACTGCAGTAGTTTCTTCGCCAACGAATTTTAAATCTTGTGGAATAGCTGAAATTACAGCACCTGGGAAGATGTTACAGTTTTTACCTATTCTTGCACCAGAAAGTACTGTAGCATGAGGATAAATATGTGTTCCGTCTCCTATAACAACATTTTCATCAATGTATGCAAATGCGTCAATTGTTACATTTTTACCAATCTCTGCATTAGGATGTACGAATGCTTGTTCTGAAATCATATTATATTATTTTATTAGTTTTAAAATTTCTTGTGCCACGAATGTGTTGTATCCGTGACCAGGTTTTTCTGCCACTATTTTACCTTTAATAGGTAGGCCAATAAGTGAAAGGTCGCCAATTAAATCTAGAAGTTTGTGTCTCGCTGGTTCGTTTTCCCACTCTAGAGGTCTGTGATTTAAGTAGCCTAAATCTTCTACTTCTATCACTGGCACACCTAGTTTGTTGCAAATATCTGTGATTGCTTCTTTGTTAAGTGGTTGGTCGTATATTACAATGGCGTTGTCTAAGTCTCCACCTTTAATGAGGTTGTGTTGAAGAAGAAGTGCTATTTCTCTCACGAAAACAAATGTGCGAGCAGATGAAATTTCTTTGTCGTAGTTGGTAAATCCACAGATGCTAGCTGTTTGTTTTTTCAAGATAGGAGAGTTGAAGTCGATAGTAACTTCTGCGTAGAAATCGTCGGCAGGAAGAAGTTTAATGGTTGTGTTGCCATTGGTGAAAGTCATTTCTTCTTTTACTTCAAAGAATTTTCTCTCAGCATTTAATTCTTTCTTACCAACTTTGTTGAGTGCTTCTACCACAAATTTTGCACTACCGTCTAGGATAGGCACTTCAGGTGCGTTTATTTCTATGACGCAGTTGTCTATGCCGTGCGCCATAAATGCAGACATAATATGCTCTATAGTGCTCACTGAAGCATTGTCTTTTTTTAGTACTGTTCCTCTTTCTGTAGCAGAAACGTAAGTGGCTAGGGCTGGGATCTCTGGAGCACCTTCTAGGTCTACTCTTTTAAAAATTATTCCTGTGTTTTCTGCTGCAGGAAGGAATTTTGCTTCAATGTTTAGTCCTGTGTGAAGACCTTTTCCTGAAAGTGAAAAGGATTCATTTATGGTAAATTGTTTACTCATTTATTCAACGCCTCTTTAAGTTCTTTTATTTGTTTTTCTAGTTCGTAAACTGTTTTGCTCAAATCTGGAAGATTGCGATAAACAGCAAATGAACGTTTGTTTTTCATAATAGGAATTGCCACTGCACCTTGGTATATTTGTCCTGGTTCTTTGATTGTATTGCTTACACCAGAGAATGCACCAATTGTAGTGTTGTCTGCTATTTGAATGTGACCAGAAATACCAACCATACCAGCAATGATACAGTCTTTGCCCACTTTTGTAGAACCAGCAATGCCAGAGCAAGCTGCCATGGCAGAGTTTTCGCCTATTTCCACATTGTGTGCTATTTGTATTTGGTTGTCTATTTTTACACCTTTTCTTAAGATTGTAGAGCCCATGCTACCACGGTCTATGGTGGTGCCTGCGCCTATTTCTACATTGTCTTCTATCACAACATTGCCATTTTGTGGCATTTTAAAATAACTTCCATCAGGATTTTTTGCAAAACCAAATCCATCAGAACCAATCACTGTGTTTGCGTGGATAATACAATTTTTACCTACTACGCATTCGTGATAAATCACCACAGAATTGTAAATCTTTGTATCAGCTCCAACTTTTGCAAAATCGTTTACAGATGAATGAGAATAAATTTGCACGCCATCTTCTATCACCACATTCTCTCCAATGTAAACGAATGGACCGATATATACATTTTTACCTATTTTAGCCGAGCGTTCTATCTTAGCAGTTTTGTCTATGCCTGTTTTGCGAGGTTTGTGTTTTTCTGCAAACTGCAAAAGCTTTGCTAAAGCTAGATACGCATTGGGCACCCTAATAAGGGTAGATTTTATTGGTTTTGAAGGCTTAAAATCGTTGTTTACAAGAACTATACTAGCATTTGTTTCGTAAATATAGTTCTCGTATTTTGGATTTGCTAGGAATGAAAGTGTTCCTGGCTTGCCTTCTTCTATCTTAGAATAATTGCTTACAAGTACGTTTTGGTCGCCCTCAATAGTGCCACCTAATAATGTTGCAATTTGTAAAGCTGAAAATTCCATAGTGTTTTGCTAAAAATTGGGTAAAAATAATAAGTTTTATTATTAAATCAAAATCTAAAGCCCTCTAACGTAACAAAAATAAAATTTAGAGACTTTTTTTGATAGTAAATCCAAATTGAACATATCAGAAGCTTGTGAAATACTCTTTGTACTTCCGTCGCTATAAAGAATATCTATTCCCATTTCACCTTTACTATATAGGTGATTTGAAACCATCTTTTGCGCAACAAGAAATTCTGCATCTTCTCTGCTCAAATTCCACTTGTTTTGAATTTCTTCTAGTTTTTTGCTTTGTACTTCTGCTGGAATAGATTCGTTGGAAATTTCCAATTTGAAAATACTTCTATTTATAATTCCACTACTTAAGGTGGAAAGAACTTTATCTGAATGATTTGCCCATGCCTTCATACTCACCCAAATGTCTGTGTCGTCCAAGGTGGTGAAGATAGATAAATTTTTGCAGGTGATTTTGTCTGGTTGTTGCTTTAGGAAATACATTAGGTTCTCTGAAGCAAAGATATTTTCACCTTTTTGAACTAGGTGTCTAGCACGTTCAAGTGTTTTGCAAAGCATCATTTCTGCTGCAAATGCTGTTTTGTGCAGATAAACTTGCCAATACATAAGTCGGCGACTCATAAGGAAGTTTTCTATAGAGTAAATACCCTTGGCTTCCACTACAAGTTTGCCGTCCTTTATGTTTAGCATTTTAATAATTCTAGCAGAGCCAATATTGCCTTCGCTCACGCCAGTGAAGAAACTATCACGTCTTAGGTAGTCGAGGCGGTCCATATCAAGTTGCCCAGAAACCAGTTCGTGAAGAAATTTCTTGTGATATGTGTTTTTTAGAATTTCAATTGTAAGGCTTAGCTTGCCATTAAATTCTTCGTTTAATTTCTCAATAATGGCAATGCCAATATCTTCGTGAGAAATGTCTTTGTAGAAGAATTCCTCTAAAGTGTGGGAAAATGGTCCGTGTCCCACATCGTGTAGAAAAATAGCGGCGTAAACTGCTTCGGCTTCTTCTGGAGTGATGTCGTTTCCTTTGTTTTGAAGTGTTTTTATCGCTTCTGTCATTAGGAATAGTGCTCCCAATGAGTGTTGGAAACGGGTATGTTGTGCTCCAGGATAAACATAACATGTGAGACCTAATTGTTTGATACGAGTAAGACGATGCACCATTGGATGTTGCATCAAATCGTATATTAGGTCGCATGGTATCGTTATGAAACCAAATACAGGGTCGTTAACTATTTTTCGTTTGTTCATTAAATTCCTTTTTTAGTTAAAAGCGCATCCATTTCTTGTTGCACTTTTAGTGCTTCTGCGCGAGCAGCTTCTGCAAAGTTTTCTGTATTGTCTGCGTAAATGATGGCGCGAGAAGAGTTTACAAGAAGACCACATTGGTCATTCATACCGTATTCTGCAACCGCTTCTAGGCTACCACCTTGTGCTCCAACACCAGGAACAAGTAGGAAGTTGTTTGGAATAATAGCTCTGATGTCTTGTAGCATATTTGCTTTTGTTGCACCTACTACATACATCATATTATCTTCGTTGCCCCATTTTTTAGAGGTTTCTAATACTTGTTCAAATAGTTTTTTGCCAGTTTCTTTGTCTTCTGTAAATTGGAAGTCGAAAGCACCTTTGTTTGAGGTTAGTGCAAGAAGAGTAACCCATTTACCAGGGTAGGTAAGGAATGGAGAAACGCTATCTTCACCCATATATGGAGCCACAGTAACTGTGTCAAAATCCATATTGCCAAAGAAGCAACGAGCATACATTGCAGATGTGTTGCCAATGTCGCCACGTTTTGCGTCAGCAATGATGAATTGGTCTGGGTAGTTTGCACGAATGTATTCTACTGTGCGTTCTAGCACTTCCCAACCTGCAATACCTAGGCTTTCGTAGAAAGCAAGGTTTGGTTTGTATGCCACGCAAAGGTCTGCTGTTGCATCAATAATAGCTTTGTTGAAAGCAAACATAGCATCTTCGTCTTCAAATAGATGCTCAGGGATTTTATTGATATCTGTATCTAAACCAACGCAAAGAAATGATCTTTTGCGTTTGATGTTTTCAAAAAGTTCTTCTCTAGTCATAGTGTGTTGTTTTTAGACGGTGGCTGAGCTTGTCGAAGCCCCCGCATATTTTATTTTAATTTTATCGGGCACTTCGACAGGCTCAGTGACCGATAAAATATTATAACTCGCTCTCTTTCATTCTTTCTGCATTTTCGGCAATGATTAGTTTGTCGATGCAGTCTTGAATGTCGCCATTCATAAATGCGTTTAAGTTGTAAATAGTATAGTTTATACGGTGGTCTGTGATACGACCTTGTGGATAGTTGTAGGTACGAATTTTTGCACTACGGTCACCTGTAGAAACCATAGTTTTACGACGTGAAGCAATATCATCAATATATTTTTGATGCTCACGGTCGTAAATCATTGTTCTAAGACGAGAAAGTGCGCGTTCACGGTTTTTAGGTTGATCACGTGTTTCGGTACATTCAATCAAGATTTCCTCTACTGTGCCAGTAACAGGGTTTTTCCACATATAACGCAAGCGAACACCAGATTCTACCTTGTTTACGTTTTGACCACCAGCACCAGACGAACGGAATGTATCCCATTTGATTTCACCTTCGTTGATTTCTACGTCAAATTCGTCGGCTTCTGGAAGTACTGCTACGGTAGATGCAGAAGTGTGTACACGTCCTTGGGTCTCTGTAGCAGGCACACGTTGTACACGGTGTACGCCGGATTCATATTTCATAATGCCATAAACGCCTTCGCCTGTTACATTGAAAACAATTTCTTTGTAACCACCAGCAGTGCCTTCGTTGGCATTTGTTACTTCTACTCTCCAACCTTTAGACTCGCAGTATTTGCTATACATTTTAAATAGGTCGCCAGCGAAAATTGCGGCTTCGTCACCACCAGTACCACCACGGATTTCCACGATGGCATTTTTAGCATCTTCTGGGTCCGATGGAATAAGAAGAATCTTGATTTCTTCTTCCATTGGAGCCACTTGAGGTTCTAGTTCGTCAAGTTCGGCTTTAGCCATTTCGCGTAGGTCTGGGTCGTTTTCTGTTTCTAGAATTTCTTTCGCCCCAGCAATGTTTTGAAGTAGAGTTTTATATCTGTTACCTGCATTAACAATTTGTTCTAGGTCACGATATTCTTTGTTTAGTTTTACGAAACGTTTCATATCAGAAATCACAGCAGGGTCTGTGATAAGGGTAGAAACTTCCTCAAACTTATGATATAAACCTTCTATTTTTTCTAATAATGCAGACATAAATTAATATTCAAATGTTCCTTTTTCGCTTTTAATAGTTAGGTGTGTGTGGTCTGATGCTTCTACACGACCCACAATTTGAGCATCGATGCCAAATGATTTGCTTATTTCAATTACTTCAGCAGCAAATTCTTCTGGTAGATAAACTTCAAGACGATGTCCCATATTAAATACCTTGTACATTTCTGCCCAGTCTGTACCACTTTGTTCTTGAATAGTCTTGAATAGTGGAGGGATAGGGAATAGGTTGTCTTTAATAACGTGAACATTTTCTACGAAGTGAAGAATTTTGGTTTGTGCACCACCAGAGCAGTGAACCATACCGTGAATGTTTGGACGAAGTGCGTCTAATAGTTTTTTCACAACAGGTGCGTATGTACGAGTTGGAGAAAGCACTAGTTTGCCTGCGTCGATTGGGCTGCCTTCTACTTCATCGGTAAGTTTTAGACCACCAGAGTAGATAAGTTCGTTTGGAACACCAGCATCGTAACTTTCTGGATATTTTTCTGCTAAATATTTTGCAAACACGTCGTGACGAGCAGATGTTAGACCGTTGCTACCCATACCGCCGTTGTATGATTTTTCGTAAGTAGCTTGTCCGTAAGAAGCAAGACCTACAATCACATCTCCAGGAGCAATATTTGCATTGTTGATAACGTCGCTACGTTTCATGCGGCAAGTAACGGTGCTATCCACGATAATAGTACGTACAAGGTCGCCTACGTCTGCGGTTTCACCACCAGTAGCGTAAACGCCAACACCCATTTCACGAAGTTCTTCTAGAAGTTCGTCTGTACCATTGATGATAGCTGAAATCACTTCACCTGGAACTAAAAGTTTGTTACGACCAATGGTAGAAGATACTAGGATGTTGTCCACAGCACCTACACAAAGAAGGTCGTCTATATTCATGATTAATGCGTCTTGCGCAATGCCTTTCCATACAGAAATATCACCAGTTTCCTTCCAGTAAAGATATGCTAGTGAAGATTTTGTACCTGCACCATCTGCGTGCATAATGTTACAATATTCTGGGTCTCCGCCTAGAATATCAGGGATTATTTTACAGAATGCCTTTGGGTAAAGACCTTTATCAATATTTTTAATGGCGTTATGTACATCTTCTTTTGATGCAGAAACACCGCGCATCATGTAACGTTGATTACTCATATATATTAATTTAATTTGTATCTATATGTTATGGTTCCAGACTGAAGGGTGGTGCCACCTATGGCGTTGAACTTAGCTTTCATTGCCGCTCTTTCGGCTTCTTTTCTAAGTGAAGCATCTATAATTGTGGTGCCTAATGCACCTGCCTTGGCAGAAACTACAGTACCTGCTGGGTTTACTTCTATGCTCACCACGATTACACCTTCTTCGTTTCGATTGTATTGTGGAGTAGGTAAGCCACCTAAAATGGAACGACCGCCTAAACTATAAGAGTGTCCATTGCCATTACCTCCACCTTCATACGAATTTGAATTCGCACTTCCAGAAAGGTCTCCTTTATTGCCTGCAATACCTGTATTGCCTTGACCAGTAGATGAGGTGTTAGAACTTTGACCAGAGGTAGAGAAAGCACCTTTAAGAGCATTGGCAATTTGTTGCTTTTTAGCTTCTTCGGCTTTCTTTTTCTCTTCAGCTTTACGTTTTTCTTCCGCTATGCGTTTGGCTTCTTCTTCAGCCTTGCGTTTTTCTTCAGCTTTGCGTTTTTCCTCTTCTTTACGTTTCTTTTCTGCTTCTTCCTTAGCTTTCTTTATTTCAAGAGATTCTTCAATATCTTGAGTTTCAAGCTCTTCTTCTACTATATCTGGTTCGGCAGGAGCAGGTGGTGGACTTACAGGTTGAACTGGTTCTACCTTTGGCTGTTCTACCAATTGGTCTTCAATAGCACTCTGCGGAGCAGGTTCATAAAGCCCATCGCCAATGTTCATATCGGTGCCGTAATTCACAGTAAGGCCTTCTTCTGTTTCTGGAATATTAGGAATAATGCCAGTGAATATAAGCAAAAGCAGAAGCAATGCGTGTACCACTATGGTTCCAATGGTACCTGCTATTTTACTATCGTTATCTTTTTTCTTGTTCTTCATCTTTTATTCACGAACAGGACGAGTGGCTATGACCAATTTGAATTTATTCTTGTTTGCTATGTTTAATACCTTTACAATTTCTCTGTAAGGAACACTTTCATCGGCATAAAGTGCTATATACATTTCTGGCTCCGCTAAAACAACAGATTGTAGAAATGGTTCAATGTCTTCAAATGCCACTTGACGTTCTTGTTTTTTGCCCTCGGCTACATAGAAATTGATATGCTCGTCTATGTATACTCTAGTAAGTGGTTTCGCTGTAGCTTGTGAACTACTTTGTGGTAAAAGTAGTTTGATAGCACTAGGTGTTACTACTGTTGATGTAATCATAAAGAAGATTAATAGTAGAAACACTAAGTCTGTCATAGAAGACATACTGAAACTAGCACTTGCCTTATTTCTTTTCTTTAATGCCATAAAATTATTTTATAGGTTCATTAAGAAGGTCCATAAATTCCATAGTACGGGTTTCCATTTTTTGTACAACAGAATCCAACATTGAAACTAGGAAGTTGTATGCAAAGAATGCAATGATACCAACCACAAGACCAGCTACTGTGGTTACCATCGCTGTATAAATACCATTAGAAAGTACTGTAATATCAACATTGCTTCCTGCATTTGCCATATCGTAGAATGCTTGGACCATACCAATAACAGTACCTAAGAAACCAAGCATAGGCGCACCACCAGAAATAGTTGCTAACATATTAAAGCCTTTTTCTAGTTTATTAGCTTCAATGTTACCAACATTTTCGATAGCAACAAGTACGTCGTTCATTGGTTTGCCTAAACGAGAAATACCTTTTTCTACCATGCGTGCCATTGGGTTGTTCATTTGTTGGCAAAGTTTTGTGGCAGAATCAAGGTTTCCGTCAATGATATAATCTTTGATTCTATCCATGAATGTTTTGTCTTCTTTAGACGCTTTTTTTATGGCAACATATCTTTCAATAAAGATATAAACGGCTATAATAGAAAGGATTAAAAGTGGAATCATAATCCATGGACCACCTTTTTTGGCCATTTCCCAATAATTCATTTCTGCTACTTCTGCAGTAGCCATTGCTGTGCTGTCAATAGCGGTTGTAAGTGCTACGTCTGTAATTTGTAATAGGTTCATTGTTATGTTTTTAGTTTTATTTTTGTAACTGAAGTAGGTATCTCTTTATCGTTTCTTCTAGGCCTAAGTAAAGTGCATCTGAGATAAGGGCATGACCAATAGATACTTCGCTAAGTGGTTGTACTTTCTCAAAGAAATAATTTAGGTTTTCTAGGCTTAGGTCGTGACCTGCGTTTACATCTAGTCCACATTCAGAAGCGAAAAGTGCAGCTTCTGCAAAAGGTGCAACCGCTTCTTCTCTGCCTTTAGCGTAGTTTGCAGCGTATGGTTCGGTGTAAAGCTCGATTCTATCAGTGCCAATTTTTGCGGCTTCTGCAATGATTTCTTTGCGAGTGTCTGTGAAAATAGAAGTACGAATGCCGTGTTTCTTAAATTCAGAAACTACTTCAATAAGAAAATCTTTGTTTTTGATAGTGTCCCAACCTGCATTTGAAGTTAATGCTTCTGGTGGGTCTGGTACAAGGGTTACTTGAGCAGGTTTTACCACAGTAACAAGGTCGATAAAAGACTTGCAAGGGTAACCTTCAATGTTAAATTCAGTTGTAAGCAGAGGTTTTAACTCACGAACGTCTGCGTATCTAATATGTCTTTCGTCTGGGCGAGGATGAACTGTAATACCTTGAGCACCAAACTTTTCACAGTCTAAAGCTACTTGTAAAAGATTAGGAGTATTGCCTCCTCTGGCATTACGAATAGTAGCTATTTTATTTATATTTACACTTAATTTTGTCATTTTCGTAAAAAATAGTTTACTTTGCAGTATCTTACTCTAGTATATCAACGAGCAAAGATACAAAATTATTACCTTTTTTCTATTAATAAATGTTAGAAAGTTTTGCACAAATAAAGAAAGTAGCCATTTTTGGTAGTGTTCGTAAACATGGTTTCGAAAAAGCACTAAGAGAATTATTTGCAGTTCTTAACGAGAAGTCTGTTGAGATTTTTTTAGATGCAGAGGTTAATGGCTTTGTAATAGGAAATTCTATAAATGATTTACCTGAATTTTCTTTACTTAAAAAAGAAGATTATGCTTCTGTTGATTTAGCTCTTAGTTTGGGCGGTGATGGAACATTTTTAAGAACAGCTTATAAAGTTGGCGAGGCGAGTATTCCAATTTTGGGTATAAACCTAGGCAATTTGGGCTTCTTGGTAGATGTGCCAGGCGACGAAATTACTCCTGCGATAAATGAAATTTTCTCTTCTGGTTTCACAATTGAAGAGCGTTCTGTGCTTTCTTTGAAAAGAAGTGATAATGAGCTTAATTCTGTGGCACTCAATGAGATAGCGGTGCTTAAACAGGACTCTTCTTCTATGATTCGTGTGCACACGATTATCAATGGAGAGTATCTTTGTACATACAGAGCCGATGGTCTTTTAATCTCTACTCCAACAGGTAGTACGGCGTATGCGCTTAGTGTAGGTGCGTCTATTATGATGCCAGAAAATAAGTCTTTTATGCTATCGCCTGTGGCTCCTCATAGTTTAAACTTACGTCCAGTAATTATTCCAGATAATTGGAAAATTGAACTAGAGGTTGAAAGCCGTACAAATCATTTCTTGGTGTCGCTAGATGGTCGTTCTTCACTATGCACAAACAGTGTTCGTTTAAGCATAGAAAAAGCACCTTATTCTGTGAAGGTGGCTAAAAGATTGAACCATACATACTTCAATACACTTCGCGAAAAACTAATGTGGGGAGCTGATGCTCGTTTAAGATAATGTCTTGTATATGAGTGTGATAAGTATGAGAAATCTGCAACGCAGAGAACAAGTGATTTTAGGAGTTGACCCTGGAACTACCGTGATGGGATATGGGGTGATAAAGACAGTGGGGAACAAAGCTACTCTGCTTACAATGGGTGTAATCGACTTTAAAGATTGCGAAACTCACTACGACAAACTCAACAAGATTTTCACTCGTGTTACAGAGATTATCAACGAATTTGACCCTGAAATACTTTCTATCGAAGCACCTTTCTACGGTAAAAATGTGCAGTCGATGCTAAAACTTGGTCGTGCTCAGGGTGTGGCAATCGCCGCATGTATGCAAGCAGGACTTAAAGTATATGAATATAGCCCTCTAAAAATAAAGATGGCTCTCACCGGCAATGGTGGAGCCTCTAAAGAACAGGTGGCAGACTTGGTTCGCCGATTGCTTTGTATTTCAAAGGAAGAACTTCCTAAAAAACTTGATGCAACCGACGCCGTTGCTGCTGCTTATTGTCATTTCCTACAGCGAGTATAAATTACTCAGCCATATTGTGATATACGTTTTGTACGTCTTCGTCTTCTTCAATCTTATCTAGAAGTTTTTGAACAGAAGCTTTTTGCTCTTCAGTAAGAGTTTTGTAGTCGTTTGGAATACGTTCAAACTCAGCACTGTTGATGTCGAAGTTGTTGTCTTCTAAATATTTTTGAATAGCTGAATAAGATTGGAAGTCACCGTAGAATACGATGTTGCCTTCGTCGTCTTTGTCTAGCTCTTCTACACCGAAGTCGATAAGTTCTAGTTCTAGTTCTTCAAGTTCCATACCTTCTTTTGGTACGATAGAGAACACACATTTGTGGTCGAAAAGGAATTGAAGGCAGCCAGATGTGCCTAGAGAACCACCATGTTTTGTAAAGTAGCTACGGATGTTTGATACTGTACGGTTGTGGTTGTCGGTAGCAGTTTCTACGAAGATAGCGATGCCGTGAGGACCGTATCCTTCATAGTTTAATTCCTTGTAATCTGCTTCGTCTTTTGATAATGCTTTTTTGATAGCGCGTTCTACGTTTTCCTTAGGCATGTTTTCTTTCTTAGCTTGTTGCATAAGCATTCTAAGACGTGGGTTGCCGTTTGGATCACTACCAGATTCACGTACAGCTATAGTAATTTGTTTGCCAATTTTGGTGAAAACGCGGGCCATGTTTCCCCAGCGTTTCATTTTGGTCGCTTTGCGATATTCAAATGCTCTTCCCATATTATTTTTTAGTTAAGTTTGTTGCTGTTTTTGGATTTGTCACCCTCGGGTGTTTTATTTTTTATAGAGTTAATTTTATTTAAAATTAGCTCTAGCGAATTTTCGCGTTAAGCTTTGTTTCGTATGCCTTGATAAGGTTTTGCATTACCTTGTCTATTTGTTTGTCTTGAAGAGTTTTTTCTGCGTCTTGAAGGGTGAAGTTGATAGCGTAAGATTTTTTGCCTTCTTCTAGGTTTTTACCTTCGTAAACGTCGAATAAAACTACATTTTTAAGGAGTTTACGTTCTGTTTCGTAAGCTATTTTTTCTACTTCCTCGAAGTTTACGTTTTTGTCTAAAAGTAGAGCAAGGTCGCGTTTTACTTCTGGGAATTTAGGAATTTCTCTGTATGTTACTTTGCTGTTTTTAAGTTGTTTAAGGATAAGTTTCCAGTTGAAATCAGCAAAGAATACATCGGTATTGATGTCGAATGCTTTAAGTAATTTTTTGCTTACTATACCCATGCTTACTAGGCATTTTCCACCTCTTGTGCAAATGTTGATGCCTTGGCTGAAGATGTCTTCTTCGTTTTTAGAAGAAACGCAAGATTCTGCTTTAATGCCAATGCGAGTAAGAGAAGAAACCACGTATGCTTTAAGGTCGAAGAAAGAGAATTTGCGTTCTTTATCTGCCCAAGTTGCATTTGTGTGGTTGCCTGCAAGCCACATACCTAGGTGAAGTTCTTCTGAGTATGCAGAAAGCACGTTGTCTTCTTTTTTGTTTTCGCTATTGTAGTGGTAGCATTCGCCAAACTCGTACATGCAAATACGGTTTTGACGGTGATTTAAGTTTCTAGAAATGCTTTCAAGACCTCCGAAAAGAAGTGTTTGACGCATTACACTTAAATCTGTACCAAGTGGGTTCATTATTTTTACAGCGTTTTCTACAGGATAAGATTTCAAGTCGTTGTAATATGAAACCTTTGTTAATGAGTTATTTAAGATTTCATTAAATCCAGCACCAGAAAGGAAATCAGAAACTTTGTTTTGAAGTTTTGTTGAGTCTGGTTGTTTAGAATAGCTGATAGCAGATTGAAGTGAAACTCCTGGGTTTACATTGTTGTAACCGTAAACACGAAGGATGTCTTCAATTACGTCCACGTCGCGTTTAACGTCTGCTCTGTATGGTGGAACAAGAAGATTTAGTTCTTCTTCTGTTTCACTTTCTATCTTAATTTCTAGTCCTGAAAGGATTTGTTTAACAGTTTCTTTAGAAATTTCAGCACCGATAAGTGAGTTTATTTTATTATAGGTAACACTTACTTTGAAATCTTCAATTGGATTTGGGTAAATATCTATAATATTTGATGAAATTTGACCACCTGCAACTTCTTGGATAAGGGTTGCTGCACGTTTAAGTGCATAAACAGTGATATTTGGGTCGCAACCACGTTCGTAACGGAAAGAAGCATCTGTATTTAAGCCATGGCGGCGAGCAGTTTTTCTAATGCTCACTGGGTTGAAGTATGCACTTTCGATGAATACTTTAGTAGTGCTTTCTGTAACACCAGAGTCTAAACCACCAAATACACCTGCAATACACATACCTTCTTCTGCGTTGCAAATCATTAGGTCGTTTTCGCCAAGTGAACGTTCTACGCCATCTAGAGTGGTAAATTTAGTTCCTTCTGCTAAAGTTTTTACAATAATTTTATTGTCTTTAATCTTGTCGCCGTCGAATGCGTGAAGAGGTTGACCAAGTTCGTGAAGAACAAAGTTTGTTACGTCCACCACATTGTTGATAGGGCGAAGACCGATAGCTAAAAGTTTGTTTTTAAGCCAATCTGGAGAATCTGTTACTTTTACATTGTTTATAGTAACGCCACTATAACGAGGACAAGCGTCTGAGTTTTCAACAGTAACGTCCACAACATAATCGTTGTTTTCTACGTTGAAACCATCTACTGAAGGACGATTTAGAGGTAGATTTAAACCTGCTGCGAGGTCGCGAGCCACACCAAGGTGTGAGATTGCGTCACTACGGTTTGGAGTAATATCCACTTCTATTAGGTAGTCGTCTTCTATATTATAATATTGTTTTGCTGGCACACCTAGTGCGGTGCCTTCTGGAAGTTCAATAATACCTTCGTGGCTTGTGCCGATACCAATTTCATCTTCTGCGCAAAGCATACCAAATGATTCTACGCCTCTGATTTTAGATTTCTTGATGCTAAAACTTTCGTCGCCAGAATATAGGGTAGTGCCCACAGTAGCAAGAATTGTAGTAAGACCAGCACGGCAATTTGCAGCACCACACACCACTTGAATTAATTCTCCATTTCCTGCATCAACTTTAGTAATGTGTAAATGGTCTGAGTTTGGGTGGTCTTCACATTCTACCACTTTAGCAGTAACTAAACCTTCTAAACCACCTTTGATGGTTTGAATTTCTTCAACTGTACCAACTTCTAGACCTAGAGATGTTAGTTTCTTTGCTGTATCTTCTGCAGATAAGTCGAAATTTAGGTAATTTTTAAGCCAATTATAAGAGATATTCATAATCTTATGTTTATTAAGTCCGCAAAAATACAATTTTATATTCTAAAATAGAAATTTTTGGGCTTGGAATTTAAGTTTTTAAAAAATGATTGTTATCTTTGCCTTATTGAATTTATTATAATCTTAACATCAAACAAAAATATTATGGACAGACCTTATGTAGTAGGGATTGACATAGGCGGTCAATCAGCTAAAATCGGTATCGTTGACACACGTGGTACAGTGCTTTCTCAAACAGCAATCAAAAGTAATGATACCAATTCTCATGTGGAATTTATTGATAATTTATGCTCAGCAGTGGAAAAATTGGCTGAAAAAGCTAATGTTCCAATGTCTAAAATTCGTGGTATAGGTATCGGTGCTCCAAATGCAAATTATTATACAGGTACTATCGAAAATGCAGTAAACCTTACTTTCGGTGGTATGAAAGTGATTCCTTTTGCAGATTTAATGTCTGAACGCATAGGTCTTCCTGTTCGTTTAACAAACGATGCTAACGCTGCTGCAGTAGGTGAAATGACATACGGTGCTGCCCGTGGCATGAAAAACTTTATTACTATTACCCTTGGTACAGGTGTAGGTAGTGGTATAGTTGTTGGCGGTTACGTACTTTACGGTCACGATGGTTTCGCTGGCGAACTTGGCCACGTTACTATGGTAAGAAAAAATGGACGTCTTTGTGGTTGTGGTAAAACTGGTTGCTTAGAAGCATACGCTTCTGCTACAGGTGTGGCACGTACAGCTCGTGAACTTCTAGAAACTACCGACAAAAAAAGTGTTCTTCGTAACATTCCTGCAGAAAGCATTACTTCAAAAGACGTATTTGAAGCTGCGCAACAAGGTGACGAACTAGCAATAGATATTTTTGATTTCACAGGTACTATGCTAGGTGAAGCTATGGCAGACTTCGTTGCATTCAGTTCTCCTGAAGCTATCATCATGTTTGGTGGTCTTACAAAAGCAGGTGACCTAATCATGAAACCTGTTGTAAAAGCCCTAAACGAAAACGTAATGCCTCAATGGCGCGGTAAAATTGAAGTGATGTTCTCTCAACTTAATGAGTCAGACGCAGCTATTTTAGGTGCATCAGCACTTGCTTGGGAAGTAAAATAAAATCGATTTTATAGGGCTATTTCCACGTTGTTGCTCGCGTTCGCAATCCTCATTTAGGTTACTAAACTCCGGTTGCTCACGCTTCACACGCCTAGAACTAGCTCCTCTAAAATCAATTTTATGGGAGATAAAATCAAATAACAAAAAGTTTGGGACTTACGAGTTCCAAACTTTTTTAATAATTATAATTATGAATTCTTTTATTAAAGTATCAAACATTGTACCACGCATTCCAGACGTGAAGTTTCCAACACCAATCTCTTTTACTATAAACAAAGGCGATGTGTGGACTTTTTATGGCCCAAATGGAAGTGGAAAAACTCTGCTTACAGAGATTATTTGCGGTAGATATGGGGTGTCTAGTGGCAATATTGAATATCCTTTTTTAGAAGAAGAAAGACAAAAAACTACGGAGTTTATCTATCCACGTCAGTTTATAAAAACCATACACTTTCAGTCTGCTTATTCGTTTTCTGATTTTAGAGATGCCTATTATCAACAAAGATTCAATGTGTATGAAGTGGAGTGGTACCCAACAGTAGGAGAGCTAATGCAATGCGAGGGAAAAGAAGAATGGGTTGAAAAACTTATAGATTTGTTTAGATTGCGTGAATTGCTTTCTCACAGGCTCATTACTTTGTCTAGTGGTCAACTTCGCAGACTTATTATCGCAAAATCTCTGCTAGAAAAACCACGAATGCTTATTTTCGACAATCCATTTATTGGACTTGATGTGGAAACTCGCCAAGATATGGAAGAGGTGTTTGTTTACCTAAAAGAGCAAGGTATTCAAATGCTTTTCATTGTGGCAGATGCTCGTGATATTCCAGCTTGTAGCACACATCTACTTCATTTACAGGCGTGTGCGCCAGTTTATGCAGGTCCGTTAAGCGATTATAAAGTAGAACAGATAGAAGAAGTCTCTCTTTCTGGCGAATATAAATTTGAACCTTCAGATTTGGGAAGTGAAGATTATGCCAATACTGTGGAAATGAAGCATGTGAGCATAGTGTACGATGGCATTGTTTTCCAAGGAGATATAAATTGGCAAATAAAACGAGGTGAAAAATGGGCGCTTCTTGGACCTAATGGTTCTGGAAAATCTACTCTTCTAAGTTATATTTTTGCCGACAATCCGCAAGGTTATTCACTTCCAATTTGGCTTTTCGACCGTAAACGTGGTTCGGGTGAAAGTATTTGGGATATCAAAAAACGTATTGGTTACACTTCGTCTGAAATGCACCTTTACTATCGTGAAAATGTACCTTGCCTAAAGGTAGTGCAATCAGGTTTCTTTGATAGTGTAGGTCTGTATAGAAAATGTACCGAAGAGCAAGCCGCTAGTGCTCTGCTGCTTATGAAAGAACTAGGTATTGATCATTTGGCAGATAAACCATTTTTGCGTGTATCTGCAGGTGAGCAACGTATGCTTCTTTTTGCTCGTGCCATTGTGAAAAATCCACAACTTCTTATCCTAGACGAACCATTTCACGGCATGGACGTAGCAAACAAAAAGCGTTGCCTAAAGATGATTTCCACCTTTGCCGCACAAGCAGACAAGAGCATTATCTTCGTCACCCACTACAAAGAAGAAATCCCCGACAGCGTAAACCACATCTTTGAGCTTGCTGCTCATGAGGTAGGAACTGAATAAAAAGGCTGCTAAAAATATTATTTAAATAGGTCTTAATACAACTGCAAAACCCATTGCTGCCACTATTTTATAGAGAGTAGCAACTGTTGGTACGGTTAACCCACGTTCTACACGTGATATATAACTTTTGTCAGCACCAATGCGAGCAGCAACTTCTGCTTGTGTTAGATGCGCTTTTTTACGTGCATCTAACAATATTTGAGCATTATATTCTTCCCAAGCTTGTTCTATAGCTTCTGCTCTCTTTGCTGTGCCCACTGCACCAAATTCCTTGGTAAGTTCAGCACTAATATCGTATATTTCAGCCTTTTTGTTCATAATATTCTTCTTTTAAACGTATAGCTTTATCAATTTCAGATTTAGGAGTTTTTTGAGTTTTCTCAAAGTATTTTTACTTTATGTAAGCGTAATATAACAAAACACACATAAAAATCTAATAAAATAAATGAATCTAATTTTTCCATAAAGACTAAAAATTAAGATTATTAATAATAATTAGAATTGAAGTTTCAGTTTGCGTTCTTCAATTCTATGGTACATAATGTAACATCAAGAGCTGTACCTTGTTGAGGTCAAGGTGTCGCAAAAATAATAAAAATCTATACGAATACAAAACCGCACCTCAAATAATCTTGAAGTGCGGTAAATCTAGTATTTTTTTAATTAAATTCTAACGCAGCACTGCACGGATAGATAGACCATAGTAGCGGAATCTGTACCAACCGATATCGTTGTTAGAATAGAAGTAAAGTACATATGCGTCGTTCGAGACACTGGTATCAATAGAACTACTCCAGTAGTGGCCGCCGTAACCCACAACGTTCAAACTCGAACCATCGCGATAGCCTGCTGCAGGCAAGAAAATACTATTACCATTTGTTTTGGAAGTTACGGTGTAACCATTTACACCATTTTGAGTAGTCCATGTCCAAGTACATTCTGTACGAAGTTCGTCTTGTTCTGCTTTAGTTGGCATACGCCAAGAACTACCCCAATTTACGTATGCAGCATCTCTTTCTAAAGGAAGTGTTGTAGGATTATTTGAATAGTTGTAATTTGAAGTACTATAACTAGACTTTGTTGAAGTTTCACCCCAAGCATAATAATTTCCATAACCTTCTGGAGTACTTGCACCTACGTTAGTAGTTGCCCATTTAGTGCCACTAGGAAGACCTAAATCTACCCATACATGACCATTAGCCATGCCAGTAAATGGATTCTCCCACTGTGCATAAAGGGTTAAATTATTGTATGAAGCTATGCTTTGTTTATTTTGATAAGCAAATCCACTACCATCAGCCTTTGTATTCCAACCTTTAAAATTGTAACCACTACGTGTAAATGTAACATCAGGAAGAGTTGTACTAGAGCCTTTTGCAACACGTACAGATTGCATACTACCACTACCTCCATTGGCAATAAAAGTAATCGTAATGTATTCAACAGTCTCTTCCCACTGTGCATAAAGGGTTAAATTATTGTGTGAAGCTATGCTTTGTTTATTTTGATAAGCAAATCCACTACCATCAGCCTTTGTATTCCAGCCTTTAAAATTGTAACCACTACGTGTAAATGTAGCATCAGGAAGAGTTGTACTAGAACCTTTTACTACACTTATAGACTGCATACTACCACTACCTCCATTAGCATTAAAAGTAATAGTAGCATATTCTACTTTTTCCCACTGAGCATAAAGTATAATATCACTATTTAAAGCGAAACTTTGCTTATTTGAGTATGAAGCTCCGCTTCCATCTGCTTTTGTATTCCAGCCTTTAAAATTGAAATCAGTACGTGTAAATTCATTATCTAAAAGTGTAGCCTTTGAACCCTTTACTACTTTTATAGACTGCATACTACCTGTGCCGCCGTTTGCATCAAACGAAATTGTAAAATATTGGATTTTCTCCCATTGAGCATATAAGGTTAAGTCTTCTGTTGGTTGAATATTTTGTCCATCAGAATAATTATCGCCTGAACCATCTGCTTTTGTATTCCATCCTACAAATACATAACCTTCGCGATCAAATGTATTATTGAACAAACTTTTAGTTTCATCTTTTTCAAATATTAGTTCTGACATATAACCATTACCACCATTAGCATTAAATGTAATAGTGCTTTTTTGCTCACTAGCATTTAATAGCAATGAAATAAAGTCTTTTGCTGCTTCTTGCATTTTAGGGAAGTCATCTCCCAATGAACTAGAACAGTCTAATACTAACATTACAACTGCTGTTTTTTGCTCAACTTCTGGTTTAACGTCTTTCTCATTAGAAAATTCTGAAGTAATTTGCCAAGTATTATCTGGATTGGCTGTATATTGTTGAACCTTAGAAACATCTAAAGCCTTACCTTCAGTATCTGTTATATTAATGAATTTGATGTAATTATAGACACCTAAAGAGTTAGCCTCAATAAAAGTCTCACCATTATACACACAACCTTGTGTTTTTATATTAGTAACACCGTCACCTTGTATGGTACATTCTAAATAACATGTTGAACTCTCTGCTGAATTGTTGATTAGTTCATCAAAAGTAAATCTAAATGTTAAACCTTCTTCCCAATTGGAAGATATTTTAAATTCAATGCTGTGAACATTAAATGAATTATATAGAGATTTGGCAATTTCTTTAAACTTCTTATTTACGTCTTCCATATTAGAGGCTTCGTACATATTTTCTTCGCTACTAGATAATTTTTCTAAATTATCTCTAAATCTTTGCTGTTCAACCTCATTTCTAATATCATTACCACGTAAACCAATTGTATATGCATTAATTGATTGAGGATTGTTTGCCACTCCAATTACCATATCAGATTTTATTCTATTTTCTAGTGAACCTAAAAAATCAGCACTTGTTGGAAAATCTTCTTTCCTCAAATTTATAGACCCTTGGTCTAAACCATCAGTAAAGGTAACTATAGATACAGAGGTTAAATCGTCAGGGAATTTTGATTTCACTAAATTATTTAATGCTCTTTCTTCTGCATAGTACAAAAGGGTAGCCTTTTCTGTTACAAAATCATCTATAAATTCCTTACATTGATCAAACGTAGAATTATTTAATAAATCGATTTCTTTTTCTCTTGTAACATCATTAAATCCAATAATTCCTAAGTACAAACCACTTTCATCATAGGTTCTATCAAAAGAAGTTGGTACTTTATTATTGTTTGGATCATCAGGTTCTATACCTTCACACGACACCATCATGCCGAGTAAAGATATTACTAACAGAAATAAAAATAAGTAGTTTTTTTTCATAATAAATTATATTTGTTGGTTGATAATTCCTCTAAGTATAGGCATAAAAAAAACGTGGATTACTATGCCACGTCTTAGATGAAGGTCCTGAGAAAACCTAATAAGCAGATGTAGATATAGCAGTCCACGCATATACGTGAAAAACCACTATGCCATTCTTGCTTATTTTGAAAATTTCTCAGGTTTTCATCTAAAGAAGAGCATAACGCTTCTCAAATAATATTTCTATTTTAAAGTTCTAAATTTCTGTCTGTTTCTTATATTGTTATTTTTTTGTTAGATATTGCAAATGTAATTATTTTATTTGAAATGTAATTAAAATCTAAATTAAATATTTAGTTATATCACTTTAACTTATTTAATATATCTTCTGCTGTTATTGAGTTTAACAATGTTACTGCACAGAGCTTCTGACCAAGGTCTTTTATGGAAGCGCCGATGTGATAAACTTTATCATCTATAATCATAAATCTGTCGTGACATGTTTTGTTCACATGCACTGTTACTGATGGATATTGAAGATTGTGTTTATCTAAATCAAGAGTAAATTGTTCACTCTTTTTGTAAGTGTAAATTTCTGCTATCAAACCTGTTTTACGTTTTGATAGTAATGTTAAAACAGAATCATCAACATAATTATCTATAATGACAATGCGAATTTTTGCTTGTTTTACCAAATCTGACATCAAAATATGAGCATCAAAAACTTGATTGTTATGAAAGACTCCTTCTACAGGTGGTAATGAAGTACGGACAAAGAAATCTATTTTTTTCTGATGACTAGACAAAATTGAAGAATGTTCTTCCAATTGTGCTTCTATATTTGACAAACGATTATTTAAAGAATAACCCCTTAATAAATAATCTTTTAAAACAGAAGATGCCCATCTTCTAAAGAGTACAGCGTTCTTACTATTAACACGATAACCTACAGACAAAATCATGTCAAGATTATAAAACTGTGTCATATATGTTTTCCCATCGGAAGCAGTTCGTTCCAAAATGGAACATACTGAATCTTCTTCTAACTCTAGTGTTTCAAATATGTTTCTAATATGTTTTGTTATTGCAGGTCGCTTCACTCCAAAAAGGATAGCAATTTGTTCCTGGGTTAACCACACAGTATCATTTTCCAAGAGTACTTCTAAACTAATACTTTCATTAGGAGAATAAAGAATGATTTGATTTTGATCTAAATTTTGATTTTTCATAATTACTAAGAATTAAGATTTATAGTTCAGTTAATTAACACAAAAGTTGCTGTTTGTGGTATTAATCTTACATTCACAAACACAACCTCAAGAGCTGTTCCTTGTTGAGGTCAAGGGCGTTACAAAGGTAATAAAAAAAGAGATAATTCCATTATCGTGATAACAGAATTATCTCTTTATGTGTTTATGTGAATAAACTATTATTTTTTATCTTTTACTGATGTCCAAAGGATACCAGAGATAAGTAGGCAGATAGCACAGATAGCGAAGATGATAGATTTGTCTTCTGCTGCGTTTACTACTTCACCCATTTTGAATGATGCAACAAGTTGTGGAAGTACTACTGATAGGTTGAAAATACCCATGTATAGACCCATTTTGCTTTGGTCGACGCGTTCACTCATGATAGCGAATGGAAGAGATACAAGAGATGCCCAACCAATACCTACGATACATAATGAAGCGAAGAATACGATGATATTTGAACCAAAGAAATAGATTAAACCATAACCTAATGCCATAAGTAGGATAGAACCTGTGTGAGTCTTAGACATACCAGCTTTGTTTGCGATAACGTTAAGAACAAGCACTGGTAGAACAGCACCAATTAAGTCACGTACAAGGAATGCCCATGAGTTGATGTCTGCAAATTCAGATTCTGGAAGACCAGCGATTTTGGTTGATACATAGAAGAACATGTAAATGTTCATTGTTTGTACGCCCCACCATGTGAATGAGTGAGCAAGAAGAATTTTTTGGAATTGGTTGTTGTCTTCTGTGCTGCGAGTAAGATTTAGTAGTACTGCTGCGATAGCTAAAAGTTCAATAACTACACAAGCTACTTCTACGTAGTCTAGACCAAAGATGTCGCCTGCAACTTGTACACCCATCAATTTGCCACAAATTACATAGATACCATAGATAAGGAAACCAGAAAGTGGAAGAATGGTTTCAATCATATCTTTAACAGAAGTTTTTTCTTGCTTAACAGCACCTTCTTCTTCAGCTGCTAGTTCGCGAGGTTCTTCAATGAAGAAGATAGGAAGCACAGTAAATAGCACTGCAAGTCCAGCACCAACATAAATAAGTAGTTCATTACCCCAAATAACAGCGATAAGATAAGCAAGCACACCAAATGTACCAGAAACGGTTTGCATCCATGTGAAACCTGTACTACGTTGTTCTTTGCTTGTACAGTCTGCTACTAGAGAACGAGTAGGGTTGAAACTTACGTTGATAGCAAGGTCAAGAGTAAGAGCTACTGCTACAGCGATAGCAAGAAGACCTTCTGCACCACCCATACCGAATACTCGTTGTACAATTTCAAGGTTTGGAAGGGCAAGCAACATTAAACCTGTAAGGATACCACCAAGGATAACCCAAGGACGACGACGTCCACCCATAAACCATAATTTGTCTGATACTGCACCTACGATAGGTTGAGCAATGATACCAGCGATAGGACCAGCTGCCCATACAATACCAATCTCGTGAATGTCAAGACCATACTTGGTTGACAAAATCCAGCTTAACGCAGAAATTTGAACTGAAAGTCCAAAACCCATAGCTGTTGCTGGAAGCGAAAGAAGAGCATAGAACCATGTCTTCATCTTTTTTTGTGCTTCTAACATAGTATTTTTATTTAGAGTTAATAATTGTTCTGAAAAGCAAAGATAATAAAAATAATTAGGAATTAGGAATTAGGAATTAGGAATTTTTAATTTCTTCATTTATTCCTTCGATATATGTTAAGATTTCCTCTTTCCCTTTGCCTGTTTCCGATGAGGTTACGAATATAGGAGGAAGTTCTTCCCAAGTTTCCAACAGGGTGTTTTTATAATTTTCTACCTGAATTTTAAGGGCGTTTTTAGAAAGTTTATCGGCTTTTGTAAAAATAAGAGCAAAAGGCACTCCGTTTTCACCCAAGTAATTGATAAATTCTAAGTCTATTTTTTGAGCCTTGTGGCGGCAGTCAATCAACACAAAAAGACATGTAAGTTGCTCACGACGATTTACATAACCATAAATCATATCCTCTAGACGCTCACGAGTTTTCTTCCCTGCAAGAGCAAAACCGTAACCCGGAAGGTCTACCAAATGCCACGAATCGTTTATATTGAAGTAGTTGATAAGCAGAGTTTTACCAGGTTTAGAACTAGTCATTGCAAGCCCCTTTACACCTGTGATACAGTTTATTAAAGAAGATTTGCCCACGTTTGAACGCCCAATAAATGCGTATTCTGGCACTTTACTGTCTGGGCATTTAGCCACCGAAGGACTACTAATAAGAAATTTGGCACTCTGAATTATCATTTTCGTCTAATAAGCATTAATCCTACAAAGGTAATAAATCCATTTAATAATAACAATTCATATCCTAAAGAATTGCCAGATAACACTTGTATTATAACGCAAATGATAGGCGAAATAGTGCATATTAATGGAGAAAATTTATCGTTAATTTCAACTTTTGTAAACATCGATAGGGCAAAAAGACCTAGAAGTGGACCGTATGTGTAAGATGCCAATTGGAAAAGCAGGTCTATCATATTGTCGTTTCCCACAAAGTAAAATACCATTAGCATTAGGCAGAAAAATACTCCCACCGCAATATGCGTTAGTTTTCTGAAATTTTCATATTTGCCCTTGTCCTTCTTTGTCTCAGATGGGCAAAAAGTAGTAGAAATAGTTGTGGTGAGCGACACAAAAGTGGAGTCGGCGCTAGAAAGCGAAGCCGAAATAATACCTATTATAAAAATGTATGTTGCTGCCTCTGGTAGTAAGCCCATTTTTACAGCCTCTGGCAAAAGCATATCGTTTTCTGCAGGAATAGTTATGCCATTTTCTATAAAAATGTTACTCACATACAGTCCCAACAATAAGAAAGCAAAATTGATAGGCAAGAACATAAAACCGTAGCTATACATGTTCTTTTGCGCTTCCTGTAAGGTGCGGCAGGTCAGATTTTTTTGCATCATATCTTGGTCGAGCCCCGTCATACACACGGTAATAAGCATACCGCTAAGCACGTATTTTACGAAGTTGTTTTTGGCTACCCAGTCTGTAACAATAAAAGATTGTTGGCTTAATGTTTCGCCGAGTAAAAAACTTTCTCCCGGTTGATTGTAAGACAATAAGAGTAAAATAATTAGTGCTCCAAGCAAAAAAATAGTTTGGATTACATCCGTTTTAACCAAAGTATGAATGCCACCCACAGATGTGTAGAGGAAGATAAATGCTACCATTAAAATAGCAACCAAAGGGAAAGAAATGCCAAGCGGAGCAAAAATAAAGCTATGAATAAGAAACGCACTTACGTAGAGTCTGGCAGCAGAACCAAGCCCTCGGCTCAGTATAAAAAACATTGATGCCGTGCGATAACTATGTTTGCCGTGGCGCAGGCTTAGGTATTCGTAAATATTGGTTAAGTTTAGTTTGTAGTACAGAGGCAGAAGCACTTTTGCCACAATAATATACCCAAGCGAAAACCCAAGCACCAATTGCATATAGGTGAAACCACTACTCGGAGCCATTCCCGGCACAGAAATAAACGATATACCCGAAAGCGAAGCCCCTAGCATACCAAATGCCACCATTGCCCACGACGAATTTCTCTCGGCAGTGAAAAATACATCATTTCCGCTCTGCCTTTTATAAAAAGCCACAGCCAAAATAAGCAGTATATATGCAATGAGTATGTATAGCATAAGAGAGAAGATGTCATTAAAAGACGTGCAAAGATAATGCATACCTCTCACAATGCAAATAAAATCGTCTTAAAATTAGTTAGGTATCTTTTTTCTACAACACTTATTTCAATAATTCATCCAATAATAAATTTTGTAATTTTTCTTTAGGAAATAAGTATTTATATTCTGCAACAGAAATAGGTTTGTTAACATCTTGAAGAGCAAGTTCTACCTCTAGATGTTCTTTGCTGGCACATAATATAATTCCAATTGAAGGGTTCTCACTAGGTAGCTTTTCCAATTTATCTAGAAGTGATAAATAAAAGTTCATTTTTCCTACATACTCAGGTTTAAATTCACCTATTTTTAGTTCTATAGCAACCATAGACTGAAGTTGACGGTTGTAAAACAATAAATCAACCCTATACTCTTTATTGTTGTAAGTTAAGGTGTATTGATTTCCTATAAAACTAAAACCTCTACCGAGTTCCATTATAAAAGATGTGATTTTATTAACAAGTCGTTTCTCTAAA
>JAZQZD010000013.1:0-6937 GCA_045633865.1 Candidatus Enterocola sp.
TTGTTTAAAATTGTTTGTAAAATTTTTCATAAGTATGTTGTTTTAATTTGTTTTGTTACGTTTTTCTATTTTTGTTGCTTATACGTTAGTTTCGAGCTGTTTTTTAGTTGTTCCATTTTATTTGTGTCAAACGGCCGTTAAAATGGAACAGGTTTTGAGAGGTTCGTTGGTTGCGTTGTGCATTTTTTTGTGCAAAGTTAAATAATGTTAAATATTTCGTTTACACTATTTTCTCTCCCAAAAAGACCCAATAATTCCATAAAAGGCACAATTTTCCCTTTCAATAAAATACGTCAAAATAACATCTAACTATTTGCATACCAAACAATTAGATACAATCCCCACTTTAGGGGATGTTTCAGTTTGCTAATATATAAAAAAAATCTAAATTTCGCAACACTTTGATAATCTGCATATTTAAACGTGAAAAGTCCGCCGCTGTGCGACACTTTTCTCTGCTTTGTATAAGTTTATTTAAGATTTTTTATAAGATTAATGTTGCAAGTTGTTCCATTTTGCGCGTGCGTAATATATATTATGGTGTAAGGTTGCAATAGTCTAATATAAAATTGATTTTTTTGAAAATTTACTTTATTTTCTTTGGTAATCCAAAAACTTGTTGTATCTTTGCATCACCAGAACCCGCCAGGCCTCTTAACAATGCCCAAATGCGCGGGTCGTTTTACTTTATATACGTCTTAATTCGTGGACAATGCTAAAAAAAACATCATACAGCAAACCTTATAAAACAGCAAAAGACTTGGTTAGACTACTCCAAAGTCGTGGTTTAGTTATTAACGATGAAACCAGAGCAGAAAATTATCTTCGTCATATAGGTTATTATAGACTTTCTGCTTATATGCTACCTCATTTAGATTCCCCAAAAAATAAACACATTTTCAAAGTTAACACTAGTTTTCAGAGTATTCTTAATTTATACAAGTTTGATAAGAAACTTCGTCTGCTTATATTCAATGAAATAGAAAAGATTGAAATTGCAGTAAGGAGTTCTATAGTAAATAATGCTTGTGAGTATTTCAATGACCCATATTGGATTACAAATAGTAATTATTTTATATATCCTGATAAATTTGCAAAGACAATTTCATTAATTGACAAAGAACTTGAGCATTCTAAAGAAGATTTTATTATTCATTTTAAAACAAAATATTCAAACTCATATCCTCCTGCTTGGATATTGGCAGAAATCTTACCATTGGGAGTATTAACAGGTATATACTATAATATTAAAGAAATCAGTATTAAAAAGAAGATAGCAAATGAGTTTGGTTTGCTGGTAAAACCATTTGAATCTTGGATGTCCATTGTGACACTTACTCGTAATGCTTGCTGTCATCATTCGCGTATCTGGAACAAACAGAACACTATGCTCGCAACGGAACCGAAGCATATAACAAAACCATGGATAAAACTACCTACTGATAAACTTCGTATTTATTTTGATATTTGTATTATCAAATGGTTTCTTGATTGTATATCTCCAAACAACACTTTAAAGAATAAAATCTGTAAACTTCTGGCAGAATATCCTTGTATAGATATTTCTGCGATGGGATTCCCTGCAGATTGGCTTAAAGAAGAACTTTGGAAGGGATAATATTTTCAAATTTGTTTTGTAGTTTCAGAATTTTAACGTACTTTTGCAGTGCTAGTACCCGCCAGGCCTCTTAACAATGCCCAAACGTTGCGGGTCGTTTTGTTTTATAAACTTATAGGTCTTAATTTATTTTAAACTAGTGAGGCTATATTAATCTGTAATCCTAACGCCGTTAGAAGTTTCACAAAGGTTGAAACTTGCATATCTGTTTCTCCTTTTTCTATACGAGCTATATAACTTCTAGTGGTGCCAGATTTTTCTGCAAGTTGATTTTGTGTAATATGAAGTTCCTTTCTTTTATCGCGTAACAGTACCCCATAGTAATAGGCTGTTGCTTTTTCGTTAAAATCTGCGCGTTTTTCAGTTCCTTCCTTACCATATTTAGCATCTAGAAGAGCGTTGGCTGAATGAAATCTATTGTTCTTCATAATTATTCTCCTTTATAATGTTTTCAGCTATTCTTATTTGACTCTTATAATCTTTTGTAGATTTCTTTAAAAATGCATTAAGTAAAACTATTTTAGATGCATTATTGAGATTTTCATTATCTAACGAAAAAATTAAGGTTCTATATTCATTATGAGAGACCGAAACTCTCATCTCGTACAGTTTAGTATTTTCAATGTGTTTAATAAATTTTGTAGATACTATTTGTTGACTGATAAGAATTTGCATTACATAGTCGAATTTCTCTTTTACTCGTTCTGGTAATGCTTGGTAATAATCATAAAATATATCAGATAAAATTAGTTCTCTCATAAGACGACTATATTTTTTTGCAAATGTAACTAATAAGATACAAATGTGCAAATATTTTTCAGTCTTTTTATATGGATGGATAAAATTAGTTATAAGTAAGATTTTTACTATCTTTGTACTCTGAAAATGAATATTTTATGAAGAAGAAATCTTTTCTTGAAAGGGTGTTTGGGTTTAACTCAAAGGAGCACAAGGTGAAAACAGAGGTAATGGCAGGGATAACCACATTCTTTACGATGGCGTATATTTTAGCGGTGAATCCGGCCATTTTGGCGGCTGCGGGTATGAACGAAGGAGCAGTTTTTACGGTAACGGTGATTATTTCTGCGCTTGCCACTTTGCTTATGGCTTTGTATGCGAAGCTGCCGTTTGCGCTTGCGCCGGGCATGGGTTTGAACGCATTTTTTGCATACACTATTTGTGTGTCGATGGGATATTCGTGGCAGATGGCACTTACTGCGGTGCTTATGGAGGGTATTCTTTTTATCTTACTTACTCTAACAAACCTTCGTGAAAAGATTGTTTATAGCATTCCGCGTAGCCTTCACGTGGCAATTGGAGCAGGTATTGGTTTGTTTATCTTGTTTCTTGGTATGCAAAATGGCAGTCTTGTGGTGCGCAACGAGGCTACTATGGTGGCGCTGGGTGATATTACTTCTGGTCCTGCACTGCTTTGCTGTATTGGGATGCTTATTACTGCTACTCTTATGTATAAAAAGGTGCCTGGAGCTATGCTTTATGGTATTGTGCTTACAACTTTGCTTGGTATTCCGCTTGGAGTGACTGAATATAAGGGCATCTTTTCAATGCCTCCAAACCCTGAACCTATTATGTTTAAGTTTGATGTGTCTTTCTTTGGCACAATAGATTTTTGGATTGTGATGTTTACTCTGCTTTTTGTGGATATGTTTGACACTATTGGTACTCTGCTTGGTGTAGCTCAACACGCTGATATGGTGGATAAAAAGACGGGTAAAATGCCTTGGATAAAAAAGGCGTTTATGGTGGATGCTATTTCTACTACCGCTGGTGCTATGATGGGTAGTAGCACGGTGACTACGTTTACAGAGAGTACATCGGGCATTGCTGCTGGCGGCAGAACTGGTCTTACTTCGTTTACTGTGGCTTGCTGTTTTGTGTTGTCTCTTTTCCTTTCTCCGCTGTTTTTGTCTATGCCGGGTGCGGCTACTGCTCCTGTGCTTATTCTGGTGGGTTGTATGATGCTCTCTGGTGTGGCAAAAATCAATTTCAACGATGTTTCTGAGAGTGTTCCGTCTATTCTTTGCGTCACTATGATGGCGTTTGCTTGTAGTATTGCGGATGGTATTGCCTTGGGGCTAATATCTTACGTGGCCATTAAACTGCTTTCTGGTGAGTATAAAAAGGTGTCTATTGCTACCTACATACTTACGGCGTTGTTTATTCTGAAATTTGTATTATAACAGTCCAAACTTTTGGGCTGTGGTGTTTATATCCTCCTCTTTTGCGTCAAATGTTTAATATATTTAACATTTGGCGCTACTCATTTTTGTCAGGAACTTAGGAATATAGAAATATAGCACTAGGCTTGTATCTCTAATTAAAATCTACTATCTTTGTCGCAGAATCTTGATACATAGTGGTGACCTCAACACCAAACCATTTTGATTCTTAGTGCCCTAATTGCTGGGAGTTATTATAAATCATAAAGTTATGACGCAGATCTTAGACCTAAATAATTTAGAAGTCTATAAAAAACGATAACCCTGGAGTATGCTCTAATGAACAGGGACAACAGGGTCTTACAGCACAAAGGTAAGAATATTTTTCAATAATCAGCACAAAAAATGCAAAAATTTCTCCTCAAGTTGGGGGCGGACGTAGATATAATCCTTACGCCTAATTCTTAGAAATAAACAAAAAAATACAAACATTTCATCTTAAATATTATGACTACAATAGAAGAAGTTAAAATTCTAATTAAAAGTGATGAGACACGTACGCTAGAACTAAAAAAGACAACAGGCGAGCTTTATAAAGGAATGGAGACAGCCTGCGCTTTCCTAAATTCAGATGGTGGTTGGTTAATTTTTGGAGTATCTCCATCTTTAAAGATTGATGGACAAAATGTAACAGATAATACACGTCAGGAAATAGCGAATTACTTGCGTAAAATAGAACCTGCTATTGATGTTGAAGTAGAGTATATTGAATTACCAGATAAACCTAGTTTTTATGTAATAGCTATTTATTTTGATGCAAACAACTTTAAAGATGGTCCATACTCATTTGATGGAAGGGCATTTTATAAAGTAGAAAGTACTACTGCATTAATGCCACGCCAAATGTACGAAGAACGGCTTAAGTTAAGTAATCCCAATCGTTTTTGTTGGGAAAATAAACCTAATCAAGAAATTAGATTAGAGGATATAAACACTGAACTACTTTTTCAAACATTACATGATGGCATAAACTCAAGAAGAATACATGCATCAGCTATGACCTTACGTGACCCTATAAAAATAATGCAGAAACTTGGTGTAGCTCAGAAGGATGGTGCAATATTAAACGCTGCAAATGTATTATTTGGAAGAGAACCATCAATACTTCATACACAATGTAAGGTACGTTTAGCAAGGTTTGAGGGAACTGATAAACGTATATTTAGGGATCAAACTGTTTGCGAAGGAAATCTTTTTGAGCAATATGACACGATTATTGATTTTTGCTTAAAACATCTGAATATAGCAGGTCGTATGGATAGTAAGTATCGTCAAGACACATTAACTGTTCCATACGAGGCTATAAAAGAAGCTACTATTAACATGATATGTCATAGGTCTTGGAACTATCAAAACATGACTCCAAGTCTGGCTATATATGATGACCGTATGGTATTTCAAAATCCAGGATCATTTCCAATAGGGATGAAATGGCAAGATTTTCTAGGAGATGAAATAGGTTCATTACCTGCTAATCCAATAATTGCTAATGTATTTTATAGAAGAGGAATAATGGAAGCATGGGGACGAGGTATAGGACTTATTATAAAAAGCTGTAAAGAACAACAATTGGTAAAACCTGAAATTAATGTGACTCAATCTTTTGTAAATCTTACTATCTGGTTTAAGAAAAGCTTAACTATAAACCACACCCCTAGTCACACCCCTAGTTACACCCCTAGTTACACCCCTAGTCATGAGAACAATGGTGATAAGATAGAATTTCTCTCACCTCAAGAGCGAGTATTTAAATTTTGCGAAGAAGCCAAAAGTATTACAGAGATTTCAAAGATGTTGGGAGTTAATGATAAAAAATGGGTTAGAAAGAAATATTTAACTCCATATATAGGTACAATAATACAACTAACTATTCCTGACAAACCTAATAGTAGAAATCAGAAATACGTTACAATAAATAAATCAATATAATAGAATTTCGAAAGTATTTCTTTTAGAATTGCTAGCGTTAAGCGTTAATATATTTAACATTTGACGCCATCGCTGATAGTGGCATTACACTTTTGGGTAGTTATAAATCTTTGCCCAACAACGAAATAGAAAATGACCTTGAAGCTATCCAAGCAGCGAATAGAGGTATTTCAACAAAAAATCTGCCTGACGCAGAAAATAGAGGTTACGGCATTATTACTTCTAAAAATATGCTTATTGAAGGTTTGAAAGGTAGTTTTATTATGATGTCTGGAAATGCATTGCACATATATAATTCCAAAGATAGACGGTTTATAGGAATGCCGCATGATATACGATGGAATGGTACAATTATTGCACTTAGAATTCCGTATGTAAATAAAGAATTTCAATATATTAACTACATCGAATAAATTTATTATATTTGCCTTATGAAAAATATTATAGACATAACCAATTTATTAAGTGCGGATCTAAAGTCTAGATATGCAGTTAATGATTTACTTCTGTTTATAAACAATACAGAGGGGGATGATATTGTAATAGATTTTGCCAATGTTAAGTTTGCAACTAGAAGTTTTATTGATGAATATTATAATGTAATAATGAAGAATACATCAATTAATAAGAAGATAAAAACAATTAACATTCCAGAAGATATTCAATTTATATTCAATACAGTACAGAAAACTCAAAATAAAGAGAAGAATATTAAGCTAGATGCAAAAGTAATAAAATGCGAAACTTTTAGTGAACTTCAGCGAGTATTTAGCACATTGCTACTATAAATATCAGGGACCTTTAGTACGAACTATAGGTCCTATTTTTTGTTAGTTGGTATTATGAACTAATCATTCCCATCTAATAATTTGGAGAAAAAACGACCTAAGTTCGGGTGAAAACGACCTATTCCCTCTTTAGTGTTAAGTGTTAATATTTTTAACATTTGACGCTATTTTTTTGTCTTCTTTTTTTAACACTTCCTTCCTTTTTTACCCCCTCTTTTTACCCTCAAAACCTGTTCCATTTTAACGGCCGTTTGACACAAATAAAATGGAACAACTAAAAAACAGCTCGAAACTAACGTATAAGCAACAAAAATAGAAAAACGTAACAAAACAAATTAAAACAACATACTTATGAAAAATTT
>JAZQZD010000014.1:0-19103 GCA_045633865.1 Candidatus Enterocola sp.
ACTAACATTATACTTTAATGATGCATCCACCAAAGTTAAATGATTCTCTCTTATATCATGTAGTACCTGAACCTTAAATTTAAGATCTGCCTTAATATTTTTCTTTTTTTTCAACCCAGAAGGACCTTCAGATTTATATCTTGCCCATAAATAGCCAAGTAATTCTTTATTAATACCATACTGGGTATGAATATAATTAATACTATATCCTTCTTCTAACATATGCATATACTTTAGCCGTTCAGCATATCCATGCTTCTTGTATTTTTTTGACATAAAAAACCCCGAAAGATTTTTGTCTAACTTTCGGGGTTCATATCACGAACTGAGGTTTTTTATATTTTGTAGAGAATGATTTTAAAGGAGGAATTTTTAGGCGTCCCGAAGTCTGAGCAACCGGAGTGTACATTGGTACTCGAGGATTGTGAGGACGAGGGCAACGTGAAAATTACCCTTTATAAATCATTCGAATTAAGCTTTAACGCGACCTACATATGAACCATCTCTGGTGTCGATTTCAATTAATTCACCTTCGTTGATGAATAAAGGAACACGAACTTCAGCACCAGTCTCTACTGTAGCAGGTTTAAGTGTGTTAGTTGCGGTATCACCTTTAAGACCTGGTTCTGTATAAGTTACTTGAAGAACCACTTTAGTAGGGATTTCAGCAGAAAGAACTGTATCTGTAGATGTATCAGAAAGTACGTCAACGATATCACCTTCTTTCATAAATGCTAGACCAGTAATTTTATTTCTTTCGATTGGAATTTGTTCAAAAGTTTCTTGGTTCATGAAGATTAGATCTTCACCTTCTTGATATAGGTATTGGTATGGACGACGTTCAACGCGTACGTCTTCAAGTTTTAAACCGATTTGGAATGTTCTTTCAAGTACACGACCATCAACTACGTCTCTAAGTTTTGTACGCATGAAAGTGTTACCTTTACCTGGTTTTACGTGTAAGAATTCGATAACGAAATACAAACGGCCGTCTAAACGAATACAAACACCGTTTTTAATGTCTTGTGAGTTGATCATAATGTTTATAAAAAATGAATTAATTAATCTTTTTAATACTAAAGTGCAAAAATAATAAAAATCTTTGATTTATGAACACACTTTCATAACTTCAATGAAATAATTATAAAATTATAATATCTGTACTCATCAGCAATCACAAAAAATAATTTTTACAAATTTTAAAATTTCTAAAAAAATACATAAATTTGCATCTTGAGATACATTTTATACTCTAATATATTATTAACATTATAATTAGTACTTTATGAGAAAATTTTTACTTTTATTTACCGCTTTGTTGCTGTCGGCAGTGGCAATGGCGTATGATGTAGAGATAGATGGAATTTATTACTATTTGTTTAGTTCTGATAAAACAGCCGCTGTTGCTAGTGGAGCAAATAAATATAAAGGTGAAGTTATTATTCCTTCTTCTATTATTCAGGGTGGTGTAACTTATGAAGTAACTTCTATATATGCCTATGCTTTTAATGGAAGTAGTGACTTAACTTCTGTGGTTATTCCAAGTAGTATTACAGAATTAGGTGATTATGCATTCAATGATTGTACAAGTTTAACTTCTATTACTATTCCTAAAGGAGTAGTTTATATTAGTACATCAACTTTTGATGGTTGTGATAATTTACAGACTATTATTTATAATGCCAAGTCTTGTTACTTAAAAAATGCTCTTTCTGGTTCGTTTTTCCAGCCAATAGCAAAGCAGATTACTTCTATAACATTTGGTAATGAAGTAGAGGTGATACCTCCTTCTTTATGTGCAGGTATGTCAAAATTAACATCTGTTGTTATTCCGGAAAATGTTAAAGTAATAGGAAGCAAGGCATTTGCAAATTGTTTGGGATTAACAACAATTTCTCTTCCAGATAATTTAACTTCTATTTCCAATAACTCTTTTTATGGAACATGTGTTGAAGACGAGTCTAATTGGGATAATGGTATATTGTATTATGATGATTATTTGATAAATGCTGATGATGATATTGTGTCTGGAGATTTAAAAATTAAGGAAGGTACTCATTTAATTGCTTCTAATGCATTCTTTTATTGTGAAAACATAACCTCTATAACATTCCCAGAGGGTCTGAAATATATAAATTCAGATGCATTTTATGGTTGTAAAAGTATATCTACTATAACACTACCTAGTTCTATTGTTACGATAGATGAAGATGCTTTTACTGCATGTTCAGCACTTACAAAAGTGAATTATTTAGGTTCTGTAGATAGATGGGTTGATATTAACTTTTTAAACCAAACTTCAAATCCAATATATAATTCACACAATCTTTATATTAACAATGAACTAGTAACAAGTGCAAAAATAGTAGAGACAGATTCTATAAAACAATATGTTTTTTATGGATGTAATAGTTTGAAATCTGTAGAAGTAGGAAAGAATGTGGAATTTGTATCTCCTATCTCATTCTTAAATTGTTATAATTTAGACACTGTAATTTGGAATGCAAAAAAAGCAACCTATCCAAAAGCCTATAATTATAATGAATCTTCTCCTTTTTATTATTTAAAAGATCAAATCAAATCTTTTAAATTTGGTACAGATGTAGAATATATACCAAATGCTTTATGTTATGGAATGTCTCAAATTACAGAAATAATTGTACCAGAATTAGTAAAAAGTATAGATTCTGAAGTGTTCAATAATTGTGCGAATTTAGCCTATGTAGAATGGAATGCTAAAAACTGTGAGGATTATTCTACAGAATATAAGATTATGAGAAAACCATTTTATGAATGCCCTTCTATAAATGAGATTAAGATAGGTAATAATGTGGAACACCTTCCTGCTGGTTGTTTTTATGGTGTAAGTAGTGCTTCTATGGTAACTATAGGTAAAGGGTTAAAATCTGTTGGTGATGATTGCTTTTATGATTGTACAGGCTTGGAAAAGGTAAATTATCTTGGAAGTATTGACGAGTGGGTTAGTATAGATTTTGAAATTCATTTCTCAAATCCAATATATTATTCAAGAAGTTTATACATAAATAATGAATTATTATGTGAAGCAAAAATACTAAATGCTTATGAGATCAAAGATTATGCATTTAATTATTGCGAATGTATAAAATCAGTTGAGGTTGGTCCTAAAATTAACGACATTGCACAAAATTCATTTAGAAATTGTAAGAATCTTACATATGTAAAATGGAATGCTAAATTTTGTGATGATTTTGCTAGTGTAAATTATGCTCCTTTTTCTTTTGGAACAAATGTTCAATTATTAGAATTTGGTGAAGAAGTTAAACATATACCTGCCTATTTATGTTCATCATTAAATGCTTTAAAATTAATTGTTATTCCAGAAAATGTAACATCTATTGGTGAGGGCGCATTTAATGGGGTAGAGAAATTAGATGCGGTTTATGCTTATCCACAGATAGTTCCCACTGTAGAAGGGAATGCTTTTTCTAATTATGCTACCACGCTATTTGTACCTTGTAGCGCCGTAGAAGATTATAAGTTAGATGATGAGTTTAGTAAATTTAGTAGTATTAAGTGTATCTCAATAGAAGAAGATACAGACATATTAGAAACTCTTTCTGATGCAAATATTACCATTTCTAAAGGTATTATCACTTGTTTAGATTCAGACTATCACATCTACAACACCGTAGGTCAAGATGTAACTGCCCTAAACGGCGCATTACAATCTGGCATCTATGTAGTAGCAATAGGCGAAGACAAAGTAAAAGTAATGGTGAAATAATAGTAGCCGCAAGATAGAGTAGGGACACTGCACGCAGTGTCCCTTATATTTTAGAATATGGATTATTTTATTACATCATGCCGCCCATGCCACCACCCATTGGAGGCATTGCTGGAGCAGGGTTGTCTTCTTTCTTATCTGCAATAACGCACTCTGTGGTAAGCATCATGCCAGCGATAGAAGCAGCATTTTCTAGAGCCACGCGAGTTACTTTAGCAGGGTCGATAACACCAGAGGTAAGTAGGTTTTCGTAAACGTCAGTACGAGCGTTGTAACCAAAGTCACCTTCGCCTTCACGCACTTTTTGTACTACTACAGCACCTTCTTTACCAGCATTAGCAACGATTTGGCGTAGAGGTTCTTCGATAGCACGTTTCACGATTTCAATACCAGTAGTTTCGTCGTCGTTTACACCTTTAAGACCTTCGATAGCAGAAATAGCACGGATATATGCCACGCCACCACCAGGAACGATACCTTCTTCTACAGCAGCACGAGTAGCAGATAGAGCGTCATCTACGCGGTCTTTTTTCTCTTTCATTTCCACTTCAGAAGGAGCACCAATGTAAAGCACTGCCACACCACCTGCAAGTTTTGCAAGACGTTCTTGAAGTTTTTCGCGGTCGTAGTCTGAAGTTGTTTTTTCGATTTGCACTTTAATTTGACCTACACGAGCAGCGATAGCTTCTTTGTTGCCAGCACCGTTTACGATAGTAGTGTTGTCTTTGTTGATAGTGATAGTTTCTGCGCTACCAAGCATTTCTAGAGTAGCTGAGTCTAGTTTTAGACCTTGTTCTTCAGAAATTACAGTACCACCTGTTAGGATAGCAATGTCTTGAAGCATTTCTTTACGTCTGTCGCCAAAGCCAGGAGCTTTCACAGCACAAACACGTAGGTTTGCACGAAGGCGGTTTACTACAAGTGCTGTAAGTGCTTCGCTGTCAACGTCTTCTGCAATGATAAGTAGAGAACGATTGTTTTGAACAGTAGCTTCTAGGATAGGAAGAATTTCTTTAAGAGAAGAGATTTTTTTGTCGTGGATAAGCACAAGTGGTTTTTCCATTACAACTTCCATTTTTTCAGTATCAGTTACGAAGTATGGAGAAAGATAACCACGGTCAAATTGCATACCTTCAACCACTTCTACAGTAGTATCAGTACCTTTTGCTTCTTCAACAGTGATAACACCTTCTTTTTTCACTTTTGCCATTGCGTCAGCAATAAGTTTACCAATTTCGTTGTCGTTGTTTGCAGAAATTGTAGCAACTTGTTCTATTTTGTTGTTGTCGTCGCCCACTTCTTGAGATTGAGCTTTGATAGATTCTACAACTTTTGCAACTGCTTTGTCGATACCACGTTTTAGATCCATTGGATTTGCGCCTGCGGCAACGTTTTTTAGACCAACAGAAATGATAGCTTGTGCAAGCACGGTAGCAGTAGTAGTACCGTCGCCAGCATTGTCACCAGTTTTAGATGCTACTTCTTTTACCATTTGAGCACCCATATTTTCATATGGATTTTCAAGTTCTATTTCTTTTGCTACACTTACACCGTCTTTTGTGATATGTGGAGCACCAAATTTTTTAGCTAGGATAACGTTACGACCTTTTGGTCCTAATGTCACTTTTACTGCGTTAGCAAGTTCGTCAACACCTTTTTTAAGTAGGTCGCGAGCTTCTACATTAAATTTTATTTCTTTTGCCATGATATACTTGTTTAATGTTTTAATTTGTTTTGTGAATTAATTAGATTATTGCCAAAATGTCACTTTGGCGCATGATTAAATATTTTTCACCGTCTAGTTCTATTTCTGTGCCAGCATATTTGCCATATAGAACCATATCACCTGTTTTTACTACCATTTCTTCGTCTTTTGTGCCATTGCCAACTGCAATAACTTCACCTCTAAGTGGTTTTTCTTTGGCAGAATCTGGTAGAATGATTCCGCATGCTGTTTTTTCTTCTGATGCAGCTGGTTTAATTAAAACTCTGTCTGCTAATGGTTTAATGTTCATATTATTTATTTTTATTAATTATTTTGTTGTTTTCCTATCTATATTACTGCAAATTCCGTGCCAATTTAATAATAGACTATACAAAAAAAGCCAACTATATAATATAGTCAGCTTTTATATGATTTTTGTTGAAGATTATTCTGCTACTGGAGCGATAGGAGATGCTGGTGCTTCTTCTGCTGCTGGAAGTTGAACAGGTGCTGCAGTTTCTTCAATTTTATTTTTTAATGTGTCTTCACTAGCACTACTTCTGTCGTAGAATGCAACAGATGCAATAGATAGAACTACTAGGATAGCAGCTAAAGTCCATGTTGCTTTTTCTAGGAAGTCGGTAGTTTTACGAACACCCATAACGTTGTTTGAACTGTCAAAACCAGATGCTAAACCACTTCCTTTAGATTTTTGAACTATTACGATAAGTACAAGAAGGATAGCTACTAAAATGGCTAATGATACGATAATGATATACATATTTTTAATTATTAGTTATTAATTTATCAATATTTTTTATTTGGTCTGCAAAGTAACTACTTTTTTCTGGAAATTTCAAATTTAATCTCTCAAAAATACGTTTTGCTTTGTCATATTGTTTCTGCTTGATGTAAATTTTTGCCAAACTTTCTGTAAAAATTGTTTCTGTAACATCAATTTCTTGAGTTATAGGCTCATTGGTATGTTCTTCAGGACCTGTAGAAATAGGACTAATTTTAGGATTTGATTCTATAAATTTATCAATTAATGATTGACCTCTGAAATCTATAGCTTTGGTCTTAACTGGGATGTCTTCTATGCTATATGCAGCAGGTCTAATTTCCGGAGTTTTAACTTCTGCTTTTAGATATGTGATTTCGTGAAGTCTTTCTCTTGAATATACAGAAAGGGCAATCTTTTTTAGTTTGTTGTTGAATTTTAAATCTTCTCTGTCGGCAAGTGCTTTAAGATACAATATAGCAATGGCAGAGCAATATGGATATTGCTCGTATAGTTGCTCCACATCGTAAATATCTGCCCCTGATATTGACGCTGGATTTTGTAGATATTTTATTAATTCTTTGCTTGTCATTTTTCAATAGGAAAACCTACGCAGGCTTTGCCTGCGTGATTGGTGGCTGCACTCGGCAATGATTAAGCGAGCTTATCATTGCTCTCGTTTGCTCACCAATTTGCAACCGTATCATTATAAATATGCTCGCAGATTTCTTCTACAAGTTCTTCGATAAGTTGGTCTTGCACGTCTGTGATAAGTTGGCTACTATCGAAGTTTCTGTAGGCAGAGTAGGTGCGTTCGTAATCTTCTTCGTGGTTTGTATTGTTGGTATAGCGAACTCGTATCTTAAGTGTAAGACGTGTTTCGGCAGAAGATGCGTTTGAGGTGATTGCCATTGGTGCAATATCGTATCCTACAATCTCACCTTCAAGTTCTAGGTCGCCGTTTGCTTCAACCAAATCTAAACGTGTTTGTTTTGTGTAAACGTCTTTCAAACCTTCGTTGAATGTGCTTGCTAGTGGTGCATAAACCATTGCAGCTTGGTTTGTGAAGTCTTTTATGGCTATGGTTTTAATAATGTCATAATTTATCACTGTACCATTAAATTTGTATGAAATGGTGCAAGATAATAGACAAATACTACTTATTATGGCTATTATAAATTTTTTCATTCTTCCAATCCGTATTCTTTAATTTTTCTATACAACGATCTAACAGACATTTTTAGTTCCAAAGCAGCAAGTTCTTTCTTACCACCATGTTTTTTTAGTGTCTTTTTAATAAGATCTTTCTTCATTTCATCTACAGAAAGTGTTGGCTCTTCATTTATTTCTATGTCAATAATTTCTGGAGCCACAGGCAAGGCATTAATATTTTCTGTATAATGTTCTCCTCTTTCTTCCAATAGTTTTTTTACTGCTTGCTTTAGGCCTTCAATGTCTTTTTTCATTTCAAGCATAGCTTTGAACAGTATTTCTGTATCTGGACTAAAGGTGGTTTGTTTGCCTTTGCCCTTGATATGTAGAGGAAGTGTATTGTGAGGCTCGTTTGGTAAATAACGATTCAATGTTTCAAGAGTAATATTAGGATTTGTCTCTATAGCAGATACTTGCTCCGCAATATTTTTTAGTTGTCTAATATTTCCTCGCCAATAATATGATGATAATGCATTAATTGCTTCTTCAGACAATTTAATGCAAGGACGTTGATATTTTAATGAAAAATCATTGGCAAACTTAATAAAAAGAGGGTAGATGTCTTCTTTTCTGTCTCTCAATGCAGGAATATCTATATGTGTGGCATTGAGTCTATAGTAAAGGTCTTCTCTAAATTTGCCTTGTTCTATTGCTTTTTCTATATTTACATTGGTAGCCGCAATGATGCGAACATTTGTCTTTTGTACTTTTGAAGAACCTACTTTCATAAATTCACCAACTTCTAAAATTCTTAGAAGTCTGGCTTGGGTAGCAAGTGGAAGTTCGCCTACTTCGTCTAGGAATATTGTGCCACCGTCTGCTTCCTCAAAATAACCTTTTCTATCTGTTAGTGCTCCCGTAAACGAACCTTTTTCGTGTCCGAAAAGTTCTGAGTCTATAGTTCCTTCTGGTATAGCACCGCAGTTTACTGCAATAAATTTCTCATGTTTTCTTTGGCTGTATTGGTGTATTATTTTTGGGAAATTCTCTTTCCCTACACCGCTTTCGCCTGTAATAAGCACAGAAAGGTCTGTTGGTGCTACTTGTACAGCAACATTAATGGCATGCAAGAATTCTGGATTGTTTCCTATTATGCCAAATTTATTTTTTATTTGTTGAAAATCTGTATTAGATAACATTATTTATTGTTTCTGTTCTTGTAAACATCTATTGCCATATACAAAGCCTGACGGAATGAATTTTCGCTTGCCATATTTTGTCCTGCTAGGTCGTATGCAGTGCCATGGTCTGGAGAAGTGCGTACTACAGAAAGTCCTGCGGTAAAGTTTACTCCGTTGTCCATAGCAATTGTTTTAAATGGAATTAGTCCTTGGTCGTGATACATAGCTAAGATGCCATCGTAATGTGATTGACCATTTGAACCAAAGAATCCATCTGCAGGAAGAGGGCCAAAACAGATAATGCCTTCATCTAAAGCTTGTTTTATAGCAGGAGCAATGATTTCTTCTTCTTCTTTTCCAATCACGCCTTTGTCTCCTGCGTGAGGGTTTAGTCCTAATACTGCAATTCTTGGCTTAAAGATACCAAAATCTTCAATAAGTGATTTATTAAATTGTTTAATCTTACTTAAAATCTTTTCTTGTGTAAGAGATTCTGATACTTTGCAGATAGGAACGTGTCCTGTTACTACTGCAATTCTAATGCTGTCGTTGGCAAGCACCATAAGTGCGTCACCTTTCTCTCCAAATAAACTTTCTAAATATTCTGTGTGTCCAGGAAAACTAAAACTTTCAGACTGGATGTTGTTTTTATTGATAGGCGCAGTAACTAGTACGTCTATTTTTCCTTCTTTTAGGTCTCTAGTGGCTCTTTCAAGTGCTTTAAATGCCGCTTCTCCTGCTTGTGGAGTAGATATGCCTACTTCTACCTTTATCTCCTCGTTGCAGCAATTAATGATGTTTGGTTTTTTCTCTAAAGCATCTTCTGCTTTGTTAATGATATTTAGATTTACATTAAGGTTTAGCATTTTTCTATGATATGCAGCCACCTTTGGTGAACCATAAACTATTGGAGTGCATAGTTCACAAATTCTGTTGTCTTCTAATGTTTTAAGGATTACTTCGTATGAAATCCCGTTTATATCGCCTTGCGTGATGCCTATTTTAATGTTGCTCATCTTTTTCAAATTTTATAGTGTATAAAACTGATTCTAAATTTCTTAAAATATTTCTTTTGTTTTTGCCAGGAGCGTAAACAAAACATTCAGCTGTAATAACTCTTTGATTTTCCTCGTCTAGACAGCTTACGCTAACAAATGGTCCGCCCATAATGTCGCCAACCACATTCCATAAACCACGTATTTCTGTGGCAAATTGACCGCTTTTTAGAGCAGTTTCTTTAAAAATTGGTGGCTCATATTTATACTCTGTGCTAACGTATGAGTCTTCTACAGGACCAGGAACGTTTATCATCATTACAGAGTCGCGTTTAAATGTAAGATAATCTTTGGTAAATGTATTTTTATCGGTATAAGGGAAACTGTAGATAACAATATTTTGTTGAATATCAATATTTGAGTTTGCTATCCACATGAAGTTTTCTGCTTCTTTTATTCTGGTTAGTCCCTTTGGAATAACGATGTCGATACCAAATTTTTCTTTCACTTTATTGCCAACTTCTCTTTCTCTATAGTGAGTTTGGTATTTAATAGCGCGGTCTCTTTCTGCTTTAATAAAAAAGTCTAGTATCTCTTCGCCATAATCTACAATGGCTTTTCTTACACCTTCTTTTGTTGGACCATTTATTTCAATAATAGATTGAGGTTTTGAGTATCTGTCGGTGTATGTTTTAATTTTGTTGTGTGAATATCTATCGCCAACATTTATAATTACAATGTTTCTAACAGGTTTAAGAAGATTGGTAAAACCTGAATGTTTGGTGCTAGAAATATTAAAATGTGGCTCAGATTGAGGCATACATGGAACGTCTCTGTCTAAAAGTCTAAAAATACTATCGCCAACAGCAGATTTTGCAATGCTGTCGTCTATTACTACTAGTATTTCGCCTGCTGCACCTGTTGCGTTTGGTAGTGTGATGCCGCCACCGCTACAGCTGGTCAAACCGATTAATATTGCTGCTATGTATAATATTTTTTTCATAAATTAGGAATTGTTTTTTGTGCGACTTAGCATTCCGCAGGCGGCTTCGATGTCTTGACCACGAGAACGACGCACCGTAACGCTAAGACCTTTTTTTGTAAGCCAATTTTGGAAGGCTTCAATTTTACTCATTGGAGTAGGGGTAAGACCTACTTCTGGAATGGTATGATATGGAATAAGGTTTACGTGACAGTTCATGCCGTGAATAAGTCCATGAAGTTGTTTTGCGCAAGCTTCAGTATCGTTCAAATCGTTGAACATAGTGTATTCCACAGAAAGTTTTCTCTGATGCGACCAATCATATTTTCTAAGGATAGAAAACACTTGTTGCACAGGGTAAGCTTTTTCTGCAGGAATAAGTTCTCTTCTTTCCAATTCTCCAGCGGCATGCACACTCACTGCTAGGTTGCAAGTGGTTTTTTCTAGAAAATCTTGCAGAGCAGGAATGATACCCACTGTAGAAACAGTAATTCTTTTTGGACTCCAACCATATCCGTAGTCGGAAGTCATTATTTCTATGGCTTTAAGCACCACTTCTTTATTGTTAAGCGGTTCGCCCATGCCCATAAATACCACATTTGTAAGTTTTTCGGTGTGGTTTATGCTTTGCACTTGGTTCAAAACCTCTGCAGTAGTCAAATTTCCAGAAAATCCTTGTTTGCCTGTGGCGCAGAAAAGACAATTCATTTGGCAGCCAATTTGCGATGAAATACAAAGTGTAGCTCTGTCTTTTTCAGGAATGTATACTGCTTCTATAAATTTGCTACCGTCGCCCACAGGGAATAGATATTTCTCTGTGCCGTCTGACGAAACAGATATATGTTCTGGTTCTTTAACACCTACTTCATAATCTTCTGAAAGGATTTCGCGTGCCTTCATAGAAAGGTTGGTCATGTCCATAATAGACCTAACTTGCTTTTTGTATAGCCAATCGGCTATCTGCTTTGCTGTGAAGGCAGGCAGTTTATAAGCTAAAACTACTTGTTTCAGCTCGTTTAAACTTAAACCTAAAAGTGGAGTTTTTTTCATAGTTGCAAAGATAAAAAATATTATTGAATAATTTATAGACCTATTCTGTCATTTTATCAGTTTATTTTGTAAATTTGTGCTCGGTATGAGTTTACAAATACAGTCAATAAATAAAAGTTATGCAGACCAACAGGTGCTCTTCGACCTTTCTTTCAATGTAAAGAATGGCGAGATTGTTGGTTTTCTAGGGCCTAATGGTGCAGGAAAGTCTTCGCTTATGAAGATTATGACCGGTTACCTATATCCAGATAGTGGAAAAGTGTGGATAGACGATGTTTGTGTGCAAGAAAAACGTATTGAAGCACAAAAATTGATTGGTTATCTGCCAGAGCACAATCCATTGTATCTAGATTTGTATGTGAAAGAATATCTAAATTTCACAGCCAAGATTTACAATTTGGGAGCAGAAAGGGCACAACGTGTAGATGAAATGATAGAAAAGTGTGGCCTTACTTCTGAATACAAGAAAAAAATAGGCCAACTTTCAAAGGGCTATCGTCAAAGAGTGGGACTAGCTGCTGCAATGATTCACAATCCACAGGTTTTAATCCTAGACGAGCCAACTACAGGTCTAGATCCAAACCAATTGGTAGAAATTAGAGAACTAATAAAAGACTTCGGGCGTGATAGGACTGTGCTTTTTAGTACACATATTATGCAAGAAGTATCTGCTATTTGCGACCGTTTTTTAGTGCTTAAAAAAGGCGTTTTGGTGGCAGATAGACCAACAAATAAGATTACTTCTGAAGAATTGGAAGTGTTATTTAGAGAATTAACAAGTTGATGGTAGAAGATTTTGATATAAGAAAATCCAGAAGCGATAGAGAAAATGATTACGAAAATGTGCTTCGTCCGCTAAGTTTCGACGACTTCAAGGGTCAGTCTGCTGTGGTGGAGAACCTAAGAGTTTTCGTAATGGCTGCTCGTATGCGTGGAGAAGCATTGGACCATGTGCTTTTGCATGGACCTCCGGGGCTTGGTAAAACCACCCTTTCAAATATTATAGCAAACGAACTTGGAGTAGGATTTAAAATCACTTCAGGACCTGTGCTAGACAAACCAGGCGATTTGGCAGGACTTCTTACAAGTCTTGAACCAAACGATGTGCTATTTATAGACGAGATACACCGCTTGAGTCCTATAGTGGAAGAATATCTTTATTCTGCCATGGAAGACTATCGCATAGATATTATGATAGACAAAGGACCTAGTGCTCGTAGCATTCAGATAGATTTAAATCCTTTCACTCTTATCGGTGCAACCACACGTAGTGGCTTGTTGACCAGCCCATTAAGAGCACGTTTTGGTATAAATTGTCACCTAGAATACTACGACAACGATGTACTTACTTCCATTGTAAAACGTTCTTCTGCTATTCTAGACACTCCTTGTCACGAAGATGCAGCAGTGGAGATTGCACGCCGTAGTCGTGGCACCCCTCGTATTGCAAATGCACTACTTCGTAGGGTGAGAGATTTTGCACAAGTGAAGGCACAAGGTACTATTACCAAGGAAATAGCATGCTTTGGTCTTGAGGCATTGAATATAGATAAACACGGTTTGGATGAAATCGACAACAAGATTTTGTCTGTGATTATAGATAAATTTTCTGGTGGTCCTGTGGGTATTTCTACTATTGCCACAGCACTTGGCGAAGACGCAGGCACAATTGAGGAAGTTTATGAACCATTTTTAATAAAAGAAGGATTTTTGAAACGCACTCCTCGCGGTAGAGAAGTGACAGATTTTGCTTATCAGCATTTGGGTAGAACAAGGTTTGGTGCTCCTTTTGAAAATTCTTTATTCTAAAAAGATTGCGATAGAAATATGGCAAATGAAATGAAAACTCTGGCCAAAGAAACGGCCATTTACGGACTGAGCAGTATTTTAGGGAAGTTCCTAAACTGGTGCTTGGTTCCTCTTTATACATACGTATTAACGTCTTCGGCAGATTATGGTGTGGTTGCCAATCTTTATGCGTGGACTGCACTGCTTCTTGTTATCCTTACATACGGTATGGAGACAGGTCTGTTCCGATTTTTAAATAAGGAAGGACGAGACAATTCTGCAGTATATCCGACCACGGTGATTTGTCTTTTTGTGTCTTCTATGACCTTTGTGGCACTATGTTCTGGGTCGCTCAATGGTATTTCTACGATGTTGGGTTATCCAAATCACCAAGAATATGTGATGATGCTGGCTGTGGTGGTGGCAATGGATGCGTTCGACAGTATTCCTTTTGCATATTTAAGATACAAGAAAAGACCAATAAAGTTCGCTGCGCTAAAACTCTTTATGATTTTGGTGAACATTGTGATGAATATTTTCTTCTTGATTATTTGTCCAAAGATTTATGCTTCTGCTCCAGAACTTATAGATTGGTTCTACAATCCAAACTACGGCGTAGGCTATGTGTTCGTGGCAAATCTTATTTCCACAACCGCTGTAACAATTGCACTTATACCTGTGGCATTGGAGGAAAAACTCAAGTTTGACCTTTCTCTACTTGAGGATATGCTAAAATATTCTTTCCCTCTTTTGGCACTAGGAGTGGTGGGTATAATGAACCAAACTATAGACAAAATACTATATCCATTCCTTTTAGAAGACTCTGCAGAAGCTACTGCCCAACTTGGTATTTATGGCGCTTGCTTCAAGGTGGCAATGGTGATGATGATGTTTACACAGGCTTTCCGCTATGCGTACGAGCCATTTGTGTTTGCAAAAAACAAGGATAAAGACTCTAAAAATGTGTATGCCGACAGTATGAAATACTATGTTATTTCATCACTTCTCATTTGTTTGGGTATGATTTTCTACCTAGATTTCCTTAAAATTTTAATACATGAAAGCTATTGGTCTGGACTTATTATTATTCCAGTAGTGTTGCTTTCGTATCTATTCCAAGGCATTTATTTTAATCTATCTTTGTGGTATAAACTTGTAGATAAAACCTATTTTGGAGCCATTATGAGCTCAATTGGTTTTGTTATAAATGTGGTGTTGCTTGTGGTTCTTGTGCCACTTATGGGCTTTATGGGAGCGGCATTGGCATCGCTTGCGGCATATACCGTTATGATGATTATTTCATATTTCCTAGGCAACAAATACTTCCCTATAAATTACCCTTTGCTAAGTATGGCAAAATACTTTGGCATTGCACTAGTGCTTGTTGGTATTTCATATTTGGTGGAAACACCTTGGGGATGGTTAAATCATATAATAAAAACAATCTTGCTGGGAGTTTATCTATTTTACATGGTTAAAACAGACTTCCCACTTGCAAATTTACCAATAATCGGAAAATATTTTAAGAAATGAAACATTATGTATTTTTAGCTAACGGCTTTGAGGATTTGGAAGCTCTTAGCGTGATAGATATTATGCGTAGAGCAGGTTTAGATGTAGTTATAGTTTCTATCAATGACACTAACGTGGTAACTTCGGCTCACAATGTGCCTATGGTGGCAGATATTTTACTTGCAGAAGTAGATTTCACTACAGAAGGTTATCTAATCCTTCCTGGCGGCATGCCTGGCACAACCAATCTTTGGGAATGCACCACTTTGTGTGAACAAGTAAAAGCGCACGCAGAAGCAGGCCTTCCTGTGGCTGCTATTTGTGCTGCACCACTTATTTTTGGCCGTTTAGGCATACTTGAAGGTAAAAATGCTACTTGTTATCCTGGTTTTGAAGGTGAACTTAAAGGTGCAAACTGCACAGCAGAGGGAGTCGTGAAGGCTGGAAATATTATTACAGGTAAAGGTCCTGGTAAGTCTCCAGAATTTGCTTTCGCAATTGTAGCATCACTTTTAGGTGAAGCTAAAGCAAACGAAATTTCATCAGCAATGCAATATTAAAATTTGAAGATTATGACACGTCAAGAAGCAGTAGATAAAGCAGTTAAATATTTTGAAGAAGGTTATGCATGTTCTCAATCTGTACTTTTAGCATTTGCAGAAGAACTAAAACTAGACCCTAGAGTAGCAAAACTTATTTCTGGCACATTTGGTGGCGGTATGGGTAGATTGCGCAATAAATGTGGTGCGCTTACAGGTTCTTTTATGGTGCTTGGACTTGCGCAAGGTTACGAAGACCCAAAAGACATGGATGGCAAAATGGAAGCCTACAAAAAAGTGCGTGAACTAAATAAAAGATTAGAAGACGAATACGGCACATCAAACTGCAACGAACTTCTAATTAAATATTCAAAACCAGAAAACGTACAAGCACGTTCACACCACAAAGACATTTGTTGGCGTCTTGTTGCCTCTGCTGCAGGCAACGTTTGGGACATCCTCAATGCTAAAGAGTAATAGTTTATAACTAAATACTACAACTGCACTTGATTTTTATCAGGTGCAGTTTTTTTTTGTTTTTAGAGGTTACCTTTTGTATAAAAATAGGCATATAGGGATAGGAAATAATAAATATGTTTACTTATGAAAAAGGTATTTTTAGTGTTTTGCCTACTGCTAGTATTTACAACATCGTTGTTTGCCAGAAAGACTATTTTTTCTGATAAGAGGCAACAATGGGAGATAGTGGATATTCGTTCAAACAATGAGTTGACAGCGATTGTATGTGAAGTGACTTTTTTGAGCAATAGAGGAGGGTGTATGGATGCGCATACCTACGATAGAAAAAACTCTTCAATATACATTTATGGTGATTTTGGAAGAAAAAATCTGCTTCAGTCTGAGTTTAGTGGCAATTATAAACCTTGGCAAATGTATCAAGGACACTACGAGTGGAATTATTTCAAGGGAGGACAAAAAGGTAAAAAAGCCACTGCTGTATTTTATTTTTCTAGAATTCCTGCAGGTGTAAAATCGTTTAACTGGCATTTTGACGGCGGGTGGGCAGATGAAAGTTCGCCTTCTCGTAGGTATCGCACGCCAAAGTTTGAAGTTTATAATGTTGATTACAAAGACAATGTAAATACAACTCCATCTACAGGTTGGACAGAACGCAAACTAAAGGATTATTGGAACGAACATAAACTTGTGCCAATAGAGGGTGTGTATAGTTTTCTAAGTACAAGTAACACAACATATTGGGGAAACGTGAGACATCGTATTGCTGTGAAAAAGGATGGCGAACAATATCAAATCATTTATTTGCATGGGTCAAACGAGTCGATATGGAAAGAGGGCGAGATAAAGGCAATCTTTTCTCCAACAACGTCGAAGGGAGTGTATCGCGTAGATTCATGGTATATGGACAATAAAACCTTGCTAGCCAACGAATTGTATATAGAATACAACGATAGAAAAATTACAATATATGATGCCTCTTCTTATGTGGAAACACATTTCATGAAACTATTTCCTGCTTATGATATAGACGAGTCGGACGTGTCGGCGTTGTATCCGCAAACTCCTCCTACAGCAAGTAAAGATACTGTGGTGATGAAGGGTAGTGGTAGTGGATTTTTTGTTGGAAACAATGTATTGGCAACAAATTATCATGTGGTAAAGGATGCAAAAAGACTTGAAGTGGTTGTGAATACAGGTGAAAATGTGTCTAGATATTCAGCTAAGACACTTTGTGTAGACAAGATAAACGACATTGCCTTGGTGCAAATCGACGACCCAAAATTTTCACCTTTGTTGCAGATTCCATATATGTTAATGTCTGATGCTAAGCAAGTTGGTAGCGATATTTACACTATGGGGTATCCATTGTCGGATGTGATGGGGGCTGAAATAAAAATCACAGATGGTATCATTTCGTCAAAAACTGGTTATCAAGGAGATGTGGCTACTTATCAAATTTCTGCACCAATACAGCCTGGCAATAGTGGAGGACCGCTCTTTAGCAAAGAGGGGCAGTTGATTGGTATAACATCTAGCGGGATACTTGCTGCAGACAATGTTGGCTATGCTATAAAATCTATTTATCTAAAAAATTTGATTGATTCTGCTCCAATCGAAATAAAAAATATTTTCCAAGATAAAACTAAGGAAGCAAATCTCACAGAACAAATAAAATTATTTACACCATTTGTGGTAATGTTACAAGTATATTAACGATTTAAATTAATTTATTATGAAAAAGTTATTTTTATTTTTAAGCATGTTGATAGTATGCGGTTTGGCTAATGCACAAAATACTGCAACAGAGTCTCTAGAGTTGACAAACGAAACAAAAGCAGAAAGATTCTTAAGAAATTCAAGTCTGTATCGTGAAGATACATTTATTAAATTGAAAGAAGATGGAGTTACAGCCTATGTGAAGGTGGCAACAGACCTTATGACCAATCAAAAAATAGGCTATTGCTATTTTGAAACAGAGGCAGATAGAGCAGCTTTATTATTTACAGGAGGACAAGAAGGTGAACCAGAGTCTTTGGGATATCTTGATATGGACGAAATAGATGATATGATATTGGCTTTAAATAAAATTATAGAAGATTCTAAGGTGAAGAGAGAAGTGAAGTATTCACAAATTAGTTATACAACAAAGTCTGGTATTAATATCAATTGCGACCTTAAAGAAAAAGAAGTTTATTATTCAAAAGAATGGTACTATACCAACTCTTATGGCGTAACAAGAAGTTATACACTTTCTAGCCCAGAAGCATCATTAAAGAGCCTAACAAGAACAGTTGCAATGCTAGAAAAGGCTAAGAAAATCATTAACGACAATATAAAATAGTTTTTCTGGCAGAAGAAATTAATTTCTTGTCGCAGAAATTAAATATTTCCCATCAGAATTTTTATTTGTTAAAATTAAAAATGCGACATGTCGCACTTATTGTGTGTAAATAATTCATTCGGGGTATGGTCTTGTGGATTCTGCCCCGATTTTTTTATAGAAAAGATGGTGCTACTAGAACACGCAAAACAACAAGATAGCAATGTCTTTTGTGTGTCAGGAAAGTAAGTTTAGTGTGGGGGTGCGAGGTATCTCACACCCTCTTTCTCTTAAGTGTAGCGTGCAGTGTCCGTGTTATAAAATCGTACTTGGTGGGATATTCAATTTTGAAAATGCAAAGAGTTTCTTGCCGAGGTCTTTGAGCGAAGCCCCGATGTGATACACTTCTGTGTCGTCGATGATTAAAAACCTGTCGTGAGATGTGGTGTGGTTATGTATATTGATAGGAGAATACTGTCTGTTGTGCCTTTGCAAATCCTGTCTAAGAGTTTGTGAAATAGGGTAGGTGTAAATGTCGGCAGTGACTCCAGACTTGCGTTTGCTCAACATCAGTAGCACCGACTCATCAATGTAGTTGTCAATAAGCACCAAACTTTTATTTGCCGACTTAATCAAATCCGTAGCAAATTTATACGCATCAAAAATCTGCCCATTGTGGAAAACTCCTTCGATAGGTAGTTCGTGTTTGGCAAGAGTTTGGAATATAGTATTTATTTGAGAATCTGTTTTTTCTTTCCATTGAATCATAAGCAGTTGGTTGTGTTCAATGTTCTCAATGCGGTTGAATAGTTGGTTATTAGCTAGTATGGAATGTCGCATAGCAACGAAAGC
>JAZQZD010000015.1:0-172261 GCA_045633865.1 Candidatus Enterocola sp.
GACATTCGTTGCTTGGGGTGCTTATCACGCCCTACTCTTCATTCCACTAATCCTTTTAGGCAAAAACAAACGCTTTACTGACACAGTAGCAACAGGCAGAATACTACCAAATATTCGTGAATGTTTCCAAATGCTACTTACCTTCCTTCTTGTAGTAATTGGTTGGGTATTTTTCCGTGCAGAAACCATAACACAAGCATTTGAGTATTTGGGAGGAATATTTAGTAGTAGTTTGGTGAGTATGCCAGATACTATGGGACAAAATGCTAACCTATTATGTATTGCATTTATGTTGGTTATCGAATTTATTAAACGTTCATCAACTCATACTTTTGAATTACACCAAAAGAGCAAACTCATTAGATGGAGCATTTATATCGGCATAATATTAATGATATGCATTTTTGGAGGTCATTCAGAAAACTTTATTTATTTCCAATTCTAACACTATGAAGAAATTCATTCTTAATATATTAGCATTTACGTTCCTATTATTTGCCGTAGCACTTGGTATAGATTACATTATTAGTTCAGGACTACGTCAAATGGAAGATTATCGTTTCCAAACATACGATGCTATGCTTAAAGGCGGAATGGAACACGACTTAATCATTGTGGGAAATTCACGTGGTTTTTCGCATTTCAACCCTACTATAATTGATTCTGTTTGTAATATATCCTCATTCAATATTTCACGAGGTGGTTATCCATTTAATGTACAAAAATTTCATTGGGATTTATATAAATTAAAGAATAAGAAACCAAAATACATTGTTCATAATGTTGATTTTATAACATTACAAACAATGACTATGAAGAATCAACATCAGTCAGAAGCTAATTTACCATATTTCTACAATCCATTTTACAACCAAACAATGAAAGAAATGGGTTACAATTACTTAGACAGATATATTCCACTATACAGATATTTTGGTTATCAAATGGATATAAAAAATGGTCTAATGGAGTTTCTAGGGGTTAAACATTATAATCAGCAATCATCTACAAAAGGTTTTAGATACGAATACGGCACCACATGGGATGGTGGTAATCTAAACGAAATGAAAACTATTACAGCCACAATGGATAGTGCAACAATGAAGAACTTTGAACAATATATGGAAGATTGTTATAATGATTCTATTAAGGTTATTCTAGTAAACTCACCTGTCTATCACATTGCCACTGAACGATGTGAAAATATGAATGAATTGAATACTTATTTTGACTCTATTGCTCATAAATACAATACACATTATTTAAACTATACAGAACACTATCATTTATGCAATGACACCGCAAACTTCTCTGTTTCTGTTCACATGACACCTACAGCAACAGATATTTTTAGTAGAGACTTTGCAGATACATTGCATACATTGATAAATAAATAGTAAATCAACTACGGATACACAAAACCGACCCTACAGATTCATTAATTTGAATTCCATAGGGTCGGTTTATATTGATTATTTAGTTATACAATCTTGTAGGGACTTCGACAGGCTCAGTCACCTATTGTTATCTTTCTGCTCGCATGGGGTTGGTTAAGAAATCTTCGTATGCCATGCGAATGCCATCACGAAGTTCTGTTTTGTAGGTCCAGCCTAGGGCTGTGGCTTTGCTTACATCTAATAGTTTGCGAGGTGTGCCGTTAGGACGAGTGGTATCCCACTCTATTTTGCCCTCATAACCTACGGTTTCTGCCACTAATGTGGTTAAATCCTTGATGCTAATTTCTTTGCCTGTGCCTGCGTTTACAGTTTCATTGCCACTATAGTTGTTCATAAGGAACACACATAGGTTTGCTAAGTCATCTACATAAAGGAATTCACGTAGTGGACTACCATCGCCCCAGCAAGTAACTGTTTCTAATCCAGCTTCTTTTGCTTCGTGGAAACGACGAATAAGTGCAGGAAGCACGTGAGAGTGCTCTGGATGATAATTATCGTTTGGACCGTATAAGTTTGTTGGCATTAAACTGATATAGTCTGTACCGTATTGACGGTTTAGGTATTCACAATATTTTAAACCAGAGATTTTTGCTAATGCGTATGCCTCGTTTGTTGGCTCTAGTGCAGAAGTTAGCAAGCAACTTTCTGGCATTGGTTGTGGAGCAAGACGTGGGTAGATACATGAAGAACCCAGGAATTCTAGTTTTTTCACTCTATTTTGCCATGCAGCATGTATCACGTTCATTTCTAACATCATATTATGATACATAAAGTCTGCCAAACCTTGTGAGTTTGCTATAATACCTCCAACTTTTGCAGCTGCAAGGAATACATATTCTGGTTTTTCTGTAGCGAAAAAGTCGTTTACCGCTTGTTGGTTGATTAAATCAAGTTCAGCGTGTGTACGGGTAATAATATTGGTATAGCCTTGACGCTTTAATTCACGTACTATGGCGCTACCTACCATACCGCGGTGACCGGCTACGTATATTTTTGATGTTAGTTCCATAATTATTTTACAATACCACGTTCAAGATATTCAGCAAGGTTTGTACGGACATGCTCGGCAGCACGTTCAACAGCTACTTTTTCCATGTCGTGTTTTACCATAAGTTCTACTAGTTCGCTGAAAGAAGTGCGTTTGGTTGGATCCCAGCCTAATTCGCGTTTAGCTTTTGAAGGGTCGCCCCATAGGTTAACTACGTCTGTAGGACGATAGAAATCTGGTGAAACTTCAACAAGTACACGACCTGTTGCTTTATCTATACCTTTTTCGTTTTCTTCTTCACCTACGAATTCTAGTTCAATACCTGCGTGTTTGAATGCAAGGTAGCAGAACTCACGCACAGAGTGTTGTTCGCCTGTAGCGATAACGAAATCTTCTGGTTTATCGTGTTGAAGGATAAGCCACATACACTCTACATAGTCTTTGGCATATCCCCAGTCGCGAAGTGATGAAAGGTTACCTAAATAAAGTTTATCTTGTTTGCCTTGTGCAATACGTGCTGCAGCAAGGGTGATTTTGCGTGTTACGAAAGTTTCACCACGGCGTTCTGACTCGTGATTGAATAAAATACCAGAACAGCAAAACATATTGTATGCTTCGCGGTATTCTTTTACTATCCAGAAACCATAAAGTTTTGCCACTGCGTATGGACTATATGGGTGGAAAGGAGTATTTTCGTTTTGTGGCACTTCTTCTACCTTGCCATAAAGTTCTGATGTAGAAGCTTGATATATACGGCAAGTGTCGGTAAGACCACATTGGCGAACTGCTTCTAATACACGAAGCACACCTGTGGCATCTACGTCTGCGGTGAACTCTGGAGCATCGAAACTTACTTGCACGTGGCTTTGAGCTGCAAGGTTGTATATTTCGTCTGGACGAACTTTGCCAATCACTTGCAGAAGACTCATAGAATCTCCCATATCTCCATAGTGAAGGTGGAAGTTTTTGTGACCTTCTAGATGTGCTATACGTTCACGGTAATCTACAGATGAACGGCGGATAATGCCGTGTACATCATAGCCTTTTTCTAATAAAAATTCGGCTAAGTAAGAACCGTCTTGGCCGGTTACGCCAGTGATAAGTGCTTTTTTCATATTATTTTCCAATACCCAAGTATTTAAATCCAAGGTTAATTAATTCTTTTTTGTCGTATATGTTGCGACCGTCGATAACGAGCGGTGTGTGCATATTTTGTTTTATAAATTCCCAATTTGGGAGACGAAATTCTTGCCATTCTGTTACAAGGCAGATTGCATCAGCATTTTTTGCGGCATCATAGGCATCGTTGGCAAAGTAAAGATTTTCGCTTGATATATTTAGAGTCTTGACAATTGGGTCGTAAACTCTAACTTTAGCACCAGACTCTAACAATTTGCTTATTAACACCAATGAAGGTGCTTCACGCATATCGTCAGTATTTGGTTTAAATGCTAACCCCCATACTGCTATGGTTTTGCCTTTTAGTTCTCCACCGAATTGCTTGTAAAGTTTGTTGTAAAGAACTTCTTTTTGGTTTGCATTGATGCTTTCTACAGCTTCTAGAAGCTGCATTGAATAACCATTTTCCTGTGCGGTGTGTATTAAGGCTTTTACATCTTTTGGAAAACAAGACCCACCATATCCACAACCTGCATAAAGGAATTTATTGCCAATGCGAGCATCTGTACCAATGCCTTTGCGCACCATATCTATGTCTGCACCCACGATTTCGCATAGATTTGCAATGTCGTTCATAAAACTAATGCGAGTAGCAAGCATACTATTGGCGGCATATTTGGTCATTTCTGCAGATGGAATGTCCATAAATAGCACCCTAAAGTTGTTTAAAAGGAAAGGGCGGTAAAGTGTGGTCATAAGTTCCTTGGCCTTTTCACTTTCTACGCCAATTACTACTCTATCAGGACTCATAAAGTCTTTGATTGCGGCTCCTTCTTTTAGAAACTCAGGATTTGAAGCCACATCAAATGGTACATCTACACCACGTTTGTCTAGTTCTGCTTGAATAGTTGCTTTTACTTTTTGTGCGGTACCTACTGGCACTGTACTTTTAGTAACAAGTAGTGTATAGTGATTGATATTTTCACCTACTGTTTTTGCTACTTCTAGCACGTATTTAAGGTCTGCACTACCATCTTCGTCTGGAGGTGTGCCTACTGCACTGAATACTACTTCTACATTTGGTAGTACTTCTTTTAACGATGTTGAGAAATGTAAACGACCAGCTTTTACATTTCGTTCTACCATATCTTCTAAGCCTGGTTCATAAATAGGAATATCACCTGCTTGAATGCGTGCTATTTTATTTGCATCAACATCAATACAAGTAACATCAGTACCCATTTCAGCAAAACATGTTCCTGAAACTAGTCCTACATATCCAGTGCCAACAATTGCGATTTTCATTTCTTTTTGTTTAGACGTCGGGGGCTTCGACAACCCTTCGACAAACTCAGGGACCTGCTCAGCCACCGACTTTATATAAATTTACTTATAGACGAGCATCAACTACATCGCGTGGTACAAAGTTTTTAACGTCGAAAATGACTGCTCCGTTTTCTTTGAAGTGAGCGAAATCGAAATCGAAGAATTCTTTGTGTGACACCGCTGCGATAACTGCTTGATAATGTTTTCCTTTGTTTACTTTTTGTAATAACTCAATACCAAATTCTTCTTTTACTTCTTCTGGGTCTGCCCATGGGTCGTAAACATCAACATTTACACCAAAGTCTTTAAGTTCATTGTAAATGTCGATAACTTTAGAGTTGCGCATATCAGGACAATCTTCTTTGAATGTGATACCAAGAAGAAGGATATTAGCATTTTTAATCTTATGGTCGGCTTGGATCATAAGTTTCATAGTTTTTTGTGCTATGAAGTTTGCAATGCTATTGTTTACACGACGACCACTTAAGATAACTTGTGGGTGATAGCCAAGTGCATTTGCTTTGTGTGCTAAGTAGTATGGGTCTACAGAGATACAGTGACCACCTACTAGGCCTGGACGATATTTAAGGAAGTTCCATTTGCTGCCTGCAGCTTCAATAACGTCGTTGGTATCGATACCCACGCGGTCGAAGATAAGTGCTAACTCATTCATAAATGAGATATTGATGTCGCGTTGAGTATTTTCAATTACTTTAGCAGCTTCCGCTACTTTCATGTTTGGTGCACGATGTGTACCATTTTTAAGAATACTGTTATAAAGGTCATCTACCACGTTAGCGATCTCTGGTGTAGAGCCCGAGGTAATTTTTTTGATGGTGGTTAATGTATTAATTTTATCTCCTGGATTAATACGTTCCGGTGAATAACCACAGTAGAAGTCCTCATTAAATTTAAGACCAGAGTATTTTTCCAGCACGGGTACGCAATCTTCCTCAGTACAGCCAGGATATACTGTACTTTCGTATATTACAATGTCACCTTTCTTTAGCACGTTACCTAACATGGCAGAAGCCTTTATAAGAGGAGTAAGATCTGGATTGTTAAATTCATCGATAGGTGTTGGTACACTTACGATGAACACATTGAAATCTTTTAATTTTTCTGGATAACAAGCAAAGCTAAGACCAATACCTGTATTGTTTTTGTAAAGGTCTGTTGCTTCTTTCATTGCTACAAGGTCAGCTTCTTTGGTGTGGTCTTCACCACGTTCCAATTCTGCAATACGTGCAGCATTAATATCGAAACCTAATGTTCTATATTTTTTACCAAATTCAATTGCTAATGGAAGGCCTACATAGCCTTGACCAATAACTGCGATTTTTTTAGTATTCATTTTTAGTATATTTGATTAAATTATATTTTATTTTAAGGTAATACGCACTTCGACAAGCTCAGTGACCGTATTAATTATACTTCTACTTTGATGCTGTATCCTCTTCCACGTCATCGAAATATTGGTCTTTGTTGCCTACGTATAGGCCATAACCATAGTAGCCTTTGCCGTAGTTGCCACCATAGTAGCCGTAGCTATTGTGGTAGTAAGCAGAGTATTCCATTTTCTTCAAGTTCACATTGTTGAACACAAGATTTACATTGTGTACATTGTGTTCTTTAAGTTGTTTGATTGTATTTTTAAAGAATGTTTTATTTGTTTTTTCACAAGATACCACAAACACACTATGATCTACTTGTTTGAATAGTGAATAAATATCACCAACAAGACCTACTGGAGATGTATCTATGATAATGTAATCGTATTGTTCTTTAAGAGTATCTAGCATATTCTTTAGTCCGTCAGAAGCCATAAGTTCTGCTGGATTTGGAGGAATAATACCTACTGGTAGAATATCAAATTTATAATCAGGAGTTTTAATAATAGCTTCTTCTAGAGAAATATGACCTGCTAAATAATTTACCAAACCTTTATTGCCTCTAAGTTCTAGATAAGCTAAGATAGAAGGTTTACGCAAGTCGAAGTCTATAAGAAGAGTTTTTCTCTCTGTCATACCGTAAATACCAGCAAGGTTTACTGCTACGTATGATTTACCATCACCAGATTGTGTAGAAGTAACAAGAATGGTTTGTTTCGCATCGTATGGAAGCATTAAACCTAGACGTGTTCTGATAATACGGAATGCTTCTGCTATAGATGAACGAGGCATTTTATCCACAATTACAGGCACTTTTTTGTAGGTTTTGCGTAGCATTGCAATAATAGGATAAACTCCGCCAGAAAGTTTATTGATTTCTTCTTCTGTTCTTACACTAGGATAAAGAAGTTCTTTTAATACTATGAATGCTAATGGAATTGCTAATGCAATCATTAGGAATGTAGAATAAGTTTTATTCTTGGTTCCTGCATTTGTCATAGAAGAAATACGAGCTTTATCTAGGATAATGTTGTCTGGAGAGTTTGATGCTTTTTGGATTTGTGCATCAAGACGTTTTTGAATAAGGAATGAATAATAATCATCATTCATCTTAAACTCACGTTGGATATTAAGGAATTGTTGTTCCTTGTATGGAAGTGCACGCATCTCTTCTGTAAGAGCATTTGTGCGATCTTCTAGATCTTTTTTCTGAATTTCTAACCCTACTCTATTATTTGCTAGAGCCTCATTCATTTGTTGCTTAATTGCTTCTAACTCACGTGTATATTTTGAATAAAGTGGACTCTTCTCTCCTACTTCATCACGTTTTAGTTGTAGTTCTGTAAAGCCTGTTACTAAAGCAGTAAGTGAAGCATCTGTTACACCTAAGTTGGCTGGTGCGATAATGCTTTCATTTTCTACATTGCTTTGTAGATATTGAGTTAGATAATTTAAGTATGATTCTTTTAGTCGAAGTTCTGTGCGAATAGCATCAAGTTTTGCATACTCACTCATAAGTGCAGAACCACCACTAGAAGCTACTATAAAGTTGTTTGCTTTATAATCTTTAAGTTTGTTTTCTGAGATTTTAAGTGAATCTGACAGACCTTCTAGTTGTTCGTCTATAAAAGTTACAGTTTTGATAGCAGCATCATTTTTACGAGCTAAGTTGTCTGCAAGGAATTCTTCGCAAAGTGCATCAAGGAAGTCACAATCGCGTTGTGGCACATCTCCCATAATAGAAGCTTCTACAACTGAAGCACCTTTCATAAGGAACTCAAATGCTAAACGAGAAGAATATGAAGTAACAAGATTGTCAATTGAGTTAAGTCTAAAATAGATATTTACGCCATCTCTAAAGTAATCTGTTTTATCTACAGTTAAGAAAAACTCTGAGTTTTCGAATGGAACACCATATGTACCTTTATAATAGTATTCTGGTAGAGTTTTTGTTTCTTCCGCCGTGATTGTATATTCGTTGTTTCCTAAATCTGTAAACAAAAATTCTCTTGAATATGCTAGTGGAGAAACATAATTTGATGTTATCTTAATTGGAGATTGTTTGTATAGATTTGTACTACGGAAACGACCTTGTGTATAATAATCTACGTGTAAATCTGGCAGTTTTTCTATTGTGCGTTTTACCAAGTCGTATGAACCGAACATAATAACTTGGTTGTTTACGTTGCGGTATGCTTTTTCTGCGCCAAAACCTTGAAGCAGAGTAGCTTGTGCACCTAAATAACCTTTACTATCCTCAATAATAACTAATGCAGAAGACTTGTATGTAGGACGCCAACTTCTGTTCTTTAAATATGCAAACGACATAAAAAGAACTAAAGAAATGGCAAAAAGATACCAAGATTTTACAATGCGGATAATCCACATTTTATAGTCGAATGAAGAAGACTCTGCTGCTTCATTATAATTTTCATTGTTTGGATATGTATAATTTTTATTTTCGTTCATAATTAATATAGACCCATGGTCACACCTAAATTAAATACTGATACTAAGAATCCTATACTTGTGGTAATAGTGCCTAAAGCAGAACTATAATTTTCTATTCTCCAGAAGTCACCTTTTATTGAACTTAAATATATTACATCGTTTGGATATACATAATAATATTCTGAATCTATTACAGAAACTGTTCTAAGGTCGAATTCTTTCACTTCTGGGCGACCACCTTCTGGATTTGGACGTACAATACGTACTCTTTTCTTGTCTGCATTGGTGGCAGGACCACCTGCTAGTGCAAGTGCTTGGAAGATATTAAGTTTTTCTTTATAAATATTGTAAGCTCCTTTACCTCCCTCGCCTACCATATAGAACATATCATTGGCAAGTGCTACTTTCACCATTGCATCTGGCACAAAGTCTTTAAGTTTTTCTTCTATTACTTTAGAAGCCTCTCTTAGTGTTAAACCTGCCACAGGTATTGAATTTACAAATGGTATATCTATTGTGCCATCATCGTAAACTCTATATGTGTAAGAAGTTGTTCCTGTAGTATTGTCTGCAAAATTGAATATCGCAGCTGCTTCTTCGTTAAGGGTTAAAAGACGTATTACAAGCTGATCGTTTGGAATAATTTTATAATACTCATATTCAGATTTTTCATATTTAGGTAGCTTATCGCTATCTTGAAAATAAGTATTATCCTTGTTTGTAATACAAGATGTACATGTAACCGCAAACACAGCTACAAGAACTTTAATAATATTTATTAATCTTATTCTCATTTTGCTGTTTCTGTTTTAGGAATACACATTCTTACAATTTGATACACAAGCAAACCAAAGCTTATGGTTGAACTGGTAATACCAATTGCAGTCAGGAACGAATCTACTCTAAAGAACTGACCGTCAAATGCTCTCACATAGATAAGGTCGTTTGGTTGTATATAGTAGTATTCAGATTCTAATATTTCTTTACTTCTAACGTCGAATTCTTTTATTTCTGTGTCGCCAGTTGGCATTTGTCTAATCACCTTAACTCGCTTTCTATCAGAATATTTACCTAAATCTCCACCCACAGCAAGCGCTTCGAAGATAGTCATTTTTTCTTTGGTTAATTGGTGACGACTTGCACTGTTTTCTGTAATAAGATTGAAGTAATTATTCACTAAACGCACCTCTACAGAACTATCTTTTACATAATCTTTAAGTGCGTCTTCTATTTTATGCTTAATTTGACGTGTAGTAAGACCTGCCACTTCTATTGCGCCAATATATGGGAAATCTATTGTGCCATCATCATATACTGTGTATGTGTATAAACCTCTGTATGAAGATGAAAGAGATGTACTTGTAGAAGTGTTTGAAGAATTGAAAATCTTTTGAGATTCTGGGTCTAATGTGATAACACGAATATTTAATTCGTCACTCTTTTGAATATTATAATCTGCAGGGGTATGATATTCCGGATAACTTGGAACATATTTATCTGGTTCTTGCAGATAATGAGTCTTGCGTGGAGTCACACACGACGCCAACAACAGAGCCATAAATAGTATAATATTTAATTTTAAGTGCTTCACAAACGTTACATCTATAACTTTGCAAATATAAAGATTTAAATGTATATAAACAATAATTCCTTAAATAAAGTTATAAACAATTTTAATAATTAGGAATGAGGAATTAGGAATTCTGCGATTTAGCGAGAGTAGAGCTTAAATTATTTAAGCTATGCCGAGCGTGAGCAGAATCACGGACGCAGTCCGTAATGAGGAATGAGGACAGTGCGTGCTAATTCTGGTGTGATGATTCTCACCCATAGCGTAGCGGAGGGTGACATTGAATTGTAACCCCGTCTCAGAGGGCAAAGCCCGGCGAGGCGGGGATAAGAGTACTACCCTCTCCTGCACCCGTAGGGTGCAACTCACCCAGAGGGTGAAATAACCACCATCCAAATTTGCTAATTAAAATTAAAAATCTTACCTTTGCATCGTTAATTAATTAATTTATTTTATCCCATCACTTACTTAATCTCACTATGCATATAAACTCATTCAACCAAATTTACATTCATTTCGTAATTGTTGTAAAAAACCGTGCAAAACTAATCACACCAGCATTAGAACCCATTTTGCATAAGTTCATCTCATCTATTATAGAAAATAGGAAAAACAAAACTCTTATAATCAATGGTTCCAAAGACCATGTACACATTATTATTTCTATGCATAACACAGAATCCCCTTCTAGTCTCATGTTATGCGTAAAGCAGTATTCTACCAAATTTCTTAAAACCGAAGGTTTGTGCAAGAACTTTTCTTGGCAAGAGGGTTACGCTTCATTCTCCTACTCCAAGTCACAGATAAAAGACGTCTACAACTACATCGCCAACCAAAAAGAGCACCATAGGAAAAGAACAACTCAAGAAGAGATTGATGACATTTTCAAGAAAATTAACGACATACAACTTCTAGCATAAAAAAACTCTGGTCTTGTAAATGTTGTTTTAGCTAACCAACACATGTTGATTGTACATCATATATACACTAAAACAACATTTATAAGACCAAAGCATTAAACCATTATTAAAATCCCTAAACAATCATGAAGATAAAAGCGAATATACTATACACATTTGAGGTAATAAAAATAGAACTGTTTGACGAATCAAACAGTTCTACTTCGGCACCTAATAGTCCTAACTCACATGGAGGGTTGAGTATTAGGATAGCAAATATACTACAAAATGTTGATAAATCACACTTAGTTATTATTTAATTTTCTTTTTTTATGAATAGATATACAATAAACACAGACTTAGAACCAGCTATTGTCTCAGAACCTTTTATTAGCAAGTATTCATCAAACTCTGTTAATGAATTTGATAGAATCCAGAAAATAGCAGAGCAAACAAAAGGTATTGTTATGCCTGGGCTGAACACAAGTATAATTAATGTATTAAAAGTAGAACCACATAGTTTTAACTCAGACAAACCACTTGTAGAGGCACAAAAATGGGCAGAAGAAAATTTAGTAGGAATTTACACTGTTCATAAAGGAACAATAAATGAGTTTGAATATCAGATAAGTAATAAAGCTATAAAGAAATATATACAATCTAGTAATAAAAGCGAAAATATTTCTATTCATATTTCTACTTTATTAGTGTTACCTTCGATTATAGAAAAAAGTATAGAAGTAGAAATTCATGCAGATTATTCTAAAGTAAATGGAGAGCGTTCAATAAATAACCCGATTGATAAAACAGTATTAATTCATAGGTTTTATGGAGCAATTTTTATACTCAACAAAATATACAGAGTAAAAACTACAATAAAAGAATATAGAAACATTAGCTATCATACTAAACCGTATTCTTTTGAAGTAATAAAAATTGAGCTGTTTGACAACTTATCAAACAGCCCTATCTCGGTAGCTAATCATCCTAACTCACTAGGAGGTTTAATCATTAACGCAACAAATATATTACAAAATGTTGAGAAATCATACGACAAAGGGAAATTTTTGCTTGAAGAATCTGAAAAAAGTGTTGATTATTTCAGACATTCTATTTTATAGAAGATTTCGTTCGGAGAATACTTTAATTTTGTTCTAAAATTTGGAAATAGGAAAACTTTGAGAGAGCGTACTCTGGGGCGGCGCAGTCGCTCGCGACTGAGGAGGTGCAAGAAGCACAGCGAACCGCAAGGTTTGCTGTGCTGCAAGTATAAATCACGCAGTGATTTATGCTTCTTGAACATCCTGCAGGGCAGTCCTGCCCTGCGCGCCGCCCATGCTCTCTCAAAGTTTTCCTGCTCACAAGTGTCCTGTCACCCTACGGGTGAGTTGCACCCTCGCCTCGCTCGGGTGCGGTGTGTGTGTGGGAGCTTCTCGCTTCCCCGCCTCGCCGGGCTTCGCCCTCAGAGACGGGGTTACAACCTAGTATCACCCTGCGGGTGAAAATTCTCGCGACTTATATCCTAACTACCACATCCATAATCACGGACAGTGCACGCACTGTCCCTACTCTACAAAAACAAAAAATCGAGATTCTTACGAATCCCGATTTTTTGTAAAAGTGTTTATCTGAGATTTAATTTAAAAGATAAGATTCTAGGCGTGTGATGACGGAAAAACCGGAGCTTACTATGGCGTAAGTGAGGATTTTGAAGTCGAACACAACGACGAAGATTGCTTTTAAATTAAATCGAATTAGCGGCCTGCTTGAGTTATATAATTCTTAAGTTCGCTGTTGAAAGAATCATTTTCTAGAAGATCTTCTAGATAGATGTGCATTCTGTAGCGCCAGCTGTTTTTGGTATTTGATGGAACGTTGATACGTTCATCGTTAGGGTTTTCGCGACGGATTTCAGGGTTGATACTGAATAGGTCTTGAATTTGGAAAATAGCCCACATAGCTGGAGAGTAAAGGTGTTGAACTAGAATGTCACGACATACCCACCATTCTGCAAAGTATGGAGCTTGACCCCAGTGACCAAGTTGTTGGTTGTAGAAACGTTGGGTAACATCTGGTTTTTCTTCCCACCAACCACGGATTGTACTCATATCGTGAGTAGAAGGAGTAACAACAGATAGATATTTAGCATCTGCTGGGTGGAAGAATTCGATAGTGTCAATCTTAGGTGCACGTTGAATTTCAAGGCTTAAGATACCTAGTTCGTTCATTACTGATGTTACGCAGTCTGCCATCATACCAAGGTCTTCGCCGCAAACCATCATGTTTGTACTACGTTTTAGTGCTGGAAGTTTGCGTAGAGCTGAATATTTCCAGTGACCGTCTTGACGACGATAGAAGTAGTCAACATAAAGTTCTTCTATCTTACGTTGGATATTGCTATCTAAGTAACGGAAGGTTGTTTGTGCTTGCATTCCGTAACGTGGATAGTATTGTGTGCCGTTTGAACCTTTAACTTCAAAGAATAAAACGTTAGAAACAAGGTCGAATAGTCCCCATTTGATTTTTTCTGAGAACATACCTTTTTCGAATAGTTTTTGAATCTTGTTTTGAGTGTCGCACATTGGTTTTAAGCGTAAAATCCAACCGTCGAAAATGTCGATGCAGTTTAGTTTTACCCATGGAGCGTCGTCGCCAAAGATTTCCCAAAGTACTGAATCTGTGATAAATGGCATACAGAAACGGTTGTAGTCAAATTGGATGCCTTTTTCACCAAATTCGTTGATATGAACTGGAATAGAAGGATTTAGGTAACCCATGATACCTTCTTCTTGTTCGGTTGGGATTTGCCAAATACGGAAGAATCCTAGAATGTGGTCAACACGGAATGTATCGAAATAGTTGCTCATTTGTGAGAAACGATTTTTCCACCATTCAAAGCCTGTTTCTTCCATTTTTTCCCAGTTGTAGGTAGGAAGTTCCCAATTTTGACCTTTGATTGCGAACATATCAGGTGGAGCACCTGCAGCCATGTTCATATTGTAAAGTTCTGGAGACTCCCAAGTGTCAACACTATTGCGGTTTACACCAATTGGAATATCACCTTTAATGATAATACCTTTTGAGTGAGCGTAATCTACAGCATCTTTAAGTTGTAGGTGAAGATGATATTGGATAAAGTAGTTTACAGCAACAGCATCGAAGTTGTTGTTTACATATTCTTCGATTTTACCTTGGTTGTAAACTGCATAATCACCCCATTTATTATAATCTGAAGTACCAAATTGGTCGCGTAGAGCACAGAATGCTGCGTATGATACCAACCAATATTTATTTTCTTCAAAATACTTAATGTAGTCTGGGTTGTTTAGGAAGTTTTCTTTTTCTTGGTAATAAAGTGCATTTGCATAAGCATATTTATAACCAATGATATCCATAAATTCTACAAGTGGAGACGCATTAAGCGCAGCTTGTTTTTCTGCGTATTGTCTCATTAGTTCGTTGTCATCAGACAATTTACCCATTTTTGGCAAACATAGGAACAATGGGTTTAGACCAAATGCAGAGATTGCTGCGTATGGAAGCACGTCTGCGATGGTGTGTGTACCATTGGTATCGTTTAGAGGTAGGAATTGGATAAGTTTTAAACCTACTTTTGCTGCCCAATCTACAAGCATTGGAATATCTGCAAAGTCACCTACACCGAAGCTATTTCTTGTACGAATAGAGAATACTGGAATACCAACACCTGCTCCGTGGAATTGTTGATTGTAGAAGTTTGCAAAACCGTCTGATACGATTGTTACAGATTTAGCTTCTTTATTAATTGGAGCGTAACGGTCTGGGCCATTTTCAAAATAACGGAATGTTTTGTCTTCTAGGTCGTAGATAGCATATTTGTAGCTAATACCTTGTGCTTCTTCTTTAGATAAGTCCAATTTAACAGTCCACCATGGTCCGTCTTGGTTGTTAAGAACTAAAGCTTTAGAAGTATCCCATTTTCCTAATGCTTTCACGTTACCTACCACACAAATACCTTCACCTTTTTTTACAAGTGGAGCTTTTACACGTAGTACGTGAGTATATTTTACTTTGTTAGGAGTTTTTACTGGTAGATAATTTTCTTTGAATAATACTTCTTGGAATGGAGCTGTCATAAACACGTTTTCTATTGCTCCTGGATTGTTCCATGTATCTACTAAGAAAATTTCTTGTTGTGTTTTAGGATCAACTTTTATTACTCTGTCTGTTCCCCACTCAAAGTTATCTAAACCATTAGAGTCTTTTAAAAGATAACGATAAGTAAATTCAAATGGTTCTTGTGCATCTACTTCAATGCTGTATGACCAATTTTCTTTCCATTTGAAATTCATAAACACTGCTTTAGCTGGATTATCTTCGCCTAATTGTGGAAGACTTCCTGAAATGGCCATGTTTTGACCCCAGTGTGTGAAGTACTTAATACTAAAATTAATTCTCATAATATTGATTTTAAATATGTTGTTTAATTAAAAAGTAAATCTTCTACTATTTCGTTTGAAACGCATTCTTTGTACTCTTTTTGTAAATGTTCTGGAATGTCGAATTTAAGAGTATCTGAATATCCTAATGTTTCATCTGCATATACTTTTTGCATATAAAGTGCCCAAACTGGAAGTGCCATAGATGCACCTTGACCTTCGCGTAGGTTGTCGAAGTGAATAGATCTGTCTTCACCCCCAACCCATGTACCAGACACAAGTTCTGGGGTTACGCCAATAAACCAACCGTCTGAGTTGTTTTGGGTTGTACCTGTTTTACCACCTATATCGCCTTTAAACTGATAACGATAACGAAGACGCACACCTGTACCTTCATTTATCACAGCTTTAAGCATTTCTAGCATCTTGTGTGATGTTTCTTCGCTGATAATTTCTGTATATTGTGGTGTAAATGAAGAAATTACATTTCCTTTATTGTCTTCTATACGTGTTACATATAGTGGGTCTACTTTAATACCTTTGTTTACGAAAGTAGTATATGCATCCACCATTTCACTTACACTTACTTCAACAGGGCCTAAACATAGTGAAATAACAGGGTCTAACTTACTCTTGATGCCAAATGAATGCATCAATTTTACTAGCGACTGTGGACTATATTCACGTATTAGATATGCAGAAATCCAGTTGTTTGATTGTGATAGAGCCCAACGAAGGGTTACCATCTCACCTACTTTCTTTTTAGAATCATTACGTGGTGCCCATTCTGTACCATCACCTAAAACGAATGTTGGTTGCACATTTGGCACACGAGTACATGGGGTCATACCTTCTTCCATTGCCAATGTATAAAGGAATGGTTTCACAGTAGAACCTACTTGACGTTTGCCCACATTAACCATATCGTATTGGAATGCAGAGAAATTTGGACCTCCTACATAGGCCTTAATATGTCCATTGTATGGATTCATTGACATAAATCCACAACGTAGGAAGTATTTATCCCAACGGATTGAATCTATTGGCGAAAGAAGAGTATCTACATACTGTTTGCCGTTGAATACGGTCATTTCAGTTTTAGTATTGAACGCACTGTCTATCTGAGCTTTAGTAAAGTTGTTGCGCTTCATTTTAATGTAACGTTCAGATTGACGTTTGCTTCTTTCAAGAATATCTTTTATTTCAGACTTTGTTAAGTCTTTTGAGAATGGAGCGTATGATTTTTTACGTTTTTCTTTGAAGAATGCTGTTTGTAGATAGCCAGAAACGTGTTCACTTACAGCTTCTTCTGCATATTTTTGCATTCTAGAGTCTATAGTAGTGTAAATTTTCAAACCATCGGTATAAACATTATAGTAGTCACCATTTGGTTTTTTGTTCTTTTTACACCAACCAAAAAGAGGATTAGTTTCCCAAGCTAAAGAATCTTCGTAGAATTTTTGATCTTGCCATGAAGCATATTTATCTCTATCTGGCTTGTTTGCCATCATCATTTGACGAAGATATTCTCTAAAATATGGTGCAATACCAGCTTTGTGGTCTGAAGAACGATATTCTAGTTTAATAGGTAGTGCAGAAAGTGAATCTGCCATCTCTGGGGTTATTTTTTCATTTTTCTCCATTTGAAGAAAAACTATATTCCTTCTTTCTTGTGTACGTTCTGCAAAACGACGTGGATTGAAATATGAAGGATTTTGCAGCATACCCACTAGCATTGCAGATTGTTCTATATTCAATTCTGCTGGTGTAGTGTTAAAGTATATAGAAGCAGCCGACTTAATACCCACAGCATTGTTTAAGAAGTCGAACTGATTTAAATACATGGTTATTATTTCTTCTTTGGTGTAATATTTCTCCAATTGAACAGCAATAACCCACTCTATTGGTTTTTGAAGTGCACGTTGGAAGATATTTTCTGCTGTAGGAGAATAAAGAAGTTTTGCAAGCTGTTGGGTAATAGTACTACCACCACCAGCTCCTTTTTGACCTAAAACGCCACGTTTAATAATAGAGCGGAACAAAGCACGAAAATCTATACCTGAGTGTTCGTAAAATCTAACGTCTTCTGTAGAAATAAGTGCATTGATAACATTTGGAGATATTTGGTCATAGGAAACAGCCACACGGTTGTCTTTACCATAATAATAGCGACCAATAATTTCACCATCTGCGGTATAAACTTCTGAAGCAAATTTATTTTTAGGATTTTGAAGTTCCTCGATTTCAGGCAAATAACCTATTACACCGTTTGCAATAAGTACAAACAATAATACTATAGAAGACACACCTAAAGCAAATACCATCCATAGATATTTTATCCAACCACCTTTGTTTTCTTTCTTATTTGTCTTCTTTTTTGCCATATAAATCTGTAATACTTACATAAATGCTTACAAATTTATACATTTTTTTGCTATTTACAAAATATTATTTCCTATTTGTTTTTATAAAAACAGGCGTTGCATTCGGGCAATGCCCTCATTTAACACCTGCCTACAATAAAAGTTTCACACCCTACGGGCGTGTTTTTGTATTATGATTTTAATAATATTTTATTTAGTTTGTCTACAAATTGATAATTTTTAATTCCCCAATTTGGAGCAAGACGTAGTTCTGGAGGAGATTGCGAAACGAAACGTTCTATGCAGATGCGTTTAGGAATTATCTTTACTATCTCTGCACAAAGGTCGAGATATTCATCTAACGTGAAAAGAGGCACAGATGCAGGGTCTTTCTCGTAAAGGTCTGCAAGTGCAGTGTTTTTTATGATTTGAAGTTGATGAAGTTTTACCACATCGATAGGAAGAGAGGCTATTTTGTGTGCTGTTTGCAGTATATCTTCTCTTGTTTCACCAGGAAGACCTAAAATAAAGTGTACAGCGGTGCGAATACCACGTTTATTGGCTCTATATATAGCATCTTCGGCAGTATTATAATCGTGTCCACGATTGATAAGCTGAAGAGTTTTATCGTGTGAACTTTCTACTCCAATTTCGAGCAAGATAAAGTACTTTTTGCTTAATTCAGCAATATAATCAAGCACTTCATCTGGAAGGCAATCTGGACGAGTACCAATAGAAAGTCCTACTACATTTGGATGAGAAAGTGCTTCTTCGTAACGTGCTTTTATTTGATCGAGCGTACCGTATGTATTACTAAAGGCTTGAAAATATACTATGAATTTTTTATACTCTGGCTTATGTGCAAAAAACTTTAGTCCCTTTTCAATTTGTTCTGTAATACTCTCACCATGTAAACAATAGTCTGGCGTAAAAGACTTATTATTGCAAAATATACAACCTCCCACCCCAACTTTTCCATCCCTATTCGGGCAAGAAAAACCAGCAGTCACCGCAATCTTCTGAATCCGCTCAGAAAAAAATTGCTTCATATATTGAGGATAGGTTGTGTACATAATATTTAGTTAGGAGTTAGTTTCTTGTTAAACTATTTGCGGTGCGAGTAAACAAAAACATCGGCATAATACTTCCAATCGCAAGCGACAACAAAATACCCATTACATAAACAATATTTGTTACAAATTGGTCGATATAAATAGCTTTATCCGCTAACTCTATATGACTCATATAGCTCATTATTGCAAATATAGCTTTGTAGGCATACATACCTGGAATCATTGGCAATAATGCAGGAATGTAAATAACGGTGGCAGGTGTACGAGTAAGTCTGCCAAAAGCTAAGCCACAACAACCCATCACTAAAGCACTTGTAAAACAAGTAATAAAAATGTGCAAACCAGCAAAATCTATCATTGTGGCACGAGTGAAATACCCTAAAAATGCTGTTAGGAGAATGGCAGGAATTGCCCTGCGAGGTGGATTTGAAATAAGTCCGAAACCCAATGCTGTGATAGAAGCAAAAACCGCTTTAGATAAAATATATAGAAAGGTCATTACCAAATGAATTTAATTATATTAACTGAAATAAGTAGGCCAATAGCCAATGAAATGGTATGCAAGGTAGCGTTTACCAAACGAGAGAAGCCTATCACCACAAAACCCTCTAGAATATCAATCAAACCACTAATAAAAACAACTCCAGGAACAAGATATAATACGCTTGTAGCCACCGCCACACTTGCAGTTTGTTCGTCGATAAATGATCCTAAACTTGCAATAATAGATGCTACAGAAGCTGTTAAAAGTATGGTTAAGTGATTGTTAACGTGTTTTACCGTTAGGAAATGTTTTAGATTAAAACTTATAAAAGTGGAAACAAACACCATTAGCATAGCCCAAATAGTGCCATTGAAAAGATAACAAAGGCCGAAACTTGCAAGCGACGCCATAAGACCTACCACTAGATGTTTATATCGAGGAGTAGATGTAATCTTATTAAATTTTGCTTCAAAGTCCTCTATTGACATCTTTTTATCGTAAACTTCCCAACTTAAACGACTTAAATCGGCATTGTTTGAAAGACTAATTGGCGATGCAGGCGCTGTAATTATCTCATGATACTGCTCTGAGGTATCATTTGGATTGCAAAGCATAATGCTAATATTGCGAAGAGACAAGATTATACGCATATCGTATCCGTATGCCTCTGCTATACGTTTTGCACTACGATTGATACGCGAACTATGCGTACCACTCGCCACCATTATTGCCACGTAACGGGCTAAAATATGTCCTAGTTTGTTCATGTTAATGAGTTAGGAGTTAGGAGTTAGGAGTGAGGAGTTATAACTGACTCACTACGTAATTACCTACTTCTGTTGTTGAATATGCTTTTTCTTTTGTTAAATCTTCGGTTACGATGCCATCTGCAATGGCTTTTTCTACTGCATCACGAATCATTTTGCCCTCTTCCATCATATTAAACGCAGTTTCAAACATCATTGCCACAGAAAGTATTGCAGCCATTGGATTTGCAATGTTTTTGCCTGCTGCTTGTGGATAAGAACCATGAATTGGTTCAAAAAGTGATGTATAAGTACCTACGGAAGCACTTGGAAGTAGTCCCATAGAACCTGAAATCACAGAAGCCTCGTCGGTCAATATATCACCAAACATATTTTCTGTTACTATCACATCGAAATCTCTAGGATTTTGAATCATGCGCATCGCCGCGTTATCTACATAAAGATATTCGGTTTCTACATCTGGGAAATCTGCTGAAATTTCTTTTGTAACCTGACGCCAAAGACGTGATGTTGCCAAAATGTTAGCTTTATCTACTAAAGTTAGCTTTTTTCTACGTTTTTGGGCATAAAGATACGACAATTTTACGATTCTTTCTATCTCTTCACGAGTATAAACGCAAGTATCGTATGCAGTATTTCCGTCTTCGGAACGACCTTGTGGCTTGCCAAAGTAAAGACCTCCAGTAAGTTCGCGCACACAAATAAAATCTGCATTCTCCACTAAATCTGCCCTTAGCGGCGATTTATAAAGCAATGATTTATAAGTATTTACAGGACGAATATTTGCATAAAGTCCTAAACTTTTACGCATTTTAAGCAAACCTTGTTCTGGACGTACCTTTGCATTTGGATCGTTGTCGTATTTTGGGTCACCAAGCGCCCCAAAAAGTACTGCATCAGACTCCATACATAGTTTGTGGGTCTTTTCTGGGTATGGGTCGCCGCACTCGTCAATAGAACAAGCACCCACCATACCATATTCCAACTCAAGTTTATGACCTTTTATCTCACAAACTCGTTTCAACACCTTTACGGCTTCATTTATCACTTCTGGTCCTATTCCATCGCCAGGTAAAACTGCAATTTTCATGTTATATTAAATTTTACATTTCACTTATTAAATTGATTTTAAAGGAGGGATTTTTAGGCGTCCCGAAGTCTGAAGAACCGGAGTTTAGTTGGGCTAAATGAGGATTCTGAGGACGAGGGCAACACCAAAAGCACCCTTTAAAATCAATTTATATTATATTAAGCATTTTGCTTGTCGCTTGTATCGCCGCTTCCGTCTGGTCAGCATCAAGGCCGTTGGTTTTGAAGATGCGCCCATCCATATTCCATGTAATAACGGTTTGTACGAAAGCATCGGTACGTCCACCTGGCGGAATGGTTACGGAATAATCCACAAGCACAGGGTGTGGCATATTAAGTTTATCGTAAATTTGCCAAAGAGCCTTCATAAAGGCATCGTACTGACCTTCGCCCACCGAAGACGCTTGATAAGGAGTACCTTCTATTTCCATTGAAACATTTGCCACAGGCTTTAAACCACGAGTGGAAGAAAGAGAATAATTTATAATTTTTACTTTTTCTTCAACATTAGCAGTTTTAAGCACGTCTGACACGATATATGGCAAGTCTTCTGGTGTTACCATTTGCTTTTTGTCGCCAAGTTCCACAATACGAGCGGTCACTTTTTTCATTGATTCTTCATCGAGGTCAATACCAAGTGCCTGAAGATTTTTCTTAATGTTAGCCTTTCCAGATGTTTTACCTAAGGCATATTCTCGTGTACGACCAAAGCGTTCGGGAATGAGGTCGTTGCAATACAAGTTGTTTTTAATATCGCCATCTGCGTGAACACCAGCCACTTGCGTGAAAACTGATTGACCAACCACTGGTTTGTTTGAAGGAATGCGCACGCCAGAATAAGTCTCCACAATTTTGCTCACACGGTTTATTTCATGCTCATTGATATTTGTAGAAAGACCCAATTGGTCGTGAAGCACAGCCAAAACGCTAGAAAGTGGCGCATTACCTGCACGTTCGCCTAATCCGTTCACTGTCACGTGAATACAGTCAATTCCAGCCCCAACTGCCGCAAAAACGTTGGCCACCGCCAAATCGTAATCGTTGTGTGCATGGAAATCGAACTCAAAATTTGGATAACGTTCAATCATTTGAGCGCAAAACTTAGAAGTTTCCGCAGGATTTAATATTCCCAAAGTGTCTGGAAGCATAAAACGACGGATTTTTGTGTCGCGAAGTGCATCAACTAGGGCAAAAACGTATTCAGGAGAGTTTTTCATGCCGTTGCTCCAGTCTTCGAGGTAAACATTTACCGTAATGCCTGCTTCTTCTGCACATTTTAGGGTATGTCTAATATCTGCAATGTGTTCTTCTGGTTTTTTGCCAAGTTGCATAGCACAATGTTTAAGCGAGCCTTTGCAAAGCAAGTTCATAACATTAATACCTGCCGAACGAATCCAATCTACAGATTTATCGCCATCTACAAATCCAAGAACTTCTACCTTATTTAATAGACCTTTTGAATTTGCCCAACGAGCAATTTTTTTCACTGTAGAAAATTCTCCATCAGAAACCAGAGCAGATGCTACCTCTACTCTATCCACGCACAAATCTTCTAGCAGAAGCCTTGCCAGTGAAAGTTTCTCTTCCGACGCAAACGACACCCCCGATGTCTGTTCGCCGTCACGCAATGTTGTATCTAGTATCTTTATCATTCTCAAATTCTTCTATTTTTTTGCGATTTGCTAATAAGTAATCAATATCATCATATCCCTTTAGGAAACATTCCTTTTTGTAGGCGTTGATTTCAAAGTGTTCGGTAGTGCCGGTGGCATCGTTGGTTACGGTTTGAGTCTCTAGGCAAACAGAAACAGTGGTTTTATTGTTGTTTTCGATGCTTGAAAATAGTTCCGCAAGGAAATTTTCGCTCACCACGATTGGCAAAACACCGTTGTTCATAGCATTATTTTTGAAAATATCTGCAAAAAAACTAGAAATCACCACTTTAAAGCCATAACCAGCTACTGCCCAAGCTGCGTGTTCACGAGACGAGCCAGAACCAAAGTTCTTTCCTGCTACAAGTACGCAGCCAGAATATGCAGGATTGTTCAAAACGAAAGACTCTATAGGGTTTCCGTCTTTATCGAAACGCCAATCGCGAAACAAATTGTCGCCAAAACCTTCTTTTGAGGTCGCTTTAAGGAAACGTGCTGGCACTATTTGGTCTGTATCCACATTTTCTAAAGGTAGTGGAATGCAGGTTGATACAATTTTATTAATTTTTTCCATATTCTTTTTCAAGTTAGGAGTTAGGAATTAGGAATTAGGAATTAGGAGTTAGGAGTTTACCTTCTATCGCGACCTTTGCGGCGGTGAGTGGTGATGCAAGGATGGTGCGAGCACCAGGACCTTGACGCCCCTCAAAGTTACGATTACTTGTGGAAACTACATACTTTCCAGCAGGAATTTTATCCTCGTTCATAGCAAGGCAAGCCGAACAACCTGGCTCGCGAAGTTCAAAACCAGCTTCGGTAAGAATTTCAAGCAAACCCTCATCTATAATTTGCTGACGTACCTTCCAAGAACCAGGCACAAGCCACGCCACAATATTTGGATGCTTCTTCTTGCCTTTTACCACAGAAGCAAAGGCTCTAAAGTCCTCGATACGACCGTTGGTACAACTTCCCAAGAACACATAATCAATTTGTTTGCCGATTAGGCTTTCGCCTGGGGTAAATCCCATATAATCAAGCGATTTAAGGAACGACGCCCTACCCGCTTCGTCTATATTTTCAAGCATTGGAATGGCGCTGTTTATTGGCATTGCCATACCTGGATTGGTTCCGTAGGTAATCATTGGATCTATATCCTCTGCGTAAAATGTAATTTCACGGTCGAACACTGCATCTTCATCGCTTTTTAGGGTTTTCCAATACGCCAACGCCTTGTACCACGCCTCGCCTTTAGGTGCAAAATCGGTACCTTGTATATAATTAAACGTGGTTTCGTCTGGAGCAATCATACCACCACGAGCACCCATTTCGATAGAAAGATTACAAAGTGTCAAACGCCCTTCCATGCTCATATTGCGCACCACCTCGCCCGCATATTCCACAAAATAACCTGTTGCACCGCCTGTGGTAAGCTTCATCATCATATATAGTGCCACATCTTTTGCTGTAACTCCCTCTTTTAGAGCACCTTCAAAGTTGATACGCATAGTTTTTGGGCGAGATTGGAACACACATTGAGTTGCAAGCACCATTTCAACCTCAGAGGTACCAATACCAAATGCCACAGCCCCCATTGCACCGTGTGTAGAGGTATGCGAGTCGCCACAAACAATGGTCATACCTGGCAGAGAAAGTCCGTTTTCTGGGCCTACAACGTGAATAACACCGTTTTTAGGATGCCCCATTGGGAAATATTCAGTACCAAATTCCTTCGCGTTTTTATCAAGCGTATCAACTTGTTTTTTAGACACTGGGTCTGTAATTGGCTTATCTTGATTGATCGTTGGAATATTGTGGTCTGGAATACAAGTAATTTGTTGTGGACGAAACACTTTTAGTCCTCTCTTTCTAAGTCCGTCAAATGCTTGTGGACTTGTCACCTCGTGACAATACATGCGGTCGATATAAAGCTGTGTAGGTCCGTCAGGAACCTGACTTACTACGTGAGCATCCCAAATTTTATCGAATAATGTGTTCATATTAATTTAATTAGGAATTAGGAATTCTTGTGCAAGTGAGAGCAGAGTCAAACTTGTTTGAACTATGCCGAACGCAGCCAAGAATCAACGTTAGTTAATTAGGAGTTAAACTTCCTTTTCCAATATTTTTAAAATTATCATCCCTAAAAATTGAATTTAAAGGAGGGAGTTTTAGACTTGCGTAGCCTGAACAACCGGAGTTTAGTTAACCTAAATGAGGATTGTGAGGGCAAGCAAGGCGACAAAATCACCCTTTAATTCGATTTTTTTAAAATTTGTTTATTGCATCTATGTATGCCTCCACAGACGCCACCACAATATCCGTATCAGCGCCAAAACCGTAATACACCTTATTATTATGTAATACTTGCATGTGAACTTTACCCATATCGTCGCTACCACGGTCGATGGCTTGAATGGTAAACTCTTGAAGCACCATTTCGCGTTTGATAATTTGTTTCACTGCCTTGATTGCAGCGTCCACAGGACCGTTGCCAGAAGAAGATGCTTCAAATTTTTCTCCTGCAATAAGAAGTGAAATACTTGCTACAGATTTCACACCTTTGCCCGATGTAACTTGCAGATAATCAAGCTGAATACGTTTAGCTTTTGAAGATTCTTTTCCTGCTAAAAGAAGAATATCTGCATCATTAATATTTTTCTTTTTATCGGCTAAATCAAGGAATTTTTGATATAATTCATCCAATTTTTCGCCTTCTGCTTCTACTCCCAATACATTTAAACGATGTTTAAGCGCAGCACGACCACTACGGGCGGTAAGAAGGATTGAATTATCGTCGATACCTACATCTTTTGGATTGATAATTTCGTAGGTTTGAATATTTTTAAGCACGCCATCTTGGTGAATGCCAGACGAATGTGCAAAAGCATTGCGACCTACTATAGCTTTGTTTGCCTGAACAGGCATATTCATAAGGTTTGAAACCAAACGACTGGTTGAAACTATTTTTTGCGTATTTATTTGAGTATCAACTCCCAAGTTTTTATGACATTTTAAAATCATTGCAATCTCTTCCAAAGAAGTATTACCAGCACGTTCTCCAATGCCATTTATGGTCACTTCCACCTGACGAGCACCGTTAAGAATACCAGCCATAGTGTTGGCAGTTGCCATTCCTAAATCGTTGTGACAGTGGGTAGAAATAATAGCCTTGTCAATGTTTGGCACATTTTCCATTAGATACTTGATTTTTGCACCAAATTCGTCTGGAAGACAATAACCTGTGGTATCTGGAATGTTTACCACTGTGGCACCAGCCTTAATAACCGCTTCAACCACGCGTGCAAGATATTCGTTGTCGGTTCTGCCTGCATCTTCACAGTAAAATTCCACGTCTTCAACATATTTTTTTGCATATTTTGTGGCAGCGATGGCACGTTCCAAGATTTCATCTCGGTTTGAGTTGAATTTATATTGAATATGGTAGTCTGAAGTGCCAATACCTGTGTGAATACGCTTATTTTTTGCATATTTAAGAGCCTCAAAGGCAATGTCGATATCTTTTTGAATGCCACGTGTAAGAGCACAAATAGTAGGCCAAGTAACGGCCTTAGAAATTTCAACTACAGAATTGAAATCGCCAGGTGAAGACACAGGGAAGCCTGCTTCAATCACGTCAACTCCAAGAGCCTCAAGCGCTTTTGCTACCTGAATTTTCTCCACAGTATTAAGTTGACAGCCAGGCACTTGCTCACCATCGCGAAGGGTAGTATCGAAAATAAAAATTTTGTTAGACATAGTTTTATTTATAGTTAGGAATTAGGAGTGAGGAGTTAGGAGTTAACTACTCAAATTCTAAAACCTTAGGTTATTAAAAAAATTAAGCCTCTTTTGCAGGAAGCAAGAGAGGCTCATATTTTTGAATTATATATACCAAACTTACTTCCTATTACTTTGTAGCAGGATAATAATGTTTAGTATAATAATAATGTTTTTCATTTTGTTAGTTTTTCATCTTTTACGATTGCAAATTTATAGCAATTATTTTATTTAGCAAACAAATTAACAAAAAAATTTAATAATTTCCATTGGAGCTGAATAAAAAGATGTAATTCAAGGCTTGCGTAGCCTGAGAAACCGGAGTGTACATTGCGTACTCGAGGATTTCGAGGGCAAGCGTAACGCAGAAGTACGCTTTTTATTCAGTTCCTTACTTATTTCATTAGTTTATTAAGTATTTCAATGAAGCGTTTTTGTGCTAAAGGCTGTTTATTTTCTTGAAAATTGGCGTATGCTTCGTGATAATCACTAAAAATATCGTCGATAAGTTCTTCAAACATAGCATCTTCTGCAACCACACGTTTCACTGCCAAACGACGATAAAACTGCACTGCTTTGAGTTTCTCCTCATATTGTTCTGGTTTTTCCATCTCTATAAGATGCTCATTTTGAATAAGATGATAGAAAAAATTGTAAAACTCTTCCCTGTCTTTAAACCATGGACGTAGCACTGCCATTGCCCTTTGGTCCAATTTTTGTACTTTCTCTTGTGTTTCTGTCATAATTCCACCTCAATAATTCATTGCAAAGTTAAAAAAATTACACCTTATTATACATCATTTATACATAAATTTTTGTAAATTTGCGAGATTTTATAATTCATCTAAAAATTATTGGTTTTGAAAACAAAAAACATCATATTATCACTTTGTTTTGCATTATGTTTGGCAAGCTGTAACTACAAAACTGAGGCCGAACAAGAAGAGCAAATCTTTCAAGAAATTGCAGAAGACAAAATTAACATTGAATACGGTGGCATTATCGTTGATGATTACAATGCAATAGACAAAACTATTACCTCTGGTACTGCAGTATCTAACCTTTTTATTAGTGCAGGAGTCGATCCTAGAACTGCTTATCAATTGAACTTTACTCCTGATAGCATTTTTAGTGCAAAACGCGTGAAAGCAGGCAAAAGTTATACTATTTATCAAACAAAAGACAGCGTTGCTAAAACAGATTATATTGTTTATCACCGTTCACTTGTGGAACACGTGGTGTTTGACTTTAAAGATTCGTTGAACGTTAGCCTTTATAAAAAACCTGTTACAACAGTAACTAAAGTAGATTCTGCTAAGATTGAGTCTTCAATGTGGAATGCTATTGTAGATAACAATTTGAACTTGGGTCTTGCAGGAGAACTTTCAGAAATTTACGCTTGGGTAGTTGACTTTTTTGGTATTCAAGTGGGCGACGGTTTCAAGGTTTACTACGACGAACAATATGTTGATAGCACTTCTGTGGGTATTAGTAAAATTCACGCAGCGGTTTTCACTCACAACAATCAAAAATATTACGCATACAACTTTGAAAAAGGTGAAACATATGGTTTCTGGGATGAAAATGGGAATAGTTTGAAGAAAGCTTTCCTTAAAGCTCCGCTTAAATTTACTCGTATTTCTTCTGGATTTACATTCGCACGTAAACACCCTGTGTATAAGGTAGTTCGTCCTCATACAGGTGTAGATTACGCAGCTCCAAAAGGTACACCGGTAATGTCTATTGGTGATGGTAAAGTGACCCTACGTCAATGGAAAGGTGGTGGTGGCAATACCGTTTATATAAAACACAATAGCGTGTATAGTACTGGTTATCTGCACCTTTCTGCCTATGCAAAAGGTCTGAAAGTGGGCGACCGAGTGCGTCAAGGACAAGTGATTGGTTATGTTGGTAGCACTGGTGCTTCTACTGGTCCTCACTTAGATTTTAGGGTTTGGAAAAACGGCACTCCAATCAACCCTCTAAAAATGGAATCGCCTTCGGTTGAGCCTATCCCAGCTAAATACATGGAAGAGTTTAAACAAGTGAGAGACTCACTTAATGAGGAGTTAGGAGTTAGGAGTTAGGAATTAGGAATTTTGCGGGTAATTTAACCCACATAGTGGGTTTGTCTTAATTGTAGGCAGGTGTCAGAGCGTAGCGGCGACGCCTGTATAAAATAACCCAACAATGGCACGCCCATAAGGTGTGCAACCGAGCGACAGCGAGCAATGGTAGAGCATAAAGGAAATATTATCAAAATCGACGGCAACACCGTGACTGTGAAGGTATTGCAACTATCGGCTTGCGCACATTGCGAGGGGAAGAAATTTTGCACGTTGGCTGAAAGCAAAGAAAAAGAGATAAAGATAAACGACTCAAATGCAAGTGAGTATAGCATCGGCGAAGAGGTGCAAATAATTGCTCAAAAGAAACAACTTTTCACAGCAGTGCTTTGGGCATACGTTTTGCCACTTGTGTTGCTATTTGCAGGAGTTGGAATTGGCACAATGCTAACATTTACAGAAGTACACTCTGCCCTACTTGGGCTTTTGGCAGTTGCAGTTTATTATGTATTTCTGTTTGCAATAAACAAGATATTAAGTAAAAGTTTAGAATTTAAAATAAGTAAACTTAGATGAATATAATTGTAGTTTCATTAATCGTATTGGGTTCCATAGGAATTATAGCAGCGGTAATTTTGTTTTTCGTTGCTAAGAAGTTTTATGTGGAAGAAGATCCTAGGATTGCAGAGATAGAAAACGCACTTCCTGGGGCAAACTGCGGTGGTTGTGGATTCGCCGGCTGCAAAAACTTTGCATCGGCTTGTGTTTCTGCCACCGAACTTGGTGATTTAAGATGTCCTGTGGGCGGCAACGACGCTATGAACGCCATTGCACAAATCTTGGGAGTAACGGTGGCAGAAACCAAGCCTAAAGTGGCAGTGCTACGCTGTGCTGGCACCTGCGCTGTTCGTCCTCGCACCTCTCACTACAACGGAGTGCAATCTTGTGCCATTGCCACTGCCACTTTCGCCGGCGAAACAGGCTGCTCTTTCGGATGCGTAGGATTTGGTGATTGTGCAAAAGCATGTACATTTGGAGCCATTTCTGTGAACCCAGAAACAGGTCTTGCAGAAGTAGATGAAGATAAATGTACAGCCTGCGGTGCATGTGTAAAAGCTTGTCCAAAAGGCATTTTAGAATTGAGATTTAAAGGTCCTAAAAGCAGAAGAATTTATGTTTCTTGTGCCAACAAAGATAAAGGAGCAAAAGCTCGCAAAGCCTGTAGCGCAGCATGTATTGGTTGCGGAAAATGTGTAAAAGAATGCCCATTTGGAGCAATTACACTTGAAAACAACCTTGCTTATATCGACAACAACCTTTGCCGTTTGTGCAAAAAATGTGTGGTAGCATGCCCTACAGGTGCAATACAAGCGTTAAACTTCCCAGTAATTAAGAAAGATGAAAACATTTAAGTTAGGTGGTATTCACCCAAATGACAATAAACTTACTGCTCACAAGCCAATTGTAACGTTGGCTGCGCCAAAGGAAGCAATTTTTCCCCTTGAGCAACATATTGGAGCACCTGCAAAACCTATAGTAGCTGTAGGTGACAGAGTAAAAACTGGTCAAATGATAGCAGAGGCTGCTGGTTTTGTATCTTCTCCTGTGCATAGTTCTGTTACTGGTACAGTAACCAAAATAGCAGAATATACTGATACTCAAGGTTTTTCAAAACAAGCTATATACATTAAAGCAGAAGAGAAAGACGAATGGGCAGATGGTATAGTGATTTCTGACAAACTAGAAAAAAACACCTCACTAGAACCAAAAGAAATTATTAAGAAAATTTCTGATGCGGGTATCGTAGGTTTGGGCGGAGCCTGTTTCCCAACTCACGTAAAACTTACCCCTCCTGCCGATTGCAAAATTGATAGCCTTATTATCAACGCTGTAGAATGTGAACCATATCTTACTCACAACCACAGACTTATGCTAGAAAAAGCAGGCGAAGTGATTATTGGTACACGCCTAATAATGAAGGCTCTTGGCATTGACAAAGCATATATTGGTATCGAAAGCAACAAGCTGGACGCAGTGAATCACTTGAGAGAAACTGCCGAAAAACTTAGCGATTTCGTACACATTATAGAAGTAGTTCCCCTAAAAATGAAGTATCCTCAAGGTAGTGAAAAGCACCTTATTCAAGCCCTAACAGGCAGAGAAGTGAAAAGCGAGGCAATTCCTGCTTCTGTAGGTGTAGTGGTACAAAACGTAGGCACAGCATTTGCCGTTTATGAAGCTGTTCAATATGGCAAACCTCTTATCGACCTGTTTATGACCGTGACAGGCAAGAGCATGACAGAGGGCGGAAACTTCAGAGTGCGCATGGGTACTTCTATGAAAGACGTGCTTGAAATGGTGGGTGGCATACCTGCTGACGCAGAAAAAGTGATTGGCGGTGGCCCAATGATGGGACGTTGTATTTCAAATATCGACACCCCTATCACCAAAAGAAGTTCTGCAATTCTTTGCCTTGAAAAGCAAGAAACTGTACGTGAAGACGTTTTAGACTGCATTAGATGTGGAAAATGTATGGGCACTTGCCCAATGGGTCTAGAACCTTATCTTCTAGCAAAACTTACAGAAATAGAAGACTGGAGCGAACTAGAAGAACACTATGTAATGGACTGTATAGAATGTGGTTGTTGTACATTTACTTGCCCTTCTCACAGACCGTTGTTGGACTATGTCCGTTATGGTAAATTTAAAGTTGGAACAATAATTCGTAATAGAAAATGAGTAATTATACTGTAGCACCTGCTCCACACGTTCACGGTGGCGATTCTGTAAAAAAGAATATGCTTAACGTTATCATTGCACTAATGCCTGCATATTTAGCTGGTATTTGGTACTTTGGTGTGGGAGCATTATTAGTTTCATGTGTAGCGATGGCCTCATGTGTGGCGTTTGAATGGCTTATTTCTAAGTTTTTACTTAAAAAACAACCACAAATCAACGACCTTTCTGCACTTTTAACTGGTCTTTTACTAGGTATGAACCTACCTTCTTCACTACCTTGGTGGATGGTTGTCATTGGTTCACTTATTGCAATAGGCATTGGTAAAATGAGTTTTGGCGGTCTTGGAAACAACCTTTTCAACCCTGCTCTTGTAGGTCGTGTATTCCTACTTATTTCATTCCCAGCGGCAATGACCACTTGGCCAGTTCCTGCTCCATTTACATTTGATGGTTCTGTAGATGCACTTACAGCAGCTACCCCACTTTCATATATTAAAGAAAGTATTTTCACTACATTTAGCAATGCAGAAATGGCTCTAGGTGAAATCGGCGGTAGTTTGGGTGAAACCTCTAGTGCGGCACTTCTTCTAGGTCTTGTTTACCTACTGGCCACTCGCACTATTTCTTGGCACATACCTGTGAGCATCCTAGGCACTGTGCTTATTTTCACAGGCATTATGCACGGCATAGACCCTTGCACATACGCATCTCCACTACTTCATATCACTTCTGGTGGTCTGCTACTTGGTAGTATTTTCATGGCAACAGACTATGTTACTTCTCCTATGACAAAAACTGGTCAAATCATCTTCGGTGTTGGCATCGGTCTTATCACCATGGTTATCAGACTTTTCGGTTCATATCCAGAAGGTATTTCATTTGCTATTCTTATTATGAATGCGGTGGTTCCATTAATTAACAGATATATTCGTCCTAAACGTTTCGGAGCAAAATGAAAAAGATAGAATCTACATTTATTAATATGTTAGTGTCGCTGCTAATGGTTTGTCTAGTTTCGGCTGGACTTTTGGCAGGTGTGTATGAACTAACCAAGGCTGACATTGCGTTAGCTGAGAAAAATAAGCAAGAAAACGCGCTTAAAGGCGTGCTTCCTGAGTTTGACACTATTAAAACAGATAGTATCAACGGTGCTCCTGTGTTTAAGGCATTTAAAAATGGAGTATATGTGGGCGCTGCAACTATTACTAGCGACCTTGGTTTTTCTGACCAAATCGTTGTAATGGTGGGTATCGACAATGCTAAAAACATTGTTAACTACGAGGTGCTTTCTCAAAAAGAGACTCCTGGTTTGGGAACTAAATGTGTGGATTGGTTTAAAGAACAAATCAACGGCAAAAGCATAAGCACAGACTTCAAGGTAACAAAAGATGGTGGCGATGTAGATGCTATCACAGCTGCAACAATCACCTCTCGCGCATTCCTTGATGCTGTAAAGAAAGCAGGAAACAACTTTACTGGCGATACTGATGCAATCACAACTGCAACAGAAGTAGAAATGGAGGTTAGCAATGAATAAATTAAAGATACTTTTCAACGGCATTTTAAAGGAGAACCCAACGTTCATTCTTTTACTTGGTATGTGTCCAACACTAGCAACAACCACCTCTGCCATCAATGGTATGGGTATGGGTCTTGCTACTGCAAGTGTGCTATTGTGCTCAAACACAGTGATTTCACTAGTGAAAAAACTTATTCCAGATAGTGTACGCATTCCTGCATACATTGTTATTATCGCATCGTTCGTTACTATCGTGGAACTATGTTTAAAAGCTTGGGCACCAGCTATTTCCGACAGTCTTGGTCTGTTTATCCCACTTATCGTGGTAAACTGTATTGTACTTGGTCGTGCAGAAGCATTTGCGGCTAAAAACTCTGTTTTAGACTCTGCCCTAGATGGTCTTGGCATGGGACTTGGTTTCACGCTTTCACTTACTGTGATTGGTGCTATCAGAGAGTTTCTTGGCAGTGGTAACATATTCAATATCAGCATTTACCCAGAAGATTATGGTATGCTAATATTCATTTTAGCTCCTGGTGCTTTCATAGTATTAGGTTTATTAATGGCAACTATTCAACATCTTAAAAACAAATAGATATGAGTTACTTTATTATATTTATTTCGGCAGTTTTTGTAAATAATATTGTGCTGTCTCAATTCCTTGGGATTTGCCCTTTCCTTGGTGTTTCTAAAAAACTAGACACAGCAGCTGGTATGAGTGCTGCAGTAGCATTTGTTATGGTGCTTGCAACTCTTTGCACATTCCTTATCCAAAACTACGTGCTAGTACCTCTAGAAATTGGTTTCATGCAAACCATCGTTTATATCCTTGTGATTGCGGCTCTTGTGCAAATGATAGAAATTATCCTGAAGAAGATTTCTCCAGCACTTTATCAAGCACTAGGTGTATTCTTGCCACTTATTACCACAAACTGTACCATCCTTGGTGTTGCAATTCTTGTGATTCAAAAGAATTTCTCTCTTATAGAAAGCTTATTTTTCGCATTATCAACCTCTATAGGTTTTGGTCTTGCGCTTATTCTATTTGCAGGCCTTAGAGAACAACTTCGCTTCTCTTCTGTGCCTAAAGCAATGCAAGGCACTCCTATTGCCCTTATCGTTGCTGGTCTACTTGCCATGGCGTTTATGGGATTCTCTGGGGTTGCATAAGGAGGTGATTATGGAAAACATATTAAAATATTTCAAAGGGCTGAGCGAAGAACAAATCTCACAATTTAAACAATTGGAAGCCCTATATACCGATTGGAACTCAAAAATCAATGTTATTTCACGCAAAGACATTGACAAACTGTACCTACATCACGTGCTTCACAGCATGGTGATTGGCAAAATTTTGCCTTTCCAAGACGGAAGCAAAATCATAGACATAGGCACAGGCGGTGGTTTCCCAGGTATTCCACTTGCTATACTTTTCCCAAACTGCGAGTTTACCCTACTCGATTCTGTGGGCAAAAAGATTAAGGTTGCTTCAGAAGTAGCAAATGCTATTGGTCTTAAAAATGTTACTTTCGTAAACGACCGTATGGAAAACGAAAAAGGACTTTACGACTTTGCAGTGAGTCGAGCTGCCATGAATTTAAGCGACCTTGTAAAAGTGTGCAAGAAAAATATTAGCAAGACTGACAAAAACGCCCTTCCTAACGGTCTTATCTGCCTAAAGGGTGGTGAAATGCAAGAAGAGCTTAAGCCATACAAGAAACTTGCTACCGTGTACGAACTCACCGAGTTCTACTCAGAAGAATACTTCAAAACCAAAAAAGCAGTATATCTACCACTACGTTAAGTAGGTACTCATGCGTTCTTATTAAATAAAAAATAAAACAACTATGAGAAAATTATTTTACATCTTTTGTAATTGTATGATAATATTGTTACTAGCTAGTTGCGAGTCAAACGAACCTAGTGATTCTTCAAATGAACAAAGTGTGCCGGAAGTACCATCTACTCCAGAAACACCAGAAGAGCCCCAAGAGCCTAATATACCAGAAATTCCAAGTAATCCAAGTCAACCAACCGATGAAACTTTAGTGTTTAAACCTTTCTCTGTTTCTGCGACTAAAACCGTTACTTTCTCTCCTGGAAATTTGCAATATCATCCAGTAAATGATGAGTGGCGTTTTGCTCCTAGCCAGTTAGAATATATAGGAAAAAACAATGCTAATATTAGTTCTACTTACAATGGTTGGATAGATCTTTTTGGTTGGGGGACAGGGAAAAATCCAACAACCAATACTGAAACTTATAAGGATTATTCTATTTTTGTAGATTGGGGTGTGAATAAAATAGGTAATTATAAACCAAATAATTGGAGAACATTAACTAAAGATGAATGGGTTTATCTTCTTTGGAAGCGACCTGATTATTACAAATTAAAGGCAGTAGCACAAGTTGATGGTGTTAATGGTCTTATTTTGTTGCCAGATAATTGGGTTTGTCCTATCAATGTTACTTTTAAATATGGTACTCATATGGAATTAGGTAAAACTCAATACGCAGACTTTCAAACTATCAGTGCATCTGATTGGTCTTTATTAGAAAACTCAGGTGCAGTATTTTTACCCTCGTCAGGTCGTCGTCAAATTTCTGCATTGGGTTTTGTTGAACACTATGGGTATTATTGGTCTTCCACAGATTATGGAGCTAACGCATACTATCTTTATATTACATCAAAAGGAGGAGATACAAAGATAGGAGCACAGTTCTACGGTAAATCAGTGCGTCTTGTTATGGATAATTAAAATTATAAATACGGATTGTATTGTTTTTCGTGGGCGATGGTGGTAGAAGGACCGTGACCAGGATAGACAATGGTATTTTCTGGTAGGGTCATGATTTTCTTAGTTAGCGATGAAATAAGAGTGGCATAATCGCCTCCAGGTAGGTCTGTGCGACCAATGCTTCCTTTGAAAAGGCTATCGCCAATGATTAAAGCACCGTCTTTTTCGTTGTAGAAACCAACTCCACCTGCACTATGACCTGGCACAGAAATAACTTTCAGAGTAGTGCTTCCAAATGTTATCTCATCACCGTCGTTTAGGTAAGAATCAAGACCTTGCACATCGCCATGATATGGAATGCCAAACACTTGTGCGTATGATTTAAGCATATTTAGGTTGCTCTCATCATTTTTATGGGCTTTTGCCTTTAAACCATATTTTTTATAAAGAAAATCATTGCCAAAGCAGTGGTCTAGGTGAAGGTGAGTGTTAAGGATACCAACAAGTTCCAAACCGTTATCTTCCAAGTATTTGCTAAATTCCTCTTCTTCATAGTCAAACAAAAATCCAGCATCTACTACCACACATTTTTTGCTTTCCTCATCTATTAGCAAGTATGTGTTTTCTTGAAGTGGGTTGGTTACAAATGTTTTTATTTTCATCTTAGTTTATTTTTATTTTACTTTATTTATACTGCAAATAAGTTTCTCTGCCCCACGAATTGATTACAGTAGAGTCTGAGATTACCATGGCGGCGGTGGCAAGGGCATCGGCTTCCATACAGGTTGGGGCAATGATGGTGGCACTTACTATATTGTTTACGGCAGGGCGACCAGTGCGAGGGTCTATTGTGTGACCTACCATGCCGTCTTCTGTTTGATAAAACTGTCTGTAGTTGCCCGATGTGGCCACGGCACAATCGGTTACTTCAAGCACTTCAACCACATTGGCATCTGTAGTATTTTCTGGTTTGCTCACTCCCACTCTCCATTTTTTGCCGTTAGGATTTACACCCGCTACCACAAGTTCACCACCTATATCCACCATAAAGTTTCGGCAACCTTTTGCACGAAGATATTCTGCCACAAGGTCGCATCCATAACCTTTTGCAATGGCAGAAGCATCCAACTGCACACGTGGGTCTGCTTTTACCACCACAGAATCTTCAATCCACACTTTTTTATACCCCACAAACTGCTTAATGCTATCAATTTCTGCCGCAGAAAGCCATTTTTTGTCGCTAGAAGGGTCGAAACCAAAGCCCCAAGCATTTACCAGAGGTGCTACTGTAATGTCAAAAGCACCTCCTGTAAGCTCCGAAATCTCCATTGCTTTGGCAAACATATTGATAAACAAACTATCTAGCACCACATCCTTGTTGGCATTTACTCGAGAAATCACCGATGCACTATTAAATGTAGAAAGTGAATTGTTCACCCCGTCCATTACCTCACGCATGCCAGATGAAAGGTCTTCTGAAAACTGATAGGTCACTGCATAATATGTACCAAAAATCTTACCTGCAGATTTTTTATATTCTGCCCTTTGGCTGCAAGAAACAAGGGTGAAAACTATAAGTGTAGCTAATATTAGTCGTTTCATTTTTTGTGAATATTTTTAGCAAAGGTACACAAAAAATCGTTAACTTTGCAAGATTGTAACGGACAATAAAAATAAACAAAATATATCATGTTAACGTACTTATATCTAATAGCAGGTCTATTATTACTTATCGCAGGAGGCAACTATCTTGTGAAAGGTGGAGTGGCAGTAGCCAAACGTTTTAAAGTACCAACCCTAATCATTGGTATGACCATTGTGGCATTCGGCACATCGTCACCAGAGTTTATAGTTTCACTTCAATCGGCACTTCAAGGACACCCAGAAATGAGTATCGGTAATGTGGTGGGCTCAAACATTGCAAACATCGGTCTTATACTTGGTATCACAGCATTGATACTCCCAATGGCAGTGAATAGAACCTCTGTAAAGATAGACGTTCCATTTATGATATTCTGTTCTCTGCTATTTTACATTTTGGCAGAAGATAGCGTTATTAGTCGTTGCGAAGGATTAATATTTATAACATTATTAATACTATTCACACTGCTTTCTATCTACAAAGGTAAAAAAGAAAACCCTGTTGAAGAGCCTGTAAAAGAGGAAAACAAAAAAGAGAAAGAACTAAACATGATAAGTGCACTTATTATGATTGTGGCATCATGCGCCGCTCTTACTGTGGGTGCAAATCTGCTTATCGATTCTGCTGTGAGCATAGCTAAAGACTTCGGAGTATCTGAAAGAGTAATCTCTGTTACTTTAGTTGCATTTGGCACTAGCATACCTGAGCTTGCCACATCAATTATGGCAGCAATTAGAAAAGAAAACGACATTGCAATAGGCAACGTTGTTGGCTCAAATATCTTCAATATCCTATTTGTGATTGGAGCTTCTGCACTTATCACCCCTATTGAAAACTTCGATTTTGCAGCATTTAGTTTCGACTTTTATTGGATGATAATCTTTGCCGCTATACTTGCACTCACTGTTATACCGTTTGAAAGAATTTGCAAGAAAATAAAAAACGAAAAAATCTACTCTATAATTACAAGATTTGAAGGTTTGTTTATAGTAGCTGCATATATTGTTTACGTATTTTTATTATTGAACTAATGGACGAAAAACAAGAAAAAATAGACAAAAGATACATGCGTATGGCATACGTGTGGGCAGAAAATTCATACTGCGAACGCCGTCAGGTGGGTGCCATTTTGGTAAAAGACCGTATGATAATTTCTGATGGTTTCAATGGTACACCTTCTGGTTTTGAAAATGTGTGTGAAGACGACGATTTTAAAACAAAACCATACGTATTGCACGCAGAGGCTAACGCCATAACCAAAGTTGCTCGTTCTCACAACAATAGCGAGGGCGCAACTATTTATGTAACTACCTCTCCTTGCATTGAATGTTCAAAGCTTATCATTCAAGCTGGCATTGTGCGCGTAGTTTACTCAGAAGAATATCATGTAACAGACGGACTAGACCTACTTAGAAGAGCTGGTGTAGAAGTTTGTCATTTACCACTAAAAGATAATGAAAAATAAATTACCAATTATAGCGTCGTTGGCACTTGCCATTGGAATAATAATGGGTGTGATGCTTCCTAGAGAAAATCAGGCTAGCAACAATCCAAACGTTAACCATGGTGAATCTCAATCTATTGCCATACCAACAGGTAGCAACAACTTTAATAAGTTAAACTATGTGCTATATCTGCTAAAATCTATGTATGTGGACTCTATTAAAACAGACGAACTTACAGAGAAAATCATTCCACGAATACTTGAGGAATTGGATCCTCATAGTACATATGTGCCAAAAGATGAAGTAGAAATGGCAAACAGCGATTTAGAAGGCAGTTTTAGCGGTATTGGTGTGCAATTTAACATACAAAATGATACTATTATAGTAGTGGATGTGATTGCTGGAGGTCCTTCTGAAAAAGTTGGTATTATGCCAGGCGACCGCATCATAGAGGTAAATGATAGTGTTTTTGTTGGTAAAGACATTAATAACAACAAAGTTTTAAAAACTCTTAGAGGAGAGAAAAATACAAAAGTAAAAGTAGGAATTAAAAGAAGTTCTAGTAATGAAACCCTTCATTTTACTATTACCCGCGGGGATATTCCTGTAAATAGTGTGGATATAGCCTACCCTATAACCCCAAAAATTGGTTATATAAAAGTGAGTCGTTTTGGAGCAAACACCTACAACGAGTTTGTTACAGAACTCACTAAACTTAAAAAACAAGGTTGCGAAGAATTTATTATCGACCTAAGATATAATTCTGGCGGTTATTTGCATGCAGCCATTAAGATGATAAATGAGTTTTTAGAGAAAAACGAACTTATTGTATATACAGAAGGTAGAAGTTATCCAAGGGAAGATGCTCTTGCCAATGGCAATGGTATGTTTAAAAAGAACCCTATCTGCGTGCTTATCAACGAATGGTCTGCCTCTGCAAGTGAAATTTTTGCAGGAGCGATTCAAGACCAAGACCGTGGCATAATTGTTGGTCGTAGATCTTTTGGTAAAGGACTAGTGCAACAACAAATGCCTATTTTCGATGGTTCTGAAGTGAGAATTACCATTGCTCATTACTATACTCCATCTGGCAGAAGCATTCAAAAACCATACGAAGGAGGCAACATAGAAGAGTACGAAAAAGATATTTTAAACCGTTATGAACACGGCGAGTTTTTCTCATCAGACAGTATTGCAGCAGGCGACAGCATTAAGTATTATACAAAAAATGGTCGCGTTGTATATGGTGGCGGTGGCATTATGCCAGACTATTTTGTAGCACAAGACACCACAGGCCATACTCCTTACTATACAGAAGCACTAAATAAAAGTTATATTTACAACTTTGCTTTCCAATATTCAGACAAAAACAGAAGCACGCTTAAGAAGTTTAAAGACTACAACGAGTTGTGCGACTATTTAGATAAGGAAAACATCAACCTACAATTCTATAAGTTTGCAGAGACAAAAGGATTAACATCTGAAACTGCAGGCCAAGTAGAAGCAGCAGATATAATAAACAACCTTCTTAAGGCCTATATAAGCAGAAATATAATGGGTGAAAGTGCATTCTACCCTATTCTAAATAGCAAGGATGAAACTATAAACAAGGCGCTGGAGGTGATGGGTGCAACCGAGCGAAGCGAGTAATAATATGAAAAAATTATTAGAAAAATATTGTGCAGGCAACGAGGCTTTATTGGAGATTTTAGTAAGTCATGGCGAGAGTGTGGCTGGGAAGGCTTTAGAAATTGCAAGAAGACACCCAGAATGGGATATCGACCTAAAATTTCTTGAAGAAGCCGCACTGCTTCACGATATTGGTGTGGTGCGTTGCAACGCTCCTGGCATACATTGCAACGGTACTGAACCATATATCTGCCACGGCATATTAGGAGCAGAAATCTTGCGTGCAGAAGGGTTAGAAGAACATGCCAAAATAGCAGAGCGCCACACAGGTTGTGGTCTCACTGCCACCAGTATAAAAGAAAGAAATCTGCCCCTACCACTAGACAGAGTGCTGTACCCTATCTCCATAGAAGAACAGATTATATGCTTTGCCGACAAATTCTTCTCAAAAACTCACCTCGACGAAGAAAAACCAATAGAACGAGTAAAAGCATCACTAGCCAAGCACGGTCAACAAAATATAGAACAATTCGACGAGTGGATGCAGAGGTTTTAGAAGAAAATCACTCTAATATTTTGTAAATCACAATATTATTTTTATTTTTGCAGTATCGTAACCGCCATTACGGTAATCATCATTACGATAAAGTTAATAGTTATGAGATTTTTTGATAGAGAAATAGAGTTTGAAAAACTTAATGAAATAGATAATCTATCTCATGAGGTTGCACAATTTACCATTATTACTGGACGACGTCGCATAGGTAAAACAGAAATGGTAAAGAAGTTTTACGAGAATAAGACTATGCTTTACTTTTTTGTAACTCGTAAGGCAGAATCTGATTTATGTGAAATATTTGCTGAAGAAATAAGTGAAAAATTAGACGTTCCGACCCTCTCAGGTAAAGGTATGAATTTTGCATCTATATTTAAATATATCATGGAACTTTCTCTAAATAGGCATATTACCCTTTTTATAGATGAGTTTCAAGATTTTTTTAGAGTAAATCCTTCTATTTATTCAGATATGCAAAATATTTGGGATAGTTACAAAAACAAGGCACAAATTAATCTTATTGTGGCAGGTTCTGTGCATACTCTAATGAATAAAATCTTCAAGAATAAAAAAGAACCATTGTTTGGAAGACAAACAGGTACTATGCATATTAGACCATTTAGACCTTCTGTTTTAAAAGAAATAATGTCAGAATATTGTCCTGGATATAAAAAGTCTGATTTATTAGCACTTTATACTTTAACCGGCGGTGTGGCTAAGTATGTAGAGTTGTTTATAGATAAAAAGAAGTTTACTGAGCAAAAAATGTTGGATATGTTTTTTGAACCAGACTCTTATTTTCTACCTGAAGGTAAAAATATGCTTGTAGATGAATTTGGCAAAGATTATGGAGTTTATTTTTCTATACTAACACTTATTGCTCAAGGGAAAAATACACGCAGTGATTTAGAAAACTCTCTTCAGACAAAAGAGTTATCAGGCTACCTAAAAAATCTTATAGAAGAGTATGGCTTAATAAGTAAGATGCAACCAATTTTTGAGAAAACAACAAATAAGAATGTACATTACAGTATCAACGACCAATTCTTGAGATTTTGGTTCAGATTTGTGTATAAATACAACCATATAATAGAAGCAGGTGGCAATGAAAAACTAAAGACAATAGTAAGCCGCGATTTTACTACTGTAAGTGGAAAATCTTTAGAAAATTATTTTAACGAACTTCTTAAAGAGTCTGGAGAATACACTCGTTTGGGTTATTGGCACGACAGAAAAGGTGAAAACGAGATAGATATTGTAGCAGAGGATGAATTAGAAAGCAAAATCGAGTTTATTGAAGTGAAGCGACAATCAAAAAACTTCGACGAAGAAACTCTAAAAACTAAGGCCCAAGTCTTTATGAAACAAGTAGGCACATTCAAAGATTACGAAATCACATACAAAGGCCTTTCTATAGATGATATGTAAAAAATATTATTATCTTTGCTCCCATAGACCTCCCACGCTTCCCATATAGAACAGCGCACCCAGGGAGGTCATCGAGTTTTTATATACTACTTAAACGAATTCATCAACTCTGCACCCAGGTCTTTGATGCCTTGAATGATGAGTTCGGTGCGCTCCTGCGATGGCTTCTTAAAACCATTAATGTAGTTGCGTAGCAGTGTTGGATTGATATTTATTCTTTTTGCAAATTCTGCAATGTTTATTTCTTTATGCTTCAAGAAGAACTCTTGCAATTCATTGGGAGTGGCATCTGGATAAAGAAAACTTTCAAAACTAATATCCTCATTCAATCCTCTCCAATGTATTCCGCAAAAACCAAAGGTGTATTTTTGGCGTTCCTCGTCGCTAGCCTCTAGCAATCTAGGATACCACAACAGTGATTGACGATATTCTTTATTCTCCTCGTCTAGACCACAAATAAAATCACCTTCAAACCAAATCTTTGTTAGTTTCATTTTGCGAAAAAATTGTTCCAGTATTGTATGATAATATCAGAGTTTTTACAAATTTAGGAATTAAAAACGATACCTACAAATAAAACGTACAAAAAAGACAAAACCACCTGCGTAATTGCAAATGGTTCTGTTTTACTGTGTTTTACTGTTTTCTTCTTAGATAAACATTTATGAAAACTTGTTTTTCTGGATGAGTTTCCTTGTTTATGCCACTGATGCGAGTTTCAAAAATATCATCATAGCCCATATCAAGGAACACACAAAGAGCTTCATTCTTTTTTTGCGGAATGTACCCCAGTTTACTGTTTTTGTAATACACCGCAATAGCCAGAGGGTCAAATTTGTTATACTTGTCGCGAACCAATGTAAGTTCAGTACCTACCTTTAGTTCTTCCATCACTATACAACCTTCACCATAGGTGAATCCAGCAATGTTACAGTTCAATAAGAACTTCCTTAAATCTTGAATAGCTTCCATGACTTTATCTTTTTAATTGGTTTCTTGCCACAAAGATAAAACCAAGGGTGTATCAAAAATTGCTACAGGTTGGAAGAAAAATCTATTTTTTTATAAAAACTTAAAAATATCTCCCCACTACGCTATTGCATTTTCGGGGTTTACTACTTTGTGTATTCAAATTAATTATACTTCTTGAAATTTTCTGCTTGTGCGAAGATTTCTTTGAAGACTTCATCATTGGTTACTGGAGGATATCCATATTCTGCAAGAATAAGAATTAAATCCATTTTTAATTCCGCTTTAATGTCGTCACGTTTTGCCCAGTCTGTGTATTTTGATTTATCATCAACTATCTTTTTAATTTCAGTTGATAGTTCTTTTGCTTTATCTGTTGGATAATCAAATCCAAACTGTTTTGCCACTGCAACCAAAATATCGTAAAATGCTTTTTCTTCGTATGTAATACCTAGGTCTTTGAAAGATTTTTTCTCTTTGTTTATCTCCTTAAGCAAATCAGCCATTTTACTTGCCACTTCAGTAAGAACCTCATCAGCAAATATAGCACTGTCACTTCTGTCATTATACTTATCAACAAGTGCATTTAATCTTTGTGTAAAGTCTATACTTTTTATCCTATTTACCTTGCCAAACTCATTAATTACCATTTTAAGAAGACGCTCCATTAACTTCACTTTAGTATTAGGAAGTTTCAGTTTAGCCAACCTTTCCATGTATTCCTCACTTAGCACGTCTAGATTTTCTTTATCATTACCGATAACGATAATCTCTTCTACTTGCTCAGACATAATAGCATCTTCAATCATCTCACCAACTCGTTTATTCATTTGAGCTGCATCTGGAGTATCACCTTTAGTCAATTTATAGATGATAGAGCGAATGCCGCAGAAGTAGTGAATATCTTCTCTTTCCTCTGGTGTTATTTGTTCACTGTTACAACATAGATTAAATGCTGATTTTAATTTTCTTGTATGTCCCATAAAAAGATTTTCAGTCTCTTTTGTGGACTGTATAAATTCAGCACCTTTGTTTAGAGTATCAAGTTGTTCTAATGGAGTTCCAGTAGTAAATTTACTATAGTCAAATTTATAGAACATTCTACGAAGAATATCCAATTCATCTTTTACCATCGTAATAGATTGCTCAATGGCTTCAACTGAATCTGGATTATTATCTCCATTAGCATAACGTTTAAGTGCAGTATTTAAATTGTTTTTTATACCGATATAATCAACCACCAAACCTTTATCTTTACCTTGAAAAACTCTGTTTACCCTTGAAATAGTTTGGATTAAGGTATGCTGTTGTAGTGGTTTATCAATATACATGGTATCCAAACAAGGTACATCAAACCCTGTTATCCACATATCCACAACAATAGCAATTTTAAAATTAGATTTAGGATTTTTAAATTGAGCATCTAATGTTTTTCTATACTCATCAGTACCCAGCATATCCCATAGTTCTTCTTCATCATCCTTGCTACGAGTCATTACCAATTTGATGCGTTCAAGTGGCAATGTCTCTTCATCATCTTTAGGCGACTCAGACTTATTACCATCTGGCAATTTAGCCCATTCTGGACGTAATTCTATAATCTGTTTGTATAGATTATATGCTATTTTACGATTAGAGCAAACAAACATTGCTTTACCTACAACTGTACTGCCTTCATCTATTCGTTTCTCATAATGTGCTATAAAGTCTTCTGCTACCCTTCTTAATCTATCAGGGTCGCCAAGAATGCGTTCCATTTGTGTAACAGCACGTTTACTTTCCTCTATTTGATATTCATTAGTGCCTTCTTCAGCACATTTTTCGTAATATCTCTCTATCTCTTGAAGTTTAGTACTATCAAGTAATACTTTTGCAGCACGACCTTCATATACAATGCGACGTGTAATTTCATCTGCAACAGACTCTGTCATTGTATATGAGTCTATTACTTCTCCAAACACATCTATTGTAGAATCTATAGGAGTACCAGTAAATCCAACGTATGTAGCATTAGGCAATGAATCATGAAGATACTTTGCAAAACCATAACTGCGACGAACTCCTTTTTCTGTTTGTTTTACTTGTTGAGAAATGTTTGTTTGAGAGCGGTGAGCCTCGTCTGAAATACAAATAATATTTGCACGCTCAGATAGCAACTGAGTATCTTCTGTAAATTTGTGTATTGTTGTAAGAAAAACACCACCACTTGCACGATTCTTTAAGTGTTCACGTAGTTTTGCTCTACTTTCTACCTCTATAATACATTCATCACCAATATATTTTTTAGCAACAAGGAATTGTTCAGATAATTGTGTATCAAGGTCTGTTCTGTCTGTAATGAGAATAATGGTAGGACTTGAGAAATCACGACTGCGCATTAGCATTCGTGTAAGGAAAAGCATCGTAAAACTCTTTCCACAACCAGTGGCTCCAAAATAAGTACCACCTTTACCATCTCCACCTTGATTTAATTTACTATGAGCACGAATATTATTAAACAGTTTGTGCGTAGCAAAGAATTGTGGATAGCGACACACTATCTTTTGTTCTTTCTTTGAAGAATCTGGGAAGAATATAAAATCTTTAATAACACTTAATAATCTATCCTTACGGAATAGCCCATGTATCATGGTTATTAAAGAATTAATTCCATCAGTAGGTTTGTCTTCAGATTCTATTTTTCTCCAAGCGTAAAAATAATCATATGGGGTAAACAAAGAACCATACTTGCTGTTAACTCCATCACTAATAACAACAAAAGCATTGTATTTAAAAAGTTCAGGAATATCTCTTCTATAACGCACAGTTAATTGTGTGTATGCATCTTTAATAGTAGTATCCTCTTTAACTGCACTTTTAAACTCCAATACCACTAAAGGTAGACCATTTATATAAACTATACCATCGGGAATTCGTTTTTCAGTGTCTTTAATTCCCAACTGATTTACTACTCTGAATATATTATTACTTTCTGTTGTAAAATCAATTGGTTCTATAAAAATGTCAGACTTCGAACTATCTTCAGGTTTAATTGTAAAACCTTCGGTTATAAGCCTAAAAGTATTTGTATTATTATCGTATAAAGAACCACTAGCATTAGCTGTTAATTTTGCTATAACTCTATCTATTTCTATCGAAGTCATACCCTCGCAAGCATAACGATTCTGTAAATACAAACGCAAATCGTTACGAAGCAATACATCACTAATTTCTTTGTGAATTTCCTCGCCATTAGTATAAATGTAACCCTCTTTTTCAAAGAGTTCCATTATAGCCATTTCTAATGTGTGTTCGTTGAAGTGTTGCATAAAATAATTTATATTATCTAATTTTCTGTGCTTTATCTAGTCTTCTATGACAATAAGAAATTATACCAAGTATCTCTAATGCATCCTCTTCTGTAACTTCCCAGTCAATCTTGGGCTCATGTGCTGTTGGATTTCTAAACATTCCACATAAACCCTTAAGTAAATTACAAAAACCTTCATGCTCATTTTTTTCTGAAGCTAACTGGTAATTATTTATTATTAAAATCGGATTCGAACTAAAGACTTGCTCTATTAAGGTTTTTCCATCTGTTTTTATTCCCGATAAATCTCTTATCCTCTGATACAAACCTTTATTTGCTTCCAATACAGAGTGGAAGTAATTATTCTGCAATAACTCTGCCTTACAATATTTAAACACCTCACTATGGGCATTTCTTTTCTCTAATTCTTGTTTAAGATTGTCAACTTTTATTTGAACGTCTGAAATTGTTGAAGCAGGTTTTATCTCTCTGAACTTCCCATCTTCTTTTAATTCATATCCCACAAATGCCAATTGTTGATTAACAAGAGTTCTTAGTCTTTCAAACTCATCTGGTTTATCAACATATCGTGAAGGTGCAAGCGCAAGCCCAATAAATTTCAAAATATGATTTGAGCATTTAATCTTATTTTGATTTTGTGCTAGAGAATTGAACAAACTCTTTCTTTTTGAAATCATCACACCTTCTGGTGTTGTATCTTCTATATTTGCTTGTAATAACAAACGATGAATTTCACTTCCTGTCAGACCATTGCTGGTATCGCCAAGAATATTACTAATCATTTCTATTACATTTGCAGGAAAACATCTTCTTAATACTGTCGCCATTTTAAATATTTTATTTAACCATCCTCGCTAAAACAAGGATGGTAATGTGATTAGTATTTATTATTTTTTTCATAGTGAATGACTTAAATTTGACGTTCTTCAAGTTCAAACAAACCATTTAATTTTTTATACATTTTAGAGAACTTTACATGTTCTAGTCCATTTTGTTTACATAAATTTTTATATCTATCAATTTCATCATTTAAAGTTTCACAACCAAAAATAACTTTTTTCAGAGACCTTGAATTAAATCTAAAATTTTGACCTTTATTTTCTTCTACTTCTGTTCCCGTTTTTACTATTCTTATTTCCTCCTCATATTGCCAACATTTTGACTTAGGCTGTATTAATTTCTTTACAATCTCATTTTTGTCCCTAAAATGGTTGTAGTTTGGCATTACTTCTACGTAGTCTACTGGAATTAATAATTGGAAAAAATTAGGATCTTCAAGTATGTCAAACTCCAAACATAAGCCTTTATGACAGTATCCGTAATGTGACCACAAAAGAATATTCTCTTTATTTTTACTAAAACAACAAATTGCAAGTTTATTTAGCACAATATTAACGTCTTCTTTTAGCATTTCAGGTGTATAAAAACCTAAGTTATAATTATTAACATCTAAATTTAAAGCAAATTTGTTTGTCTTTATATATTGTTGAAAATCCTCCGAATTAAACTTTTCTATATTTGCACAACAATCAAAAGGATCATTAAACTCACTAGGATGATTAAACCACAACGTATGATTTTTAAATATTTCTTCTGTATAACTTCCTATTCCCCTATATTTATAGAGCATTTGGTTGGTTTTTCCACTACTTATCATTTGCTGCATGGCTTGTATTTTCATCTCTCTCGTTGACATAATCTCTATTTTATTTTCCCATTTTTGCTAGAAGCAATGACTGTAATTCTGTTAGTATTTCATTCTCTTGTTTCTTTTTCTCTACAAATGAATATAATTCAGCACTTTTACTCTCAAATAACTCAAGATATTCCTTAGATGGTATTAAAGCTGAACTTTCTTTAAGGTCTGTTTGGGTTATTAGACTTTGTACCCCTCCTTTGGTAATTTCATTATAATCCAATGACTTTAATAACTGAAAAGAATACTCATAATAGTTGCTTCTTATTATGAGAACATTATCTGCCATATACATAGGTGAATTATATCTATTCACAACACCAAGTGTTCCAACTCTACCTATTGTCATTAGTTTTTCATCGAAATTGTATGTAGAGGAAAAACCTATTATACCAGTTGCTCCTGCTACTGGATATTTGTATTGATTAATTTTAATGGCAGACTTATCATCACAAGTGTTTCCACTATTAATATCTGCTAAATCTTTCAACGAAGCATTTCTCCAGCCTTCAGGCAGGTTTTCTTTGTCGATGCCATCAACAAACATCTTGCGGTAGAGGGTTTGGGCGGTGGCTTCGAGCGTGGAAATCATCTGCTCATTTAGGCGAATACGCTTACTCAAAGTCTCATACTCCGCAACTATCTCCCTTTGTCGCTCAATAGATGGGATAGGCAACATCACATCGCTCATCTCCGACCAATCAAAAATCTCACGAGCACTACCATGTGAATGAAAACGGGCATAGCGGTCAAACTCTGGACGACGGAACCACATCATCAGATATTCGGGCAATAGTTCATTGGTGTCTTTAACCTCAAAAATAGTATAGGCTTGTGATATGATGGCATTATCCTCGTTGGCAAGTAATGCAATAGAAACCTTATCCCCGTTTCGAGATGTTACAGGGCCATAAGCAAATTGCCCTTTGCGAACTATTTTATATGTGGACATATCTGTGCCAATAGTATTTGCGATGGATGGTATAAATTCTTTTGTGATACTAACACCAAGTAATGTATTCACAGATAGACTAGCATTCCTCACATCCACCTCATGGATATAATCACCTAAGCGTTTATAATTTGATTTCATAGCCTAGTGATTTAAAAAGATTTATAACTTCATCTTTTGATTCTGCTTCTTGTTTTAGCAATGATGTCATTTCTGCTTGTAGTTCCTTCATCTTCTCATCAAAATCCACATGTTCGTCTCTATCTTCAAACTCTATATACTTACTAGGCACAAGACTCCACCCTTTTTGCTCTATTTCTTCAAGTGTAGCAGAATAACAATATTCAGGGATATTGGTGTATGTCTCTTCATATCCTTCACGTTGCCAATTATGAATATTTTGAGCTATTTCTGCAATTTGTTCAGCAGAGAATTGAATATATTTCTTTTCAAATGGTTCACCTTTTTGACGCAAGTCTATAAATAATACTTCGTTTTCACGGTCGCGGTATTTCACCATTTTACCATTTTGTTCAACTGTACGATCCTTTCTATTGCCTGCTAAAATCCACAGTGTAACGCTAATATCTGTTGAATAGAACATGTTACGAGGTAGGATTATGATTGCTTCTACCAAATGATTTTTTAATAATTGGCGACGGATATTTAATTCTGTACCATCTCCACTTAAAGCGCCATTCGCTAATAAGAACCCTGCGACACCATTACTTGACAATTTAGATACGATATTAAGAATCCAACCATAGTTTGCATTACTTGTTGGAGGTGTTTCATACCCACTCCAACGCGAATCCTTTATTAATTCGCTATCGGTGCGCCAAGATTTTTGATTAAATGGAGGATTAGCCATTATAAAATCAGCTTTTAAATCTTTGTGTTGGTCGTTATGAAAAGTATCTGCAGCTTGCTCTCCTAGGTTGTTTGCTATGCCACGTATTGCTAAGTTCATTTTTGCTAGCTTGTATGTGGTATTCGTATATTCCTGACCATATACAGAAATATCTCGCTTGTTACCATGGTGTGCTTCAATAAATTTCATACTTTGCACAAACATACCACCAGACCCACAACAAGGGTCGTATATCTTTCCTTTGTATGGTTCTATAATTTCAGCAATAAGATTTACGATACTTTTCGGCGTGTAATATTCACCTTTACCCTTCCCTTCTGCAATAGCAAATTTTGCTAAGAAGTATTCATACACGCGACCAATAAGGTCGTTTTCACGGTCTTTTAGTGTATCTATGTTATTTATTTCATCTAGCAACGAAGCCAATTTTGATTTATCTAGTCCTAAACCTACATAGTAATTGCTAGGAAGTGCACCTTTTAGAGAAGGGTTGCTTGTTTCTACTGCACTTAATGCATCATCTATTTTTTTTGCAATATTATTTTGTTTTGCATCATGGATAATGTAACTCCAACGACTTATCTCTTCAAGATAAAAAACGTTCTTTGCATTGTAAAAAACAGCTTGATCTATAAATGCTTCTTTCCCTTCTGCAATAAGTTCATTTCTACGTTCTTCAAAACGGTCACTGGCATATTTTAAGAATATCAAACTTAGAACTACATGTTTATACTCAGATGGTTCAACAGAACCTCTAAGTTTATTTGCAGATTCCCATAATGTTTCTTCTATACTCTTTACTTTAACTTGCTTCTTTGCCATAATATTTTGTCTTGTTTTCTATTGTATTATCTTCTCATACCCAGCATAATATGGATATTTGATTTTTGTTTTTTCGTTTGTGTTAGTGGTTACTTGGCGCAATTTCATTTTATCACCAGCATTCCAAAATTTAATAGCTAATATACATTCTCCGCAATGCCAAAAACCATCTTCATCCTTTTCTGGTGTGAAGATTTTTCCTTCGTACTGCAATTTTGCTTCATCCAATGTGTTTCTTGTTGTATTTGAAAGAAGTTTAACTGGTCTACAATTAGCTAGATTTTCTTCTTTATCATTGTGATTAGCAATATAGTTTGCAAACCAAACAACAGCTTCACATAGTTGAAGCGTAAGTCCATAGATTAAATAATTTGATTTAAAAGACCTAAAGAGTTCTTCTATTTTCTCTTTATCTTCCTCTTCCAACTCTACGGAATGTGAACAGGTATTACCTAATTCCAAAACTGAACGGATAATTCTTTCTATATGTTTTGGAATAATTCTATCACCTTCTTCACCATATCTTAGATTTATCTTTTCTGGATTTTTACCTGCTAGGTATAGTGAACACTGATTAAGATTTATAATGCCATTTGAGATGCATGCATCTGGAACTAACCCTACTCTATGACATTCTCTGAAGAGATATTCTATTACTTTTCTCAGTTGTGTATAGTGATGAACTGGTCTAAAACCTTCTTCTTTATCTTTATAATGCAACGGCAATAAAATATCTAAAAATGTATCTTTGGTATATTCTGAGATTCCAAGAGATTCTAGTGATGAGAATAAGTCTTGGTAGTTATGGATTGTTTGATTTTCTACTTTTTTTTCTATAGCTTCTACAACAGCCTTAAGTATTTTGTTATAACCATCATATTTACTATAAAAATCTCCGAATGCAGACTTAAAAAATTCACTACTTAAATAATCTGTTTGACCTGTATATATAAAATATGGTATAGGTTTTGACAAACTTAATAGAAAGTCTTTTGCCTTTCTTAGTCCAATAACATCTGTTGCTTCATTTTCAGACTCATCTAAACCTTTTGCATCTAAAATTACAGCATCCCATTTATCTAAATTGGAACGTATAGCTTCTATGCCAGCTTTACTTGTACGATATGGGGTTATAGAAAGATTATAAATTGCTGCAGCTTTTTCTATAAATCCATCTAATGTGTCCCATTGATCATCTATCCAAAGTACATTATACATCTTGTTCATATTTTTTTGATGAAATTGGTAACAATATTCTTATAACAGTGTTATCATTATCCATAAAGACATCATAATCTCCATTGTAGAGTTTTACAATATTTTTGATTCTATTACCTCCAATTCCAGTATTCCCTGTTGTTCCTGCTTTTTCTCCTAAGATTCCATAACGTGTTTTATCCATACCTTTAGGCAGTGGAGTTCCATTATTTATAAAATCTATTTGAAACATTAAATCCTCTATGTTTAACGAAAGCTTGATTTCTAGTTTGTAATTATTATTATCACGATTTACAAAACCATGTCTTTTTGCATTTTGTATAATATTGCTAATCAAACTATCAAAATGCTCTTTAGCAATTTCTACGTATAGAGGTATATTCTCACACTCATTAGATTTTTCGTAAAAATCTAATGCATTTATATCTATGTCAGGTTTATATATTAGATTATATCCTTCATATGTTGAATTATGTTCCTTGACTAAAGATTTAAAATAGTCATCAATATTTAAATCTATCACATCTGCAGCTTCTATTTCATCTGAGAAAATGGAAACTAATGATTTGAGTCCATTAAGAGCTTTTTCAAATCTATTACATTGATAATTTAGTTCTTTTTGGTTTTCTATATATAGTTCTTGGACTTTTAAATTAACCAAATCCTCATGAATGTCTGTTAGAGTCGCTATATATGCTCCCATTTCGTGCTTACGGTTTCTAACCTCATTCATATATTCTGCCTTCATATTTTCTATTAGTTCTTGAAGACCTAGTTCTTTAGCTTGGCTTAGTTTAAGTTGCAGAAGAGCTTCTTTAATAATACGCCTTTGGTCCTCAATATTTTCTGAAGGAAAATAAACATTTAATCTTTGTAAGACAGATTTGCTTATACTTGGAATTACTCCTACTGCAATATTTTTTGCACGTCTAGAAATTTCGTAACAAAAATATTGATAATCAACCCAACCGACTTCTCTATTTAGTTTATAAGCAAAAACATTAGGATGGAGAAAAATTGGACTTTCAGGTGACGCTTCACAATATGAGGGTTTTAAATCTCTTATTCTTGAAAATAAGAATACAGGTTCTGTTACCTTTACTGCACGACTTAAATCATCTGTAGCTTTAAGTTCTTCTATATTGATTTTACTAGAAAGACTATTGTCAGACAAGTCTGCTATGGTAACCATTTTTCCTTGTTCCTCAGAAAAATGTCTACTACCATTGTAAGATTCTAGAATCGTATTAACTTTTAATGCTAGATAGTTTTCTGGTATATCTGCATTATTTTTTGACACATATAGTTGTGGATAAATATCATAATCTAACTCACCTATTTCTAAATTAGAAAAGAAGTTATCATTATCGTCTAGTTTTGCTAAAACCGCATTAGTATCTAATATGTTTTTATGAGCATCTTTTATATAACAATCACTAGCATCAATAATTTGTACCTTTCCAATATGCTCTTTATTTTTATTTACAACAATAATAGTGGTTTCAATTGCTGTATGTGAGAATATATTCTTTGGTAAAAGAATAACTGTTTCTAACCAATCATTGTCTATTAGTTCTTTTATAACAGACTTTGAACTTCCGCTATAACATATAGATGAAGTATATACACCTATACTTTTATATTTAGTATCTCTTGATGAATGAGCTAAATAATCTAATTCTATTGTAGGAAAATTAGATTCATATGACTTAACACTCCAAGGTGGAGTTGAAACTATATAATCAAATCCAATATCTCCACGCCAATCTGTAAGAGGATTAGAATTTGTTATTGCATGTGGTATTGACAAATCACAAGATAATAGTGCTAATCTTATTAAATCATATTTATGATTTTCAATTGGTTGAATAAAAGAAATAATATCTTCATTCTTTCTATTTGCATTTAATAAATCAACAACATCCCAATTTGCATAAGGATAATAAATATCCCCTTTCTTGATATCTAGCAATGATATTATTAAATTTGTAATACCTTCTGGTTGAGCATATAATTCAAATTCTCTCCTTTCGGAAATTTTCTTACAAATCTCCTTAAATGCCCACAATGAATTTTCCTCATACCATAAAGGAGAAATCTGTAATAATTTAGTCCAAGTATAAACCAAGTTAATATTCAGATAGTCTTTATGGTAGTTGTAATCAAGACGTAATCCTAAACCATCTGCAACTTCTTGTATATCAGTGTCCTTATCTGGTAGATTTATTACAACACAGTCACAAGTAGCTAGTCTCTTATATTCGTCTGATAGATTAGAAACGTCCTTAAATATGTTTTTAAATGAATAACAAAGAAATACTTTAAGTTTAGACTTATTACTTCTAGATATTTTGCTGGTATCAATTACTTGTAAAGCATTATTTTTTACTAGATACAATAAAAACAAAAGCCAGTAACCTTTTTCAGGAGTATATCCATATTTATTGTAATCAAAATATGAATTAACTGCTTCTTGAAATTTCTTTGTTTCTTCACTCATTGTAATCATTGAATTTGCCATAATAAAAAGTAAAATTTAGGTTGAACATTTCATTTACGTTGGCAAAATTATATAGTGTCTGTGCAAAGGTTTTGCATAGAAAAATATTTTTTCATACAATCTGCAATTTTTTTTGCAAAATCTGCTCTAAACCACTCTGGAGATAGTATTTCTACATCTGGACCGAAAGAAAAAAGTTGTTGTTCTAGTTCTTGAGTTGGATATAATGTAAGAGAAATCATACATTCTTCTTCATTCACTACCTTTTGTGATTTATGAATTGGTTTTGATGTTACGTATTTAAATCTATTAGGAGAGAATTTTAATTGTACTTCTACTAAATCCACTTTATCATTAGGTACCGTAACCCCTACTACATTATCAAAATAGGTATTAAAGTCTATTTGGTCATTTTTTATAAAAACTCTATTGATTTTAGTTATGTCCTCTATTCTATCAAATGCCAGAATTTTTATCCTATTTTCTTTTTCGTCTAAACCGAATGCAAACCATCTTCCATTATATTGTTTTATATAATATGGATGAAAAATGTGTTTGTGATTATTGCCATTGGCAGATGTATAATCTACCTCTAATGGTTGATGATTTATTGTGCAATCTATCAGTTCTGAAAGGAATTCAATGCCTTTCATTTGCTGGTTTTGCCCAAAAGAAATAAGATTTTCAGCATTAGCTTTTACACCAAATCTTACCTCTAAATTTGAGATAACTTCTTCTAACCACCCATTAGAAGGCAATCCTCTGTATTTTCCTAACATTTCTATGGTAGAACGCAGGTTTTGAACTTCTGCTACTGAAAGCTCATTTTTATAAATAGAAAAATCTGGTTCTGAATATCTATAATAGCATTTCTTGCCTTCAAAAGGAATAGCATCTATATAAATACCACTAGGAAGCATTTTTTCAATGGCATTAATGTCATTGCGTAATTGCCTAACTTTAATCGTAGATTGATAACCATTTGCATCGTATAGTTTTTCATTGACCTCTTCTAGTAAGTCATCTATAGAATATTTACGATGAAAATCGCTAAAGCATCTATCTAAAATTAAAAATCTATGTTCAGCATTTTTGCTTCTTGGCATATTATATAATTCAGATTTATCCTATTTATAGTGTGTGTTTTATTATACAAACAACAACTAAGCATAGCGTAAGTGCTACACTTAGAGGGGGTTAGTAATAAAATTTTAAATTAAATTGTGTCTTCAGCTTTATTTGTAAGTTCTATTGTTTGGCATTTTGCCTTATTGGACTTACATCATACAAAAATACTCATTCCAAACCATATTTCAAAGGTTTGCAGGTGGGTATTTATTAACATCTCGGTGCAAAAATACCACAAGGGTGTGTCATTTTTCGGTACAGAGTGAAGGTTTTTGGAGGATTGTGGGAGATTTTTATGTGTGATACTCATTTTTTGCTTGTTGATATAGTTTTGAGAGAGGTACAAAAAAAATGCTCACCTATGAGGTGAGCAGAATTTCTTATAGGAGATTTTCTATCTACTTTTCTGTCTACTTTTCTATCTACTTTATTTTATTATCTCCCAAAAACCGCCTTTGTCAGGACCTACGCGACGGATATATTTTCCTCGCATTTGTTCTATGTTGCGACTGATAGAATTTACACTTATACCAACTGATTCTGATAGTTCAATTTTAGAAATATATGGATTTTCTATAATTAAACGTAAAATAGCTATTCTATTTTCTGTCAGCCAATTCTCATTTTTCCTATCTTTTTCTATCAACTTTTCTATCACCTTTTCTTCATTTTCTATCACCCTATCACCGTTTTCTATCACCTTTTCTTTATTTTCTATCACCCTTGGCACAGAAACTTTAAGTATGAAATCATCGGTATTGAAAGAAAGTGGTGCAGCACCATTCACTTCCAATTCGCGGTACATACGGTCAACTCCTTCACCAAATTCTTTTACATAATGGTAAGTTTTTAAGAATGCCGCTATTTTTGGATTGCGTGAGAAATGTGTTTTACGAATATTAGAAGGTCTTACCATACCTGGCAAATTACCTGGACTCTCAAACACTATGCGGTCATCAAACATTTTTATTTGAATTTCTGTGCCCTTAATATTATATGCCCTATGACAACAAGCATTTACCACCATTTCTTGAATAACAAATTTTGGGTAATCTCTACGTGTGATAAATTTACCTGTTTGTGCTAGGAATGTATGTTCTGAAACCTGTGTTTCTAGATATTCAATAGTTTTTTCTACTTGATTCAGTATTGTACCTTCAAACGTAACATCTTTTATTACATTCATTTCTGTACCAACCTTTTCATCTACACCTCTATATTTAATAAAACGAGTTCTTGCACGAGGAAGAAAGTTTTGTGGATTCTTACCAAACAAAAGTATACATGCTACACTTATTACCTCAATTCCTTTGTCATTTGTTGTTACGAAATGATTATTTTCTCTAAGATACTCTATTGGAGATTTACTGTATCCTAACATATTTACATAGTTGGCAACAGCATTCATATCAATATCATTGATAGTAGCTCCATAAACAGCAGTGTCTTCATAATAACGTTCGCCCTTATCATACATTAATTGTACACGTTCGTCAAATGACAATTTTCTGCTTTTGTCACCTACTCGCATAAAAGCTTCATCTGCCTGATTGGTATGAAGACTAGAACTAGCAGGTACATGTATTAGCAAAATCTTATTTTCATTGCCGTCTTTGTCTATACATGGAATGTATGTGTGTTTCACAGGAATAGAAGGAATGCAAAAATCTAAAGGAGTACGTAACAACTCATTTAATTTTTGTGGATCCTGATTTACACCTTCTATATCTCTCGTTTTATCAGAAATACCAATAGCAATATCCCCTCCATCTGCATTAGCAAATGCAACTATAGAAATAGCTAATGCTTTAGGAGTAATTAGAATACTCTTAAAGTCAAATGTTTGATCTTCGTTGCGAATTATTATTTCTTCTATTGTCATGTTGGTTGATTTTTCAATTCAATTTATCTCATTATTTACAAATGGATGTATATAATTTATCTTACAAATTTACTCATTTTTTACTTTATTTCAAAGGGTTATGTTGAATAATTTGTAGAATTCCTCCTATTGGTTTTTTCTGAGTAAAAATCCTAATCTCTCCGCAAAAATACCATAATGGTGTGTCATTTTTTTGCTATAGGGTGAAGGTTTTTGGAGGGAAGTGAAGATTCTACACCTGCACGTAGTATGGGATGAGTTTGGCGCCGGTAAGTTGAATTTGGAGTTCGGTGCGGTTGATGGGATGAATGTAAAGAGCTGATGATGAGGGATATTTGGAAAAGAATGGGTTGGTGCTCATGTATAGAATGATGCTGACAAATTTTTTGCCTGAGTTTATCCTTTTGCAGTAAGCATGGATTTTGGTTTCGTTTTTTGGAAGCACTTTTATACCCACTGTGCCGTCTTTCTTTTCTAACACGGCAATGATGCGTTGTTTTGGTTTTGTATCTACAAGTCCAACCTCTTTTGTGTCTTGTTTTATAGTGATATTTCTGCCAAACTTTTGGTTTATTTCGTTCATTATTTTCACATAAATTGGACCATGACTCCCCTCGTCTTTCAAGCCTTTGAATCTTATGTAATAATGAATCATTTCGTGAATGATAACGTCTTCTAGTTGGCGTTCTGTGTAGTCATACCTTGTGCTAAAGGTAAATTTTGGATCTATGTATTTCTTTTTTAGGAAGAATATTTTATACAATCTGCACGAAAACGAAGCTACTTGACCTTTTCTTTTGCTCAGCACAATAGGAATCCTAGGAAGTTCTCCGCCAAATATCAACTTGTTAAACTCGTCAAACTTCGCCTCTATGTATGGTATGGTAGCAATCATGTTTTTATTTAAAAACATACTTGATTAATCCTACTTTCAAATACATTCTCGAAAAATGAAATTTCTCGTTTGGAAATTCCTATCTTATTAGCAATGATGCGCCAATCTTTTATTGCTTCTACAACTTCGCTAATTATATTTTTTGCTACTTGGTGCGTAAGCATATATTCGTCACAAGAGTTTACAAGCACAGAAAGGTCTGACACATTTGTTTTACTATTTATCAGCAAACTTTGATGTGTATTTAATGTTGGATTAATATCGTAAGCAGGCGAAAGTATCCAACCTTTTGCCGTCAATAAAAATCCATGATTTCTAAAGTGGTCGTCGGTATTGCCAATACAAATATTAAATGCAACTCTGCGAAAAAGTTCACATAAATTTGCATCAACATCTGTACAACTACTTAAAATAAAATCTACAATATCTAAATATCCATGTCCTGTAGTAGCATTGTCTCCATCGTTTAAACCCAACAATGTCATAGCAGATGCAAAGTGAATTCGTTTGCCTTCTGCTGTTCTATCAAAACGTTTAGAAAGAAGTGTATGATGTTTTTCATTTACTGCAAGAACTTTGGTGTCTGCAGTATTTATACCTGCATTTTTAGCCAATAGATGACAAAAATGTTCCCAAAGGCCAGCATCGTAGTCATCTTTCAATGAAGGAAATTTTGCTACGTAAACATTCTTTTCTGTGTCAACAACATTGGCTTTAGGTCGAGCTCCACCAAGTGAAGAACCAGGTTGAACCAATTGTGTAATCCATTTCTTTTCAGGGAGATTATTGGCATTCTCACTTTTTTCAATTTCTCTACTAGCAGCAATAAGTTCTCGTAAATCTGTTAAAGGTGGTATTCGTAAACTATTTGTCGTATTTATAAATTCTCCATCTTGTGTTTCTTTAAAACGAAAAGCTCCCATACGAGAAAAATCATCTATACCTACCAAAAAATCAAATGAAGACAATCTTTTAATTGGTCTGTTATCTTCTTGGGCTAATATTTGTTCGCGTCTAAGAAGCAAAGTTCTACCCCATCTATCAGGCAGTGCATCTGCAAAACAACCGAAAATATCTTTGTTTGGTTGTGTATATTGTATGCCAGGATAGTTATTCAAGTCGTTGCTAAGTTGTATTGAATTATATTTTTTTATCCAACTATCTGCAAATTTAAAGCTATAACTATCTGAGCCACGAAGTGATTCGTAGCCTAACTCTCCAATTAGTTCAATATCATTGAACCAATCAAAATCTGCATATACATACAACTTTTTCATAACTTATTATTCTTTTTTTGAAGCTCTTTCTCGTTGGGGCAAATTCATATCTTGTAAGGCGCGGCCGAGGGTGTCGTCTTTGGCAAGGAAGAGGATGTCGTCGTCGAGTTGAAGGGCATAAAGTACTCTTAGATAGATGCCTATGGCAACGGTTGGCGCACCTTTTTCTATGCGTGACACGGTGAGTGGAGAACAGGTTGCCCTGTCTGCTACTTGTGCCACACTAAGGTCACGACGTAGTCTTGCAAGCCTAATTTGCTCACCTACCAACTTCATTTTTTGCTCTAATTTTCTGGGTAATTTAGTCCCCATAGTACTTTTGCTCATAACCGTAACATATCATATAATATGCAAATATAGTACTTTTTCTTTATTATATGATATATTGAGAGGAAATTTTATTAATTACCACTCAATCTGGGTTTTGCCTTTGGAGGTGAGATAGGTGTTGGTTTGGGAGAAGTGTTTGCAGCCAAAGAAGCCACGATACGACGATAGTGGTGAAGGATGTGGCGCTGTGAGGATGCAGTGTTTTGAGGCGTTGATAAGTGTTTTTTTCTTGATGGCGTATGAGCCCCAAAGAATGAAAACCACGTTTTCTGCCTTTTCTGAAATGGTTTTAATCACAGCATCTGTAAACTCTTCCCAACCTTTGCCTTGGTGCGAACCTGCTTGTGAAGCACGCACAGTAAGAGTGGCGTTTAGAAGCAACACCCCCTGCTCTGCCCAGCGAGTAAGGTTGCCAGTTTTTGGCGCAGGAATGCCTAAGTCTGAAGTGATTTCTTTGAAAATGTTTTGAAGTGATGGCGGAAATTGAATGCCGTCGTTTACAGAAAAACACAGACCATGTGCTTGACCTGGTCCGTGATATGGATCTTGCCCTAAAATAACTACTTTTACGTTGTTAAACGGGCAAGTATTGAATGCGTTGAAAATTTGCCCAGCAGGCGGAAAAATTGTGCTTGAGGCATACTCCTGCTTCACAAACCCTACTAGATTTTCAAAATAAGGTTTGTCAAACTCGGTTTGTAATACCTCTTGCCACGATTTTTCTATTTTTACTTGCATTTTAATGTTTGATAAGTCATTAATTGATAAGCTAAACGTGCTGCCAAATAATCAGACGCTTTGTCCACAGGATTTGGGCAAAGTTCCACAATGTCAAGACCTACTACATTGCGTTCTGTAAACACTTTACGCAAGAAGTGAAGCACTTGATAATATGTTAGTCCGCCTGGTTCTGGTGTGCCTGTAGAAGGCAAAACAGATGGATCGAACACGTCTAAGTCTATGGTTACATACACGTTTTCTGTAAGTGTATCAACTGCTTTTTGTTGCCAATTGTTGTTGTCGAAAATCTCGTGTGCGTAGAACATGCGTTCTTTTTTAAAGAAAGGAAGTTCTTCTACACATTGGCTACGAATGCCCACTTGAGTGATTTCTGCCACTTCTGCAGCGCGGTTCATTACGCAAGCGTGATTGAGCGGAGAGCCCTCATACTCAGGACGTAAGTCTGAGTGTGCATCTAGTTGAAGCACTGTAAGATTGCCGTATTTCTTTGCCATTGCACGAATTGCACCTATGCTCACTGTGTGGTTACCACCAATGGTAACAGGGAATTTTTCGTCGGCAAGTAATTGGCTTACAGATGTTTCTACAGCCTCGCAAAGAAGCTCTGGTGTGCGGTCTTCTGTAACAGGTTCAAGTGTTGCAATGCCGTGTTTGTAGGCTTCTGTTTTGGTTTCTACGTCGTAGTTTTCTAGTGTAAATGATGCGTCTAGAAAGGCTTCTGGGCCTTTTTCAGAACCTTTTACCCATGTGCTAGTGGCATCGTATGGCACTGGCAGAATTGCAAACATTGCGTTTGCGTATTCTCTATATTTTTCTTCAAAATCTCCGAAAAGCATTGTTGTTTTGTTTTATTGTTGTTTTAACTCGCTATCGCTCGGTTGCACACCCTGCGGGCGTGCCCTTGTGGGGTATCTTTTTATACAGGCGTCGCCGCTACGCTCTGACACCTGCCTACAATAAAGACAGACCCCTACGGGGTCAAATTACTCGCTGCGCTCGGTTTGCACAAAAATTATTCCCTCCGGTCATCAGTACGTCCTAACTCCTAATTCCTCACTCCTAACTCCTAACTCCTAACTAGTACCCTAGGACTTTCAACATCGACTTATACGACTGCTCTTTTGCAAACAGTTTGGTATAGTACTCGCCATTTTCGTCTAGGCCTATAACAACGTGTTTAGGCGAAGGGATAAGGCAGTGTTGAATACCACCAAAACCACTCAAAGACTCTTGGTAAGCACCTGTGTGGAACAAACCGATGTATTGAGGTTGCTCAGCGTTAGGGTCTATTTTTGGCAAGAAAATAGCATTGTTGTGTCCTGCGCTGTAGAAGTCTTCGCTGTCGCAAGTAAGACCACCAAGGTGAACACGCTGATATTCTTTGTCCCAGTTGTTGATAGCCAAAAGGATATAACGTTGGTTGATAGCCCAAGTGTCTGGCAATGTGGTAATGAAAGAACTGTCAATCATATTCCAAAGCTCGCGGTCGTTTTGTTGTTTTTGGTTCACAATGCTGTAAAGAATAGCACCGCTCTCGCCTACTGTAAACGAACCAAACTCTGTGAAAATATTAGGTTCTGGCACACCGTTTTGTTGGCAAATGTTTTTAATTTGAGCCACAATTTCCTCTGCCATATACTCATAGTCGTAGTCGTGATCTAAGTGTGTAGCAATTGGGAAACCACCACCGATATCCAAACTATCTAGCTGTGGACAAATCTTTTTAAGCTCGCAGTAAAGTTCTACTGCTTTATTAAGTTCACTCCAATAATAAGCGGTATCTTTAATACCTGTATTTATAAAGAAGTGAAGCATTTTAAGTTCTATTTTTGGATTGTCTTTAATCTTCTCATAATAATATGGAAGAATATCGTTGTGACGAATACCCAAACGTGATGTGTAAAAATCAAACTTAGGTTCTTCTTCTGATGCAATACGAATACCAACTTTAAATTTGTTTTCTGCACCATTAAGTAACAAATCTAGTTCAAATTTATTGTCAAGAACTGCAACTAGATTTTCAAATCCATTGTTGATTAAACTTTGAATATTTTCTACATATTGTGGACGTTTAAATCCGTTACATATAATGTATGTGTCTTTTTTAAGATTGCCAGATTCGTATAAATTCTCAATTAAATTGATGTCGAAAGCAGATGAAGTCTCCACATTTACACCATTTTTCAACACTTCTTCCATAATAAATGAGAAATGCGAACTCTTAGTACAATAACAATAATGGTAGTCTGCATTGTAATCCACCTTTGCCATAGCCACATTGAACATACGGCGAGCCTTTTGTATTTGCTGTGTGATACGTGGTAGGTAGGTAATTTTAAGTGGAGTACCGTATTGTTCAATTATATCCATCAAAGGTATTTCATTGAAATACAGTTCGTTGTCTTCTACTCTAAACTCTGAAGTAGGAAAATCTGCAGTTTGCTCAATTAAATCAATGTACTTGTTTTTCATTTTCTGTAGAATTTAACTTAGTTACTTTGTTTAATTTTTACCAATGTAAATCACTTGGATTTTCAAAATATCGTCACAAAAATAGTAATTAAATTCTAAAATATGGTATAAACGAAGTGTTTTTGTGGTATAAAATGTAAAAAATCAATGATTTTAGTTAAAATCATTGACTTTTAGATGTCTTACTTTTATCTTTAAACTACAAACTAACTGACACCAATGCTTCAGCGCAACGTTCGCCATCGATGGCAGCAGAGACGATGCCACCTGCATAGCCGGCACCTTCGCCGCATGGGAAAAGACCTTCTACGGTGATATGTTGCAAAGTTTCTGGATTTCTGATTATTCTAATTGGTGATGATGTGCGAGTTTCTACTCCTATTAGCATGGCTTCGTTTGTAAGAAAACCTTTGGCAGATTTGCCAAATTGCATAAAGCCAGTGCGAAGTCTTTTAGATACTTCGGTTGGAAGCAAGAAATGTAATGGAGATGAAATTACTCCTGGCACATATGATGTTTCTGGCAGGTCGAAAGACATTTTTCTGTTTACGAAGTCGTTCATACGTTGAGCAGGAGCCACCTGTGTAGCACCGCCATTTACGTATGCAGTTTGCTCCATTTCTTCTTGGAAACGCATCACGTTGAACACGTCGCTACCTGGCAAATCTTCTGGACGAATTTCCACAACCATACCAGAGTTTGACCATTTTGAGCCACGGTTTGAAGGCGACATACCATTTACTACCACTTGATTTGGACCTGTTGCCGCAGGCACAACAAAACCACCCGGACACATACAAAATGAGTAAACCCCTCGCCCATCTGCCTGAGTAACAAAACTATATTCTGCAGGTGGAAGATATTCGCCGCGACCTTTTGGAGAGTGGTATTGAATGCAATCTATTAGGTGTTGTGGATGCTCCAAACGCACACCCACAGCAATACCTTTTGCTTCTATTTCAATTTTATTTTCGTTGAGCATACGATAAACATCGCGAGCTGAATGCCCAGTAGCCAAAATAACAGGACCATTAAAAATTTGACCATCAGCAGTTTCTACGCCTATTACCTTGCCATCTGTCATTAGAAGTTTATCCACACGAGTCATAAAGTGAACCTCGCCACCGCAGTTTTTAATGCGTTCGCGCATGGCTTCAATCACTTTTGGAAGTTTGTCTGTGCCAATGTGTGGATGCACATCTACAAGAATATTTGGATTGGCTCCATGAATACAGAAAATTTGCAAAATTCTATCCACATTGCCTTTCTTTTTGCTTCGTGTGTAAAGTTTACCATCTGAAAATGCTCCTGCTCCGCCTTCGCCAAAACTATAATTCGACTCTGGATCTACCTTGTGGTTGCGAGAAATCTGCGCTATATCCACCCTACGTGCATGCACATCTTTACCACGCTCCAGAACGATTGGTTTTACACCCAACTCTATAAGCCTAAGCGCCGCAAAAAGTCCTGCAGGACCTGCTCCAACCACCACTGCTTGTTTGCATTTTGACACGTCGTGATAGTTGTTGGCAACCAAAGCTACAGGTGTAGGATTTTCGTTTACGAATACTCGTACTTTTAGTTGCATAAACACGGTGCGACTTCTTGCATCGATAGAACGACGCAAAATTTGCACGGCACGAATATCCGACTTGCGCAATCCTTTCTCTTTAGAAAGAAAGTCTTTTAAATATTCTTCTTTTGATGCCACCTTTGGCAATACTCGTATGTCGTAATCGTTTATCATAATTCCTCATTATTCACTGACGTTCATCAGTACGTCCACATTCCTAATTAAAAAAGGGACACACAGTGTCCCTTTTTATAAGTTAAAAGCCGATAATTATTCAGCTGCTGGAGCTTCAGCTTCTTCTGCTGCTTCTTCTGCAGGAGCTTCAGCTTCTAATTTAGCTGCTGCTTTAGCTGCAACTTTAGCTGCGATAGCTTTGTTAACTGCTTTTTCAGCTTCTAAACGTTCTTTAGCAATAGCTAATTTTTCAGAAGCAAGTTTGTTTACAGTTTTTTCAGTAGCTTTAGCTTTTTCAGCTTTCCATGCTTCTAATTTCTTTTCAGCTTCTTCTTGGCTAAACGCACCTTTTTTAACACCAGTCATTAAGTGTTTCATTAAAAGAACACCTTCATTTGAAAGGATGTTGCGAACGGTGTCAGTTGGTTGTGCACCACAGTTTAACCATTTCATTGCTGCTTCGAAGTTTAAATTTACTGTCGCAGGGTTGGTGTTTGGGTTGTAAGAACCGATGCGTTCAATAAATCTGCCATCACGTGGCGCTCTCACGTCAGCTACTACGATGTGGTAGTAAGCATAAGCCTTACGGCCGTGTCTTTGCAATCTAATTTTAGTTGCCATAACTTTGTAATAATTAATTAATTAGTGAAACTTCAATTGCATTTCTCGAATGCGACTGCAAAGATAATACATTTTTCTGTTATAACAAATTGTTTAACAGAAAAATAGTTAGGAGTTTGCAGTTAGGAGTTATCTACCTAATTATCACTTGTGCTCATCTCTCAATAAATCCGCCAAAGTCTTCACTGGAGTAAAGGTTTCAATTGGCACCTCAACGAAAATGGTATTCCAGTCTGCCATAGAACCGTTCCAAAGGCCAGGAAGCTCTTGAATGGTCATATCTATGCCATTTTGTTTCTTCTTAGAAATAAATCCTGTTTTGTGGTCAACATAGTTTTTAAGGTTGAATTTATTACCTTTATAGTTGCGCACGCCACAAATTAAATCTACTGGATTGAAGTGAGAAGACTTCTGAACCATCTCCACCTGGAACCTATTGGTAAAATCTATTTGAGATGCTTCTATAATTTGTAAGTTCTTGTGTCCGTGTTCGTTGCGCACCCAATATGGGCCTCCTCCAGGTTCACCTTCGTTGCGCACCATACCACAAACACGGATAGGACGATTTAGTTTTCTAGCCAAATAACTAATACGTTCACGCTTACTTCTGCTAAAATATGTCATACTAAAACGAATATTCAGCATTTTAGCAGCAAAACCTTCTATTTGTGATAGTGCTATATCTGTAATTGAAAGAGCTTCAAGCTCGTGCAAAAATCTATGAATATTACTTTGGATATAAAGTAGATATCCTGCCAATGCTTTCTTATATAGATAGGTAGTATCTCGCAATGCATCTGTGGTTACATTGTCTATATTTTTAATAAAAATAAGATCTGTATCTAGCATATTAAGGTTTTCAATAAGCGCTCCGTGACCACCAGGACGGAAAAGTATGCTACCATCTGCATTACGAATCAATTTTCCATTTTTATCTAGAGCCACCATATCGGTTTTACTCATTTGTTCAGAAAATTGAATATCATATTTCACGCCAAAACGTTCCTCATATTTAGCAACTACTTCTTGCATTTTCTCCTCAAACAGATTGCGATGCTCTGGTGAAATAGTAAAATGCAAATGTGCTGTGCCGTTTAACATTTTGGCATATTTTGCCCCTTCTACTAAATGTTCTTCAAAGGCAGTGCGTGCCTCTTCTTTATATTTATGGAAAAGAAGCATCGCTTTTGGCTTACTTTTATATGATAAGCCGTTTGAATTTAAAATATAAGAAGCAATTGTTGAATATTTTTTATTTGCAAGTAGTTCGCCCAAATCTAGACCATTTTTCTTTAGCACTTTTTCTAGTTCACTATAAAATGCAAACTTTTCTATGCTCTCTATACACTTAACTATGCCAGAAAATGACTTTTTGTCTGCAGAGTCATCATATAGATTTTCTAAATCGATAAGATCTTTGAACATACGAGAAGCAGCACCTGACGCAGGAATAAACTTCACCATGCTCAGATGTTGAGATTCATCCTCAAAAATCTTTGCATATTCTTCTGCATCGGCCAAAGATAAAGAGACTATACCATCGCCTACTGTGGCAGCCCCAGCCAAATTGGCAAATGGGAAACCTTTTTGAAAGTTTTCCATTTGTGTTTCAAACTGCAGTTCTGTGATGCCTTTTTTCGATAGTTGTTCTAGGTCTTTTTTTGATAACATAAATATTGTTTAAATTGGGGTGATTTTAAATCAAAGTATAAAGTTACGATAAAAAGGGCAATATTTGCTCATTTATGCACCTTTTTTCTTCTTTTTTAGTGATTTTATCTCTTTTTCGAGCTGTGCAATCACTTTTTCTTGGTCATTAATGGTTTTTAGAAGTTCGTTCAACTCTTCGTTTTCGATAGAAGTTGGATATTCTGCTTCTACCCTCAAAAGGAAGTCTGAAAGAATATTCATATAGTTGATGAACGCATCATATGGCGACTCAAATGTGCTTCCCCATGCTCCTTTAAAACTCATATAGCGGAAATAATCTGCACATTGAATGTGTAGCCAGTCGCGTTTTAGGTTTTTGTCTTTACATAGGTTTACACGTTCTGTAACGCTATAAAGTTTGTTCACAGCTTCTTCTTGAAGTTGGTTTCCTAGCATAATGCTAAGGTCTTTTTCTTCCCCTTGCCAAGAAAGTGGATAAGGTGCAGTAAGTGCTGCCACAGCCTCTGCTTTTGCCATATCTGACGGTGTAACAAAACCAATTCCCCTATTTAGAGCCAATTGTGGAAGTGCTTTCAGAAACTCAAATATGCCTGTGTAGTCTTTTTGAATTGCCCCAAATGTGTCGTAACTCATCCAAAGGTTGTGAATGTTTTCGCCTTCTGGTGAGCCTGCTATCCAATCAATTAGTTTGTCGGCTGTGAGTGGATATTCGTTCCACGAAGGGTTTGAAAAATGGAATGTAATTTGGTTGCTCCAAGGAAAATTGCGAGCAAGAAGTTTTAGTTTTGGCAAATATGCGTGTGAATACACATAGTTTGGACTACGCCAACCTAAAATGTGTTTTGCCCCTTCCATAAGCATTACTTTGTATCCCATCGAAGATACTTTTTCACCGATTTCATCGGAATAAATAAAGTCTGTGTTGCGGAATGATGTTGGCTTTTTGCCAAACAATTCTTTGATTTTATCTGAATGTTTTGTTACTTGACGTTCAAATTCTTCTACATCATAAAGCGACGCCATAGAGTGTCCGTAAGGTTCTGCAAGGAACTCTACTTGCCCTGTGGCTGCTAGTTCTTGGAAAGAATCTATCACTTCTGGTGCGTATTGTTCTAGTTGCTCAATGGCACTGCCCGAAAGTGAAAATGTGCATGAGAATGATTTTCCCATATTTTTTATTAGTTCCAACAAAATGTTGTTGGCTGGCAGGAATGATTTTTCTGCCAAATATCTTACTCGGTCTTCGTTTGCGAAGTCGTCGTAGTAATAGTGGTCGTTTCCAATTTCAAAAAAACGATAGCGTTTTAGTGTATATGGAATGTGAACTTCAAAGTATAAACAAATTTGTTTCATATTTGGTTTGTTTTAAATTTATTCGTTTAGCGTGATTTTTTCATTTTTCCTTTTTTTAAATTACTCGCTACGCTCGTGATTTCTGGCTGCTCTCGGGATAACTCAAGCAAGCTTGGTTCTCCACTCGTTTGCACAGAAATTCCTCACTCCTAACTATTTACGACTCTGTCGTAAATGTGACGCACTTTGAGGCCGGCTTTGTCCCAGGTGATTTGATTTACTTCGTTGCGGCCTTCGCGTGAGAGAGTTTCGTAAATAGACGAATATTCCACGATGGCGTAAATAGCATCTGCCATGGCATCGATGTCCCAGTAGTCGGTCTTTATGGCATGATTTAATATTTCTGCGCAACCAGACTGTTTTGAAATAATTGATGGAGTGCCCACTTGCATAGCCTCTAGAGGCGAAATACCAAAAGGCTCAGACACCGACGGCATCATATACACATCGCTATCGGCAAGCATTTGGGTTACTTGTTTACCTTTTAAGAAACCTGTAAAGTGCATTTTGTCGGCAATGCCACGTTCTGCCACCAAGTCTATCATTTCTTGCATTTTGTCGCCACTGCCAGCCATTACGAAGCGTACATTTTTGGTGCGTTGCAACACTTTTGCTGCTGCTTCCACAAAATATTCAGGGCCCTTTTGCATGGTGATACGACCAAGGAATGTAACTAGTTTATCCTTGCGAGGTGTTTTTACAAATTGCTCCACATTTGGAATTGGGTCCACTGCATTGTGCACAGTAGTTACTTTGCGAGGGTCTTGATGATATTTCTCTATCACTGTGCGGCGAGTAAGGTCGCTCACGCAAATAATATGGTCGGCTATATCCATACCACGTTTTTCTATGCTATACACAGTTGGGTTCACTTGCCCACGACTGCGGTCAAAATCTGTGGCATGCACGTGTATCACTAGTGGTTTGCCAGAAATTTGTTTTGCAAAAATACCAGCAGGATATGTTAGCCAGTCGTGTGAGTGAATCACATCAAAATCTAGACTGTGAGCCAACACCCCAGCCACTGCTTCGTAGTTGTCTATTTCCTGAATAAGGTTGTCTGGGTAACGCCCAGAAAACTCGATACAACCTATATTATTTGTGCCAATTCTACGATAGTCGTATTTTATATTGTTTCTATAATGGTAATATTCCACAGGGCTCATAATGCCACCTAGTGTGCGTTCTACTTCTTCTACAGAAGGTTCTTTCCACACCACAGGCACATTGCACGCACCTATTATTTTAAGGAAACTTTGGTCTTCGTCGCCGTATGGTTTTGGTATCACAAAAGTGATTTCTAAGTCTTTTTGCTCTGCCATACCACGAGTTAAACCATAACTTGCGGTGCCAAGACCTCCCAATATATGTGGTGGAAATTCCCACCCAAACATTAATGCTTTCATAATTTCTTTATGCCATTTTTTTTGTGCATTCGGTACAAAACTTTATGCATCAGTTGCTTTATTTAGTAATGCCAATGTTCTAAGTATTTCACCTACTGTAGGTGCGTAAGACATAGCTCCGTGTCCTTTAAACGGTGGATTGCCATCGTGAAGTTCAGAAAGTGTGCCTATGCAAAGTTTTTTCATTTCGGCTTCCATGCCTATAAGCAGGCGTTCTACGAAACTCACGCCACCTTGTTTGTGTATTTTAAGGTAACTTTCTGCATACGCTCCTGTAAACCAAGGCCAAACTGGACCATTGTGATAGTTGCGATTTCTCTCTAGCATTCCGCCCACATAATTTGGTCTGTATGAACCACTTTTAGGACTCAAACTGCGCAGACCTTTTGTGGTAAGAAGCTCACGAGTACACACATCGAGAACAGATTTTTGTTGTTGTCTGCTAAGTGGTGAATATGGCATAGACACTGCCAAAATCATATTTGGACGCACTTCCACGTCTTTGTAATCGCCATCTACGTAGTCGTAAAGGTAAAGCCCGTTCCAGAATGTATTTACAAATGATTCTGCTGTTTTTTGTGACAATTCTACCCATTCTGTATTTTCGGCAATCATTGCAGCAAAGCATAAAGCATTGTACCATAGAGCATTAATTTCTACTACATATCCAGATCGTGGAGTAATAGCTTTGCCGTCTTCTGTGGCATTCATCCATGTCATTGGCACCCTTGTACCGTCTATTTCCAACAAACCGTTTTCATTCAAAAACATATTGATATGTTTCTTTTGTAATATATATTCCACTATAGGAATAACAGAATTTAGCAAATCTATTTTAATTTCTTCAGTTTTTACTGTATAGAAATATTGTTGTATTGCCCAAACAAACCATAGAAGTGCATCTGGAGAGTCTAGTTCTTTTATAACATTAGTTTTACCTGTTTCTACGAAGATTGAAAATTCCTTGATTACACTTTCTGCCAATGTTTCAAAGGCTTCTTTGTCGCCAATGCCCAATGTGCAACCAACCATTGCAATAAACTCGTCGCGTGCACGCACATTGAACCAAGGATAACCTGCTAGCAAGTATGTATCACCGTTTTCTTTGTGACGAAATTGCACAGCAGCATTGCGCAAACATTGATACATATCGGTGCGAGCATGACGTTTTTCAAGTTCTTCTTCCCAAATTTTCTTCAAAGAAGTAGGACTAATTTCTGATATGCCTGCAGACACATAAATGCTTTCGCCTTTCTTGATTGGCATTTCAAAAGTGCCTGGCACAAGCAAATCTTCTGTATATGGGAAACCACGCTCCTGCTCTTTTGCATACATTATATTATTGTACCAATTTGGTGCGTGGGTATAGTTTGGTTGTTTTGAAAACTGAATATAAAGGTTTGGATAGGCAGGATACAGTTTGTATGCCGCACCTTTTTTTGCTTGCCCTGCATCTGCATTTGCCATGTCGTTTGCTTTAGAAAGCGTGTGAACACTACGAAACGCAAGGAAAGGTTTGAAACGAATTGTTGTGGCAGAATGCGCTTGCAAAAGAGTGTATTTTGTAATCACTCTAGACTCATTTGCCACCATAAGTTGTTCTTTTGAAATAATCACCCCACCCACTCTATAAATAGTGCTAGGAATTACTTCACACTTAAACTCACGAATGTATTTGTGTCCGTTTGGGCTGAAATGTCCGCCCTCATATTCGTGCACGCCAAGGTTAAATTCCGCTCCGTGCTGAATAATGGTTTCGTCCAGCGACGACAATAAAATATGATTGTCGCTATCTATTTCTGGAATAGGAATCACTAAATGTCCGTGAAATTTGCGGGTATTACAACCTGTCAAGGTACTACTGCTGTATGCGCCAGAGCGATTGGTGCGCAACAATTCCTTGGTAAGTGACTTCTCAAGGTTGGTTAAAACTGTTTTATCAAAGTTTAAATAGTCCATGCCGTTTAAATTTAATGCCTTTTATGCAAACGTTTGTAAATTTAAGAATATTTTTTCCTAATTCCAAAAAATTTAAACACTAATAAGAAAATTAAAAATAAAAACGTTTACGACTATTGTAAAATAAAGTATCTTTGGGACAAATTAAGAATTTGTATGCTTGTTATTCCTAATTGGTCAACGACTTGTTGGCCTATTGCAAAAAAACATCGGCTGCAACTTTGTATTAAGGTGCAGCCGATTGAACTTTTCTATAAGATTTTCTATCTACTATGGCTCCTTTTTATCGCACGCATTAAACTCGCGGTCAATGCATTTATTCCACTCGTATTCTTTTTTTATCTCTTTGAGTTTTTGCAAGACCTCATTGTGAAATATATTATTACACTATCCTATTCAACATTTCGTCGGCATCGATGCAAGTAAGAAGGGAAACTGCACAAAGTTTCTTGCCAAGGTCTTTAATAGAAGCACCTACATGATAAACCTTATCGTCAATTATTAAAAACCTATCATGTGCCTTGGTATATTGAACAACATCAATTGGCGAATATTGAGAATTATATACTTGAAGATCCTGCCTAAAAGTTCTGCTTATTTGCAAAGTATAAACTTTTGCAGAAACATTAGCATTGCGCTTAGAAAGCAACTCCAATACAGATAAATCAATGTAGTTATCTATCAAAACAATTCTTTTTTCTGCAGATTCTATCAACTTACTCATCAAAATATGTGCATCAAACAATTGACCATCGAAGAATACATTCTGTTTGGGTAGTTCGTGTTTGGATATAGAATTTAGAATAGAATTAAATTTCTCATTATGCTCATCAAGCAATTTATTTGTTGCCAATTGATTATATTCCAATGTTTCTATGCGGTTGTATAAATCTCTATTCTGATAAAGAAATCTTCTCATAGAAATGAATGCACGCATTATATGGATATTTACTTGAATTGCAGTAGAAGATTTTAAAACACTACTAAGCATCGCAATGCCATTTTCTGTAAATGCATATGGTAAGTATTTTATATTCTCTCCACGTGTGATTTTCAAGGTCGCATTTTGCGACCTTGATTCTTTATTGCCCTCTGAATCAGTAACTTCTTCTCTCAAGGTCACAAATTGTGACCTTGAAAATAAGATTTCATTAGCCTCCTCTTTTGTTAACTGAAACATAAAATCCTCTGGAAACCTTTCTAAATTACGTTTAACTGCTTCATTAAGACGTTTGGTTACCACAGCATATAGACGTGCCAAGTCGCGGTCAAGCATTACCTGCTTACCTCTGATGTTTAGAATAAGATTTTCTATATTTTCTAAAGGATTTTGATTGGTTTGCAACGCATCGTTGCCTGATATTAATTTTTTACTCATTACGATTAAAAATTAAGATTAATAATTCTAGTTAATATGGACGTTCAACGCATGAGGCTTGCGCAATACATCCATTGTTTATTCACAAAATATAACCAAGACCTAACTCCTGCTTGAGGTACAAGAGCTACTGCAAAGATAACATTTTTATGGGATATTAGCAAAAAAACATCGGCCACAACCTTGTGTTAAGTTGCAACCGATGTGAGTTCTCGCCATTCTATATTTATTGATGAGTGCCTATCAATATTTAATTAACATAGTCTTTCATGCCAAAGTCGTGGACAAATTAACAATAGATATTACAAGTTACTCTAGTTTTAGCTTGAATTTCTTCTTTTGTGAAATTTAATCCATAAGCAGCATAGTTAATATCAACAATCTCTGGTGCGTGTTCAAGAGTTTCTATTTTACTATGGCTTATATCAAAGATTCTTCCTACCATTTTTGGGAATCCCCTCATGGTTTTTAATTTACTCCATGAGCAAAAGAAGCTCCCTCCTGTTATAGCTCCAAAATTTATATAATCTGGTAATGATTCCTCTTTGTAACCTACTAGATTTACATCTTGAGCGTCAACTTTTATAGTATATTTCGGAGATTCTAATGTTGAATTCTCTGATTTATTTAGTTTATAATTTTTAATCCTATATTCTTCCAACCATTGTTTTATTTGCTCTAGAAGCTTCTTTTCAATTTCTTCAAAATAATGTTTCCCCGTTTTTGTGTTACTTAATATACTCATAATTACATTATCTTTAATTAAATACTTCGTTTACACCATCAAAGTTAATTTCTTTAAGACTTCCTATCTACTATGACTCCTTATTAGAATACGCATCGAACTCGAGACCAACGCTTTTTTCCCACTCGTATTCTTTTTTTATCTCTTTGAGTTTTTGTAAGACCTCATTGTATTCCACTTGTAGCTTGTGTACTTGAGCTCTTGCACTCTCTATTTGTTCTGGGTCTGTAAGCGACGCTCTACTTGCATTAAGATTCTTAATTTCTTTTTTAAGTCTGCTCGCTTCCGCACGATATTGTTCCTGTGTCATAATAATTTAATTTTTAGATTTTACCAACTCTGTAAATGATTCTCAATTACATTTATAATATAGTAAATAACACTGATAAAATTAAGTCTTCTCTTGTTATTCTAAGCCAAGAAGTTTCTTATTCCATTTTTTTAATCCTTCCCAATCTGGAATCCCCTGAACATAATTCATCCATTCATCTTGCAAATAAACACATCCAGCAAAAGCATAATCATTGATTTCTGTTAATTCAGGAACTCCTTTAAAGTTTTTTATTTTTGTATATCGCATATCAAAACGTCCTTTTACCTTTTTAGGAAAACCTCTCATGGTTTTAAATTTCCCATACAAACACAAAAATTTGTACTACCTAATATGCTCATAATTACATAATTTTTAATTAAATACTTCGTTTACTCCATCAAAGGCATTTTATATTTGAGATATTTTTTTTATGCGACTTATCATGTCTTGTACTCGCTCCTGCAATTTATCTTTCACCTCCTGCTGTTTGTCGGTATCTGATTTAGTTTTCTGATTGTCATCGGTGTTTAGGTCTGAACAAACAATACCGTCAATAATAAATTTGGTATCAAACTTACCATCCGCATAACCAAAAAGATTATTTACCTGGAAGTCATTAAATTTTTCATCCAAAGGATATAACAATCCACCTAATAGCACTCGTGAGTCTGAATATACGTGTTGAAAATAATGTATGTAGGTATGAATTTGAAAAAAGTCTGAACGATCTACATCATATTTATTACCTTCTCCATTTTCTGCGCCTTTTTTAACACTCATACGCTTATATTTAGCATCAAAAACTAAAAATTCATCTTTACCATCTTGCCTTGATATGCGATGAAGAACAATATCTGGAATAATATGACGCTTAAAGAAACTATCTTTATAAACTTCTCTTTTACATTCGTCTACAGTCCACACTCGCCAACCTTCATCCGTCATTCCCTCTGATAGTTTCTTACGTAAAAACGCCTCCCAAATTTCTGCCATATCCACAAACACACACTCAGATTGCGTGTCTGATTCTTTCATACCTATCTTTTTCCCTTTAATAATTGACCAAGAAAAATCTACCAAAGGTTTCCACGTTACATAAATGCTTTTGTATCTAATGCGTTTATAGTCAGACTCTGACATATTCACCATAGTGCCCTTATAACTATTATTTAAGGCATTTATAGCATCTTGTGCTGCTATTGGTGTGTCATTTGTAGAGAAGTAAGTCAACTTATTGTCTTTCTTACGTTTTAATGGTTTGTTTTGCTTAACATTTTTTGCAAGAATACGATAAGCTTCATATACTATTTTACAAATACTATCGTCTAGAACTTTTTCTGTGGTGTTGCTCACTACCTCTTTTTTTAGCATCCATGGCAACAATGTGCTATGAATATCTATCCTGCCTTTAACTGTTACTCCCTGATGTTCGCGCTTTACATTGGTGCGAGGTAGTCCATATCTATTGGCTGTAGCACATTTAGACACCCACATTTTGTACCTAAGAACATTTAATAGATTACTAAACCATTCTTCTGAATATCCATGCTCAGTTTTAGCATCGTTGTTAAAAATACGAATATTATAAACTTCTTCTATAATTGATAATAGAAAATCCCCACCAAAACGTGGTAGAATAGAAATTTCTGTCTTATTTATAATGGCATGACCTATATACCTTCCTGCCCACCAAAGAGTTTGCCATTCACTTGAATTTTCTAAACACCTTGTGGTACGCAGAGACACAATCTGGTCGTCCCAGTCATTGAAGTCTGGATTTGATTCAAGAAAGTATTTAGATAGCGTTTTTAGAGATTGCTCTTCTGCTGGTTTTATTCCAGCATCAGCCTTCTCGGTATTCTTTACAAAAGGACTACAATCCGTTGTCTGCAAGTGTGTCATTATATATCATAGTTTTTCTTACAATCTTCTATGAATGTTTTCTTTTCGCTACTATCCATAGTACCGCAATAAGCCTCTAAAGTAGGTAGAATACTTATCTGCCATAGGATGCTTTTAGCATTTTTCCAAATTGTATCTTCGGATTTATTTTTACTAGACTCTACGAGTTTATTAATAATTTCTGCAACTTCAGCAAAAAATGCATGACCAATATGATATTTTTCACCTAGTGAACTACAATTTTCTATAGCTTTATTAATTTTATCACAACAATCTATAAAAGATGAAATTCCATCTTTATAATCATCTTTTGCATTTAATCTACTAGTTATGATTTGCTCTAATGAGTCTGAGTCGTAATCTGCTAGTTCCCAAATAAATCTTCTACGCAGAGCAAAGTCTAGTTGTTCCAAAGAGAAATCTATCTCATTCATAGTGCCTATGAAATAGACGTTTTCAGGGATGGTTAGTGTTAGTCTTTTATTTGAATCATCTGGGTCTGGTAATGTTAGGTTTACTGGAGTACCACGCTTTTCTATTGCAGTAAATAATTCACCAAACACACGAGATACATCCACACGGTTCATTTCGTCTAGAATAACAACAAAAGGTTTAGGTCTCTCTTTTTTACCTTCGTCATTCTTCTTTATTACACGTTCTACTTCTTTTTGAGCAGCCTCTACTAGTTTAAAGATAAAACCTTCTTGAGTAACTATATTACAGTCTTTTATTACTTGTCCAGCAATGAAGTTTTCGTAACTGTAATTTACATGCAGTTGTAGGTAATATATGTTATTTTCTTCTATTTTATTTTTAATTTCTGTAATTTTCTTTATTTCTTCTATATATTCATCTTGTGTATTTGAGTTTTCATACTGTTTAACCCAATAACGAACTAACATTTCTTTGGCAAGTTCCATTGCGGTGTAGGTTTTACCCGTTCCTGGAGGGCCATATAAAACCATTGCTTTTTTATATTCCAAAAGTTGCACCCTACTCAGATTATCTCCATCACTCTCACCTCTCCACAACCAACTAATTTTATCGTTGTAGAATGAAAAGTCATTTTGTGAACCAAGCAAAGTTTTTAAGATTTCTAGTTTTGGTGTAAAATTATACTTGTGAGAATCCGTTTTACTTATTATCTTACCTTTTATATCTTTTATGGCTTCATCTATATCATCTGCTTCTCCAATAAATGTTTTTACAATCTTCTTTTTATCAGAAGTACTAGCTATAGGTTCATATTTATCTGGGTAGCATAAATGTAGAAGGAAGTTTTTTACACCATCTGGGAGTGATTCTTGACCTTCACCTTCTCCATAAGGGACTCTATCGCCATTTTCACCAGTGCAATAACTTGTACATATATTCTCTATTATATCTTTAGCATTAACATTACCAAATATCTGTGTAAAAATATACAATATAAATCTAATACCTTTTACTTTTGTTTGTACATAGCCAGAGCCTCCGCCACCTACTGAGCATGTAGGCATATCTCTATATGGATTGTTTTCTTTTGTTTTACTCTTTCCTTTATTCTTCTCTTCCTTAGTTTCTTTTATCCATCCAGGTTTTCTATTATTAGGTAGTCCCCACAAAAACACAGCATGATTGAGGATTTCTAAGTATTCATTTGGAAAATCCTTAACTACTTCATCAAATTTTTTATCCTTATTTTCATCCTTAGATTTATCGCGAAAAGAATTATATACATTTTTTATTTCTTCCTCTGTAAATACCTTATCTGAATTACCACTCCTAATATAACTCTTCTTATCTACTACAAATGTCTCCAGAAATCCTTCAAAATGTTCTATCGCTTTTCTTTCTTTATATTCACTCATAACTTTATATCTCGATTTACCTACACATCGAGAGGTTTATGATTATTATTCTTTTCCAACTACTTCTTTTAATTTTTCCCAGATGCGGACCATGGCTAGGGTGTCGAGGCGACAGTAGGCAAGGAGGGCATTGCGGGCTTGTTCGGCGCTAGTAGCATCCATATCTTTTATGGTTGGGAATATTGTCATGGCATCGCCACCATTTTGCACTAGTTCGTCTAGGTTATGATAATTTAGTTCACTATCGTTAGGGAACAATGCAGGTAACACGCTCTTAATACTAAAAGAACCACCCATAGCAGGATTATAATAATTGCCTTGACGAAATGGTATCAACAAGTCTATGATATGATCATGAATATTCATTAAGTGAGCAGATAATTCAGGAAAAACTTCTGCCATTTCCTTAATGCGTCCTTTCTCGAAAGGGTCGTTGTATGCCATAATGCATACGTCAAGCGGAATATCATTGCACAACTCTTTGGCCAATTCTACGCGTGGGTCGCTACCATCGCTAGGTGCCAAATACCCTTTATGTTTCAACTCACCACCTTCTTTTTCTATGTAGTGCAAAGAGTATTGAAAGGTGATTTGCTGATATGGTTTAGCCCCTTTGTACTGCGGGATAGCATCCTGCATAGTCTCAAAGTCTAAGAAATAAAGAGGGTACTTTATTTTATTTAAAAAATCTTTTACACCATCTTTATTTATACGTTCTTTGTTGTTTAATGTGCAATCTACTTGCATTTGCTGCACTGGGGTCAATTTTATACCTTTAATATCCTCAAAAGTCTTAACCCCTTGTTGGTGATATTCTATACATTTAGCAATACCCAATCTATAAAGTTTAAAAATACTCTGCTTGCTTTCTGTATCTATACCCGATGAAGTGGTACAATATTTCCAAAATGCACAACCATAAGGCTTGTGGCATTGTGCACCTACATCAACTATAGGTTCTTTACCACCAAGCACCTCTGCAATTTCTGGTAAATCATTTGGTACATTTTGAATTTCATTGTCTACTTTTTCTGCCAAGTTGAGAATACAAAACAACTGTTTCACATCCAAATTATCTTCACGTACATATTTCTTGTTTAATGTAACAAGATATGTTCCTTTCACAGAGACTCCACACTTTTCTAGCACCCATTTTTGATATGCTATATCTTTTGCATATTTGTTAAATTTTTCTGGATTTTCAATAATATCACTTTCTGCGCTTGAAATACTCTTTACCTCATAAATATCCCAACTATCACCATTGCGCTTCAATATATCCACTGCACAATAATGATTCAAACCTTTTTCTACGCAACTGAAAGAAGCTTCACAGATTACTTCTGCATCACTATTTATTGCTGCCCGAGTATTGTCTATCATTGCTGATATATCCAACCTCTCGCCCACTTTGGTGGTAACATCCACAGCGTTTGGAAACAAACTCCTAGCAAGTTTACCCACTTCTGTTCCTACACTAAAGCGTGCCTGCACATTGTCGTCCACCACACTTTCATTTGGTTTGTTCACATTTAGCCACAATGCTTTTTTGCATTGACAAAAGCTTAAATATTTAGATTTTGATAATGTTTTCATTTCAAGTGTTATTTTACCTCTTCCCAGCCTTATCCATTTGTTCATTTATTTCTTTTTACTTTTCAACGCTTTTTTGGGGAATTTAATTAAAGCATCAACATCACAGTGAGTATCTGTGTCATAATCACCAAAGCATCGAGAGGTTTATATATTTTACATTATTATTTTAAAACCTATAATTTCACAAATATAAACATTTCCAAGGAAACGTTTGCAATTTACTGTAAGATATTTTTGAGACAATATTGACTCCACTGCACTTAGATATACTGTTATTCTAAACCAAGAAGTTTCTTATTCCATTGTTTTAGTCCTTCGCTGTCTGGATTTCCTTGAACATATTTCATCCATTCATCTTGCAATGCCTGAGAAACTCCTTCATATTTGTTGTCTATTACACTACGCAAATCACCATAATCAAAATCCTCCATTAAAACGCCTAAAGCGTATTCTGCAGGTTGTGTTGACATATAATTTTTTGCATAGTTATAGAAGTCTTTGTCTCCAAATTCCTTAATAACCTTAAGTGTAATAGCATTTGCCATAGACTCCTCTCTCCATTTTCCAAAAGGAGTATAATAATAAATTATCTTTTCTACATGACGATAGTTAACTTCAGAATTATAATTGTCTAATACAGCATGCGCCAACTCATGAATAAGAGTTTTAGTAAACAACCATTTAAAAGTTTGAGCATCACCGTTTGCAGATTCATAAATTTTATCTACGTATAATTCTATATATGGATTACTTTCGTCGTATTCTCGAAGAAACGCGTGTCTTCTTAAGTTTTTAAAATAAGCACCTAACGGCTCAATAATCTCGTCTCCGCGTCGATAGTAGTATTCCTTATTTATTTCAACTTTTTCTTTTAAAAAAATTGGAATAATATAAATCAAATTTGCAATATTCTCATAACCACATAAGGAATTCATCCTTATATCTTTTGAAAATACCTCTTTTGTAGGGTCTTCTTTAGTTTCTTGAAGATTTCTGCGATACAATTCCACATCGCATTTAGAATAGAAATCTTTCTCCAATGGTCTAATTACATCCAATACAAATTGAGGAATATCTAAATCTGAAATTTTTCTAATTAAATCATCAGAGACATTTACATTTCTAATATCCAACTCACTTGCATTTGCGTAAGAAGGTGCCATGCCTTGCAATATCTTATGCAAGAGCCTGCTTTGTCTTGTTTGCCACAAATAATAAGCACTTTCTTCAATAGAGGTATTACAACTTGGTATATCTTTAAGATTTGTACATCCTTCAAAAGCATTTTCAGCAATTTCTTTTACGCTTTCTGGAATCTCTATCTTAGTTAGATTTGAGCAATTGTAAAAAGCATATTTACCTATCTTTGTTACGGTAGATGGAATTTTTACCTCTTGCAAATAAACACATCCAGCAAAAGCATAATCACTGATTTCTGTTAATTCAGGAACTCCATCAAAGTTTTTTATTTTTGTATATCGCATATCAAAACGTCCTTCCACCTTTTTAGGAAAACCTTTCATAGATGTAAACCTTCCATACGAACACAAGAAATCACCTCCTATAATATTACCAAACTTTATAAATTCAGGCAATGATTCTTCTTTGTAACCTACAAAATTCACACCCTTATCCTCTACATTTATAGCATATTTTAGAGGTTCTCTGTTTGTTTGAATTAGTCTATAATATCCTATAGAACGTTCTTGTAACCATCTCTCAATTTTCGTTCGAACATCTAGCTTTTCTTCTATGAATTCGTTGAACTCCTTAATATTAATTCTTGGTATACTAACTGATTTACTATTGTCTTTAATTATCATAATTATGTTGATTTTAATTAAACAATTGGTTTTTATTAGATTTTTTTTATACTATGTTTTTCCTGTCAAAAATAGAGACTCCATCACTATTTTTCAGTTGACTCTCTATATATAATATTCCCACAAAAACTCAAAAATTAAATAAAATTTAGTTTATTTTACATATTTAACTAATATTAATATAAAATCATCATCCCTATATACAAAAACGGCTGCAACCTTGATTAAGCTGCAGCCGATGCGAGTTCTCGCCATTCTATATTTATTGATGAGTGCCTATCAATATTTAATTAACATAGTCTTTCATGCCAAAGTCGTGGCCTTCTTGGCGTTTTAGCATTTCTGGTGGTATAGAGTTTGTTCTTTCTGGTTCCAAAACATCATGAAGCGTATCTGCTATGCATTTAGTAATTTCTAAGAATCTATTATCAAAAATCCATACAAATGCCTCTACACGCAAGGTAAACACATTGTTTGCATTAATATAATGTGCCACATTAGATTTTGATATAGCATACCACTTATTCTTATCAGATTTGTACCCATAATTATCTTCTATTGCGGCAGAAAGTGCTTGATATAGTTTATCAAATGTAACAAAATCTGTTACCTTACTTTTTGGGTCGTTGTATGAAGTATCACCTTTAGTTGAATTATAACAGAAGTGTATTTGCTCAGGACGCGACTTTGGACCTGTTGCTTCCAATACAGGAATAACCCAGCTATTTTCACGAGAAGCAAAATTATTTATATCCTCTAGAAATAAAGATAAATTTGGACATTTATTTACATTTGGAATGGTATAATATGTAGTTGGGTCATCAATATTTGTTTCAATTTCTTTAGATACATAGTTAAAGTTACCAAGTTTTGCTATGTGGTATGCAAACCAACTAGTAGCAGGCTCTGTAGTTCCAGAAGTGCATACAATAGTAATGCGAGAGCCTCTATCTATACAACAACCATAGGGTCTATTTTTCAGATAGTTGATAACTACAATATTACTTGTTGGATTATCTACTTCGTTAACAGAATCTTGAAGATTAAAAATATGCAAACAATCAGAAGCTTTCACTGCTTCTACTATCTGATTGTGTGTAATGTATTTACGAGTCATTATCCTATCTAGTGGAAGATAACGTGGCACATAGAACAGATTGGTATGTTGTAGGTCTTTTAGGAATTTAAAAGATTGCACAATGCTACGAATCCAAGCTTGCACCCTTTCCTCTTTTTCATCATCTTGCATCACCTCTGTAAATGCAGAACCAATCAAACCTGCAGGCACCGCAAAAATAGCAATACCTAAAATACCAATAACACAAGCAATAATTCTACCTACAAATGTAATAGGAGGAGTATCAGCAAAACCACCTGGGTCGCCAATATACTGTGCAAAAGACCATATCACAGATTTCCAACCATTTGTATAAACATCTGGCTGAGCTTCATGCTCTACAAAAAAGAGAATAAAAGAAAGAATCAAAGTAACAATAGCAAGAAACTGCAAAGACACCACCATCTCATGTTTTTTTGATTTAAATGCACGAGATAAGATGCTAAATGCCTTCATATAACGGAATATACGAAGCAAACGTGCTATACGCAGCACCTTCAATGCCATATAAGGCACTGGCATAAAGAAATGCAAATAGAAAGGATAAGTAGATAAAATATCTATCAAACCATAAAATGAGAAGCAGTATCTAACACGCCCCATAAATCCTTTGTATTTAGGGTCCAACAAATCTGCACACCAAATACGAAGCGTTACCTCTATAGTAAAAAATATTGTAGTAAAATAATCTACAAAATGTAACCACTTTCCATATTGTTCTACAACAGACGTGTATGTAGAAAGAAACACCTCCAAAGTAGAAATAACAATCAAACCAATAATAACATAATCCAACATATTATGCCATTGTTTGGTTCTCAACTTATCGTCAAAAACTCTTGATAAATTTAGTTTTAAAGTTTGTATATCCATTATTTTTACGTAAATCTAGATTTTATTTATAATAGTCTTCACAAAATTCAAACAATGTTGTAGTTCAGAAAAAATAGTGTATTCTTCGTTGGTATGAGCATTGTAATAACCACAACTGATATTGCATACAGGTATCTTTAATCCCCTCATTTTTAGCTCTACAACATCTGTTTTTCCGCCTTCTACCATTTGGTAATTGAACTCGGACAACTCCTCTTCGGGGATAAAATCTTTGTCGCAAAGTTGGGTGTTGTCTTTGCCAATATAAACCACCTCGGTGGCAGCTTTTCTGTCGCATGCCAACACGTATTGTACATTGTTGAAGAAAGAAAGATTACATACTCTAGAGCCTCTACAACCAGCTATTTCGCCAACCTTTTCTTCTTCAACAAAAAGAGCCACCTTCAATACAGGGCATGTATGCAATAGGTTTATGGCAATCCAAATTCCATTTTTGTCGTCGGCGCCACACCCTACCTGGTTTTTGTTTTCATCCACAGCATACACCTTATCACCAGCCACCAGAATAGTACGTTCACATGGTAGATGAACTTCATCAAGATGAGCTGTAACGCAAGGATACGTATTGGCCACTCCTTTTGTAATAAAAAGATTGCCTATTTCATCCTCTACGATCTGAAGGGATAGTTCATTCAAACAAGACCTAACAAACTCTTTAATCCTCCCCTCACAACCAGACTTTGCAGAAATTTTATATAGTTCGGTTAATAAATTCATTGTTTCATAGTCTCCTATATCTGTTACGCAAAGATACAAACTATTTTGAAATCTGCAATTCCATTTGCCTACCTACATACGAAAATCCACTTCCCAATTCTAAAAGAAACCTAGTGATATTATTAGCTAAAGCTTTAAGCGAAGACTTAACCAATAATAAATTTGTAAATAAAAAACTATCATTATATTGCAAAGGTTTGCAAAAAAATGTTATTTTTGTAACTGTTCTAACATTTTTTTTGAAAAAGTCACATCACTCAGATACTACTTTAACAATTATATTATGAAAAAATCACTACTCACCCTATTCACAGCTTTCGTGCTTGGCATATGCCCTGCCCTAGCCGATGTCACCTTTACGGTAAATGTACCAGCGGGGACAAAACAATGTTTCGTGGTAGGAGCACTACCAGAGCTTGCAAATTGGTCTGCAGGTTCACCAGTTGCCATGACCAAAGTTGACGGCAAAGACCAGTTTACAGTAACTATTGCAGGTATTACTGCCGACGATGTGAAAGCATCAGATGGCTACAAATACCTTTGCGGTCCTAGTTGGGACTATGTCGAAAAAACTGCTTCAGGCGGCGAGGTAAGCAACCGCAAAACTATAGGCGACCCCGACACTGTAGGCAAATGGCTAAAAGTGTACGAGAGCGTAGGCATTGTAGAAAACATCATTTTAGCAGGCAAAAACTACCCTGTGCAAATACTGCTTCCTACAGACTACGACAACACAAAAGAATACGAAATCACCTATATATTTGCACGTCACATGCGTTATCGCGATGCAGGCGACGATGCTCAAATGGGCGACCGCATTCTTTATTCAGACTCTTGGAATGTGGCAAACTCAATCAAAAAAATGGAAGAAGATGGTCTAGATCCAGGTATTATCGTTGTAGTTTATGCTCAGCTTCCTGAACTTACCCCATGGGAAAATCCAGAATTTATGGGCACAGGCAAGGCGGATGTATTTCTTGATGCTGTTTTAATGAATTTAATTCCTACTGTAGAACGTAAATATCGTGCCAATTCTGACAGAACCATTATGGGAGCCGACGTAGCAGGTCTGTTTGCATATTACACTGCTGTAAAATATCCTAATATATTTGTTTCTTGTGGTATGTTTTCGCCTTCATTTTGGTACAATACAGACGAACTAAAAGATTTCATGTCCGACTATAAATCAACTAAAACTAACACAAAGTTTGTTTTCACATCAGCAAAAAACGATATGAATTTCACACGTGAAGACAATGAAACATTTAGCAAACTACTTAAAGATGCAGGTTTCACAGATATTAAAGTGCTTAATAGCACCACTGGTATGCACGATGATAAAACTTGGGGCACTCAATTTCCTATCGTGTTTAAACATTTAAAAGGTATAAGCACAGATGCCTCACTAGAAACCCGCAGTGCAGTAGTAGAAACACGTGCAGCTGATGCAACTGCATCTACTTGGACATTTATGAAAGGTGAAGGCACCACTACACTTTCTTGTACAGAATACAAAACTACAAAAGGAAAATTTTATAAAGATGGTAAAACTCCTGTAGATGCACAACTTCTAATAGTAGAAATTCCTGTAGATAAGAAAAAATACTCTTATTATTGGAATTTAAATAATAGCACAAATTGTAATGGAGTTAAACTCATGGCATCACCAAAAGATATTGGTTTTAAAGACTCACGTAAAACTATTTCTTGGCAACGTATAGCTATTTTCGCTAATAGTACTTATGAACAAGCAGCAGCTTCTTCACAACACTTTACCATAAATGGCACTGCTGTTACATATGGTTCCAATTATACTATGAGTGCCAACTTAAGTTTCACAGACGACAAAACTATTACAGTAAATTTTGGTAGTGTAAATTCAGGCAGTACTATGAAAGATAATCCTCTCGTTACAACATCTGTATCTGAAAATTGCATTAAAGCAACTGTTACATATTCTTATCTTACAAACCAACTAACTGTTACAGAAACTGCTTGGGGCGAAGTTGGAAGCACCGACCTAGACCTTGCATACTTTAGAGGCGAACCTTCTGTGGTACGTGTAGGCACACCTGTTACTGTGAAAGTAAAAATCAACAACCTAAACGGCAACACTGTTTCATACAGAATGAACCACAACAATCAGTCTTCTAGTGCTGTTACATTTACCAAAACTGCCGATGATGAATATACATACACATTGGCATCACCACAGGCTGGCATTTATGGTTTCTATATGGACGTAACTCTAAATGATGTAACAGAAAAAGCCAAAAAAGCTGTATATATTAAGGTGTTAGACGGTAAGGCTATTGAACCAGTTATTTCAAACAACCCATACGCAGACATTGATTGGAACACAATTAATCAGTTCAAAGGCAATTTCCACACACATACAACACAATCTAACGATGCATCAGACGGTTTCACCACTGCATACGTAGTGGATAAATATCACGCTGCAGGTTATAAGATTTTGTCACTTACCGACCACGACTATAATCCATATCCATGGCAATTATTCCCTCAATTTTTGCCAGGAGTGCAAGCACGCGACCCTCAGACTTTGGGTATGTTAGCAGTACCAGGCAACGAACTTAGTAAAGACAATACCAACAACTGGGCAGAACGTACAGGCGGACAATTTAACCACCACAACGACTTCTTTACAGGTCGTCAAGGCCAAGAATTTGCATCATTACAAGAATCATACGCATATACATACGCACTTGGTGGTATGCAAATCATCAACCACCCAGGACAATATTGGAATTTAGGAGATACATATTCAGAAACTGCTAAGAATGGTCCAGGCTGGCACGCAAACAACTTCAATACCTACCCTTCTTTGATTGGTCTTGAAGTATATAACCAAGGCAACCGTCGTCCTAACGACCGCATTCTTTGGGACCAAATCCTAGAAAGAACCATGCCTAAACGCCCTGTATATGGCTATTCTTGCGACGATGCTCACAACAACGACCAATTGTTCAAGAACTACAACTTTATGCTAATGGAAGATTTAACTACAGAAGAACTTAAAGATGCCATGCGTAAAGGGGAAACATATTTCTGCTACGAACCTGCAGGCACAGGCGAAGGTAAAGCACCTCGCATCACCGCAATAAATGTAGATGAAGAAGCTCAAACCATTACAATAGAAACAGATGGCGATGTGCAATGGATTTATGGTACAGACAAAACTTCTACTGCTGCATCTTCTACTAGAAGCACAGTTGTAGGCATTGGCAATACATTCTCATACAAAGGATTCCAAGGCACATACGTGCGTGCATTTATCACCAACAAATATGGCGAAACTTGTACTCAACCAATATGTTTCGTAGATAAAAATACTCCTGTAGGCATAGATGAAACAGATGCTACCACATTATCACTAGTAGTATTCCCAAATCCAACCACTTCAGATGTATCTGTGTTTATGAACGAGTACGAACTTGAATCTGAAATTGATGTATATGACCTAAACGGCAAACAAGTAATTTCTACCGAGGTAGCAGGCGCAGTAACTACCCTACCTGCAAGCAAGTTGCCAAACGGTATGTATATTGTAAAATCTGGCGAAAGAACTGCTAAATTTATCAAGAAATAAGAGATTCAGAAAAAAACAACAAAAGGAGGCTACTAAACTTAGTAACCTCCTTTTTTATTGGCCCCAAGAAATTTCGATACTATTTCATTATGTTATGTTTTTTATTATTCAAATATAAGATTACAATAAAACTATTAGCGATACCACACTAATTATAATCCACAACAGAATACCAAAAATAAGAGGTTTAATACCTACAGATTTTAAAACACTTTTAGAAAGTCCTGCACCAATAAAGAAAAGAGTAAGGGTAAGAAGTTTCTTAGACACTGTACTTATAAATTTACTTATTTCCACGCCACACTCAAACTCAGAAAGCACATAAGTATTTAGAAGTAAAGCAATAATAAAGAAAATTATAAACATTGGCACAGCAATTTTCTTGCCACCTCCATCAGATGTTTTATCACGGAAAAGAAACGAAGTGAGCAGTGCCACTGGAATAATCCAAAGAGCACGAGTAAGCTTAATTGTTGTTGCTACATTTAGTGCCTCCTCGCTATAAGCCTGAGCCGCACCCACCACACTACTAGTATCATGAATAGCAATAGCCACCCAAGTGCCAAAGGTTTCATCCGGCAAAGAAAGATAGTTTCCAATAACAGGAAAAATAAACAGAGCCACAGCATTTAAAATAAATACCACGCCAAGCGACACTGTCATATCAGTGCTTTTTGCCTTCACAATTGGACCAACAGCAGCAATAGCACTACCACCACAAATAGCAGTACCTGCACTAATTAGATAAGACAAAATAGAGTCTATCTTAAGCAGTTTTGTACCAATAAACCAACCCAGTAGCAATGTGCCAAATACAGAAATTATCGTAAAAAGCATACCTGTGCCACCCGAAGCCAAAGCACTATACACATTCATGCCAAAGCCAAGACCTACCACAGAATATTGAAGCAGTTTTTTAGACATAGTCTTATTAAAAGTAGGATACGCCTCGCCAAAAACTAAAGCAAAAACAAGGCCACACAACAAACTCACTGGCGGTGTTACCCAACCCTTCATAAAACTCAATACTGGCAGAACATCTGCAAACAACATAAATGCCAACAGCGCTACCACCGCTATATAAACTACTTTTTTCATCATCAAAAATTTATTCTGCAAAGGTACAAAAATATAATAACAATAATACAAGATAAAATGCCATTGGGTTTAATTATAGATTAACATTATAACACCAACACAAAGAGTTGCCCAAAAAAATGCGAGCAACTCTTGTTTTTTCTGTTCCTGTACCGCAATTTGATACACACTACCTTTATATTTGCAAAAAGAAAGAATAATTACTACCTTTACATTATGAAGTTACTTTTTACCATATTAGTTTTGTTGCCAATCATATTTTTCGTATTTGCACTAATTGTAAACATCTACCTTATAGTTATTAACAAGAATTTTAGATCATTCATATTGCAATAATACGAAATAATTTTCATTTGTCAAAATTATGGCACAAAATACATTAAATTTTACTATCAATCTTGGCGGGACTGCTTATACAGGAATCGCCCAGATAGACAAGGCTTACAATGGGCATCCATCTCCAAAATAAATATAATGCCACATACGATGTGTATATAAATAATAAAAATTGCACATTGCAGTATGCTGTAACACTTACTACTGCCTCTCTTTATAGATGTTATTCTGGCGAAACTAGAAAAATCTTATATCCTGAAATATTATGAACCGCTTTAGTGAATACAGAATTATGTGGGTCCTTGTATTTTTTGATTTACCTACAGAAACGAAGAAGGAACGTAAAGCGTATGCCGATTTTCGTAAGAAATTAATTGCAGATGGATTTACTATGCTTCAATTTTCTATTTACATGAGACATTGCCCAAGTGCAGAAAACGCAGATGTGCACATGAGAAGAGTAAAAAATATGCTCCCACCGTATGGTCAAGTAGGAATTATGAAGATAATAGACAAGAAATTTGGAGATATAGAATTATTTATGTGTAAAAAGCCCAAAACTCCATCACAAGCGGATCAATTGCTAGAACTTTTCTAATTTCTACATTAATATTACACCAATTTAACATCAATATGACATAAATATTATGCAAATATTAGATTATTTCCACAAAAATATATAACTTTGCATTAACAACTTAAATAATAAAACTATGCCACAAGTTTCAATGACAGTAAGAATGGATTCTGATTTAAAAAAATCATTTAATTCACTATGTTCAGAATTTGGAATGAGTACAAATGTTGCTATTAATATTTTTGCCAAAGCAGTTGTACAAAGACGCTGTATTCCATTTGAAATCAGATCTGAATCAAAAACAGATTACACAACTAGTGCTCTTAATGATTTTTATGAATTAAGAAGCATTGCCGCTAAAAGCGACAACGCAGACCTATCTTTAGAAGAAATTAATAATGAAATAAAACAATCTAGAAAAGAAAGATTAAGAAAATGAATATAGTACTAGATACAAATGTTCTAGTTTCTGCATTATACACATCTAATTCTGAATCTCCAACTGTGAAGATAATAGAACTCGTATTTTGTGGCAAACTTACCAAAGCAACGTTTCATTACTGAAACGTTGCTTTTATTTATATTGCTCTAATATTTGTAGTACACCATTGCGCATAGTGCTGTAGAGAGTGTTTTCTAGGCGAGCATATAAAGAAAAAAGACCTCAGAATTTCTGAAGTCTTTGTGTTGTCGGGATACCAGGATTCGAACCTGGGACCCCCTGCTCCCAAAGCAGGTGCGCTAACCGGACTGCGCTACATCCCGTGTTTCTCTCAATTGCGATGCAAAGATAGCACACTTTTTTGAATTCACCAAATAATTCCAAAGAAATTTTCAAAAAAAGTGCACTTTTTCATAAAAATGCTATTTTACATACACTTCTAGCAGCTTTACCTTGTCATTTTCAGGTATAAGAGCTACTGGAAGGTCGCACGCAGGAAACAAAATTGTTTCACCTTTGCTTATTTTTCCATTAAATTTTCTTTGCGAAGTAAACACTGCACTACCCTCTACACACATAAATGCCACAAAAGAGTCCAATCCTTTGTAGTCAAACTTCACAAAAGTGTCTGCAGTAAGCAAATTTATAGTAAAATAACCACATTCTTTTAGCTGAATAGGCTTACATGTCCTATTCCTATTATATATGGTCTTATAATTTCTATAAATTTTGTAGTCTATAGACTCTAACGCTTTATCTAAATGAAGCTCTCGTGGATTTCCATTTTTATCAACACGATTGTAGTCGAACAAACGATACGTTGCATCAGATGTTTGTTGAATTTCTGCAATAAGAATTCCTGCTCCAATAGCATGCACACGACCTGCTGGCAAGAAAAACGCATCACCAGCCTCTACTTCCTCTTTATTTAAAAGTTCACAAACACCACCACTCTCCACTGCAGTGCGCAATTCCTCTGGGCTGCAGTTCTTTTTAAGCCCTGCATAGAGCGAACTACCCTCTTCAGCATCTATCACATACCAAAACTCTGTTTTACCATTGCTTTGGCGATGTTTACGAGCAATTTCGTCGTCTGGATGCACTTGCACCGACAAATCGTCGTGAGCATCTATAAATTTAAAAAGCAAAGGAAACTGATTACCATACCTTTGGTAAACAGTCTCCCCTACAAAAATTTCTTTATATTTCTGTATAAGTTCAGCTAAAGATGTTCCTTTTAAATATCCATCTGCTACCACAGAGACATTGTCTTCTACACCAGACACTTCCCAACTCTCACCTAAATTTTCACCATTGGGTTGCATACCTTTAAGGGCAAGGATTTTATCTCCGCCCCAAATAGTGTTTTTGTAAATAGGCTCAAAACGCAGTGGATATAAAGGAGCTTTAACCATCTTATTTAATCATATCAAATCCTGTATATGGTACTAATGCCGCAGGAATGCGAATTCCTTCTGGAGTTTGATTATTTTCAAGCAATGCTGCTAAAATACGTGGAAGAGCAAGAGCACTACCATTCAATGTGTGACACAATTGTGTTTTCTTATCTGCACCTTTGTATCTACATTTTAAGCGGTTTGCTTGATAGCTTTCAAAGTTTGACACTGAACTTACTTCCAACCAACGTTTTTGTGCTTCTGAATACACTTCAAAGTCGAATGTGATAGCAGATGTGAAGCTCATATCACCACCACAAAGACGAAGAATTCTATATGGAAGTTCTAGTTTCTTAACCAAGTTTTCTACATGGTCAATCATTTCTTTCAAACTTTCGTATGAATGCTCTGGAGTGTCGATACGTACGATTTCAATTTTTGAAAACTCGTGTAGGCGGTTCAAACCACGCACATCTTTACCGTATGAACCTGCCTCTCTACGGAAACATTGTGTGTATGCACAATTTTTGATAGGAAGTTGGCTCTCAGATAAGATTACATCACGATAAATATTGGTTACTGGCACTTCTGCTGTAGGAATTAAATACAAATCGTCTGCAGTAGCGTGATACATTTGACCTTCTTTATCTGGAAGTTGACCTGTACCATAACCTGAAGCAGCATTTACCACTGTAGGAGGCATAATTTCTTCATAACCAGCATTGCGAGCTTCGTCTAAGAAGAAATTGATAAGTGCACGTTGAAGTCTAGCACCTTTACCTTTATATACAGGGAAACCTGCACCTGTTATCTTCACACCAAGTTCAAAGTCGATTAAATCATATTTTTTTGCCAATTCCCAATGAGGAAGAGCATCTTCTGGAAGATTTTCAAGGTTACCACCTGTTTTTTCTACCACATTGTCTTCTGCTGTACGACCTTCTGGCACATCATTGTTTGGAAGGTTTGGAATAGTAAGCAAAATTTCTGTAATTTCTTTTTCTAAAGATTCTTGTTTTTCAGAAAGTGCTTTACTTTCTTCTTTTATTTGAGCTATTTGTGCTTTTAAAGCATTTGCCTCTTCCGCTTTGCCTTGTTTAAAGCAATCGCCCACTTGTTTAGAAAGTTGATTTACCCTAGATAAAGCATTGTCAGCTGCTCCTTGAGCTGCTTTTCTTTCTTTATCTAAAGCCACTACTTTTTCTATAACTTCTTTTCCATCAAAATGTTTCTTAGCTAGTCTAAGGATTACATCTTCTGTATTTTCTGTGATGTATTTTAATGTTAACATACTTTTAAATTTTTACACAAATGCAAATTTATAAATAAAATTAGGGGATACCAAATTTTTTATTGGTTATCCCCTAAAATTATGAGTTTTTTTTATTACGTATCGTAATTATGCTTCTATTGCTTGAACAGAAACGAATGATTTGTTGTCTCTTTTTTTGCGGAATACAACAACACCATCGATTAAAGCAAATAAAGTGTGGTCTTTACCAATACCTACGTTTTCACCTGGATTGTGAACAGTACCACGTTGTCTTACGATAATGTTACCTGCTTTTGCAAATTGACCACCATAGATTTTTACACCAAGTCGTTTGCTTTCTGATTCACGGCCGTTCTTAGAACTACCGACACCTTTCTTATGTGCCATCTTTTTAGTCTCCTTTCTTTAATTAAGCGATAACATCTTTAATTACTAACTCTGTGAAGCTTTGACGGTGTCCGTTTTTAACGCGGTAACCTTTTCTTCTTTTCTTTTTGAAAACGATTACTTTTTCGCCTTTAACGTGAGACACTACTTCAGCTACTACTTTAGCGCCTTCTACTACAGGAGCGCCAACTTTGATTTGTCCGTCAGCATCAACTAAAAGAACTTGTGTAAATTCTACATTTGCACCACGTTCTTCGTTTAGACGGTGAACATACAATTTTTGGTCTTTTGTAACCTTGAATTGTTGTCCAGCGATTTCAACAATTGCGTACATAATTATAATTAATTTATAAAATACCTTCCTAAGGTGCGTAGCACTATGCCAACAACTTAAAACATACCTTTCGGAAATACGGGCACAAAGATACAACTATTTTTTCACTCCACCAAGAAAAATTCCTATGTTTTTTATTGATTATTAGGTCATTTATCCACCCTAATTAAAAAAACTTTTTACAAAAAAAATAGAGACTGATAATTCTATCAGCCTCTACTTTAAAGTTTTTATTCAGTAATCTTTGCGATTATTTTACCATAATTTTTAGTGTAGCGTCTTCTACAGTTACTAGGTAGATACCTGCGTTATTTACTGCAATTGCAGTATCAACACCAGAGTATACAACACGTCCGTCTAAGCTACGTACTGTAATTGTCTTACCTTCAGCATTGTCCACATAGATAACGCGAGCGTATGAGTAAACTTCAACACCTTGAGCAAATACATCTTCTACATCTACTGGAGTGGTATTACCATTGAAGTCATACATTGTTGCGTTCTTAGCAACAAAGTCTCCTGTTTGTACACCAGAACCATTATTGAAGATTAATCCCCATTCTGTAGGTTGACCAATAGTTTTGTCGAAACAGTATTTGTAGATATTATTACCTACAGATTCGCATGCAGAACCTGGCCATGCACCACATTCATCTACGTGAGTACCATTTGCATCTTTATACCATACATAGCAATATACAGTTGACCAACCTTGATTGTTTTGGAAGAACACACATTGTTCACCACCACCCATAGATGGAACATCTGGAGTTGGATCTGGAGTTGGAGTTGGGGTTGGAGTTGGGGTAATTGTTCCTGCACCCTCACCGGCTTCACAATCACCTTCTGCAATGGTTTTAATCACAGTACCAGCACTATTATACATAGCGCTCATTTTCAACCCTTTTAAGTCTCCTGTTTTTTGATTATCACCACCTGCGTTGAATATAAAGTTATATCCTGTTAAATCCACATTCAAGGTTAACTTATAGTTTCCATTACCTAAATTGGTCATTGCAGTACCAGGCCATCCACCTACAGCTTCACCACTGCCATCTTTCCAAATATAACAATTAATAGATTTTGCCCAATCACTTGGTTTTTGGAAGAAGATAGCATATTCACCTTTGGCTACACATGGATCAATAGCAACATCTGGTTCACTAGATCCACCAGTTCCACCACCATTGTTGCCAGAATCTTCGCCTTCAGAACCATCGTATTCTGGTTGACCTGGATTTACAGAAGCACTTCCGTAAAGATATTTACCATCTTTACCTACTTTTCCAGGAGCTTTAGTTTTATCAGTATCCAATACATATGCTCTCAAGTTACCTTTGCCAGAGCAAGAAACTGATAAAGAACCATTGGTTACATTTTTAACATCACCTGTTACAACATCTGTATATTTGCCATTTGGAATATTAGAGAATGTTGCACCACCGCTGATACAAACTAATACAAAAGAGTCTGTTTTATCATCAGTATAACGACGTTTAAATGCAAACGAACCATTACAACCATCGGTACTATATTGACCTTTACGCAAAGCAGGTACTGCCATACGAATTTGGTTCAAGCGTTGGAAGTGAAGTGCTAATGGGTGATTCAAAGTTGCGTTAGCATTACCAGATGCACTATATTCTGCAAAGTCTGTTGCAGTAATATCACCTTTGATGTAACCACCATAATAAGCACGACCTGTAGCAGATAGAGGACCATTAGGACCTTTGTCAATAGGAGCACCCTTCATAAATTGGATTTCTGAACCATAGTAGATACAAGGAATACCACGGAATGTAAACATCAATGAAGAGTTTTCTGCCCAAACATCTTCATCTTGGTTGAAACGTACACTTTCTGGCGCACCATCAGGAGCATAGTCATGAGAATCTACATACACTACGTTATAAGTAGCGTCGTTGTAATATTTATCTCCAGATTTAACACCAAATGCTTCTGCTGCAGTTCTAAAGTTCCAGTGCATTGGGAAGTCAATTACACTAAAGTTATTCCATTTTGAATAATCTGGCTTGTGATAATTATTTCCAGTTAAGAAAGCATTGTTAGAATTAGGTAAATTACTTTCACCAGCATAATCTGTAGCAGATTTTTCTACAGATTTCATGTTTGTATGATTACCAAGCTCACCTTCCATTACTACAATGTTGTTCCAAGATGTTTCGCTGGTATCCCAAGCATAATCCTTAGTTTCTTTCCAAGTATAGAAATAAGGAGAAGCATATTGGGTATTACGATACGTTACGTTACGTTCACGAGCACAAACCTCACCATACATAAAGAAAGGTCCACCGTTACGTTTAGCCTTGTATTGTTCTGCTAACGCAGTAAATTGAGGTAAGAATGCTTTGTTAAAGGTCAAACGTGAGATGTGACCAGATGTGTCAATACGGAAGCCATCCACACCCATTGCAATGAATTTACCATAGCATTCTACTAAATAATTAGTCACAGCTGGATTTTCTGTATTTAAGTCCACGCAGTCACCTGCAATTTGACCATGCCAACGCGTATGATTATCCCAGTTGAAGTGAGCATAGTGGTGCCAGTAGTTTTTAGAGTCGTTATTTTTACCATCTGTATTTTTCATGTGAGCCAAACGCCAACCATATTGTTTTTCTATACTACTAGAGTAATTATCAGGTAGTTTACCACCATCTTTTTTGGTATAAGGAATCATACAAGCATCAATGTCTGCTTGTTTAGAGATTGTGGTGTCACGAGTAAATAGTTTGCAAAGATTTGCTTCACCGAAGTTACCTGTGTGGTTTAATACGATGTCCAAGATAACTTTCATGCCTTTTGCGTGAGCAGCATTGATTAGTTCTTGGAAACCAACGCCTTCTGATTCATAACGATGGTCCACTTTGCTAAAGTCATGAGCATGATAGCCATGATAGTCATAACCAGAAGCATTTTCAACAATAGGAGTAATCCACACTGCTGTAAAGCCTAACGCTTTAATGTAGTCTAATTTTTCAATTAAACCTTTGAAGTCACCACGCCAAGGTGGGTCACCCGCATTTGCAGCTTGATTATCCCAACATTGTACGTTGTTTGATTCATCTCCATCGAAGAAACGAGTCGTCATTACAAAGTAAATAGACTCATCGCGGAAATCCGAGCGAGTTGCCTTATAGACATCGCCGTAGTTACTTGCTAAAACAGCTATTGCATTACCAAATAGCAGCATCAGAAGTAACAAGTAATTCTGCATTTTTTTCATAAATTAATGTTTAAAGTTAATGAATCCCCAAAAATATTCAATTTTTACTAAATTTAAATGAAGAAAACAAGTTTTAATATTAAAAATTAACAAAAAAAAAGAAAATGAAGTTTAAATGTTAAAATTGAATATACTAAGCGATGTTAAAAAATATCTCTATTTAAATAAGGTATTAACGAAAGTTTTTACTACTTTTGCACTAAATTTGAAAATAAAATGGCAAAAAAGACAAACAACCCAAGTATCCTATTGAAAATCAAGAACTTTTTCTCAAATGAAAAGGTCCGCATCATCATAGGAATTTTATTTATCTTCTGTGCCTTTTATCTATTCTCTTCGTTATTTTCTTTTGTTTTCTACGGAGACAAAGATTATAACCTACTAAAACACAGTTTAAATGAAGTAAGTAAAGAGACTAAAACTTACGAAAACTGGATTGGATTTGTAGGAGCAAAAATGGCTAATACCATTATAAATCAATGGTTTGGTGTGGTTGCTTTATTTTGGCCATGGTTCTTGATTAGAGCTGGTATCCAATTAATTCACCCTATCGGGCGATACAATCTGCCTAAAAAACTCATAAATCTATTCTTTATTACCATTTGGGGTTCTGTTGCTACAGCTTTTGTTATACCAACAATAAGTGTTGCGCCTTACATTCAATTGGGAGGAAATCATGGCAATGAAATTGTAAAATATCTATCCACATTAATAGGTAATATAGGATTAGGTGCAATTATATTCCTTACACTGCTAATATTCCTTATCGATCCAGCTATTAGTTGGACCAAACGTATAGTAGCATATGCTAAGAGAAAAAATCAGCAACGTCAAGAATCTCTTGCTAAAGAAAAGGAATTTGAGATTGTAAATGAAGAGAAAGAAGAAGATGAATCAACACAAGAAGATGACATCCAAATCATAGACGAAGAAAGTAAAGATGATAATATAGAAATAGAAGAAGAAGAGGATGAGGAAGAAAACATAGAGGAAAACATAGAGGAGGACAAAGAAGAGGACAAAGAAGAGGACGTAAAAGAGGTAAGTGTGGAAGATACAGATACAGATACTGAAACAGAAACTGAGCCTACAAACGAGGATAAAGATTCTGACGAAGTTGAATTTACCGTGACACTTGCTGAGGGCGAAGGTTCTGAACTTGTAGAACAAAACAACGACTACGACCCTACTCTAGACTTATCATATTATAAATATCCATCATACGACCTTCTTAAAGACTTTGGTGAAATTAAGAGCGTGGATGCTGCAGAGCAACAAGAAAACAAAGAAAGAATTACCCAAACTTTAAGAAACTACGGTATCACTATTAAGAAAATTGAAGCTACTGTTGGTCCTACAATTACTCTTTATGAAATAGTGCCAGACGATGGTATTCGTATTAGCAAGATTCGTAACCTTGGTGACGATATTGCACTATCTCTAGCAGCTGTAGGTATCCGTATTATTGCTCCTATTCCTGGTAGAGGTACAGTGGGTATTGAGGTTCCAAACAAGAATCCACAAATAGTGCCAATGCGTTCTCTAATAGCATCTGAGAAGTTCCAAAATACAAGTTACGACCTTCCTATTGCTATTGGTAAGACAATTACAAACGAGGTATTTATGCTAGATTTATGTAAATTACCTCACCTTCTTGTGGCAGGTGCTACAGGTCAAGGAAAGTCCGTAGGGCTAAATGCGATTATCACATCTTTACTTTATAAGAAACACCCTTCGCAACTTAAGATTGTGCTAATCGACCCTAAAAAGACCGAGTTTACATTATACTCTACTATAGAGAAACATTTCCTTGCAAAACTAGAAGACAGCGAAGATGCAGTTATCTCAGACGTAACCAAAGTTACTCAAACTCTTCAGTCTGTTTGTAAAGAAATGGACACCCGTTTCGACTTGCTTAAAAAAGCGCATGTGAGAAACATTAAGGAATATAATGAGAAGTTTGTTACCCGTCAATTAAATCCAGAAAACGGACACCGTTACCTACCCTATATGGTAGTTATTATCGACGAGTTTGCAGACCTTATTATGACTGCGGGTAAAGAAGTGGAAATGCCTATTGCACGTATCGCTCAGCTAGCTCGTGCTGCAGGTATTCACATGATTATTGCTACCCAACGTCCTTCTACCAATATTATTACAGGTTCTATTAAAGCAAACTTCCCAGGACGTTTAGCATTTAAAGTATCGTCTATGATAGACTCACGTACCATCCTAGACTCTCCTGGTGCAAACCAACTTGTAGGTCGTGGCGACTTACTATTCACTCAAGGCAACGACCTTACTCGTGTGCAATGTGCATTTGTTGACACCCCTGAGGTTGAAGCAATTTGTAATTTCATTAGCGAACAACAAGGTTATACTCACGCATTCTATCTGCCTGAAGTTGATCTTGGCGACGGAGGCGACACTAATATGAGAGGTATAGATATGAGCCAACGCGATACTATGTTTGAAGACGCAGCTCGCCTAGTGGTGTTAAACCAAAGTGGTTCTACTTCTATGATTCAACGCAAGTTCTCTATTGGTTACAACCGTGCTGGACGTATTATGGACCAACTAGAAGCAGCTGGCATCGTTGGTGCTCCAGATGGAAGCAAAGGTCGTCAGGTATTAGTGATGGACGAAGCACAATTAGAAAGAATATTAGAAACTTTATAAATATAAATTCTCAAATTATGAAAAGGGATTCAGCTATTTTTGACATTATTAAAAGAGAACGCGAACGCCAAATGAAAGGCATCGAGTTAATCGCTTCTGAAAACTTTGTTAGCGACCAAGTAATGGAAGCTATGGGTTCTGTATTGACCAACAAATATGCAGAAGGTTACCCAGGTAAACGTTACTATGGTGGTTGTGAAGTGGTAGATGAAAGCGAACAACTAGCAATCGACCGTTTAAAAGAAATTTTCGGTGCATGCTGGGCAAATGTTCAACCTCACTCTGGTGCACAAGCTAATGCTGCTGTTTTCTTAGCAGTTTTAAACCCTGGTGACAAATTTATGGGTCTTAACCTAGCTCACGGTGGTCACCTTTCTCATGGTTCACTAGTAAACTCTTCTGGTCTTATTTACACTCCATGTGAATACAACCTAAACGAAGAAACTGGCCGTGTTGATTACGATCAAATGGAAGAAACAGCACTTCGCGAAAAACCAAAAATGATTATTGGTGGTGGTTCTGCTTACTCTCGTGAATGGGACTACAAACGCATGCGTGAAATAGCTGACAAAGTAGGTGCTATCCTTCTTGTGGATATGGCTCACCCTGCTGGTCTTATCGCTGCTGGCCTACTTGACAACCCTCTAAAATACGCTCACATCGTAACATCTACTACTCACAAAACTCTTCGTGGTCCTCGTGGTGGTGTGATTATGATGGGCGAAGATTTCCCTAACCCTAAAGGCGTGAAAACTCCTAAAGGTGAAATCAAAATGATGTCTGCTTGCTTAGACTCTGCTGTATTCCCTGGTATTCAAGGTGGTCCACTAGAACACGTTATCGCTGCTAAAGCTGTTGCGTTCGGTGAATGTCTTCAACCAGAATACAAAGAATATCAAATCCAAGTACAAAAGAACGCTGCTAAACTTGCAGAAGAACTTATCAAACGTGGTTTCAAAATCGTTTCTAACGGTACAGACAACCACTCTATGCTAGTAGACCTACGTTCTAAATATCCAGACTTAACTGGTAAAGTAGCAGAAAAAGCACTTGTTGCTGCCGACATTACATGTAACAAAAACATGGTACCATTCGACAGCCGCTCTGCATTCCAAACATCTGGTATCCGTTTAGGTACTCCAGCTATCACTACTCGTGGTGCTAAAGAAGACTTAATGGTAGTTATCGCAGAAATGATTGAAGAAGTGCTTAACAACCCAGAAGACGAAAACAGCATTGCAGCAGTTCGTGCTCGTGTAAACGACATTATGAAAGATTATCCATTATTTGCTTATTAATAAAAACATTATAAAAAATGAACACTCCAACTCCTTTTAAAGTATTCTGTGGCACAAAGTCAAGATACATGGCAGAAAAAGTGTGCGAAAAATTGGGTTGCCCACTAGGTAACATGAATATCCAATATTTCGCTGACGGCGAATTCGTAGTTTCATACGAAGAATCTATTCGTGGTTGTGAAGTATATTTAGTACAATCAACATTCCCAAATTCTGATAACTTATTGGAATTATTACTTATGATTGACGCTGCTAAACGTGCTTCTGCAAAGAAAATCATCCCTGTAATCCCTTACTTCGGATGGGCTCGTCAAGACCGTAAAGACAAACCACGTGTTTCTATAGGTGCTAAATTGATCGCAGACCTACTAACAACAGCAGGTATCGACCGTGTTATCACACTTGACCTTCACGCAGACCAAATTCAAGGTTTCTTCGATTGTCCAGTAGATCATTTATTAGCTTCTTCTATTTTCTTACCTTATATCCAATCTATGAAACTAGAAGACCTAGTAATTGCTTCTCCAGACGTTGGTGGTTCTAAACGTGCTAGCTCATACGCTAAATATTTAGGTGTAGATTTAGTTCTTTGTCACAAACAACGTGCTAAAGCTAACGTAGTAGAATCTATGAAGATTATCGGTGATGTTAAGGGTAAAAACGTTATCATCCTAGATGATATGGTTGATACAGCTGGTACAATCACCAAAGCTGCAGACCTTATGATTGAAAACGGTGCTCTTTCTGTACGTGCATTTGCTTCTCACGGCGTGCTTTCAGACCCTGCTACAGAACGTATCGAAAAATCTAAACTAACAGCTATCTATTTCACAGACTCTATTCCACTTAAGAAAGAATCTGAAAAAATTAAAGTATTAAGCGTTGCAGAACTTATAGCAAACACTATTATCAACGTAAATACAAACAAATCTATTAGCTCTAGCTACTTAGTATAAAAACTAGTTAGGAATTTGGAGTTAGGAGTTAATTGCATATAGCAGACTCTCAACTCCTCACTCCTAACTTCTAACTTCTAACTTTTTTAAAATGGCTCGTAAAAAACCACTTCCAATTATAGAAGACCTTTTAATTACTGATGTTGCTGCAGAAGGTAAAGCAATTGCACGTCACGACGATTTAGTAATTTTCATTCCATACGCTGTGCCTGGCGATGTGGTAGAAGTGCAAGTAACTAAAAAGAAAAAATCATACGCAGAAGCACGTGTTATCAACTTCAAGACATATTCTCCTGTGAGAGAAACTCCTTTTTGTGCACAATTTGGTCTTTGCGGTGGTTGTAAATGGCAAAACCTGCCATATTCTGAGCAGTTGAAATACAAACAAAACCAAGTTGTTGACAATTTGGTTCGTATTGGTAAACTAAATTTACCAGAAATTAGTCCTATTTTGGGTTCTAAACTTACTACTCATTATAGAAATAAACTAGAATTTACTTTTTCTGCAAAGGCATGGCTTACAAATGAAGAAATGCAATTGCCAGACGAGCAAAAAAGAAAAAAAGCGCTTGGTTTTCACATTCCGGGATGTTTCGACAAGGTTCTTCACATAGAAAATTGTTATCTGCAAGACGAAATTTCAAACCGCATAAGAATTGCTACTCATAAGTATTGTATGGAAAACAACATTTCATACTTCGACTTGCGCTCTCAAGTGGGTATGATGCGTACTCTTATGATTAGAAATTCTGTTACCACAGGCGAACTTATGGTAATTGTGGTGTTTGCAGAGCGTGATGAAGCCGTTTGGAATGGTCTTCTTGAACACCTTGCAACAAATTTCCCAGAAATCACTTCCCTACTCTATATCTGCAACCAAAAGGCAAACGACACTATTGGCGACCAAGAGGTAATGGTATATAAGGGCAAAGATTTCTTCTACGAAACTATGGAAGACCTTAAATTTAAGGTTGGTCCTAAGTCTTTCTACCAAACAAATACTCTACAAGCATACGAACTTTACAAAGTAGCTCGTGAATTTGCGGGTCTTACAGGCAACGAAATGGTTTACGACCTATATACAGGTACTGGTACTATTGCAAACTTTGTTGCTAAAAAGGCGAAAAAAGTAGTTGGTATTGAATATGTGCCAGAAGCCATTGAAGATGCAAAAGTAAATGCAGAATTAAACGGTCTAAACAACCTACTTTTCTATGCTGGCGATATGAAAAACATCCTTACCGATGATTTTATTGCTGAGCATGGCAAACCAGATGTGATTATCACCGACCCTCCTCGCGCTGGTATGCACGAAGACGTTATTAAGGTAATCCTTAATGCTGCTCCTGAAAAAATTGTTTACGTTAGTTGCAACCCTGCCACTCAAGCTCGCGACCTTGCCATGATGAGTGAGCAATACAAGATCGTTGCAGTGCAACCTGTGGATATGTTCCCACATACGCACCACGTTGAAAACGTTGTGTTATTAGAGCGTGTTTAAAGGGTGCTTTTCTCGCCTTGCTTGCGCTAAAAATCCTCATTTACGACCAGTAAACTCCGGTTTCTCACACTGCACAAGTCTAAAAATCCCTCCTTTAAACACACTCTAAAGGAGGGATTATTTATTTTCTGAAAATTCCAAAGATTGTTGAGCCAGAGCCAGACATAGCGGCATAGATAGCACCTCGATTGTAAAAATCTTGTTTAATATCGGCAAGTTCTGGATATTGAGCAAACACACTCTCTTCAAAGTCGTTTACAAGACAATTTTTCCACTCTGTGATAGGAATATTTGGAAGCTCACGCAAATCAAACGCTGGTTGTTTTGGTTTCACGTGTCTGTAAGCATCTGCTGTAGAAACATGCACATTTGGTTTCACCCACTCTATTTTGTAACCCTCAAGAGAAAGTTCAATTGGCGAAAGTTCTGTACCTATGCCAGTAGCAAGCATTGGTCTATTGTAGATAAAAAACGGACAATCTGCACCAAGTTTAGAAGCATAACCTGCCAAAACTTCATCACTCAAACCTAAGTTAAACATCTCATTTAGAGATTTTAAAGTAAAAGAAGCATCTGCAGAGCCTCCGCCAAGTCCTGCTCCAAATGGAATATTTTTTTGCATCGAAATTTTCACATTTGGCAGTGAAAAGTCTTTTTGAAGTAGTCTATAAGCCTTCACCACAAGGTTACTTTCCACATCACCATCTATTTTCAGTCCTTCCAAATTGAAAGAAAATTCACTCGCTTCTTCTATCTCAATTTTATCTTTTATATCAAGTGGAAAAAACACAGTTTCTAAATTGTGATAACCATCTGGACGTTTGCTCACTATGTGCAAACCCAAATTAATTTTAGCATTAGGATAAACTACCATAAACATTTACTTTTTATATTAGCAAAAATAACATTTTATAATGAGATACCCAATTAAATTCATTGAGAAGCGAAAAAAAATTATTATTTTTGTAAGAATTAATTTTCTCTTATTATGTCTAGAACAGAAATTAGTACAATAGGTGAATTTGGACTTATTGACCACATTAATAAATACGTAAAACTTGAAAACGAAACCTCTAAAAAAGGCATTGGCGACGATGCTGCAGTCATTTCTTTAAAGGAAGGCACAGACAGAATGCTTGTTTCTACAGACCTGATGCTAGAGGGGATTCACTTCGATTTAAGTTATTTTCCACTTAAACACCTTGGTTATAAGGCTGCTATGGCAAATTTTTCAGACATTTATGCCATGAATGCTTACCCTACCCAACTTACTGTTTCACTTGGGCTTTCAAAACGTTTTTCGATAGAAGACGTAGAAGAATTTTATGCTGGTGTGCTACTTGCGTGCCAAAGACATGGTGTGGATCTTGTGGGTGGAGATACTTCTAGTTCTCTTACTGGGCTTACAATAAGTCTTACTTGCATTGGCATGGCAAAAGAAGACGAAATCACATACAGAAATGGAGCAAAACCAACAGATTTAATTTGTGTTTCTGGCAACCTTGGCGCTGCTTATATGGGTCTTCAACTTCTTGAACGCGAGAAGAGTATTCTTTCACAAAACAACGAATCTGGAATAGATGTTCAACCAGACTTTGCTGGTAAAGAATATATTCTGCAACGCCAACTTAAACCAGAAGCAAGACGCGATATTATTGATGCTCTTAAAAAAGAAGGTATTCAACCAACATCAATGATAGACCTTTCTGACGAAATGGTTTCTGATATATTCCAAATTTGCAAGGAAAGTGGCGTTGGTTGTAGAATTTTTGAAGAAAAAATTCCTATCGACTACGAAACAGCAAGCATGGCAGAGGAATTTAACATGAATCTTACCACTGCGGCCCTACACGGTGGTGAAGATTATGAACTTTTATTTACAGTTCCTGTAAATTTACATGAAAAAGTAAATAATCTGAAAGATGTAAAAGTTATTGGTTATATCACAGACAAAGAAGAAGGTAAAACACTTCAAACTCGTGATGGCGGATGTTTTGAACTAAAATCACAAGCGTGGCCTACTGTAAATAATTAAAATTTATGGAAATTCAACAAAGCAAAGTATACAACGCAGCAATGTGGCACGGACTAATTCTTGCCATATATTTAGTTGTAAGATTCTTTTTTATGATAAGTTCAAATAATTACATTATTCTGAACCTACTTTTTATTGCCATTACCATAGGCATACCATTTGTGGCTTACTATCTTGGCAAAGATTTTAAAAAGAAAACAAACGAAAAACTTACCTACAGAAATTTCTATTCTCACGGATTTTTCATGTTCTTTTTTGCCTCATTAATATTGGCTGCTGTGGAGTATGTTTATTATGGTTTTATAAACACAGAATTTATCACCGAACAATACAACACACTTTTACAAAATATTGAAATTTTAAAACAAACTATGCCAGATGCTACACAGATAGAGGAGATGGTAAATAATAGTCCTATTCCAACAGCATCTCAAATGGCGATGCAAAATGTATGGATGTATAGTTTTGCTGGCATAATTATCTCATTAATAAACGCTTATATCCTTAACAAAAAACATTAAACATGGATATTTCTATTGTTATACCTCTTTACAACGAGGAAGAATCGCTAAAAGAACTGCACGCTTGGATAAAAGAAGTAGCAGATAAAAATAATTATTCATACGAAGTAATCTTTATAGACGACGGAAGTAAAGACTCTTCATGGAAGGTAATTTCTGAACTTTCAGACAAGTATCCTGAAGTAAAAGGCATCAAATTTAGACGCAATTATGGTAAATCACCTGCCCTTTTCTGTGGCTTTGAAGCTGCACAAGGCGATGTAGTTATTACTATGGATGCCGATTTGCAAGATAGCCCAGATGAAATTCCTGTGCTTTACAATAAGATTATGAAGGAAGATTACGACCTAGTATCAGGTTGGAAAAAGAAACGTTTCGACCCTGTGTTTACTAAAAATCTTCCAAGTAAATTGTTCAATGCCACAGCCAGAAAAGTATCTGGTATAAAACTTCACGATTTCAACTGCGGCCTTAAAGCATATAAAAACGAAGTAGTTAAAAATATAGAGGTTTACGGTGAAATGCACCGCTACATTCCATATCTAGCAAAAAATGCTGGTTATGAAAGAATTACAGAAGTAGAAGTTCATCATCAAGCTCGCAAATTTGGTGTTAGCAAATTTGGTTTCAACCGTTTTGTAAATGGTTATCTAGACCTTATTTCACTTTGGTTCCTTTCAAAATTTGGCGTAAAACCAATGCATTTCTTCGGACTTGGTGGGAGCCTTATGTTCCTAATTGGTTTCATTGCTGTTTGCATCGTGGGTGGCACTAAACTATATGCCATTTGCAACGAAATGAGAGCTCCACTTGTCACAGATAGCCCATATTTTTATATTGCTATCTTGTTTATGATTCTTGGTACTCAGTTCTTTATCACAGGTTTCTTGGGCGAACTTATCAGCCGTTCATCACAAGAGAGAAATAATTACAAAATTGCAAAAAAATTAAAAATTTAAGATATGGACATGTTTTTTGAAATTCTAAAATATACCATACCAGCAGCATTGGTTATTGTTGTGGTTTGGGTAATGCTTAACAAATTCTTTGCAGCAGAACATTCTCGTCAGAGATATATGCTATACAAACAAGTGCAAAAGGACATCCTTCCTATCCGCTTCACCGCATACGAAAGACTTGTTCTTTTCCTAGAAAGAATTACTCCTGATTCACTTGTGATTCGCACACAAGGTGAATGTGCCACTGTCATTCAATATCATAGCTATCTACTTTCAAACATTAGAGCAGAGTTTGAACACAATGTGGCTCAACAAGTGTATGTGAGCGAAGAGGCTTGGACTATGGTAAAAAACGCAAAAGAAAACACTGTGCAAATCATTAATGCTTGTGCTGCACAAGTAGATCCACAAGCACCAGCTATAGAACTTGCAAAAGCTATTTTAGCGATGGTAAGCCAAACCCCTTCTCTACCTACAGCTGTGGGTATCAATTATTTAAAATCTGAATTAAAAACATTTTTCGCATGAGAGTTTTAGATTTAATCAAAACTAGATATTCTGTTCGCACATTCGATACAAGACCTGTATCTAAGGACGATTTAGACTATATTTTAGAGTGTGCTCGCCTTGCTCCTTCTGCTTGCAACAAACAACCTTGGGAGATAAAAGTAATTCAAGGAGAAGCACTTAAAGAATTTTCTGCAGTATATAGAAAAGAAGGTTTCAAAGATGCTCCAGTTTGCATTGCTGTGTGTGGAAATCACGAACAAGCATGGCATAGAGGCGACAACAAAGACCATTGCGACATAGACATTGCCATAGTATCAGACCATATTATTATGGCAGCTACAGAACTAGGTCTTGGCACTTGCTGGATTTGTAGTTTTAATACAGACATTGCAAAAGATTTTCTTAAACTTCCAGAAAACGTTGAGCCAATAGTCTTAATACCAATTGGTTATGCAGCAGAGCCTACAAGAGATAAAATTAGAAAACCATTAGAAGAAACCACCACTTTTATAGGATGAAGAAAATATTAATTTATATTGCATCTATATTTGTAGCTGGATTTGCTATCAGTTGCACATCTGAATGTTATGTTTCTAGAGAATCAAAATTAGGAATATCATTCTTAGATTCTCTCACTTATAAAGCTAAGAATATTACAAAACTTACAGTAATAGGTGTAGGTAGCGATTCTGTGCTATACAACAATGCCACTTTGTCTGCGATTTACCTACCTCTTCATTCTGACAATACAAGCACAAGTTTCAAGTTTATTCTACCTCCAAAAGAAGAAGGCAAGGAAACTCCAGACACCATTCTTTTACATGTAAATCATACTCCTAAGCCTCAACTTATTAGTGAAGAGTGCGGTTGTACTATGTTTCATACATTAAACGATGCACAATTAATAAACAATACATACAATTTCAAATTTGATATCGTCAACTCAAACATAACCAACATTAATAATGATAAAGAAACACCAATTAAGATTCTTCATTAGTTTGATTTTCTGCCTAATATCTACAACTTTATGGGCAGAAAATACTTCTGAAAATACCTCAGCAAGTGCTATAGCTGTAAAGAAATTTGAGAAGAAAAACAAACTTATTGCAGACTCTATAGCAGACAGCAATAGAAGAAAGGCTGTTTATCAAGGCACACATTTAAACCTAGATATATTTAATCCTATTGCAACAGCATGGCGCGATGGCAGATTTGAGGGTTCATTATCTGTGGATGTAGATTTATGGCATAGATTATTCCCTACAGCAGAATTCGGATTTATGACTGCAGATATTAAGCACGAAGATTATAAATACGAAACCATAGGTCTTTTTGCAAAACTAGGTGCAGATTACAACTTTATCAACTTCAAATCAGACAGAAAATATGACCATAGTTTTTATGCAGGCTTAAGATATGGATATAGCTATACAAAATATAGTTTGACTGATGCTGTTCTAAACAACGATTATTGGGATGAATCTGGAAAATACGCCAATCTAAACCAAGTATCAAATTTTGGTTGGTTTGAAGTTGTAGTGGGTGTTCGCGTACAAATCTATAAAAATTTCTTTATGAGTGTTGCAATGCAAGTAAAAACATTCGGACACTTCTACGAAGATACACCTTGCTACCCTACCTACATTTCTGGATACGGCAAATACGGCGAAGATGTAAACTTCGGACTAAATTACTCCCTATCATATAGATTCTAAAAGTTAGAGGCTGCTCGTGTGAGCAGCCTCTTTTATTTGGACCTTCTTTTTTTATTGAAGTTCTAAGAGAAAGTGGTTTTACTTACCCCTCATTTTGGAAAATTAATTTCTCTCCTTCCGCATCCACCACTATTGGTTTTTCCTTGTCAATACTTCTAGCAATGATTTTATTAGAAAGTTCGTTTAGAAGCAAGCGTTGAAGCGCACGCTTGATAGGACGAGCACCAAATTGTGGGTCGAAACCTTCAGCTGCAATCAGGTCAATAGCTTTTGGTGTTAGTTGCAAATCAATGCCATTATTTTTAAGCATTTTTGCCACACCTTCCACTTGTAGGCGAACAATTTGTGCAATTTCTGCTTCTGCAAGTGGTGTAAACATAATTAAATCATCAATACGATTTAAAAATTCTGGTTTAATCACTTGTTTTAGAAGCTCAAACACACTCTTGCGAGTATCTTCTAGCACTTGTTCACGATTTGACGCTGACAATGACTCTGTTTTTTCGCGAATAAGTTGCGAACCAAGGTTGGATGTCATAATGATAATGGTATTTTTAAAATCTACCACCCTACCTTTGTTGTCTGTAAGACGTCCATCATCTAGCACTTGAAGCAAGATATTGAACACATCCGGGTGAGCCTTTTCTATCTCATCAAACAGCACCACTGAATATGGTTTACGACGAATAGCCTCGGTAAGTTGACCACCTTCTTCATAACCAATATATCCTGGAGGCGAACCGATAAGACGAGTAACAGAGAATTTTTCTTGATACTCACTCATATCAATACGAGTCATCATATTGTCGTCGTCGAACAAGCTTTCTGCCAATGCTTTTGCTAGTTCGGTTTTACCAACACCTGTGGTACCCAAGAAAATAAACGAACCAATTGGACGTTTTGGGTCTTTAAGCCCAGCACGGCTACGACGCACCGCATTTGCCACCGCTTCAATAGCTTCGTCTTGACCAATGACACGTTTGTGTAGTTCGCTTTCTAGATTTAGAAGCTTAGTTTGTTCGCTTTGAGCCATTTTGGTTACAGGAATGCCAGTCCAACGGCTTACAATATCAGCAATGTCTTCACTATCCACCTCTTCTTTTATCATAGGTGCATCAGCCTGCATTGCTTGTAGCTTTTGCTGAGCACTGGCGATAGCCTCTTCCTTAGTCTTAATTCTACCATATCTTATCTCGGCTACCTTTTCATAATTACCATTGCGTTCAGCCACTTCTGCCTCAAATTTCAACTTCTCAATATCAATTTTACTTTGTTGAATTTGATCAATAAGTGCTTTTTCTGCCTGCCATTTTGCCTTTTGTTTGTTTTCATCTTCTTTAAGAGTGTCAATCACCTTGGTAAGCTGAGCCACTTTTTCTTTGTCCTTTTCTCGCTTAATAGCCTCACGTTCTATCTCTAGTTGCTTAATGCTACGAGCAAGTTTGTCCAATTCTTCTGGCACAGAATTCATTTGAAGACGAAGTCTCGCTGCCGCCTCATCAATTAGGTCAATAGCCTTGTCTGGCAGGAATCTATCAGAAATATATCTGTTAGAAAGTTCCACTGCCGCAATAATTGCCTCATCTTTGATACGCACCTTGTGGTGGTTTTCATAGCGTTCCTTTAGTCCACGAAGAATAGAAATTGTGCTTGCCTCATCTGGCTCATTCACCATAACTATTTGGAAACGACGCTCTAGTGCCTTGTCCTTTTCAAAATACTTTTGGTATTCATTAAGTGTAGTAGCACCAATACTACGTAGTTCACCACGAGCAAGAGCAGGTTTCAAGATATTTGCAGCATCCATAGCACCATCACCACCGCCTGCACCAACAAGAGTGTGAATTTCGTCTATAAAGAGGATAATCTCACCATCAGATTTAACCACCTCATTTATCACGGCTTTCAGACGTTCCTCAAACTCACCTTTATACTTGGCACCTGCCACCAGAGCACCCATATCAAGTGAGAAAAGCTGTTTAGATTTTAAATTTTCTGGCACATCACCACGAATTATACGGTGTGCTAAGCCTTCGGCAATAGCAGTTTTACCTACACCAGGTTCACCAATTAGAATTGGATTATTTTTGGTACGTCGAGAAAGAATCTGAAGAACACGCCTAATCTCCTCGTCACGACCAATCACTGGGTCCAATTTCCCATTGCGTGCTTTTTCATTAAGATTGATGGCATACAGAGACAAAGCCTGATACTTATTCTCTGCATTACTTTGATTATTTGAATTGTAATTCATAATATTAATCTCCTTTCACCCAATATACTTCAAATTGCGTGCCAATGTCAATTCTCTGCCATTTTTGACAAAAAAGCCTACAACTCATATTAGAGTGTAGGCTTAATTCTTTTTTATTAAATTTATTATCTATCTTCAACAATTGATTGTGCTATATCCTTTATAGAATAAGAATTTGTTATATCTATTATATCATCTACATACCAATCACCATTCTCATAAACCATTGGCATATCAACTTTACAATATTGATTTCCTGTTTCTGGGTAAAATAATTCTATATGAGCAATCGCATCAGTATTAGATATTATCTCAACATTAATAGAATGTAATTCAGCATCTAATCCATTAGTACATCTCCAAATATCCCAATCTGGCCAACCAATCTCACTATCATCAAGTAGCTGTGCCCTATTAAAAACAGAGTAAAATTCCTCAGACATTATTTCATTATCATTATATTGACAATGCTCATTGTATTGGTTTCTTATTCTAGTTTTAATAGTTTCTTTAATTTGTTGTAATTCATCGACCTCCGGGTGGGTCCTTTTATCATTACCTGTTAATATTATGCGCCACATGTACCTTTCAATATCTTCTTCACTTTTAGGAACAATATTCCAAATATTCTCTTTTAATTTAATTGTAAACAAGAAATTTACTTGTGAGTTTACTTCTTTGAAACTCCATGCTTTTTCTATTTCTGTGTTTGTGTCTTCGCATATAGGCTCAGACAAAATAATAGATAAGTCTTCATAATACCCTAACATTTCATGAGCAAACAAATTACCTTCATTCTTTTTCTTTTTTATTAATGATTTGAAATCAGTTTCTTCACTAGTTGATGAAAAATCAGCCAAAAGTTCATCAAATAAAGCCTCATCACCCTCCTCTAAAATATGGTGAGCCATTAATTCTACACTTGATAAATAAAATCTCACAGCATCTTCTATTTCTGTTTTATAATCAGAAACAGTTGTTTGACACGACGTAATTGTCATTAAACAAATAACACCAATTGCATAAAGAATCTTTTTCATAAAAATATTATTTAAGATTAGTAATTTTCATTTATTCATATATTTCAGTAATCTTATCATTTACAAAGGTAACATAAATATACTTGTCATCATTACCCCAACCATATTTCTTATATGTCCATATTTCTACTACACCTAACGATGTTGTTGATGTATTTTTTAAACGTGGACTACCATAGGCTTCAATACACATTTCCTGAGTCATTCCTATAGATATTTTATTATCTAAAATTAAATTGCCATACGTAACCCCATGTTTCTTTATAATATTTTCTCTATATTCTTCATTTTCTCTTTTTAATTCTATGATCTTGTCTTGTACAACATTCTCCCATTCTTTGATTATAGAATCTGCGTAACTTTTACAAACAAGTGCTCTCCAATATCTATTGCCATTTTTATATACAGGAGACCATATTACATTAGTTTTGATTCCATCGCAGAAACTATTATACTCTCCTATATAACCTTCAAAATTATTCTCTTTTTTCTTAGAATTTTCAATAGACATCATCATATCTTTAGTAAATTCATGACATAATTTTCTTTCTTCACATGACTCTATTATCATAGATTCGTTCTCCTCTTTCGAGGTAAATTCTAATACAAATTTATTTCCTTTCACTGAAATCTTTTGTACATTCCAAACAGATTTTGGTTTCTCTAAATAATCATAATTTCTAAAACCATCAATATTAAAATATTCATTAAAGCTGGTTATTTCTTTACCAACATACATTTCTTTTAATAAATTATATGATTTAAGAGAAACAAAATTTGAAATATTTGCAGCTTCAAATTTTATAGGTTCTCCATAATAACGGATATTTGGGAATAAATTAGATTCTATTTTTTCTCCTCTAATATAATATTTCCTACCATCAATTTTAAGAACATATATAATATCAGAATTTATATATAAATGGTTCCATATAAATTCACCTTCCATTTTTCTCTTTAGTTTATAATAATTCGTATCACCTAGTTTTAATTTTTGTTCTAGGAATTTTGATTTTGTAAAATAATTAAACAACAAATCTTTTTCTTGTTGAGTAACTATGATATCTTCAACATGAAAATACTTTCTATTAGGCAATTGACATACCGTAATAGTATCATTTGAGATACAAGATAATGTAAGAATTGGTTCATTAGAATTATCACTACTAAACAAGGTATCTCCTATTAAATATAAATTCTTATAATTCTTTTTTATGAGTTTTATTTTATCCTTATATGCATACCTCCATGTTCCATTTTCTTCGTGTTTTAGTTTCACAATAGGGTATTTTGTATTCTCTTTTAATATGTGGATAATTTCATTTTTCTCATCCTGCCACGTCTTTTTTGTTTCCTTAACAACTTCAGGTACATACATATCAATTTGAGCAAAAGTAGACATTACAATTGCAATTAGAACTATAGTTAATGCTATTTTTTTCATCTTTTTCTTAATAAATTTTTGTAAGTTAATATTTCTTTCTATTTATTCCCGCTTAGAAAATCTATCACCTTTTTCTTTTTTGAAATTGATATTGGAAGTTGATTTATAATACTCTCATGTAAACCTTGTGGTATTACAAACCATTGTGAATGTCCGTAAGTAGCAGGCATTCCACATTCACCCCAAAACCATCTTATTCCTAGAGTTGGTTTTTCATCCCAATATATCGTCACTATAGCCCATCCTTCTTCTTGATCTTTATAAACAATATCAAATGGACCTCCTAATCTATCTGCTGGACTATTGATTTTAAAAATACTCAAATCATCCATTAACTGTTTTTTTACTTCTTTTCCCATAATATTTATATTTTAGGTGTTAACATCTTGTATCTTAATTCTGACATACAAGCACAAAAAAAACGTGGACTCGACTGTTGCCGTTCCACATTTTAGAGGCCTTCGCATTGCCCAACGTATATAGAACAGACAACGCAAAGCCCACGCCGATATAAGTAAACATACTATACACCTAAGTATAGATATGCACATAACATACCCATATCCCGTAAGCATTTATCGTTGCTATATTCTGATATACGTTTGAAAGTTGCGAAGTTTCTAAAATGTCAGAACATGCGTAATAAACGCTTCAATATAAAATCTATAAATCCCACACCACGCATCTCTATGCGTATCCTCGGCGTGAGACCTACTCTTGCAAAAATAATAAAATCTTATTTAATAAAAAAGAATTGTCCATACAAAATCTGGACAATTAATATTAATCTATAAGTTATATAATCTATGTAAATCTAGATTCTGTAGTCACAAAGACAAAGTTCATTATTAAGAAATGAATATACATACCCAGGACTTTGATAATATAAACCAGTATTTGCATCTTGCAATCGAGCAAAAGTATCTGAATTATACAGAATATCCATTGCTTTTTCTACTGTATATCCATGCTTTTCTATAAGAAGTTGTATTAAGTCTGCATACATATCTTCTTGCATAATCTTTATTTGAGATGATGTCAATTTCATAGTCTTTTCAGTTTTTCAAGAGCCAATGAAGTACCAAAGAAATATTGAAAAGTTATACCTTTAGCATATTTTAATTCTTTTACTAATTCTTCTATACTAATAGTGCCAGCTTGATATCTACGCAACTGAAAAGTAACCCCATCATCAGCAATTGGTCCATATACTATATCATATTCATGAATAGGATGTTGATTATGTACATCTCTATTCTGTAAAATAAAATTTGCCCATTCTACGCTATAATCTTCAAAAATCTTAACCTTAAGCTCATTACTTTGGAGCAATGTTTCATCAAACTCAAATTCAGAAACAATTGGTTCACCAATAAGTAACTGCAATGTTTTTTGTTCTGCCATTCTTAAGGCTTGATTTTTATCTGCAGAAAGATAAAATCCTCTGCCAAAATCTTTATATGGTTTTGACTTAGCAAGATTTGGAACTTCAATCTTTACATTTGAGCCATGATATAATATCATTTTAATTTTCCTCCATTATGTTCACACACTTGTATCATTGCATCAACAGCATCATCAAATGAGAGTGTATGTATTATGTCATAATATGTAGTCAAATGAGACAAGCCATTAAAGCGTGACAGATAATTATGTGCCTGTTTCTCGCCAATACCAAATCTGCCTGCAAACTCAGCTATCAATGCTATTGTATAGTTTAATCTATTTCTTTCTTCTCTAGACATAACATATATTTTCTTGAACAAATATAAATATTATGTTCCACATCAACAAAATTATTAAATGAAAAAAATCAACCGCACAAAAAAGAGACTCACTTATTGTTAAGCGAGTCTCAAATTATATAATTTTTTACTATTAAACTTACAATTACATCTTTTCTGGAACTTTAATACCTAGTAATGACATTGCTGTTTTAATAACCTTAGCAACATTTGCAGAAAGTACTAGACGCATATTTTTAAGGTCTGCATTTTCTTCTTTTAGGATACTAAAGTCGTGATAGAATTGGTTGTATTCCTTAACAAGGTCGTATGTATAGTTCGCAATCAAAGAAGGACTATATTCTTTACCAGCTTGAGCAACCACAGATGGGAATGCAGCAAGAGCTTGAATTAAAGAGACTTCTTTTTCTTTTAGTTCAATATCTTTGTTTAGCTCAGCTAATGCAATACCTTGTTCTGCAGCTTTTCTTAATACAGAACAGATACGAGCATGAGTATATTGAATAAATGAACCTGTATTACCATTGAAGTCTATAGACTCTTTTGGGTTGAAAGTCATGTTTTTGCGAGGGTCTACTTTTAAGATAAAGTATTTAAGACCACCAAGACCAATCATTTCGCAAATAGAAGATATTTCTTCATCTGATATACCATCTAGTTTACCCAATTCTTTAGAAATTTCTGTAGCAGTGCCCACCATTTCATCAACAAGGTCGTCTGCATCTACCACAGTACCTTCACGGCTCTTCATTTTACCTTCTGGTAGTTCCACCATACCGTAAGAGAAGTGAACTAGGTCTTTACCCCACTCCATACCAAGACGATCTAGAAGAATAGAAAGTACTTGGAAGTGATAGTTTTGTTCGTTACCTACCACATAAATCATTTTGTCGATTGGGAAATCTGAAAAACGAAGTGTAGCAGTACCAATATCTTGAGTCATATAAACTGAAGTACCATCTGCACGAAGAAGAAGTTTTTGGTCTAAACCTTGGTCTGTCATATCAGCCCAAACAGAACCATCTTCTTTTTTGAAGAAAAGACCTTTTTCTAGACCAGAAAGAACCTTTTCTTTACCAACTAGATATGTATCAGATTCATAATAGATTTTATCAAAATCTACACCCAGACGTTTGTATGTTTCATCAAAACCAGCATAAACCCAGTCGTTCATGGTTTTCCAAAGAGCACGTACTTCTTCGTCGCCTGCCTCCCACTTACGAAGCATTTCTTGTGCTTCTTTAATAAGTGGAGCTTCTTTTTTAGCCTCTTCTTCGTCCATGCCACCAGCCATAAGTTCTTTAATTTCAGCCTTATAAGCCTTGTCAAACGCTACGTAATAGTCGCCCACCAAGTGGTCACCTTTTTTGCCAATAGACTCAGGAGTAGCACCGTTGCCAAATTTTTGCCACGCTAGCATAGATTTGCAAATGTGAATACCACGGTCGTTTACAATGTTGGTTTTCACCACCTTGTAACCATTAGCTTTCATAATTTCAGAAAGACTAAAGCCTAACAAGTTGTTTCTAATATGACCTAAGTGAAGTGGTTTATTTGTATTAGGTGAAGAATATTCAATCATTACAAGAGGTGAATTTTCAGTAACTTCTTTTGTACCAAATTTCTCATCTTTATTGATATTTTCTAGTAAATCAACCCATGAATTTGCATTGATAGAAAGATTTAAGAAACCATTGATTACATTATAATCAGATATCTTAGAATCATTTTCTTTTAAATATGCACCTATTTCTTCTGCTGTAGCAGCAGGATTTTTTCGTGAAATTTTTAGCAGTGGAAAACACACTAAAGTCCAGTCACCAACAAACTCTTTCTTAGTCTTTTGAAGAGTTACTTGCGCATCACCAATTTCTGCCCCGTACAATGCTTGTACAGCGTTTTTTACAGATAAAATTAAATCTTTTTCCATATTCTTTTAATAACCGTGCAAAGATAATAAAAAACAACAAAAGGAGCGAAAAATTTCGCTCCTTTTGTTTGTATTATCCACCGAAGTCGTCGAAGTGAATCATATCTTTTTCTACACCTAGGCTATCCAACAAGTCTAGCACGGTTTTTGCCATCATTGGAGGTCCACATAGGTAGTATTCGATTTCTTCTGGTTCTTCGTGTTGTTTTAGATAGGTGTCGCCCATAACTGGAGCAATGAAACCAGCGGTATATTTAATACCAAGTTTGTCTGCTTTAGGGTCTGGACGGTCTAGAGCTAAGTGGAAGTGGAAGTTAGGGAATTCTTTTTCTAGTTCTAAGAAATCTTCCAAGAAGAACACTTCGTCAATAGCACGAGCACCATAGAAGTAATGCATTTCGCGGTCGCGAGTTTTAAGAGTTTTAAGCATGTGCATAATTTGTGCACGAAGAGGAGCCATACCGGCACCACCACCTACCCAAATCATTTCACGTTTGCTATCAAACTCTGGGTGGAAGTCACCATAAGGACCACTCATAATAACTTTATCACCAGGTTTTAGTGAGAAGATATATGTAGAAGCGATACCACAAGGTACATCCATAAAGCCAGGACCTTGATCTTTTGGTTTAAATGGAGGTGTAGCAATACGCACTGTAAGTGTGATAATATCACCTTCATCTGGATAGTTAGCCATAGAATAAGCACGGATTGTTTGTTCGGTATTCTTTTGTTTTAGGTTGAATAGACCGAAGTTTTCCCATGCTGGCACATATAAGTCACCAATTAAAGAACGGTCGAAGTCTGCATAGTTAAGATCGTATTCTGGAATAACGATTTGAGCGTATGAACCTGGAACGAAGTCCATGTGTTCACCAGCAGGAAGCTTAACTTTAAACTCTTTAATAAAGGTAGCAACGTTGCGGTTTGAAATAACTTCGCATTCCCATTCTTTCACACCTAGAACAGATTCTGGTACAGTAACGCTCATGTTATTTTTCACTTTCACTTGGCAACCTAAACGCCAGTTGTCTTTAATTTGTTTGCGAGAGAAGTGAACAGTTTCAGTTGGAAGGATTTCACCACCACCTTCTGGCACTTGGCAACGACATTGACCACAAGAACCTTTACCACCACAAGCAGATGGAAGGAACACGCCTTCTGCAGAAAGAGAACCTAAAAGAGATCCACCAGATGCTACTTCTATTTCTTTTTCACCATTTAAAGTCACTTTCACAGGACCAGATGGAGAAAGATAATTCTTAGCTACTAAAAGTACAATTACTAATACTAAGATGATTCCAAGGAAGATGGCAATACTTAAGCCAATCATTTCCATATTTATTGCTAATATCATATTCATCGTCATCTTAAATTTTTAAACCAGAGAAACACATAAATGCCATAGCAAGTAAACCAGTTGTGATAAAGGTGATACCTAGACCACGTAGAGGTTTTGGAACATTTGAGTATTCCATTTTTTCACGAATAGCTGCTAAAGCAACAATAGCTATTAACCAACCAATACCAGAACCGAATGCATATACAGTAGCTTCACCAATGTTTACGAATGCACGTTGTTGCATGAAAAGTGAAGCACCCATGATAGCACAGTTTACAGCGATAAGAGGTAAGAAAATACCTAATGACGCATATAGAGATGGAGAAAAACGTTCTACAACCATTTCCACGAGTTGTACGATACCAGCGATAACCGCAATGAATAGGATGAAGCTTAAGAAGCTTAAGTCTACACCTTCAATGATAGCATCAGCTTTTAGTACATAGTTTTCAAGTAAGTAGTTGATTGGTACTGTAATTAATAACACGAATGTTACAGCTACACCCAAACCTAACGCAGTTTTCACATTTTTAGATACAGCTAAGTAAGAGCACATACCTAAAAAGTAAGCGAAAATCATATTGTCGACAAAAATCGACTTAACGAATAAACTTAATAAATTTTCCATATTTTACTTAATTTGGGTGATTAATCTTGTAACTCTGGATTTTTAGCTCTTTGTGCCCAAATAATTGCACCTACAAGGATAAGTGCCATAGGAGGCATAAGCATTAGACCATTGTTTAGGTAGCCAAATTCATAGAAAGATTCTGGAATAACAACGAAACCTAATAATGTACCTGCACTTAATAATTCACGGAAGAATGCTACAACAACAAGGATGATAGCATAACCGAAACCATTACCTAGACCATCAAGTAAAGATTCCCAAGGACCATTTGCCATAGCAAACGCTTCAAGACGACCCATTAAGATACAGTTTGTAATAATAAGACCTACATATACAGAAAGTTGTACACTCACGTCGTATGCAAATGCTTTTAAACATTCACTTACTATTGTTACTAGAGTAGCTACTACTACCAACTGAACGATAATACGAATACGGTTTGGAATAGTATTTCTAAGTAAAGAGATTATAACGTTGGCAAGCGCCACGATAATTGTAACAGAGAATCCCATAACTAAAGCTGGTTCTAGTTGAGCTGTTACTGCAAGTGCAGAACAGATACCAAGAACCTGCATGGTAACAGGGTTGTTAACGCCTAGAGGCGCTAAGAATGTTGCGCGATTTTCTTTTGAAAATAAACCCATGACTTAACCCTCCTTATTTGTTTAAAAAGTTAACATATTGACCAAGTCCATCTTTAAGCATAGCGTCAACACCTTGAGATGTAATAGTACCACCAGAGATACCATCTACATAGTCTTTTGTGTCGTCTGTTTTGCCTGGTTTAACGATGGCGATAGAAACAAACTCACCTGCTGCATTTTTAATCTTTTTAGATTTGAATGCTTCTTGGAATTTAGGTTTTGCGATTTCTGCACCTAAACCTGGAGTTTCACCTTGGTGAGAGAAGTATGTTCCATAAACAGTATTTTTATCTGCATCTAGAGCGATATAACCCCAGATTGGTCCCCATAGACCTGCACCGCGAATAGGTAAAACAAATTTAGGTTGACCTTCTACTTCGCATGCAAATACTGCAAGTTTTCTTTCTTCTAACGCTTTATCATTTTCTGCTTTCACATCTAAATCAAAAGCACCTGTTTCTTCTACGATTTCACCTGCATAATTAATAATATATTCTTGTTGAACATATTTATCATAAAGAGCAGCAGCATCTTCACCTTCATAGTTTACATTTAGAGAAGTAAGAATTTGTTTTTTCTTATCTAATCTCACATTTTCATCTTGTGTATCTTTTAAAACACTTGATACAAATGCTAGAAGGAATGCAACGATAATAACCATTACCGAAGCATAGATAATTGTATAAGTATTACTATTTGTATTCATAATGATTATTATTTTTGAATTTTAACACGTTTAGCACGTTTAGAAATATTACGTTGTACTACGAAATAGTCGATTGCAGGAGCAAGACCATTCATTAGTAGAATAGCAAGCATCATACCTTCTGGATAACCTGGGTTTAATACACGGATAACGATAGCCATGAAACCGATTAAGATACCATAAATCCATTTACCAGCTTCGGTACGAGCAGAAGTTACAGGGTCTGTAGCCATAAATACAGCACCGAAAGCAAAACCACCAAGTGATAAGTGATAATACCAAGGTAGATTTGCGACTGGATTATCAAGACCTGCAATATTGAATAAGAATGCTGTTAAAGCACCTGAAGCAAAGATAGAAAGCATTACTTTCCAGCTAGCAATACGAGTAACTAATAAAAGGATTGCACCTAAAGCAATAGCTATAACACTAGTTTCACCGATTGAACCTGGAACAAGACCTAGAACTGCATCCCAAAGAGTTGAAATATTACCTACAGCGTCGGTGATATTTGCTTCTGAACCTGTAGAAACAGCCACTTGACCTAGAGGAGTAGCACCTGTGAAACCATCTACTACTGCACCTTCACCAAGACCAAATGTAGAGTCTGTACGAATCCAAACGCTATCACCAGACATTTTAGAAGGATAAGCAAAGAATAGGAATGCACGAGCAATTAAAGCTACGTTGAAGATATTCATACCAGTACCACCAAAGATTTCTTTAGCAAAGATTACTGCAAATGCAGTTGCAAGAGCTAAAATCCAAAGTGGACAGTCTACTGGTACAATCATTGGTAAAATAATACCAGTAACAAGGAAACCTTCGTGAATTTCTTCACCTTTAAATTGTGCAACTGTAAACTCAATACCTAAACCAACAAGATATGCAACGATGATTTTAGGTAATACAGCTAGAAGACCATAGAAGAAAACTTCAAAGAAGTTAACTACTTCCAATTGGCCAATTGATAAATAGTGTTGGTAACCCACATTGTACATACCAAATAATAAGGCAGGCATAAGTGCAATTACCACCATAATCATAATTCGTTTTGAATCTACCGCATCGTGGATATGAGCTCCAGATTTAGAAGTAGTATTCGGAACGAATAAGAATGTCTCAAATCCGTCAAAGACAGAACGGAACATCGATAATTTACCGCCTTCTGAGAAGGTAGGTTTGATTTTATCGACAAATTTTCTTAAAGCATTCATTATTTATAGTTTATTAATTTCTTAACACATTTCTTTTCTTAACATATCTAGACCTTTGCGAACGATACTTTGTAGTTCTACTTTAGATGAACATACAAATTCTGCAGCAGCAAAGTCTTCTGGAGCTACTTCGTAAATACCAAGTTCTTCCATTTTCTCAATATTACCAGAGATAATAGCTTTGATTAAGTATTCTGGATAAATATCCATTGGGAATACTTTGTCATACTCTCCAGACATAATCATGTGACGTTCACCACCTTGAAGACGTGCATCAAATGAGAATTTGAATTTGTTACGTAGGCAAGAACATAACATACCAGAAAGGAAAGAACCATTTAAGCTAAATTTCTTGATACCTGGCATAATCCAACCAAACATTTCGTGTGTATCATCACCTTCTGGAATAACAGTAAGTTGAGATACTAATGGATTTAACCAAGAATCTGCAGTCACTTGAGTACCTGATAGTGGATTACCAGCGATATAACGTAATTTTCTACCTTCTAAAACATTTGCTTTAGCGATACTTGCTACATTGCTTCCCATTACTACTTTGTAATAAGCAGGAGTGGCAGCGTTTTCACCACAGAATGCTACTGTTTTAGTAAAGTCTAATTTTCCTTTGTTAACGAAACGACCAATAATTGCAACTTCTTGAGGAGCAATAGTCCAAACTACTTCACCACGGTTGATAGGTGCTACTTTATTTATTTGAACACCAACGTTGCTAGCAGGATAATCACCTTCAAACTGAGTTACTGTAGCATTTTGTAAAGAAACAGCCCAAGCACAACCCTTTTCAACACCTACATACACAGGAGCAATTTTGCTAATAGCATTGATACCTGCTTGGAAGTTTGAAACTTCATCTTTTAAAATAAAGTTGAAATTTGGAGCAAGAGGAGCTTTATCAAAAGCTGAAATAAATATAGCTCTAGGAGTATCTGTTGGAGCTATACATACGTCGTAAGGACGTTGTTTGAAGAAAGCAAGAAAACCTGCATCAGAAAGAGAAGATTTTACATCTTCTGCAGAGCCATCAAGATTGATAGGCTTAATTTCTGCTTGTTCCGCTTTAAAATCGTTTTGAACTACGAAATCAAGAATTTTACGTCTTTCTCCACGATTAATTGCAACTAATTCACCACTCACAGGTGAAACTATCTTAAGGTCTGGGTTCTTTTTATCAATAAATAAAACAGAACCAACCTTTACTTTATCACCAACCTTAGCTATTGGTTTAGGAGTAATACCATAGAAACTCTCTGGATTAAATCCTATTAAAGCTGATTGGGATACACGGCCATATTCTTCCTTGGCTTGTCCAACCATCTGAATATTAAGGCCTTGCTTAATTTTAATTAAATCTGCCATAAATATTTTTGACGAATAAAAGTTTCATTAAAAAAATTTCGCACAAAGTTAATAAAATAATTTGGAATTAGGAATTAGGAATTAGGAATTTTTTGAACAGCGAGAGCAAAGATAAGCTTGCTTAAGTTTTGCCGAGTCGTGAAAAAAATCACGAAATGCGAAGCATTGAGTAATTTTGAACAGCGAGAGCAAAGATTTTCGATTGGAGTGTATACAAAAACAAATGGTTACCTCGCTCGGTAACCATTTGCCCCATCTTAATTCTTAATCTTTTTCTTACGAAGAAAACTAATATGTCACAAAGGTAGTGCTTTAATTGAAACCTGCAAAATATTAGACCAATAAATTTCATATAATAACATTTTTTAACACTTTAAAGCATAAATAACACATTTATATATGTGTTTATTGCCTCACTTTACACATTATAAATAATATTGTTACATGGTTTGCATAAAAATTCCCATTTTTTTATTACCTTTGCGGGAAATTTAATTTTTACAACTATGAAAGTTTTAAAATTCGGCGGAACATCCGTAGGTTCTGCACAAAGAATGAAAGAAGTAGCTTCTTTAATTTGTGATGGTGATCAAAAAATAGTAGTACTTTCTGCAATGTCAGGAACTACAAATACTTTAGTTGAAATTGCTGACTACTTATATAAAAAGAATCCTGTTAGCGCCAACGAAGTCATCAATAAGATGGAGCAAAAATATGCTGCTGTAGTAGAAGAATTATATTCAAAAGAAGAAACTAAAGCAGAAGCAAACGCAATTTTAAAGGTACACTTCGATCTTCTTCGTAAGTTTACCCAAAATAATGTATTCCTATTATTTGATGAAAAAATCATTTTGGCACAAGGCGAACTTATGTCAACAGCAATGGTAAATCTATATTTACAAGAAATAGGCATTAAATCTGTCCTACTTCCTGCATTGGATTTCATGCGTATCGACAAAAACAACGAACCAGACCTTGCATACATTAGAACAAATATTACTAAATCTCTTTCTGTATTCCCTACAGACACAGAAATTTATATTACACAAGGTTATATTTGTAGAAATGCATACAATGAAATAGACAACCTTCAACGTGGCGGTTCAGACTATACAGCATCTTTAATAGGTGCGGCTGTAAAAGCTTCTGAAATTCAAATCTGGACAGACATTGATGGCATGCACAACAACGACCCTCGTTTTGTAGAAAACACTAAACCAGTGGCAAACCTACACTTTGAGGAAGCTGCAGAGCTTGCATATTTCGGTGCAAAAATCTTACACCCTACTTGCATTCTTCCTGCTAAATTGGAAAACATCCCAGTGCGTCTTCTAAACACTATGGACCCTCAAGCTCCTGGTACATTAATATCTACCAAGCTTACTCCTAAAAAAATAGAAGCTGTTGCCGCAAAAGACAATATCACAGCCATCAAGATTAAATCTGGCCGTATGTTGCTTGCTCATGGATTCCTTAGCAAAGTATTTGAATGCTTCGCTACACACAAAACATCTATCGATATGATTACTACTTCAGAAGTAGGTGTTTCTGTTACTATAGACAACGACAAACACCTAGACGAAATAGTAAACGAACTTAAAACATTCGGTACTGTAACTGTAGAAAAAGACATGGTTATCGTGTGTGTGGTTGGTGATATGGATTCTGAAAACCTTGGTTATCAAGCAAAAATTGTTAACGCATTAAAAGAAATTCCTGTTCGCATGATTTCTTACGGCGGTAGCAACTACAATGTTTCATTCCTTGTAAAAGCAGCAGACAAAAAACGTGCTCTAGAATCATTAAGTAAAGAATTATTTTAATATTCACATAAATGAAAGGAACTTTTCCGATAGAAAAATGGGGTAATTTAACTACCCCATTCTATTTTTACGATACTACCCTACTAAAGAATACTTTAGAGGCAATAAAAAAAGAAACAGACAAATACAATTTCTGTCAACACTATGCAATTAAAGCTAATGCAAACCCACGCATCCTAAAACTTATCGCAAGTTATGGGTTTGGTGCAGACTGCGTGAGTGGCGGCGAAGTGAAAGCTGCTATCGAGGCAGGATTCCCTGCAGACAAAGTAGTTTTTGCTGGAGTTGGCAAAGCAGATTGGGAAATAAATCTTGCTCTTGACGCTGATATTTTCTGTTTCAACGTAGAATCTCTTGCAGAATTATACATTATTAATGAATTAGCTATTGCTAAAAACAAAACAGCAAGAGTAGAATTCAGAGTAAACCCAAACGTGGATGCTCACACCCATGCAAAAATCACAACTGGTCTTTCTGAAAACAAATTTGGCATAAATATGAGCCAAATTTCTAGTGTTATCAAGGAAGCTAAAACACTTTCAAACATAGAAGTTGTGGGTCTTCACTTCCATATCGGTTCACAAATCACTGATATGAGTGCATTTAAAGACCTTTGCATTAAAGCAAACGAACTTCAAGACGAACTAGAAAAAGAAGGTATTACCTTCCCTAATATGAACTTTGGCGGTGGCCTTGGTATCGACTACCACCACCCAAACCACATTAATATACCAGATTTCGAAAACTACTTTGCTGTATTCAACAAACTTGTTGAGCGCAGAGAAGGTCAAAATATTCACTTCGAGCTTGGTAGAGCTGTAGTTGGTCAATGTGGCAACCTTATTAGCCGCGTGCTTTATGTAAAAGAAGGTGAAGTAAAACGCTTCGCAATCCTTGATGCAGGTTTCACCGAACTTATTCGTCCTGCAATGTACGATGCTTACCACAGAATTGAAAACCTAACAAGCGACAAAGAAGAAAAAGAATACGACGTAGTTGGTCCTATTTGCGAATCTTCAGACGTATTTGGCAAAAATGTGATGCTAAACGAAGTAAAACGCGGTGATATTTTTGCTCTTCGTTCTGCTGGTGCATACGGTGAAGTTATGAGTTCTCAATACAACTTAAGAAATCTTCCTAATAGTTATTTCTCAGAAGACTTTGAATAAAACATGTTAAACACAGTTTTAAATACATTTTCTACTGCCGAACTTATATGTTTGGCAGTAGTATTTTTTAGCCTTTTAATTCAACTTTATTATTACCTTCGTTTCTACACCGCTATTTCTAGAAACAAACGCAGAATAAAGAAAGGTAAAATTAAACTTTTAGATAGTCTTCCAGAGGTTTCTGTAATTATTTGTGCAAGAAACGAAGAAGAAAACTTAAAAAAACACCTTCCAAGTGTTTTAAAACAAGACTACCCAAATAATTATGAGGTAATTGTAATTAACGACCGTTCTTACGACGAGTCTGAAACTGTTTTAGAATTTTTTAAAAAGGACTACCCTCACCTAAAGACAAGTTTCGTACCTCACGATGCTAAATATATCGACTCAAAGAAAATTGCAGTAATTCTTGGTGTAAAAGCTGCTAAAAATGATATATTGGTATTTACCGATGCAGATTGCGAGCCAATCTCTAACAAATGGTTGGAAAATATGGTGAAAAGTTTCTCTGAAGGAAAACAAATAGTATTAGGATATGGAGCATACAACAAAAACAAAAGTTTCACCAATATGCTTCAAGTATTCGACACCTTATTTATAGGTATTCAATACTTAAACTATGCCATTGCGGGCTATCCATATATGGGTGTGGGCAGAAATATGGCATACAGAAAGAGTTTCTTCGAAAAATCTAAAGGATTCTCAAAACATTTAGACATACAATCTGGCGACGACGACCTATTTGTAAACGACTTTGCCAAAGGCAAAAACACAGCTGTTTGCGTTAGCCCTGAAAGCATTACCACATCTGAGGAAAAGAAAAAATTCTCAGCATTTTTGGCACAAAAAGAACGTCACCTATCTACCTCGGGCAGATATAAATTCTCTTCTAAATTTCTTTTAGGCACAGAACTTGGCAGTAGATTCTTGTTTTATTTAGGAATTGTATTGACGGGAGTATGTCAAATACCATATTGGTACTTTATTGCACCAGGTGCGTTCATACTTAGATACATAGTACAATACATTATTATTAATCTAAACGCCAAAGCACTAGGTGAAAGAAAATTTTATTTTGGCATCGGTTTAATGGACATTTTACTTCCATTAATCAATCTTTACCTATACATTGTAGCATATTTCCGACCAAAAGCGCACTATAAGTGGAAGTAATACAATAAATTTAAGAAAATTTAGTGAGTGAGATACATTATTTTTATTTGTTTTTTGTATTTAATATTTGTACCTTTGCACTCTAATGAATAAATTATTGTACATATTATGCCTTTTTGTATTCTCTTGCCAAATTTGTTTGGCAAAGATTGATAATAAGGAATATAAACTTATTAGAAAAAGCACAGACAACAACGCAAAATATGAATTTGCGTTAAAATGCTTTGCAGAAGGAGATTACAAAAAAACTATTGTGCTTTTAGAAGATATTTCTAATGCTTATAAAGGGACAGAAAGATCTGAAAATATTCTTTATCTTCTATCTACAAGTCACTTTAAAAAGAAAGAATATATTGCAGCTGGACATCATTACAAAACATACGTGAACACATATTTAAGAGGTTCACATTATACAGAATGTATGTTTATGCTTGCTTATTCATACTATCATCAGTCACCAGAGGCAGAACTAGATCAAACTGCCACAATGCAAGCAATAGAACGTTTCCAGATTTTTATTGAAGCTTTCCCATATAACGAACAAACACCTCTTGCTAAAAAACTTCAAGCAGAAATGTACGAGAAGCTTGCTTTAAGAGACTTAAAAAATGCACAATTGTACTATAATATGGGCAACTATAGGGGTAACAACTATAGAGCAGCAGTAGTAACTGCACAAAACGCTCTAAACGACTACCCTAACACTAAGTATAAAGAAGATTATTCAATAATTATTGTAAGATCAAAATATAAAGAGGCAATAAATAGTGTTCAAGAAAAGCTAAAACAACGTAGTGAAGATGCACTAGATGAATGCTATTATTTCTCTCAAGAATATCCAGAGACAAAACATAAAAAAGAAATTGAAAAAATCTCTGCACATTTAGAAAAGGTTTTGTTACAATTTGAAAACACAGAAGATTAACCTAATTATATATAATTAAAATGGATTACAAAAAATCAAAAGCTCCAACAAACACTGTTACACGTGACGTTAACAGCCTATGCGAAAACACAGGTAATGTATATGAAACAGTTGCTATCATAGGTAAACGTGCAAACCAAATAGGTGTGGAAATTAAAGACGAGTTGAAACGTAAACTTGAAGAATTTTCAAGCAACAACGTAGATAACTTAGAAGAAGTATTTGAAAATCGCGAGCAAATCGAAATTTCTAAGTATTACGAACGTCTTCCAAAACCAGTACTTCTTGCAACTCAAGAATACATCGAAGACAAAACATATTTTCGCAATCCAAACAAAAAATAATTTACCCCTTTGCAAGGTAAACACATACTTATAGGAGTAACGGGAGGTATAGCTGCTTATAAAACAGCTTACCTCATTCGTGACTTGGTAAAACGCGGTGCTGAAGTAAAGGTTATTATGACCGAGAAAGCCAAAGCTTTTATCACGCCACTTACCCTAGCTACACTCTCTAGAAACCCTATTCTAGTAGATTTTTTTGATCCTACAAACGGAGCATGGAATAGCCACGTATCTTTAGGATTATGGGCAGATGCTTACGTCATCGCCCCTGCTACTGCAAATACTATCGCCAAAATGGCACACGGCATTGCAGACAATTTACTTACTACCACATATCTTTCTGCACGTTGCCCAATTTTCGTGGCTCCAGCCATGGATTTAGATATGTACGCCCACCCTACCACACAAGAAAATATTGAATACCTTAAAAATAAAGGCGTTAATATTATAGACGCTGCTTCTGGCTTCTTGGCTAGTGGTTTAGAGGGCAAAGGTAGAATGGCAGAACCAGAAGAAATATCTGAACGCGTATCAGCCTTTTTCAATTCTAAACGAGAACTTTCAGGAAAGAAAGTATTAATTACCGCAGGCCCTACTCACGAAAAAATAGACCCTGTTCGCTTTATAGGCAACCACTCTTCTGGCAAAATGGGTTACGCTCTAGCAGAAGAATGTGCATCAAGAGGTGCAGACGTTTACCTGGTTAGTGGTCCTGTACAAATTAAAGCAAAACACCCTAATATTAAGACTATTAGCGTGGAATCTGCACAAGAAATGTACGAAGCTAGCAACAAAGAATTTGACACTTCAGATATCTGTATTCTATGTGCAGCTGTTGCAGACTTTAGACCTGAGACTCAAGCTGATGAGAAAATTAAGCGAGAAAAAGACGATTTAGTTATTAGACTAAAACCTACACACGATATTGCTGCAAGTTTAGGTGCTAAGAAGAAAGATAACCAAATCCTAGTTGGTTTTGCCCTAGAAACAAACAACGAAGCTGAAAACGCACAAGGCAAACTTATAAGAAAGAATTTAGATTTTATAGTACTAAACTCTCTAAAAGACGCCAATGCTTGTTTCGGTTACGATACAAATAAAATTACCATTATTGAGAAAAACGGTAATTCAGAAGCTTTCTGTCTAAAATCTAAAACAGAAGTTGCTAAAGATATTATTGACAAAATATGCAAAGCATAAAAAAAATATACTTCACCCTACTTTTATTCATTTCCTTCACCACTTTAGGAATGGCAAACGAGCTTAACTGTAAAGTAACAGTTAACTCAGATCAAATTGCAGGTACTAGTAAATCAATATTTACTACACTAGAAAAGTCTATTACAGAGTTCATGAACGAAAGACAATGGACAGACCATGAATATGCAGTAGAAGAACGTATTGAATGCAGCATAATGATTTTAGTCAATAATTACAACAATGGTTCGTTTAGTTGTAATATTCAGGTGAACGCAAACAGACCTGTTTATGGCACAAATTATAAGAGTCCTATTTATAGTTTCAATGACCCAAACTTTGCATTTACATACAACGAAAACGACCCGCTAAACTTTGACGAAAATTCATTTAGCGACAACTTAACAGCCGTGTTAGCATATTATGCATATATGATTATTGCCACAGACCTAGATACATTCTCTAGTTTGGGGGGCACAAACATCTATAAAAAAGCAGAAAGCATTGTAAATCAAGCACAAAGCACCAACGAACAGGGTTGGAGAGCATTTGAAGACAATCAAAATAGATATGCTGTTATCAGTAACATAACAGATGATGCGTTAAGCGACTACAGAAAATATCTTTACACCTACCATAGAATGGGGTTAGATGAAATGACACTATCTCCAGCAAAAAGTAGAGCCACTATTACAGAAGGATTAAAAACCTTAAAAACAGTATATAAAAATCATCCTTCATCTAGTGTTATTCTAACACCATTTTTGGAAGCAAAACTAGACGAATTAATAAATATTTATTCAAAAGGAAGTAACGAAGAATGCAATACTGCATACGACATTCTAAGTTATATAATTCCAACATCACAACATCGTTTTAATTCACTAAAAAAATAATCTATGCTTAATTCTTTACATATAGAAAACTATGTATTAATTAAAAAGCTTGATTTAAACTTTGAATCAGGTTTCTCTGTTATTACTGGCCAAACAGGTGCCGGAAAATCTATTCTTTTAGGTGCTTTAAATTTAGTTTTAGGATCAAGAGCAGACCTTAAAACTATTAAAGAAGGTTCTGAAAAATGTATCATTGAAGCTGTTTTTGATATTTCAAAATATAATATTAGAGACTTTTTTGATGAAAATGATTTAGATTATAGTACTGAATGTATTTTAAGAAGAGAGGTTTCAGCTTCTGGTAAATCTAGACATTTTATCAATGATACACCTGTAAATGCATCTATTTTAAAAGCACTTTCTAGTCAATTCATAGATATACACTCTCAGCACGAAAATCTACTTTTAAGAGACAACAATTTTCAATTAGGGGTTTTAGATATTACTGCTAAAAATCAAGAATTGCTAGAAAACTACAAAGAATTATACAAATCTCATGTTCTTATTTGCGAAGACATAGAGAAATTGGAAAGTGAATTAACAAAAGGGAAAGAAGAACTAGATTACCTTCAATTTCAATACAACCAACTAGAAGAAAGCAAATTGGTAGATTCAGAAGATATTGATATAGAAACTGAATTAACTATATTGGAACACGCAAATGATATTAAGCAAGCTCTTCTAGAAGCAGAAAATATCCTTTCGACCGATGCAGGTGTACTTGAAATGCTAAGAAACGCAGAAAATACTATTTCATCTGTATCTAAATATTCCACATATTGCGAAGAATTGGTAAGTAGAATTTCTTCTTGTTACATAGAACTTAAAGACATATCTACAGAACTATACAACGAGAGCGAAAAAGTGGATTCCAATCCAGAAAGATTAGATTATTTAAGAGAAAGAAGGGATTTAATCTATTCTTTATGCCAAAAACACAGAGTAAGAACAGTAGCAGAACTTATTGAGATAAAAAACGAATTAGAAAACAAAATCTCGTTGATTGATAATTCTGACGAAGAAATAATGAATCTCAAAAGAAAACGTGATGAGATTTATAAAAATCTAATAACTGAGGCTGAAAAAATATCAGAAAAACGTAAAAATCAAGCTTCTATAATAGAAAAAGAACTAGTAGAACAACTTTCTGCACTTGGAATGCCATATAGCAATGTAAAATTTGAAATTGCTTCACTAGACAATCCAAACAAAACAGGTATTGACAAAGTAGAATTATTGTTCTCATCAAATAAAAACAAAACTCCTCAACCAATAGATAAAACTGCTTCTGGAGGTGAAATTTCTAGAGTTATGTTGTGCTTAAAATACCTATTAGCACAAAGCAGTAGCCTACCTACCCTTATCTTTGATGAAATAGACACAGGTATTTCAGGCGAAGCAGCAGACCTAACTGCAAAAATGCTAAAGAAGATGAGCAACAACGTGCAAATAATTTCTATTAGCCACTTACCTCAAATAGCCGCTAAAGCTACAACACATTATTTTGTAGAAAAATCTGGAGAGAGTGAGACAACAGTAACTCAATTGAATAAAGAAGAAAGAGTTACAGCTATAGCTCGCATGCTTAGTGGTAGTACACTAAGCGATGCTGCCATTCAAAATGCTCAAGCTTTATTAAGCGAACAAAGTTGAGAGAATTTCTTCTTACCCAACAAATAATAAGACACTAATATACTTCCGTTATACACTACATTTGGTATTGTATAGCGGATAGTTTTTATCTGATTTTCTTTTCTTTCTGCTTTAACTTTACCTTTTACTCTATAAAAATCAATTCTAGCTTTCACTACAGCCCATGTCAACTTTGGTTTCAGGGTTATAAGATATACAAAAGCAGCCAAATAGTCTAAAAGGAATCTAATTATAGCAAGAGGAATCAATCTAGAGGTATTAAGATTCTTATAAATCATCAGCATATTATTCCTAAAATTATAATATGTCTTTTTAGGATTTGATTGATTTAGCGTGCCACCTCCTAGATGATATACAGTAGAATTTGGTATATAATAAATAGTTCTACCTCTGGCATTTACACGCCAACAAAAATCTATTTCTTCTTGATGTGCAAAAAAGTTTTCGTCAAAACCGCCATAATCAATAAAATCCACACGTCTTACCATCATACAAGCACCTGAGGCCCAGAAAATTTGTCTTATACTATCGTATTGAGCATCATCTTCTTCTAACGTAGTAAATATCCTTCCACGACAGAAAGGGTATCCAAATTTATCCAGAAAGCCACCTGCTGCACCAGCATATTCAAATTTAGTTTTATCCTTATACTGAAGAATCTTTGGTTGTACAGCCATCACTTTCTGATGTTCATCCATATAAGTGAGCATTGGTTGAATCCAGTTTGGAGTAACCTCTACATCAGAATTTAATAATATTACATATGGTGTATCTACCCTACCTATACTTACATTGTACCCCTCTGCGTAACCATAATTTCTTTTAAGTTGGATTAATTTTAGGGCTGGATAGGTTTCCTTTAGCCACTCAACAGAATCATCTGTAGAAGCATTATCTGCCACTACTATATCTGCTATATGCAAAGGAGTATTCTTAATTACAGATGGTAAATATGTTTCTAAGTGAGATTTACCATTGTAATTTAATATTATTACACTTACCTTTTTCATTTCTTTGTAGAATCTGCTGGAGTATATTTCCAACGATTATGTGACCATAAGAAGCACTCTGGTTGTTTCTTAATAGTCTCTTCCAATAATCTTGTATATTGTTCAGTAACGTAGTTTTGTGGAGTTGAAGAAATATCGTCAGTTATCAATTTAACTACAATTTTATAAACACCTCTAGACTCTCTAGTAACATCAAAATAACATACAGCATAATCTAATTTTCTAGCTATACGTTCTATGCTATCTATTACTGCGGTGTTTTGATTTAAGAATGTTGTCCAATAATTTAATGCATCCGGCATTGGAGATTGGTCGGCAAGAAAGCCCAACTCCGCACGTTTACCCTCTTTTTTAAATTGAGCAAGTGTGCGTAACAATTTAACATCTTGAACAGGGTGACCACCAAATTTTGCTCTCAAATCAAACATCAACTTATCAAATGTTTCATTTGTCAATTTTTTATAGCCAATATATAAATCATCTGTATTGGTAGCCTTTGAAAAATACGCCACATATTCCCAACATCCAATATGTCCTAAATAATAAACTATAGAACGATTCTCTGATCGAAGTTTTTCTACTAGTTCTTTGTTCTCAACATATAGATGAGATGCCATTTCTTCATTAGTAATTGTGACTTGTTTAACAATCTCAACTATTTGGTCACAAAACTGACGATAAAAACTTTTCTCCAAAATCTTTATCTCTTGTTCCGTTTTCTCAGGGAAAGAATTTACTAAGTTCTTTCTAACCACTTTTCTTCTATAACCTACTACATAATATGCTAGATAATAAAGAAAATCTGAAAGCACATAAAGAGTCTTGAAAGACCTACGAGATAAAAATTTTAGAAACCACATAAATTTTATTATTAATAAACACCTAAAGATTCAGAATACTCGTATTCAGCATCTAAAATCAACTGAACATTTTCTTCTGATAGTTTTTCAGCATCCATTTCATCTTTTCTTACTGCTTTTAAGATGTAGTGTAGCAACTCTTCCTCTACAATTTCTACTTCTTCATCTGTATCTTCATTTAAAAGACCTTTAGATTCGTAGAAGTCATAAATCACATCTAAAACATATTGAATTTCATCATCAGAGATGTTTAATTCTTTTGGTAGTTTCTTTTGAATGAATATGATAGCAGCTTCGTCATCATACTCTAAGCATTTAATGTCTGTCATATATTTATTATTTTGTTGTTTTATCGAGTATATAAATGCAAATTTATACAAAAATTACGAATTAGTATAATGGTTTGTGAATAAATTTAGTAATTTTGCACAGAATTTATAAACCTTAATAATTATGTCTGTACACAAAATTGAAGACCAACGCAAGGTCACCACTCATCGCCTTAGAGAAATGAAAGAACGTGGCGAAAAAATTAGCATGCTTACAGCATACGACTATTCTATGGCAACTATTTTAGATAGTGCTGGCATTGACGTACTTTTAATTGGCGACTCTGCATCTAACGTTGTATGTGGTAACACTACTACCCTTCCTATCACACTAGACGAAATGATTTTCCTTGCAAAAGGTGTAATGAAAGCAGCAAAACGTTCACTTGTAGTGTGCGATATGCCTTTCGGCACATACCAAGGCAACTCACTTGAAGCTCTTTCTTCTGCTATCCGCATTATGAAAGAAACTGGTGTTGATTGTATCAAAATAGAAGGTGGCGAAGAAATAATCGATTCTATTAAACGTATTATATCAGCAGGTATTCCTGTTATGGGACACCTAGGTCTAATGCCTCAATCTATTAATAAATACGGCACATACGCAGTACGTGCAAAAGAAGAGGAAGAAGCGAACAAACTTATAGAAGACGCAAAACTACTTGAAGAAGCAGGCTGTTTTGCTATTGTACTTGAAAAAATTCCTGCAGCACTTGCCACTCGAGTTGCACAATCTGTTCAAATTCCTATTATTGGTATTGGTGCAGGCGCAGGTGTTGATGGTCAAGTACTTGTAATGCAAGATATGCTTGGCATCACCAAAGGATTCTCACCTCGTTTCCTTCGCCGTTATGCAGATTTAAACACTGTTATTACAGAAGCAGTTCAAAATTATATATCTGATGTAAAATCTCAAGATTTCCCTTCAGAAAAAGAACAATACTAAAATTTTCATTCATTACTAAAAGGTGTTGCATATTCAAAAAAATATTCGTACCTTTGCACCGCTTTTTAGTAAAGCAATTAACTTTATTTATTAACTATTTAAAAACAAGGACATTATGAACCATTACGAAACCGTTTTCATTTTGACTCCCGTTTTATCTGAAGCTCAGATGAAGGAAGCGGTCGAAAAGTTCAAAACTGTACTTACTAACGCAGGTGCAGCTATTTTGAATGAAGAAAACTGGGGTTTACGCAAACTTGCTTACCCTATTGAAAAAAAATCTACAGGTTTTTATCAACTATTTGAGTTCACCGCAGAACCAACAGTTATCGCAAACCTAGAAACACAATTCCGTCGTGACGAACGCGTATTACGTTTCTTAACCGTAAAAATGGAAAAATACGCTATCGAATACGCAGAAAAGAGAAGAAAAAAAGTTGGTAACAACACTAAGTCTAACGTTGAAGCTTAATAAGGAGACATAAACCATGGCACAGAATCAATCTGAAATCCGTTTCTTGACTCCACAATCAGTGGATACAAAGAAGAAAAAATATTGCCGTTTCAAAAAACTAGGCATTAAATATATCGATTACAAAGATCCAGAATTTTTAAAGAAATTCTTAAACGAACAAGGTAAAATTCTTCCTCGTCGTATTACTGGTACTTCTTTAAAATACCAACGTCAAATAGCACAAGCAGTTAAGAGAGCACGCCACTTAGCATTGCTTCCTTACGTAACCGATATGATGAAATAATTAAAAGGAGACACGTTATGAAAATTATATTAATTGAAGATGTACACGGATTAGGATACAAAGATGATATCCTTACTGTCAAAGACGGATATGGTCGTAACTTTTTAATCCCTACAGGTAAAGCTATCCTAGCTACACCTTCTGCAGAAAAAGTATTAGCAGAAAACCTAAAACAACGTGCTCACAAATTAGCTAAAATTAAAGCTGACGCAGAAGCACTTGCAGCAAAAATTAATGAAGCTAACATCACTATCGCAACTAAAGCTAGCGAAGCTGGTAAAGTATTCGGTTCTGTAACTTCTATCCAAATGGCAGAAGAGCTTGGTAAACAAGGTATCGCTATCGATAAACGTACTATCGCTCTTAAAGAAGCTATCAAAGAACTAGGAACATTTAAAGTAGCTGTTAAACTTCACCGTGAAGTTAGCGCAGAATTTACTGTAAATGTAGTAGCTGAATAATTTTAAACTACAATAAATGAAGAGGTTGATATAAACATCAACCTCTTTTTTGTTATTGTTGATAATTTATTTACTATTTCGTTAGTTTATTTGCTTTTTTTAATTTAACTTTGCAGTTAATGCAAAAAATAGAAAACCATATAGAAAACCTACTCAGAAAGCATGATTTTGTAATCATTCCTGCTTTCGGTGGCTTCGTAGCATCTGAAAATTCTGCTCAGATGGAAAATGGTTATCTACTACCTCCTACTAGAACTATTGGTTTCAATCCAGACTTAAACTACAATGATGGTCTTTTAGCACAAGAAGTAGCCATATCTGAAGGTATAAGCATAAAAGAAGCAAATGATTACATAAAAGAATCTGTTGAAAAGTTACATAACACACTTGCAACATTTAAACTTCTTTCTTTTGCCAATATAGGAACATTCCACTCAAACAACGATAAAGTTAGTTTTGAACCATACAAAACCAACGATTTATTAATCGATTCTTTTGGTCTGCAATCTTTCTATTTCCCTGAAATTATTACTAATACCATTTCACTAACAGAAAGAGTAAATACAGAAAAAGAAGAAAAACAAATTAAAGCAACCAAAGGATTTAATTATGCAATTGCTTGTGTAGCAGCTATTCTTCTTTTATTGTTTATTCCAATTAATTTCAACCAAAAACAAATAATATACCGCGCTACATTTGTACCTATTCAGGCTTTAGAAGAAGTTGTTATAACCCCTGAAGTAGAAGAAGAGGTTGTTTGCACCCCATATCACGCAGTTATAGGAAGCTTTAATACACAAGCGAAAGCGCTAAAATTCTTAAGCAATTTACCTAAAGAGTTAAGCAATAGCAAAATAGTATATTCTGACAATAGATTTAGAATAATAACAGACAGCTACGAAACTGAGGAAATTGGGGAGATTGAAATACAAAATTTTGCAAAAAAATACCCTCAATTTAAGGATGTATGGCTTTTGGAATACAACCCGTAAACAAAATATACCAATATATAATATTATAATATGGATAAGAAAATTTTAATCACTGGTGCTGCTGGTTTTATTGGCTCGCACGTTATTCGTCTTTTTGTAACTAAGTATCCAAACTATATGTGCTACAACCTAGACGCACTTACTTACGCAGGCAACTTAGAAAACCTAAAAGACATTTGTGATCTTCCAAACTATCAATTCATTAAAGGCGACATCACCGATACTGAATTTATAGAAAATCTCTTCCAAGAATATCAATTTGACGGTGTTATCCACCTTGCAGCAGAATCTCACGTAGACCGTTCTATCACAGACCCACTAGCATTTATTCGTACTAACGTAATGGGTACTGCAAACCTACTTAACGCTGCTCGCAACCTATGGAAAGGCAACTACGAAGGTAAACGTTTCTATCACGTTTCTACCGACGAAGTTTACGGTTCTCTAGGCAAAGAAGGTTATTTCACCGAAAAAACAGCATACGACCCACGTAGTCCATATTCAGCTTCTAAAGCTAGTTCAGACCACTTTGTACGTGCTTATTTCCACACATACGGTCTGCCTGTGGTAATGTCAAACTGCTCAAACAACTATGGAGCAAACCATTTCCCAGAAAAACTTATTCCACTTTCAATCAACAATATCAAAAACAACAAACCTATTCCTATCTATGGTAAAGGTGAAAACGTACGCGACTGGCTTTGGGTAAACGACCACGCTCGTGCTATCGACACTATTTTCCACAATGGTAAATTAGGTGAAACATATAATATAGGTGGTCACAACGAATGGACAAACATTGACCTTATCCGCCTTCTATGCCAAGTAATGGACAAGAAACTAGGTAGAGAACCAGGTACTTCTGAAAAACTTATCACATTCGTATCAGACCGCGCAGGTCACGACTTACGTTATGCTATCGACCCTACCAAACTTCGCGACGAACTAGGTTGGGAACCATCACTTCAATTTGCAGAAGGTCTTGAAAAGACTGTTGACTGGTATTTAGAAAATGAAGAATGGTTAAATAACGTAACTTCTGGCGATTATACAAAATATTACGAAAAACAATACACAAATAGATAATTTTTAGTATCTTTGTGCTTTCAAAATTTACAAATAAGAATATTAACTTATTAACGATATGAAAAAACATAATTTTAATGCTGGACCTTCTATTCTTCCTCAAGAAGTAATAGAAAACACAGCTAAAGCGGTTTTAGATTTTCAAGGTGAAGGTTTATCAATTTTAGAAATTAGCCACCGTGCTAAATACTTCCAACCAGTATTAGACGAAGCAGAAGCTCTAATGAGAGAACTTCTAGGTATTCCAGAAAACTATTCAGTTATTTTCCTAGGTGGTGGTGCTAGCTTACAATTCTGTATGCTTCCATTCAACCTTTTAGAAAAGAAAGCTGCATATCTAAACACTGGTGTTTGGGCTAAAAAAGCAATGAAAGAAGCAAAAGGCTTTGGCGAAGTTGTTGAAGTAGCATCTTCTGCTGACGCTAACTATACATTCATTCCAAAAGATTTCGAAATTCCTGCTGACGCAGACTATTTCCACATCACTACAAACAACACTATCTACGGTACAGAAATTAGAAAAGACATCGACTCTCCAGTTCCACTTGTAGCTGATATGTCTTCTGATATTTTCTCTCGTCCACTAGACGTTACAAAATATGCTGTTATCTATGGTGGTGCTCAAAAGAACCTAGCTCCTGCTGGTGTTACTTTCGTTATCATCCGCAACGACGTGTTAGGCAAAGTAAGCCGTTACATCCCTACTATGCTTAACTATCAAACACATATCGACAACGGTTCTATGTTCAATACTCCTCCAGTACTTCCTATCTACACAGCTCTTCAAACTCTTAAATGGTTGAAAGCTCAAGGTGGTCTTGCTGAAATCGAAAAGAAAAACATTGCTAAAGCTGAACTTCTTTACAATGCTATCGACAACAGCAAAATGTTCGTAGGTACTGCAAACAAAGAAGACCGTTCATTAATGAACATCTGCTTCGTACTTAAAGAAGAATACAAAGATCTTGAAGCTGACTTCATGAAATTTGCTACCGAAAGAGGTATGGTTGGTATCAAAGGTCACCGTTCAGTTGGTGGTTTCCGTGCTTCTACATACAACGCTCTTCCTATCGAAAGCGTACAAGCATTAGTTGATTGCATTAACGAATTTGAAAAATTACACGCATAAGACATGAAAGTTTTAGTTGCAACAGAAAAACCATTTGCTAAAGTAGCTATAGATGGTATCAAACAAGTATTAGACGAAGCAGGCTACGAAATGGCCCTTCTAGAAAAATACACTGACAAAAAAGAACTTTTAGACGCAGTTGTTGACGCTGACGCTATCATTATCCGTAGTGATATTATTGATGCTGAAGTTATCGAAGCTGCTAAACAACTTAAAATAGTAGTTCGTGCTGGTGCTGGCTACGACAACGTTGACCTACAAGCTGCTTCTGCTGCTAATGTAGTAGTAATGAACACTCCAGGTCAAAACGCTAACGCAGTAGCTGAACTTGCTCTAGGTCTTATGGTTTACGCTGTACGTAACCTATTCAACGGCACATCAGGTACAGAACTTATGGGCAAAAAACTAGGTATCCACGCTTACGGCAACGTAGGTAGAAACGTAGCTCGCGTTGCTAAAGGTTTCGGAATGGAAATCTACGCGTTCGATGCTTACTGCCCTAAAGAAGTAATTGAAAATGATGGTGTTAAAGCTCTTGACTCTGTTGAAGAACTTTATGAAACTTGCCAATTCATTTCATTACACATCCCTGCTACAGCAGAAACTAAAAATTCTATCAACTACTCTCTTCTAGAGCGAATGCCTAAAAATGCTGTTTTAGTAAACACCGCTCGCAAAGAAGTAATCAACGAAGTAGAATTAATCAAACTTATGGAAGACAGAGCAGACTTCCGCTATGTAACTGACATTATGCCAGCTGCTAACGCAGAATTTGCTGCACAATTCCCAACACGTTATTTCTCTACTCCTAAGAAAATGGGTGCTCAAACTGCAGAAGCAAACATCAATGCAGGTATCGCAGCAGCTAAACAAATCGTAGGATTTATTCGTGATGGTATTAACCGTTTCCAAGTGAATAAATAATTCTTTTAAGCAAATATCAATTTAGAGGTGAACATTAATTGTTCACCTCTTTTTTTTGTTAGATTATTAATTTTTATTAATTTTGCATCCTATTTTTAAGAACTATGTTTTAAAACATATTTTTATGAGCAAGATTTCTAAAAAATTTAGTCTTCCTATCCCTTTTCTTTTTCGTTGTTTAAAGGGATATAATGCCCAACAACTAGCTACAGATAGTATGGCTGGTATTATCGTGGGTATTGTGGCGATTCCTCTAGCTATTGCATTTGGTATCGCATCTGGTGTAGGTCCTACAGAAGGTTTAGTAACTGCTATCATCGCAGGTTTTATTATTTCTTTCTTAGGAGGAACAAAAGTACAAATAGGTGGACCAACTGGTGCATTTATTGTAATTATTTATGGTATCATCCAACAACACGGCCTTATCGGTCTAAGCATTGCCACTATTATGGCAGGTATTATGCTTGTGCTTATGGGTGTGTTCAAGTTGGGTAATGTGATTAAATTTGTTCCATACCCTGTTATTGTAGGTTTCACTGGTGGTATTGCCCTTACTATCTTCTCTACTCAGATGAATGATATGTTTGGTCTTGGACTAACAAATATTCCTGCAGACTTCCTACACAAATGGTGGTACTACTTCCAAAATGTTGACAAAATCGACTGGGGCTCATTTGCAGTGGGTCTTATAAGCCTTTTAATCATAATTTTCTCACCAAAAATTTCTAGCAAAGTGCCAGGTTCACTTATTGCTATTATCGTAGCAACTCTTGGTGTTTGGGCTCTTAAAGAATTTAATATTTGGGAAGGTGCTAAAAATATTGCAACTATCGGCGACCTTTATACTCTTCCAGAAGGTATGCCAATGCCAGCTATGCCAAAACTTCAGTTAGCCGAAGGCGAAACTATCCTAGGTATTGTTCAATCACTTTTCCCTGCTGCATTTACAATTGCTATTCTTGGTGCTATTGAGTCACTTCTTTCTGCAATGGTGGCAGACGGTGTAATTGGTGGTAAACACGACTCAAATATGGAACTTATTGGTCAAGGTGTGGCAAACATCGTAGTGCCATTCTTTGGTGGTATCCCTGCTACTGGTGCTATCGCTCGTACTATGACAAACATCAACAATGGTGGTCGTAGCCCTATCGCTGGTATCATTCACGCAGTAGTTCTACTTCTTGTTCTTTTATTATTAGGTAGCCTTGTAGGTCTTATCCCAATGCCTTGTCTTGCAGCTGTGCTTATTATGGTTTCTTACAACATGAGTGGTTGGAAAACATTTGTTGCGCTAGCTAAAAACCCAAAATCAGACTTTGCAGTGCTTATTACCACATTTATTCTTACTGTGGTATTCGATCTAACTATTGCTATCGAAGTTGGTTTAGTTTTAGCTATCGTTCTATTCCTAAAACGTACTAGCGAAGCTGTTTCTATCAAAGTGTTTAAACACGAAATCGACCCAACTGAAGAAACCGACCTTGAACTTCACGAAGACAAATTGTCTATTCCAGAAGGAACTGAGGTGTATGAAATCGACGGTCCTTACTTCTTTGGTATTGCTAATAAGTTCGACGAAGTGATGCAAAACCTTGGTGACAAACCAAAAGTGCGTATTATTCGTATGCGTAAAGTGCCATTTATTGATTCAACTGGTATTCACAACCTTGAAGCACTTTGCGAGCAATCTGCTAAAGAAGGCATTCAAGTGGTGCTTTCTGGTGTAAATGCAAATGTGCGTAAAACACTTCACAAAGCAGGCTTCAACAAAGTGTTAAAAGAAGAATTTATTTGTTCTAATATCAACGAAGCATTAAAAAAAGCACAAACTTTAGCATAATTAATGCACAAAAATAATTATCTTTGTAATTTACGTTACACATTAAAGATTAATTACTATGCCACAGACCTCTAAACGCAGCTGGATAATGCCGCAATCGCCTATTAGAAAACTCGTTCCATTAGCAGACAGAGCTAAAGAACGTGGTGTTAAGGTTTACCATTTAAACATTGGTCAACCAGACCTTAAAACACCTAAAGTGGCGTTGGAGGCCATAAAAAACATAGATAGAGATATTCTTGAATATAGCCCTAGTGATGGTTATAAATCACTTCGTGTGAAACTTGCAGAATATTATCACAGATTTAATATTAACGTAGATTACAAAGATATCATTGTTACCACAGGTGGTTCTGAGGCTGTAAACTTTGCATTTATGGCTTGTTTAGACCCAGGTGACGAAATTATTGTTCCAGAACCTGCTTACGCAAACTATACTGCTTTTGCTATAAGTTGTGGAGCAATTATCAAACCTGTTCTTTCTACTATTGAAGATGGTTTTGCTCTTCCAAGCATCGAAAAATTTGAAGAACAAATCACTCCTCGCACCAAAGGTATCTTAATTTGTAACCCAAACAACCCTACTGGATACCTTTATACAAAAGAAGAAATGAATCAAATTCGTGATTTGGTAAAGAAATATGACCTTTACCTATTCTCTGACGAGGTTTATCGCGAATTTTGTTATACAGATGCTCCATACGTTTCTGCTTTCCACCTAGACGGAATTGAAGAAAATGTGGTGCTATTCGACTCTGTTTCAAAACGCTACAGCGAATGTGGTATCAGAATTGGCGCTTTGGTTTGTAAAAACCAATCTGTGAAAGAAAGCGTTATGAAATTCTGCCAAGCAAGACTTTCTCCTCCTCTTATTGGCCAAGTGATAGCCGAAGCTTCTATAGATACTCCTGCAGAATACATGCAAGAAATGTACAATGAGTATCTAGAACGCAGAAATTACCTTATTGAAGGCCTAAATAAGATACCGGGAGTATATTCTGCCGTGCCAATGGGCGCATTCTACACTGTGGCTAGACTTCCAATCGACGACTCAGATAAATTCTGTGCTTGGCTTTTAAGCGAGTTTGAATACGAAAAACAAACTGTGATGATGGCTCCTGCTTCTGGTTTCTACACCATGAAAAATGTGGGTTGCAACGAAGTGCGTTTGGCGTATGTTCTTAATAAAGAAGACTTAGAAAAAGCTCTTTTCATACTTAAAAAAGCACTTGAAGTATATCCTGGTCGTACGAAATAATGAATTTACCACTTTTTATAGCAAGAAGAATACATTTTTCTGACAACAAAAACAAGAAAAAGGTATCCAAACCTGCTGTGCGCATAGCTTTATGTGGCATTGCATTGGGGCTTGCTGTAATGTTGCTTTCTCTTGCCATTGTGGTAGGTTTTAAAAACGAAGTGGGCAGAAAGGTAATGGGATTTGGAGCGCATATCCAAATTACTAGCCTTACCAACAACAAAACATACGACCTACCCCCTATTTCGTTTTCAGATACGCTGATAAATGCCATAAAACAAGTTCCAAATGTAGATTACACACAGATTACTGCTACAAAACCTGCCATAATCAAGACTAAAACTGATTTTCAGGGCATTGTGCTAAAGGGTGTGGATGCAAATTACAATTGGGATTTCTTTAAAGAATATCTCAAAGAAGGTGAATTGCCTGTTATGAGCAAAAGCGCGGGATGTGGTGCGGGAGATGGTGCGGGAGATAACTCTGTGGATGGTTCTGAGGTTGAGATGCCTTCAAACGAGGTGCTAATTTCTTCAAAACAAGCAGATGCACTTAAACTAAAAGTTGGCGACAAGTTTATTTGTTATTTTATACAAGACCAAGTAAGACTTCGTCAATTTACCATTTCTGGCATTTACAGTACAGGACTTGCAGATTTCGACAAACTTTTTGTGGTTGCAGACATTCAACACATTAGAATGTTAAACAATTGGGACAATAAAACAGCCACAAGCATTGAAATCTTTGTTAAAGACCTAAATATTTTGGAAGATACTTCATATAATATCTTCCTTACCACTGCCAACAATTTCACTGGCAACTACAATCCATATTACACTAGACATATCTACGAACTTCAACCACAAATCTTTGGTTGGCTCGATTTGTTAGACCTTAATATGGTAATTATCCTTATTTTAATGTTCTCTGTGGCCACATTTACCATGATTTCTGGTCTGCTGATTCTCATTTTAGAGAAAACCACACTAATTGGAACACTTAAAGTATTGGGTGCAAACAACTGGACTATACGTAAAATCTTCCTATACCAAGCCTCTTTCCTTATTGGCAAAGCAATGCTTTGGGGCAATGTGATAGGTCTAGGAATGTACTTCATACAAAAATATCTCAAGGTAGTAAAACTAGACCCTGAGATATACTTCGTAGATTATGCGCCTGTAGAACTTATTCCATGGCAGGCAATCGCACTAAACATTGGCGTGGGAGTTGCAATTCTTTGCATCCTCGTAATCCCTTCATACCTCATCGCCAAAATCTCCCCAGCCAAATCAATCAAGTTTGAGTGATTTACAACAAATTACTTGCGAGTTCTGATAGGTAACTGCGTTCGCCTTTGATTAGGTTTACGTGGGCGAAGATGTTTTGACCTTTCATTTTGTCTATGGTGTAAACCAAGCCGTTTGATAGCATATCAAGGTATGGTTGGTCTATTTGTTGCACGTCGCCTGTGAATACCACTTTGGTGTTTTCGCCTGCACGGGTAATGATTGTTTTTATTTCGTGTGGGGTAAGGTTTTGAGCTTCGTCTACAATAATGTAGGCATCTGAAAGGCTACGACCACGAATATACGCAAGTGCTTCGATGACCAATTGACCAGATTGTTGCATTTCAGAGATTGCAGTAAGTTCACGAGAACTTGCACTAAACTGATGTTTTATCACGTTTAGGTTGTCGAACAATGGTTGCATATATGGGGCAATCTTGTCTTTTTCTGTACCTGGAAGGAATCCTAAATCTTTGTTGGCAAGTGCCACAATAGGTCTTGCAAGAAGAATTTGTTTGTAGGTATTTGACTTTTCAAGGGCAGCGGCTAGTGCCAACAATGTTTTACCTGTACCTGCCTTACCTGTAATACAAACCAATTTAATATCATCGTTTAGAAGTGCATTAAGTGCAAATGCTTGCTCTGCATTTCGTCCCTCAATACCGTATGCACGTTCTTTATTTACTCTCACTGCACATTCTAGTTCACTATCGTATCGTGCCATCACGCTATTTCTTTCACTTTTCAGAATGAAATATTCGTTTGGCTCAATATCGTCTTTAAACGCAAACTCATTGATAGACACGGCAGATGTAGAATACATCTTGTCGATAATTGCACTATCTATGCCGTCGTAGGTTTCTTGTTCGCGATCGAAAATATCTTTGCTAGTGATTTTATCGTTGAAATAGTCTTCCGCCAATATTCCTACCGAACGAGCCTTCATTCTAAGGTTGATGTCCTTGGTTACCAAAATAGTTTTAGTCCCTGGTTGAGAATTTTGGATATACTCAGTAATGGCTAAAATCCTATGGTCTGGAGTATTTTCCATAAAGGCTTGTTTTAGAGTAGCAGAAGGTTCTTTGTTGATAACAATAAACAATTTTCCTAAACCCTCTCCTATCTCAGCTCCTTTTTCAAAGAAATCGTTGTCGCTAATAGCGTCTAATTCTCTGGCAAACTGTCGAGCATTGTAATTGATTTCTTCATTACCTTTTTTAAATTTATCCAACTCTTCTAACACAACAATCGGAATATAAATGTCGTTTTCTTGGAAGTTATAAATGCACTTGTAATCGTGTAAAATTACGTTAGTGTCTAGGATGAAGTTCTTTTTTGTACTCATAGTAGTAAATTTTAGGATTTTGTATTGTAAATTTAATAAAAAAAGAAATTCTTTTATAATTTTGTAGTGTAAAATTTCTTAAAAAATGAATTATAAGGAAACATTAGAATATTTATTTGTAAAAACACCTGCTTTTCAGCAAAAAGGTGAATCTGCATATAAACCAGGGCTGGCAAATGTGATGGAGCTAGATGACTTTTATGGTAACCCACATAAAAACTTTAAAACTATTCACATAGCGGGAACAAATGGCAAAGGTTCGGTGTCGCATACATTGGCTGCAATATTGCAATCGGCTGGCTACAAGGTAGGTCTTTACACTTCGCCTCACTTAAAGGATTTTTCGGAACGCATTCGCGTAAACGGCAAACCAATATCTGAGCAATATGTGATAGATTTTGTTCGTGAAGCAGAGGATATTATCGGCAAACTAAATCCTTCATTTTTTGAGATTACTACCCTGATGGCATTTACATATTTCGCTCACGAAAATGTAGATGTGGCAGTGATAGAAACCGGTCTTGGCGGACGACTTGATAGCACAAATATAATCTCTCCTGTGCTTTCTGTGGTAACAAATGTGAGTTTCGACCATGTAAACTTGCTTGGCAACACTCTTGAAAAAATTGCATTTGAGAAGGCTGGTATTATTAAAAAAGGTATTCCTGCTGTGGTAGGTGAAATGCCAAGTGAACTTCGCCCTATTTTTGCTGAAAAGACTGAAAACGTTGTTTTTGCAGAAGACAATGATGCTTCAGACTATGAATTTGAACTAAAAGGATATTGTCAAGATAAGAATAAAAAAACTATTCTTGCTGCGGCAGAATTGCTAAAAAAAGAATTTGATATTAAGGAAGAAAATATTGTAGAAGGTCTAAAAAATGTGGTAGAACTTACCTCACTTATGGGTCGCTGGCAAAAACTTTCTTCTGCACCACTTACAATTGCAGACACTGGTCACAATGTGGCAGGCATGCAATATATAGTTTCACAAATCGCTGATATTAAAGCTTCTGCAAAACGTCTTGTAATTGGTATGGTTGGAGATAAAGACATTACTTCTATGCTAAAACTCCTACCTAAAGATGCTATTTACTATTTTTGCAATGCTCAGATACCTAGAGCACTTCCTGCCGAAGAACTTAAAGCAAAAGCATCTGAATTTGGACTTAAAGGCAAAGCCTACCCTTCTGTAGCAGAAGCTCTTGAAGCTGCAAAACGTGATGCATCTACCAACGACTTTATTTTTGTTGGAGGAAGCAATTTCACTGTAGCGGAAATAATAACTCCTAACTCCTAATTCCTAACTCCTAACTAAATGAAATTTAAACTATTAATATTACTATTTATTTTTTGTGTGGCAAACTGTTTTGCTACAACTAAAAGATATAAGGCGTGGACAGAGGATATAAGCAATACAGAAATTTCTGTGCTTACTTGTTCGCCAGGAGACCAAATATATTCTATATTCGGGCATACAGCTGTGAGGGTATGCAATAAAAACATTGGTTTAGACGCAGTTGTAAATTATGGTCTTTTCGATTTTGACCAAGAAAGTTTCGTATATAGATTTGTGAAAGGTGAAACAGACTATATGTGTGGAGTTGAAAATTACGGCAACTTTATATATTCGTATGCGTTGCGTGGAAGTGGAGTGAAAGCTACAGTTTTGGACCTTACAGACGCCGAGAAAGAACGTTTTATTAGAAATTTAACCAACGACCTAAGACCAGAAAACAGAGAATATAGATACAATTTTGCATTCAACAATTGTGCAACCAAAATAAGAGATATAGTAAACTTTGCATACTCTGGCAAATATGAAAGTTTGCAACCTTCTGAATACACTTTTAGAGAAGTGATTGGACACTATGCAGAAAACTATCCATGGTATATGTTTTCATTTGACATTTGTCTTGGTGGTAAAGACTACAACACTCTAATGACTCCAGAAGAAGCGCAATTTTTACCTGAATATCTAGATGCTGCACTAAACAATTGTTTAATAAACAGAGACGGTAAAGATATTAAACCAAAAACAAGAGAAGAAATACATCTTGCTCCAGCAGACATCACGATAGAAAAAACAATTTTTACACCTTTTGTGGCGGCATGCATCTTGCTAGTACTTTCAATATGCAATCTAGTTTTTGGTAAAAGATTTGGGAAAGGACTCCGCATCGCAAGTAACATCTATAGTGGAACTATATTTTTTACATACACTCTGATTGGACTTTTAGTTACATTTTTGGTATTCTTTTCCGAACATCCATTTACCACATGGAATATGAATTTATTAATTTTCAACCCACTAGTTGCTACTGCATTTGTAGGATTGTTCATAAAAAACAAGAGTATTTTCTTTAAAATAATCAACACCGCACTTGTGCTACTTGCAGTATTATTCATTCTTTATGCACTAATATTTTGGAGTTTCACAAACCACGCGTTTATACTACTAGCGATAGTGTTAATTTTAGAAATCAATAAAAGACTGATTTAATGACACCAATATTATACTTAATCCCATGTACATTGGGTGATACAGATCTAAACAATGTATTGCCAGCGGCGAATACAAGTATTGTTACTTCACTTAAATATTTTATAGTGGAAAACATACGCACTGCACGTCGTTTTCTAAAAAAAGTTGATAGAAATATCAATATAGATGAACTTATTTTCTTTGAACTTAATGGGCATACTAAAGCAGAACAAATTTCTACTTTCCTAAAACCAATGGCAGAAGGACACAGTATGGGAGTGATTTCTGAGGCTGGTTGTCCTGCAATTGCCGACCCAGGTGCAGACGTGGTTGGTATTGCTCAAAGCAAAGGTTACACTGTGAAGCCTCTTGTAGGGCCTTCCTCTATACTTCTTTCCCTTATGGGGTCTGGCTTCAATGGTCAGAGTTTTGCATTTCTTGGCTATTTGCCAATAGATGCAGCAGAGAGAAACAAGATGTTCAAAAAGATGGAACAAAGAATCTACTCTGAGCATCAAACTCAGATATTCATAGAAACTCCATATAGAAACATGAAACTTGTGGAAGATATTCAAAAGAATTGCCAAAACAATACAAAACTTTGCATTGCTTGCGACATTACACTTGATACTGAATATATTAAGACACAAACTGTAGCTCAATGGCGTAAGGCAACGTTGCCAGATTTGGCAAAAAGACCAACGATATTTTTGTTATATAAATAGGGCCCGTTATTCCCTGCGGTCATCAATTCGTCGACAGGCTCAGGGACCGTGCACGCAGTGTCCCTACAAATGCGAGTATCACCTAAAAACAAGTTGCCCCTATAGTAAAATAAGACCAAAAGTCAGCACATACACCGTAGCGATGCACAGCACTTGTTTGTTTGTCATTACTCCGCTGTCGGCTTTGAAATAGTGAAACTTGCACACGGTGTATTTATAAAGATAGTATGAAATATACCCTGCTGCAACACCTACCAATGCACCACAAATGATGTCGAGCGGAAAGTGTACACCAAGATACATTCTAGAGTAGCAATTTAGCAAAGCCCAAGAGAATATAAGCGCAGCATACCATCTGTTTCTAAAGAGAAGACAAGTAAGTGTGGCTATTCCAAAAGTATTTGATGCGTGAGAAGAGCAGAAACCATATAGCGAACTTCTGTAGTCGTTTACTATATGAAGAATATCTTTAAGCTGAGGGTCGTGAGTAGGTCTTAATCTCTCAAAAAATGGTTTACAAAAACCAGATGCAACTTGGTCGGCAATTAAAATACACAATCCTACAGCAAGAGCACCTATCATTGCATCTTTACCTTTTATTTTAAACAAAAAGAAGACTATAGAAACATAAAGTGGAATCCAGACAAAACGGTCTGAAATCCACCACATTATATTGTCCCAAAATGGAGCATTTAGAGAATTGATATTTACCAACAACTCTCTATCCCACTCTATTAAGGCATTGAATAGTTCCATTAAATAATTTCTATTGCATTAGCAGGCATCCAACCTGAATTTCCATCCAATGTACTTACTTCCACCCATTCGCCAAGTGTAGATTTAATCTTTACTTTGGTGCCTTCGTGCAGGATAAATAGGTCGTTGCCACTGCTATCTGGTGAACTTTTTATTGTTACTGTTTGAGAGAAAACTATAGCCTCAGACTTTGACATCTCATTATCATAACGTGTATTTGCAGATAACAATGAAATTATTGTAAAAAATAAAGCTATAATAGAAACTGAAAATCCTAGTTTTCTCACCCAAACCTTACGGACAAAGATATAAAATGATAATGCAGTTAATGTTATAACAAATAAAACTATAGAAATTATTGCCCATGCATCAGCTGACGCAATGTTACATATAGCATTCCACCAATCTACTAAAAATATATTTCCTATTACATTTATATTATCTACAGTTTTAGATTCAGCAAATGCAAGATTATGTTTTGCATCCTCATGAGAAGGGTCCAATTTTAAGGCACGTTCATAATTTAGAATAGAAGCAGCTAATTCTGCTTTTCTATAATAGCAATTTGCCATATTGTAATATAAATCTGCCGATTCATAACCCATATCTAAAGCAGAATTATAAATTTGCAAAGCAGTTTCATATTCACCTGCTGTATATGCTTCTTCTGCCTTCTCGAAGTTGAAGAAACCTACAGCTTGTAGGTTGAAACAGAAAACTAATGATATTATTAAACTATATATCTTATTTTTCATATTATCTTAATGTATTATCAAGTTTACCTATTAAATCTGCAGCTCTTTTGTAAATATTATCCATAGACAAGCTATCATCCACCACTGGCGAGAATCTAGCAAATTCACAATCTGAAAGACAAGATAAGAATTCTTTTATCAACTCCTCATCACAATTGTGTGAAGTAAGTTTGTCTTGAACATTATCTTTTGTAAGTTCAGATACTGGAATAGTAAGTTTGTCTGCAATATAACCCCACAAAGCACGCATTGTCTCTTCATAGAACTTAGACTTCTCACCTGCTTTAAGGCATTTTTGAGCCTCTTTTAGACGTTTTTTAGCCACCTTATTTGCTCTTTTTGTATTTCTTAAAGCCACATTTGCATTTTCTTTAGCTTGTTTTTGAAGTAGCAATAATACAATGATAAAGATGAATAAAGGTGTTAGAAGAAAAACATACATAGAAGAAGAGAATGCAAAATGTGATGATTTTTTATTCAAATCTTTTTCAATATCTGTATGAATAAATCTTATATCAGTTGATAATTGTTTAACGTTTTCTTTATTTACTGTAGGACTTACTACTGTCGGGCCAGAAGTTGATGTTGCATTGCCATCTACATTTATTTTGTAAACAGGTGTATTTAATGTTTGATAAGAGCCTTTGTTTACATCAAAATATACAAACTTAACAGAAGGTATTTCAAAGTTGCCACCAAAACGAGGTATCGCTACATATTCTATAGCTTTATAACCAGTTTGGCCATTAGATGCAGGTTTCACCTTTACATCCATTTTAGGATCATAGACATCAAAGTCTAATGGGAATTTAACTTCAGGAGTTTTAAGAAGCTTTATATTTCCTGTACCAGAAATTTTTAATTTCATTGTTAGAGCATCATTCACTTTTATATCTTCTGACGAAATAGAAGAGTTTAGAGTAAATGAGCCTACAGCACCATTAAATCCTGCAGGTGCATTTGCAGGCAATTCTTTAACTGTAATAGTATTGCCAGAGAATTTCAGATTTCTTTTTACATCTTGGTAAGATTGGAAGAAATCATCAAATATACTTTGATGACGAGAAGATGATGTACGTACACGTAAGACAACTTCTACATTTCCACCATCTATATTAAATTTACCAGAATGTTGTGGGAAAATAACACATTGTTTTAGAACAATAGTGTTGTAGTTGTATCCATCTACATGTTCCACTTGCCATGGCCGATTGTGGTCTAATTCAACATCTTGAACATAGAAATCTTTAAATTCAGGGAATTTCACTCCACCCACTTGAACTACATCCACACGGGTGTAAAGTTTATAAACCACTTCTATAGCTTCTTGCTCATAAACTTTTACTTTTGAGAAATGCTGTTTTACGAATATTTGTTCGTTAGAGACTTCACCTACAGAAGAATTGTTTACTCTCTGATTAGAAGAAGTAGTTGTTGAGTTTGATGATGCAGTTTTATCTTGCGGAAGCACCTCTATTTGCACAGAATTACTAGTGTATTTATCACCACTTATAGTAATAGTTGCTGGAGCTATAGTATATGTTCCTGGTTCTCTACCTGCCAACATATACGTATAGGTAATCTGTGTATTGCTTGTTGCTTTACCATTTACTATTTGGAAACTACTACTATGAGAAGTTGATGGGCCAAACAATACATCAAAATCTGATATTTCTGGTACTCTAAGGTCCTTTCCATCTTTGTTTATGGTATAAACAAGTCGAAACTGTTGTCCTACAACAACAGTGCTTGGTGCTTTACAGGTGAAACTAATTTCTTCTGCACACAATGAGAGTACAGAAAAACATAATAGACAAACTATAAATAATCTTTTCATCATCTTACCAATCTTTTTCTAAACTTCTTTGACCGCCTTTTCTGCGTTGCATTTCTTCTTGAAGTTGTTTTTCATCTTGAGAATATGCCTCTAAGATTTGCTCTGCTGTTTCTTGAGACATTTCTTCTTTATTTTGTTGTGGTTGTTGTTCTTGTTTTTGTTGTTCTTGCTCTTGTTCTTTTTTATCTTGGTTTTGCTGTTGATCTTTTTTCTGATCTTCTTTTTTATTGTCTTTATTGTCTTGATTTTGCTGTTGTTGTTGCTGTTGTGCCTGCAATTTCTTCTTAGCTAAAGCCAAATTGAATCTTGTATCTTCATCCTTTGGATTATATTTAAGAGCATTTTTATAAGCTTCTACACTATTTGCGTAATCTTCTGCCTTATAAAGAGAATTACCCATATTATGGTAGATAGACGATAGTTTTTCCTTATCATCAGTTAATTTTGCAGCCTTTTCATACTCTGCTACAGCCTCTTTAAATTTTTCTTGTTTATAAAGTGAATTGCCTAAATTGTAAGCAGATTCTGTAGAATATTGGTCTGCTTGAAGACCCTTTCTATATTCTACCTCTGCATCTGTATATTTTTCATCTTCATATTCGCCATTACCACTTCTAATAGAAGGATTTGCCTTATAGGCATACACAGAGGCAAAAGCGAACAAAGTTAATAAAGAAATCGCTAATCTTAACATTATGAGAATAATTTTATGTTTTTAAATAACGGATTTTTTCTCTCTAGGAACAAACATTCAACCACGAGTAATGCTAAAACTATCCATGCAATGGCGATATATTGTTCATTATATTGGGTATAAACTTGTGACTCTATCTCAGATTTTGATAACCTTTCAAGTTCAGAAGACAATGCTCTTACTGCAGCAGAAGTATTATCTACTCTAACATATGCACCACCACCTGCAGCTGCTATTTCTTTACACATAGATTCATTTAGTTTTGTCACCACCACATTTCCGTCTCTATCTTTTCTAAAGCTTTGTGTGCCAGCAATTGGAATTGGAGCACCTTCTGGTGTACCTACACCCATTACTTGTACTGTAATGCCTTGTTTAAGAGCTTCTTCTGCCATTTTTACAGCATCATCTTCATGGTTTTCACCATCTGTAATGATGATTATGCTCTTTCCTGCACCACTATCTTGGTTTGAAAACAACTGCATAGAACGTTTTATGGCCATGCCTATTGCAGTGCCCTGAACAGGCACCATGCCTGGATTTATATTTGAAAGAAACATTTTAGCAGATGAAACATCTGTGGTGAGTGGCATTTGCACATAAGCATCGCCTGCAAATATCATAAGTGCCACCTTGTCATTTTGAAGATTGTCTATTAATGTGTTTAAAACACGTTTTGCACGAGACATTCTGTCTGGTTTTAGGTCTTGTGACAACATAGAATTTGACACATCCACAGCTATAACAAGTTCTACACCTTGTCTTTTCTGTTTTTCTAGTTTTGAACCAAACTGTGGTCCTGCCATCATAAAGACAGACAAGATAAAGGCTGTTAATAACAAATAAAATTTAACCCTTGGTCTAATATGTGAAGCCTCTGGCATTAAAGTTCTAAGTAGATCCTTATTACCCAGGGTCTTAAGTCTCTTTGACTTTATAATTAAAGCATAGTAGAAAAATCCTATCAAAACAGGTACTAATGCTAATAGATAAAGATATTCTGGACGAGCAAATCTGAACATAATACGTTATGGAATAGATTTAAACACTGTATTTCTTAATGTTATCTCAGCAATCAGACAGATAACTAACGCTAAAATAAACCAATGATACAACTCTTCTTTTTTGCTAAATTCTTTTACCTGAATCTTCGTTTTCTCCAATTGGTCTATTTCTTTATAAATAGAAGCTAAACTTTTGGTATCTGTAGCTCTAAAATAAATACCTCCAGTTTGTTCTGCTATACTTTTAAGGCTAGCTTCGTCGATATCTACTTCTACATCTTGATATTGCACACCATATGGGGTTTGGAATGGATAAGGTGCCATACCACGACTACCTACACCAATTGTATAAACCCTAATGCCAAAACTTTTCGCAATTTCTCCTGCTGTAGCTGGTGAAATTTGTCCACGGTTGTTTGAACCATCTGTAAGCAAAATAATAACCTTAGACTTTGCTTTGCTGTCTTTAATTCTGTTCACTGCAGTAGCAAGTCCAGAACCTATAGCAGTACCATCTTCTATCATTCCACTTTCAATACCGTTAAGCAAATTGATAAGTTCTGCATGATTTATGGTAAGTGGACATTGAGTAAAACTCTCGCCAGCAAACACCACTAAACCAATATTATCGTTGTGACGTGAAGATATAAACTCTGTTGCCACTTTTTTCGCAGCAATTAATCTATTAGGTTTTAAATCTTCTGCCAACATACTTGAAGATATATCCACAGACATCATAATGTCTATACCTTCTGTGGTTTGATTGCTCCAACTGTCGCTCTTTTGAGGGCGCGCTATAGCAATAATTAATGCAGCTAAAGCCAACATATGTAGAGCAAGAGGCAAATAGCGTAAATAATGCTTGTATGTTTTAGGCATGGATTTAAAGACTTCTACAGAAGAAAATCTTATTTCTGCAGTTAGTCTTTTTCTGTTATAAACATAATATGCAATAATTGCAGGGATTAGCAACAACAGCAAAAGGTACCATGGATTTGCAAATGTTATCATTCTTCAGATGTTTTTTCTGTTTCTTGTTTTTCTTCTACTTCAGGTTCTTTTGTAGTTTTTTCCACTATCATGAAAGCGTCTAACACCGCTTTTTCATTTTCATTTTCTAGTGGAATAAATTTAGCAAACTTCACCAAATCTGATAGTTCTAGCATCTCTTTTAGAACTATTCTTATCTCATCTAAGTCTTTATTTTTCTTAACCAATGCCACAATTTCGTCTGTGGTCATTTCCATTGCATTTATGCTATATGCACGAGACAAATACTCACGGATAACATCGGTTAATTGAGTATAAAACTGCTTAATTTGACCTTGTTGCCAGATTTTTTCTGTTTTAATTTGTTCCAGTTTCTCCAAAGCCACCACGTGAGCAGGTAAAATTACTTCAGGCTCTTCTGGTATAATTGTTACTTTCTTTTTGAAAACAAATCTCATAAGAAGTAGTACTATAATAGCAATTATTAATATAATAGCTAATCCTATACCACTCCATTGAGCAAGTTCTATCCAAGAAAAAGGAGCAGACATAATTTCCTTTTCGGCATGGATATCATCTGTTTGTTCGTTTACTTGAACAGTATTTACTGTTAATCCAACAGGATTTGAAGTAACTTTTTGTGATGTAGTTTCAAATACAAACTCTGGGATATAATAAAAACCACTATCGTATGAAGATACTATATATTCTGAGGTGATAGAAATTCTATTATCTGGCAGCGAAATTGTATCTGTGGCCAACTTTTCTATTATAGAAACATTTGTTGCAATGGTATCTGAAAATTGTGGCCATGAAACTTTATCGTCTTTATCTTGTGTGAGTTCAATTTTTAAACTCGCTTGCTCGCCAATTAAAATTTCAGAAGGTTCGATAGATGTTCTCACAGAAATCTCTCCTGCTAATGTGATATTGACAAGTGCAAAGAATAAAAATATAGACAAAAAGATTTTCTTCATATTACCCCCTCATTCTAAATAAGTTAATAAGTGCTTTCACATAATCATCGTCGGTGCTTATAGAAACCATATCCACATTATTTTTTTGGAAATTCTTCTTTATTGTAGCTTGTTGTTTATTCCATTTATCTTTATAATGCATACGCACATCACTACTTGAAGTATCTACATAAACAGTTTCATTTGTTTCTGAGTCTATCATTTTCACCCAACCCACATTTGGAATTTCTGTGTCTTTTGGGTCGTAAACCTGCACAGCTACAAGGTCGTGTCTATTTGATGCCACCATAAGCGGTTTTTCAAAGTCTGGAGCAATAAAGTCTGAAATAAGGAACGCTGTGCAACGTTTCTTTATCACATTTCTAAAATATTCCAATGCCACAGACACGTCTGTTCTGTTACTTTCTGGTTTAAACTCTATAAGCTCACGAATGATGTATAAAACGTGTTTTTTACCTTTTTGCGGAGCAATAAATTTCTCAATCTTGTCTGAGAAGAAAATCACCCCTATCTTATCGTTGTTTTGAAGAGAAGAGAATGCAAGAGTAGCTGCTAGTTCGGTAATAACAGAACGTTTTGTTTGGGTTGTGGTTCCAAAATCGCTACTTCCCGACACATCTACAAGAAGCATAAAGGTAAGTTCTCGTTCTTCTTCAAATACCTTTACGAAAGGGTGATTGAAACGCGCTGTCACGTTCCAATCTATATTTCTAATGTCGTCGCCAACTTGATACTCACGCACTTCGGAGAATGCCATACCCCTACCCTTGAAGGCAGAGTGGTATTGTCCCGCAAAGATATTTTGCGAAAGCCCACGAGTTTTAATCTCAATCTGACGTACTTTTTTTAATAATTCAGTTGTTTCCACTTCTAACAGTTAGGAATTAGAAATTGTTAGGCAATTGGGCCATATATTCTCTGAGAGTGAATTTTAAAGGAGGGATTTTTAGGCGTCCCGAAGTCTGAGAAACCGGAGTTTACTAAACGTAAATGAGGATTTCGAAGACAAGGGCAACGACAAAAGCACCCTTTAAAAACGCTCTCATTAAGGTACTTCGACAATATTTAGAATCTCTGAAATCACATCCTCTGTTGTAATATTATTCGCTTCGGCTTCGTAAGTTAGGCCGATACGGTGACGAAGCACATCGTGACATACGGCACGCACGTCTTCTGGAATCACATAACCACGGTGTTTGATGAAGGCGTAAGCGCGAGCTGCTAAAGCAAGGCTGATAGATGCACGAGGAGAGCCACCGAATGCAATCATACCTTTAAGGTCTGTTAGGCCGTAGGCTTGTGGGTCGCGAGTAGCGAATACAATATCAAGGATGTATTTTTCGATTTTTTCGTCTAGGTAGATTTCACGAACCACTTTGCGTGCTTCGATAATTTCTTCTGCTTTAAGAAGAGGTTTGATTGGTTCTGGTTTTGCACCAATGTTTTGACGAATGATAAGGCGTTCTTCTTCAAGACGTGGATAAGAAACCACAACTTTAAGCATGAAACGGTCTACTTGCGCTTCTGGTAATGGATATGTACCTTCTTGTTCAATAGGGTTTTGTGTAGCAAGCACTAGGAATGGTTCGTCTAGTTTGTAAGTAGTATCTGCTAGGGTCACTTGACGCTCTTGCATGGCTTCTAGTAGAGCAGATTGCACTTTTGCAGGAGCACGGTTGATTTCGTCGGCAAGTACGAAGTTTGCAAAAATAGGACCTTTTTTCACTACGAACTCTTCATTTTTTTGACTATAAATCATAGTACCTAAAACGTCGGCTGGTAGAAGGTCTGGAGTAAATTGGATACGGCTATATTTGCTATCTACAAGTTGTGCTAAAGTTTTGATTGCTAATGTTTTCGCTAGACCTGGCACACCTTCTAGAAGTACGTGACCATCTGACAACAAGCCTATTAACAAAGATTCTACTAAGTGTTTTTGACCTACGATTACTTTATCCATGCCCATGGTAAGTACATCTATAAAGGCACTTTTTTGCTCTATGCGAGCATTTAATTCTCTAATGTCTACTACTTGACTCATATTATTAATGTTTAGTTTCACACGTTTGAAATTTACAAACGCAAAGATAGATAATTGTAAAAGCATAGCACAATTCTATATTTTAAAAAGTTAAAATTAAATGTTAAAGTGTTTAAATAAAGATTTATCAGTAAATTTGCGGTATGAACGAAGTGAATATAGAACTACTAGCTCCTGCAAAAAATGCAGAAACTGGCATTGAGGCAATAAAACATGGTGCTGATGCGGTTTATATTGGTGCGCCAAAGTTTGGTGCAAGGTCTTCTGCATCTAATACCATTGAGGATATTGAGAGGTTGGTAAAATTTGCTCATTGCTATGGAGCGAGAATCTATGTTACAGTAAACACTATCATATACGATGAGGAACTTGCTGAGGCAGAAGCACTTATTCACAAGTTACACAAAATAGGTGTAGATGCACTTATTGTTCAAGATACTTCTATTTTTAAACTAGACCTACCTCCTATCGCAATACACTCTAGCACTCAGGCTGAAAATAGCACGCTGGAAAAGGTGAATTTTTGGGAGAGCATTGGCTGTGAGCAAGTGGTGCTAGCACGTGAGTTGAGTTTGGAGGAGATTTCACACATTCATAAAAACACTTCTGTTCGCCTAGAGGCATTTGTGCACGGAGCGCTTTGCGTTAGTTATAGCGGGAAATGTTATGTAAGCCAGGCACTTACAGGCAGAAGTGCCAACAGAGGCGAATGCGCGCAGATTTGCCGTTTGCAATTTGATTTGCAAGACAGAGAAGGACATTCATTGGGCAAGAAACATTGGCTTTCGCTAAAAGATTTCAATGCGTCTTCTCATGTGGGTGAAATGATTGATGCTGGTGTGAGGTCGTTTAAGATTGAGGGGCGATTGAAGGATATTTCATACGTGAAGAATATTGTGGCGTATTATAGAGGCAAGATTGACGAGGCGCTTAAGTCTAGACCACAATTTCAGAAACAATCTTTTGGCGAGTGCACATATACTTTTGAGCCAAATCCATACAAGAGTTTCAACAGAGGATTTACTTCGTTTTTCTTGAACGGAAGACAAAACTATATATTCCAACCTGTGAGTCCAAAGTCTTTTGGCGAGCCTATTGGTACAGTGAGCAAAGTGGATGGCAAAAAGATTTGGCTGAAAACTTCTCATACACTCAACAATGGCGACGGTTTTTGTTTTGTAAACAGTCGTGGCGAACTTGAAGGCTTCAGAGCAAACACTGCAAATGGCAATCTTATCACCTCAGCGGAGAGTGTGAAAATTGCTGTTGGCGACAAGGTTTATAGAAACAACGACGAGGCGTTTAACAAGGTTTTGGGAGTGGAAAGTGCCAAGAGAAAAATAAAGATAAACATTGCTGTGAACGACAAAACATTCCATTTTTCATTCGGCGAGCATGTAGCTGAATATGTTTACGATGGCGAACTAGACAAGGCTCAAAAAGACCCTTCGGCTTATATTTCTACCCAACTTAGCAAACTTGGAGATAGCATTTTTGAGGCAGAAGAAGTGACTGTTGACACTTGCTTTTTCTTCCCTGCATCTATTTTAGGAAATATCCGCAGAACACTATGCGAAGAACTTGTTTTAAAAACAAGCAAGCCACTACCTTCGCCAAGTATTTTACCTACTAAAAACAATATAGAGTTTCCACTTGTTAGCGATAGCTATTTAAATAACATTGCTAACGCCAAGGCAATGGAGTTTTACTACGACCATGGTGCAAAAGTGTCGGCTCGCGCCTTTGAAGTAGAACCAAAAGACGATGCCACCTTGATGTTTTGCAAGCACTGCATCCGATTTGCGTTGGGAGCGTGTACGAAGGGCACCGGGCTTCGACAAGCTCAGCCACCGATAAACGAACCCCTATTCCTCATTCACAAAAACTACTACCTACGTCTTCACTTCAACTGCAAAGACTGCGTGATGGAAGTGAGGAAGGGATAAAAAAAGGGGGAGCTTATTAAAAGTCTCCCCTCTTTTCATTTTACGGTACCAATATAGGTTTTTGTTTGTATTCGTCTATGAGTGAGATAAAATCTGGATGGTTTCGAATGGCATCCATGTCGTCATCGCGTTCTATATGAACAAGTGCACGAAATCCTTTTTCAAGAGATATACGTAGCGTTGCAATAGCTTCCTCTATTTTTCCCATTCTAGAAAGCAGACAAGCTTTATCATAATAAGAACCAGCATCATTAGGGTTCAATTCTATTATCTTATTCATCCACTCAATTGCCTCTTCATTTTTACCTAAAAATAATAATGCAAAATGACGACAACTACCCTTTGTTACCAAAGTATCCTTTGCCAACACCTCATTGAAATCTGCATTAGCAAGTGCCACTTCACCATGTTTAAGATATTGCTCGCCTCTCATTAGGAAAATATATGGGTAGTTTTTATCTATTGCAATACCTCTGTTGTAGTATTCCATTGCAGTTTTATCATCTCCTTTTAGTTCGTAGCACCAACCTAGTTGATAATAAGGAAAGATATGCAATGGGTTCAACTCAGATGCCAATTTATAATCAGCTATAGCTTCATCGTATTTTCCTGCTGTTCTATAATAATCTGCACGTGTTGCTAAGTCATAAAAATCTTTTCCATCATTCATTTCTATACATTTTGTAATGTCTTCAACAGCTTTATCCACATCTCCAATTGAATTATAACAATTAGATCTGTAATAATAGAGAGTTTCAGTAGGGCCATATTCTTTCTCGATTTTATTGTACTCAACAATTGCATTTACATAATCGTGTTTGGTCCTATAGATGTAAACTATTAGATTTTTATAATAAGCATTATTAGTTTCTGCAAACTTCATTTTAGCAGCAGATAAAGAATATTCCAAATTCTTATCAAGAATGTTATAAATATTACCAACTACCCCGTTATCAGCAGTTTCAATATATAACATAACATCATTTATCGCCTTGATAGTTTCACCTAGTTTGTCATAAGCTTCCATTCTGAAACGATAAATCTCACTATATGAAGCGTTTAACTTCTCACACTTATTTAATAGTTCTATCGCCTGCTTATACTCACCACGTTCTATCATATTACGAGCAAGACCAACCATAGCATTCTGGTCTAGTTCATTTTCTTTAAGCATAAACTTATAATCGGCATCAGACTTATCATAATTTCCTATACTATAATAAAATTCTGCTCGAGCAAACAATATTTCAGATGCTACACTATAATCTTTTATTTTCATAGCAGACTTATAAGCCTTGGTATAATCTGCTTCTGCCTTGTCGTACATCTCAATATCATTATAAACAGCCGCTCTCCACCAATATAAAGAATATTCATTTATATCAAGATTTTTTTTCCAATACTTTATAGCATTATTGATATCAGACAATGCAAAGTTCAACCTCTCCTCATTTCTATTAATCATAGTTCTTAAGAAATAACCTTCACAAGATGCTGGATTGTTTTGCAAATGCAGATTTAGATATTCTAAGGCTTTATCAAAATCTTTTTGTTCCATATACTCAATTGCCTGGCCTAGATTGTACTCTATCTCCTTACCTGTTTCTGTTTGTGCCTCAGCACTCTGAGGGTTAACATCAGTTTTAGACTTCACCTCAGCCGCTTGTCCTGCCATGCCCCACATAGCCAAAGACAAAAAAATTAAAATAGTTTTTTTCATAACGATGTTGCTTTTTGATTGTTTAATGTTAGTTTCTATCTATATATGCCATTTTGGGGTAAAAGGTAAACGCTTTTTTTGAAAAAAAATAATGTTTTATGCCGTTTATTCTGCCACGGTCGGTATATTGCCAGATGGTGTATATTTCTACATTGAAAAATATTCAATCGGGTTTAGATAAAACATCTTTTGCCATCCCATAGGAGCGTCGTCTATGAGCCATGGATATGGAATAAGAGTTACTATAGAATAATGCAAATGTGCAGGAGTTGTGGCTGCATTATCAGTATTGCCAACAGTTCCTATTTGCGTGTCAGAGTTTACAAATGCATATTTAGTTGTAGTAATTTTATCCATATGTGCATAGTAATGAATTCTCCACTTTGGTCCTAACACCAACACAAACTTACCACTCTTACGACCGTTACCAGTAGAAATCACAATGCCAGATGTTGAAGAATGAATCGGTGTACCCTTCTTTGCAAACACATCCACGCCTTTGTGAACAACAGAAGATCCCCACCCTTCATACCAAAAAGTCTGATGATTGTAGCTCTTCGTTGTAGCCCCCACCACCGGCATCTTCAAATCCTGTGGCACCAGAAACCCCACTACCAAAAGTGCAACACCCACTAGTAGAATGGTTATAATAATTATTTTTATAGTTTTCATAATATTTGAGTTATAAGAAGTACTCTATATACAGTTACCACCACTTCCCGCCTAAGCACATCCACACAAAAAAAAGAATGCCCCCAGTAAGGGAACCGATGGCATTATGTGGTACACCTATGGCATAAAATATAAATACTAACACTATGCCAATACATATCATAGCAAGTATGCGTTTAGGTGTGGAATTGATTTTCATATTATGTATTTAAAATAATTTCTTAATCCCTTTAAAAATCGCTCCACCAATTTTGCGTTCTAAACCTTGCTTAGTAGTAGGTATACCTGTTGACTTCGCTATTTGTTGCTTTACCTTGGTAATCCCTATAGCACGCTTTAATGAAAATGTTAATCCTGGAATTTTCATAAGATTATGCTTTAATATAGTCGTTTATATTATTTTCTATTTTCTTTTTTTGTTCCTCTTCCCACTTTGCAAGTGCCATCTTTGCTAATCTAAGTCTTGCTTGAGCAATTTCATTTGAGATTTCTTCAACATACTTTTCATTAGAAAGAGTTTCAATTGTTTGATTCATTTTCTTTGTGTCAAGTTCTGCTTCATGTTTCCCTATCATATATTGTTTAGCCAATTTATTACGAAAATCAAGATCCTCCTTATATAATTTTGCATATAACGAGTCTGATTGAGACTTAAATCTTATTGGAGCATAAAATAAAATTACAGATGGAACAAATACTACTATAAATTCTACAATGCTATTGGTATTTAATGATAATAAACTATTTAAAGCACGTAGATTGTTTGTTGACACAAAAAGAGCTATATATAATGCTATACACGTTCCTAATAACCATTTTAGAAAACCATATTGCTTATCACTAATTGCTATATTCAGATTTGAAAGAAACCATTTATATAAAGCGAATACCACAATACCATACACTACATTATTAAGTAAGAATGCACTAACCAATGATACTACAAAAATCAGAATCTCTATCTTAGCAAACTGCACTTTTTCCTTATGACATTTGCTAAGAATCTTTAAATCTGCACAAAAAAATATTTCAAATAAAGTTTTCATACTCAAACTAGTAATATGTTGTAGATATTCTTATTATGTATTACTCTTTATGTACTGTGAAGGATTTGCCTTTATCTTAGCTAGTTCCTCTTTTCGCCATTCTTCTATAGCATTCTCTAATAATTCAATCTGAACAGAAGCTATTTGATTCATTACCTTTTGGTTTGTTTCTATATTTGCTGTATAATGTATTTGTTTTTCTTCATTATGTGTCTTTATTTCTGACTCATAATTAATTTGTAACTTATCTCTGTAAGTATCGCAAATTTGTCTATGCTTGCTTTCTTCCAAATCAATTAATTCATCATAACTACCTCTTGCTGTTATTAATTTTGCTAGCATTGGAGCCAATTCAATACATAAAAACAATAATGTTATAGCCCAGCTTATCATTGCAAAGGTTCGAGCTTCATCTTCTTTTTCCTTTATAACTACTAAGTCTTTCTCATTATTCGGATTTAAACCTTCTAAATCTGCTCTCTGAAGACTACTAAGAGCCTCTAATTGTGTAACAAAATTATTAGTATATGCTATACGTGCTATTGAATCCGCTTTGGCAATTTCTATAGCTTTGCTATTCTCTGATTTGGCAAGATTTTCTTCCAAACCTTTTATAGTTTCTTCTGTTTCATTTATGAGTTTTGTATAACGTGCTTCATGATCATTCTTTTTTGTTGCAATTTCTGCTTTTAGCCTACTAATTTCTTTATTAATTTTTGTTATGTCTTTACCTTTGTCTTTATAAGTTTTATTCCATTTATCATATTGTACTTTTGCAACTTTCTTTAAATCTGCGTATTCTTTAGGTAGAGCGACCCCTGCAGAATCTTTTCTTAAGTTAAAATTATTAGCTTTATTCCACACTTTTCTTCTCTCTGTTAGAGCATTTGATTGTTCTGCTTCTAATTGTTTCTTATTATATGTTTTCTCATCTAGTTCCCTCTCAAGTTCTATAATATTTTCAGGTTTATTTTTCTTTTCTTCTTCATATTTAGCTTTCGTTGAATCTGCAGCTTGTATTTCTCTATTTTGACCATCAATATCATATATTTTATGATATGTTTCTACATTATTCATCTTGGTAATTTGCTCATTATTAATAATTTCCTGTGCAAGACGTTTCTCAAATAACTTCAACTCTATTGGTTTAGATATAGTTATAGCGATAATAATTGCTAAAATTATTCGAGGAATAGCATGTAAGAAATCTTTACAAAATCCAACAAATATGTTTTCAGAAGCAGATTTTTTAAAGGTGGTTATTATATATCTATCCAAATTGAAAATCACTAATCCCCAAAAAATACCAAAAGCAATCGCATAATACAAAGCTGTAGTATCAATCTCAGTTATAGTTCCATCTCTAAACACTGTATATAAAGCATACCCCCCTGCAATAGATGCAAACATACCAGTGAATAAAATTGTAGCACCCATACTTGCATACTTTGCCCACTCGTGTGTACATTGTTTCATCAAATCAGAATCTACACCAGCGCACCACCACAAAAAGCGGGTTAGATATGATGGCTTCCTTTCTACTTTCTCTATGTTTTCAACCTTATTTAGTAACATTTTTACTGAATTTCTTTATATAAACTATTAATAAATTTAAAAGATTTTTGAACGTTAATTTCCTGTCAGAAGACTGTTCATGTTTTTTCTCATTAAAATTAGCTGGGGAGTTATCTGCATAACTTAACGATTTCAGATCAAATTTCAAAAACGGTAAATTCACACTCACACTTAAATTAGAGTCATTTATTATATTAGGAACTGGTACTAATATCGTCTCTATTTTAGGTATCTGCATCTGTTTTACCAAAATAGTTTTTGTTTTTGTTTCAAATTCATCAGTTACAGAAAGCGTGTACTTTGCATCCTTTTCTATACCATTTATTATCGTTTCCGACCCACTTTCAGATACCTGTTTGCCATTTAATTCTACCTTTTTTGCATTTTTAGTTTCCCATGTCAACGTAAAAGGTATTGTAGGGAAAACATATTCCTTATCAGATTCAAATGTAAAAGTTGCTTCTGGGAAGACGTCAATTGTTAAAGATTTTGTAAATTTTCTTTTGCCGTCTAATCCTATCACTTCTAAATTGTATGTCTCAGTTTTTTTAGGGCAAAGATTTAACTGACCTGTTGCTTTAATTTCTTTTTCTTCAGAAGAACATAATAACTTTACTTTTTTTGCATTAGTAATATTCCATTTTAATGTAACTCCCGATGCATCGTTGTCCTTAATTTTTCTTTTAGTAGTAGTAAATGATATTTCAGGAACATTGTAAGGATTTATATTGATAGTCTTAGTTACTACTCCCTCTGAATTCTTTGCAGTTAACACATATTTTTTTTGCACCGGGAAAGTTTCCAGACCTTTTACTTGAACCTTTGTATCATTAATAAAACATTCTTCTGCACTTTGTATTTCCCAATTTAATGTAACTAATTGATCCTCATAAATATTCTTTTCTTCCTTATCAAATATTTTAATTGTTGGTTTGTTAATTATAATAGGAAAACTATATGACCTTGTAGCTATATCATTATTCCCTATTATATGCACCATACAACTCTTCTTTATTGGAACATAATAAAAGTTCTCTGCTATCTCCTTTTTCTCCCCATCATCAATTTGTATCCATTGTTGATTAACATCCTTTATTTCCCATTGACATAGTAATGGTTTAGATAAATCTGTACAATCGTAAGAAAAATCAGTTATAAAAGGAGCATGTGCATCACACACCTCACAAATTGAATATTTATCGTCATTAATTGTTTCGCAATTATTACAAATCCATTTACCCATAATAATTTATGATTTTTTAGCGATACCCAGTCCTAAACCTCTAAGACGGGTTCCACCACTAGTTTCTATTACTGGTGTATCAGTTTTGGGTTTTAATTCCGCAAGAGAAATAGTTTCCTCTGTTCTAGTACCATCTTCTGATAGTGCTGTCAAAACATAAGATTCCTCATATTTGAATTTCTTTTTTCCAATCTTTGGTAGTGGGAAACCTCTATTAATTCTAACTTCTTTTGCATTTAATACTTCCCATTCTAATTCAATGTTACCATCTTCACATTTTCTTGAGACAAATTTGCATATTATAGATTTCTCTGAACTTGTTCTATGCTCGAAATCATCTCCTGTTGATTCATCTTTTAAATTCCTTAATGTACTAGCAATCTCATCTATAGTAGGTCGTTTTTCTGCATCTAACTGCAACATACTAATGAGTAACTCTTTCAAAGATGGCGTAAGATGCTTAGAACTTTTAAATTTAATTGAAGCTCCATTTTTTACTGCATTATACGTACCTGAAAATTTCTCTGGTATGATTGGTTTAGAACCTGTTAGATATTCTGAGAATATAACACCCAATGCAAAAATATCTGATTTAATTGTTAATACAGAACCTAAAACTTCTTCATCCTCATCAGATATATAATCAAATAATTCAGGTGAATAATATTCTGGAGTCCCTACCACCTGTTCTCTATCTTTTGGTGGTGCAGAAGAGAAATAACTATCATCAAAATCTATTAATTTTGTAGTATAATTGCCTGTTTTAGTAATCTTTATCAATATATTATCTGGTTTCAAATCACCATGAACTATATTTTCTTTATGCATAATTCTAAGACTATGCACAAGACTTTTTAATATAATCATCACCTCTTTAAAACCTAAACTACAAATTTCACCAATTGAGATAGATGATATATCTATTTTTTCTGTTACCTTGTAATAACAAGTTTCTACTCTAAAAAAATCAACAGCATATACCAAGTTTCCACCCAACCCACATTTTGAACCTATACGTCTATTTAATTCCTTTTGACGTAACTCAAATTCTTCGCAATTTTTCTTTTTCTGTGCCTTAATTCTGTCACTCCCAGGACTTTCTGGAGTTGGATATTTTGGAGCGATAAATTTCTTTATAAACCACTCTTTGCCATTTTTACTAGCAAAAGCAATTTCACTCATTCCACCAACAACCTTCCAATCAGTTGTTAGCATATATCCATTTATTATGTCTCCTTTCATATTGTTCAATATTACAGTTTCATATAGTCTTTTTTATAATCTTCCCACAATTTAGTAACACTATTATGTAAATTTTCATGAGCTTCTTTTAATTTTCTTTCTGCTTCATCAATAGCATATTTTTTATTTTGATAAACATCAATATATTTACTTGTAATTGTATCTAAACGGCCTTGCATCAAAATTTTCCATTCTTCAAAAGACACATCCATTAGAACCAATCCTAATGAAAAATCATCTCCAGAGATTGGGACCAACTCTTCTTCTATTAGTTTTTTCCAATCTTCACAGTCATTTGCTTTATTTAATGACTTTAATAAAATATATTCAAAATGCATTGGTGTAGATAGATAACCGAAGCACCCATCTGTTGCAGAGATAATCGCAGAAGGTTCTTCCCTTATTACTACCTCTTTCTCATTTATCTTAAAAGATTTATCTTGTGATACACAATTAGATAAAGCCTCATCATTCCGTAAATTTTCTAATGGGTCTTGAGGATTTACCAAATCATCAATTGATATTTGTTGCAACCCTGTTTTTGTTAATATATAGTTCCTAGAATCTCCGCACCAATAACTTTTTATATTTGTGTTTTTCTCTTCTTTTTTTGCTATAACAAACGCTAATGTAGTAGGTAATGTTTTAATTATAGAACTTCTCAAACCAGACGGCTTAATACCCAAAGAGACAACACAATCTGTCAATTTTTTTTGAATAACACTCGTAAGTTCTTGTGAATTTATAACGCAATTAGCAGAACGCATATAATCTTCTACTGTTTTTTTTACTTCTCTTGATGCAATATAAGCCCCTGTATGAGTTCCATTTATTGTCACATATTCTGTTGCACCTGCACCTCCCATTCCATCAAATACACCTACAGCAACCGTATCCCCAAGTTGTAATACTATTGGATTTGCATCCTCTCCCTTTGCTTCTTTTTTGGGAACATTTATACACAAAAAATTATTCTGTTTCTTTAAATCTATCATTGTTGTAGTATTTTCTTTAGAGTAATACTTTTTCAATTTATTACATATAGAAAAAATACACCTAAATATTTTTCTCATAATTATGTAGTAAAAGAAAAACAGGAGTATTCAAAACCAATACTCCTGCCTGAATATTATTAAATAGAATTAACTATAGAAGCTAAAATCGTTTGATAATCAACATCATTTAATCCTTCTCCTGCTCTAGCTGGAAAATGTATTGCATTCGCAAAATTTAATCCCATATCAGTCCATGGAGCTGCATCAGGTGCAAAAATAAGAAGTCGTTTTGCTGATTTATTCATTTTTCCACCTTGTTCATCCTCCCACCAATCTGTAAGTTCATTAAAATCAGCAGGCATATTCTTTGGATAAAAACTATTCTTTGTTATTTCACTTTCTAATGGATGAGCAGAAGCATCAGACCATACAATAACAATATGACGACGTCTATCACCTCCCTTAGTCCAATCGGAATTAATAGCTAACGCAACAGCTTCCAAACCATTCTCTGGTTCATCCCCACCTCCATCTGGTGTTAAATTGTTGACATAAGTTTTAAAACTATCCTCTTGGTCTGGGATATTATAAAATTCTGTTTCATGCATACCATCTGCACCATCTGCATTGTAATCTTTAAAGTCAATTACCTTGATACGTAATTGATCGATATTTTTATCCTTTTCTTCACAAGCTTTCTTAAGATCTGGATAAAACTTAAGAGCATTAGTTTTTACTGTGTTAAGCAAACTACCCATAGAACCAGTTGTGTCTATACACATTACAATGTCAACATTGTATTTTAAACCTTGTCCTGCCATAATAATTTAATTTTTAAAGTTAGTATTGTGTTATTTCATGAATATATATAAGCTTTTTTATTTTTGTTTTAGAACCCTGCGATTACCAGACCAAAACCAGCAAAATTGATTATTGCTCCTATAATCATAGTCAAACACCCTTCATCATTCTCACCAACAGCGAAAATATATCCGCCCAAAAAGATCAATATAACTCCTAATACTATCATATTTCTATTTTTTATTCCTATATCCCTCATTCTTACCAAAAGGTAAACTCAATTTGAGCAAAAAAAATAAAATCCTATGAGCATTATTAACAATTTGCCCACAGGATATAAAAAAAGCGGGACTCCATTGTTGCAGTTCCGCTACAGAGGCTCTCGCATTGCCCACAAATCAAGAACTAGCAACACGAAGCCCACGCCGTATGTAGTAGGCATAGTAAGGACATACTACACCTATATATACATACCCGTAGGACATCTTTGTTGCTTTGTAAGTGATTTGTGATAGAATTTGCGAGATTCCTGTAGACCACTACAAAGCGTCACTAAAGACGCCTATTAATACTTTAAAACAAGCCCACCCTTTATACTCCTATAAAATACGACGTGGACTTATAATGCAAAATTACGCATTCGTTTGAAATTTTACAAATTTTTAGATAAATTTTCTTTTACTTTTTCTCTATTCGCCAATTTTCACTACCTTTGCATCACTGCTGAATAAAGATGTACGAGAGGTAGACCCCACTGCCAAAGAAGTAAAGTGAGAATGTGAGAGATTGAAACTTTATTGTTAAACTTAATTCTTGATAAAAGAATTAGAAATTTATTTACTAATTATGAAAACTGATTTACAAGCAAAGCAAACTGCAGAGAAAGAGGTATTAACCTGTGCGCAAACTCCATTAGAGAACATTGAAAACCTGATCTTAAACATTAGAGGGAAGCAAGTGATGCTTGACCGCGACTTGGCACGCCTGTATGGAGTGGAGACCAAGGTACTCAACCAAGCTGTAAAAAGGAATATTGAGAGGTTTCCTGAGGATTTTATGTTTCAGCTTAATAAAGAGGAATTTGAAAATTGGAAGTCACAAATTGTGACTTCCAATTGGATGACGCAAAATGCGACTTCCAATTCTATAATCATGGGAGCGAGAAAATTACCAAATGCTTTTACCGAAAATGGGATCGCTATGTTGAGTGGTGTATTAAACTCGCAAACTGCAATCCGTGTTAATATCGAAATAATGCGTGCTTTCGTTGCTATGCGACATTCCATACTAGCTAATAACCAACTATTCAACCGCATTGAGAACATTGAACACAACCAACTGCTTATGATTCAATGGAAAGAAAAAACAGATTCTCAAATAAATACTATATTCCAAACTCTT
>JAZQZD010000016.1:0-32047 GCA_045633865.1 Candidatus Enterocola sp.
AACTTTTTTGGTCTTATGAAATCTGAATTACTATACGTTCAAGAATGGGACAGTATAGAACAGTTCAAGAAGGAACTTGTGAAGTATATAAGATATTATAATAACGATAGAATTAAGTTGAGGCTAAATGGAAAAAGCCCGGTAAAATACCGAGCTTTATACCAATCTAAAGTTGCCTCTTAATAATGTTAACCGTCCAACTTTCGGGGGTCACATCATAAGAGGTGTGGTTTATTACTATAATATTATTTAATATTTGTACTTCTAAGAAATAGAGGTTGACCTATAAAAAGTCAACCTTCTTATTCTTAATATTGTAAAACTAATTATTGTTTTACTATGATTTCCATACCTTTCTTGATTGCCTCTTCATTTTGAGGTAGAAGGTGGTGGTGACGTGATGGAAGAGATTTTTTAAGACCTAGCATCACGTATTCAAGTTCTACGATAGGACAAATTTTTAAAAGACCACCTAGGATAATCATATTGAATGATTTTGCAGCTCCCATTGCAAGTGCAGTATCCATAGCATCGATGCTGTAGATATTGATATCTGTGCGAGTAGGAGGGGTAGTGATACCGTATGGATCATAAATTAGGTTACCACCAGGTTTTACTTTAGATTCAAATTTGTCTAAAGATTGTTGGTTTAGGATGATAGCTGTGTCGTATGTGTTAAGAATAGGTGAAGAGATTTTTTCGTCACTTATAATAACTGTTACGTTGGCAGTACCACCACGTTGTTCTGGACCGTAAGCAGGCAACCAGCTCACTTCTTTGTCTTGCATTAAGCCAGAGTAAGCTAAAATTTTACCCATAGAAAGGACACCTTGTCCACCAAATCCAGCTATGATAATTTCTTGTGTCATAATCTTTGCTTTTTATTCGTTTTTCAAATCACCTAATGGATATTCTTTAAACATATTTTCTACCATCCAATCATTTGCTGCAGCTGGAGACATTTTCCAACCAGAGTTGCAGGTAGAAACTACTTCTACGAAAGATGCACCTTTTTTCTCTGGAGAAAGTGCATTTTCAAATGCTTTGCGGATGGCTGCTTTAGTTTTGCGTACAGCAACTGCAGTATGAACACTTTGACGTGTTACATAACGAGCACCTCTTAGTTGAGCTAAAAGGTTAGAAATAGGTAAGTTATATCCGTTTAATTCAAAATCACGACCGTATGGGCAAGTAGCTGTTTTCATACCTTCTAGGGTAGTAGGAGCCATTTGACCACCTGTCATACCATAAATACCGTTGTTGATGAAAATCATTGCTAAATTGTCACCACGGTTTACAGCGTGAATAGTTTCTGCAGTACCGATAGCAGCTAAGTCGCCGTCACCTTGGTATGTGAAAACTAATTTGTTTGGTAATAGACGTTTGATAGCAGTTGCAATGGCTGGTGCACGACCGTGAGCAGCTTCTTGCCAGTCGATATCAATGTAGTTGTATGCAAACACGGCACAACCTACAGGAGACACACCGATAGTATTTTCAGTTAGTCCCATTTCTTCAATCACTTCTGCTATTAATTTATGTACCACACCGTGACTACAACCAGGACAATAGTGCATGGTATTGTCATTTAGAAGTTTTGGTTTTGAATAAACCAAATTTTCTGGTTTGATTATATCTTGTTTTGTCATGACTGTTTATTTTATAATTTTACTTTTTAGGGCATCAACTACTTCATCTGGAGTAGGAACGATACCACCCATACGACCAAAGTGTTCTACAGGAACTTTTCCTTCCACTGCTAAACGAATATCTTCTATCATTTGACCAGCGTTGTATTCTACAGAAAGAATACCTTTAACGTGAGATAGAGATTCTTGAATGCGTTTAGTTGGGAATGGGAATAAAGTGATAGGACGTAGAAGACCTACTTTAATACCTTGTGCGCGAGCAATTTCCACTGCTTTTTGGCAGATACGAGCTGCAGAACCAAATGCTACGAATAGATATTCTGCATCTGCTGCTTCGATTTCTTCAAAACGAACTTCGTTTTCTGCAATTGTAGCATATTTTTCTTGAAGCGCAATGTTTCTGCGTTCCATTGGTTCTGGTTGAAGTTCTAGTGATGTAATCACGTTGCGTGCACGATCTTCTGTTTTACCAAGAGAAGCCCATGGACATTCTTTGCGAATTTCTTCTTCTGTTCTGCGAGGTTGGAAAGGAGGAAGAACCACTTTTTCCATCATTTGACCGATAAGACCGTCAGCCAAAATCACAGTAAGAATATTGTATTTAAATGCAAGTTCAAAACCTAGTGGCACGAAGTCTGCCATTTCTTGAACACTGTTTGGTGCTAGTGTGATTTGACGATAGTCGCCGTGACCACCACCTTTAACAGTTTGGAAATAGTCTGCTTGTGAAGGTTGGATAGTACCAAGACCAGGACCACCACGCATCACGTTTACCACTAATGCAGGAATATCTGCACCTGCTATATAAGAAACACCTTCTTGCATTAGGCTGAAACCAGGACTAGAGGTAGAAGTCATTACTTTTTTACCACAACCTGCACCAGCATATACCATGTTAATAGAAGCGGTTTCACTTTCTGCTTGAAGAACCACCATACCAGTAGTTTCCCAAGGTTTAAGCGCCATTAAAGTTTCCATTACTTCTGATTGTGGAGTAATAGGATAACCAAAATAACCATCGCATCCGCAACGAATAGCAGCTTCTGCTAAAGCTTCGTTGCCTTTCATTAATCTTACTTCTTCATTCATAATTATGCGAGTTTTACTTTATAAACTGAAATACAACCATCAGGGCAAACAATACCACAGCTTGCACAACCGATGCATTCATCTTCGTTAGCCATTTCTGCGTAACGATAACCTTTTGAATTCACTTGCTTAGACATAGTCAACACCTTTAGTGGGCAAGCTACAACACATAGCTCACAACCTTTACAACGTTCGGTATTAACTACTACAGCACCTTTAATCTTTGCCATAATTTTTTTATTTTTTTAAGGAGTACAAAGGTACAACTTTTTAATTTAATAATGTATATAAAACTATGTTTTTTAAGGATAAAATACTAAAAATCTAAGATTTATATTTCAAAACCTTAGATTTTGTAAGTTTTAAAGGAATTTTAGTAACAAATTTGTAATAAAATTAACCTTTTAATTATAAATTGGTTGTTAGATTTTAAGAATTAACGCCTAACTCCTAACTCCTAACTATGAAATTAGTGGTCTTTATGAAACTCTTTAATTCTTTCTTCAATCTCGTCATACATAGTAGGGTCGACAAAAGAAGTACAAATACGTAGACCTTGTTGCTTGCTACCTGTGGTGTCTAGTGCAATGGCAGAAATTCCATAGAAGAAAAGTTCATACATAAGTTCTACACCAGTCATATCTTTATAACCAACTGTGAAGTAGAAACCATCTGCAATGTCTTCGTCTAGGTCTTTGTCATAAACCAAATGGAAACCATTTTCAAGGAAGAATTTCTTAAGCACTGCAGCTTTTTCACCGTATGTTTTTACGCTTTCAAGGAAGTTGAATTCACCGTCGTTTGCTGCTTTTAGCATTGCAGCCATAGCATATTGAGTAGAGTGGGTAACACCTGCAGAAAGACAATATAAAACTCTACTAATAAGTACATTACCAAATTCATCTACTCCGTAACGAGCTTTCAATCCTGCATATTTTCTTCTGTAAATGCCGTTAGACATTGCAATAATACCTATACGTTGACCTGCATAACTAAATGCTTTTGAGCCAGAAATCATAAGCAAATAATTGTCGGTATAGCGAGCTACTGTTGGCTGGTATGGAGCTTCGAATGGATGACTTAGATCTTTGCGGAAGTCCATTGCAAAATATGCAAGGTCTTCAATTACAATTGCGTCATATTTAGTTGCTGCAGAGCCAATTATCTCAAGTTCTTGTTCTGTTAGGCATACCCAAGAAGGATTGTTTGGATTTGAGTAAATAATAGCACAAATATTTCCTTTTTCTAGGTAACTTTCTAGTTTTGCCTGAAGTTTTTCGCCACGATAATCGTACACGTCGAAGCTTTCAGATTTATATCCTAAAACTTGAAGTTGCATTTTTTGTACTGGGAAACCTGGGTCGATAAATAGTACAGTATCTTTTTTAGGGTCGCATTGACCACACACTGTAAACGCTGCAAACACGCCATTCATAGAGCCAACTGCAGGCACACAACATTCTGGAGCCACATCCACACCTATAAATGCTTTTATAAAACGAGAAGACTCTTCTTTAAGTGCTTTTTCGCCTTCTAGAGTAGGATAGACTGATGCTACACCACGTTTAAGTGCTTCTATTTCAGCATTTACACCAATTTCTGATGCTGGTACACCTGGCACACCCATTTCCATGCGAGCCATGCGCATACCTGTTTCTGCTTCTATTTTTTTACCTATACCAACGATTTCTCTAATGGTTGCTTTACTAAAGTCTGGCAGATTGAAACTGTCAATAATTCCTTTTATTTGTTCTTTATTTGCTGTCATCGCCGTAATAAATTTTTATTTTGACCACAAAGATAGTAATTAGTTAGAAGTTAGGAGTTAGAAGTTAGCAATTTTTTCACGCCCGTAGGGTGTGAGTTCTTATTTGTAGGCAGGTGTCAGAGTAATGCGAAGCATTACGGCGACGCCTGTATAAAGTTCCCATCAAGGGCACGCCCGACAGGGTGTGCAACCGAGCGCAGCGAGTATTTTACGATTAAATTTTTAAAATATTTTTTGTATTGTGTTGAAATTAATGTAATTTTGTATAACGCATTTAAAATTTTACTAAATGAAATCTGATTTTGGAAATATAATAATCCCTTTTGATATGACTGAAACTGCATTTAAGGCAGTGAAAGTGGGATTTAACCTAGCACATAAAATAGGTAAAGAAATTGTTTTTCTACACGTTTTAAAAGAAAGTCAAAGCGAATTTGACCCAGAAAAAATTAAAACAACCATTGAAAAACTAAACCCTGTTCCTAATAAGGTTTCATACCGTATAGTTGTGAAAAAAGGCGTGCCTGAAACCAAAATTGCACAATATGCTGAAAAACAACAGGCATTCCTTATAATAATGTGTACTCGTACAAACGAAAAGAAAATTCAAGACCTTATTGGTAGTGTTACTTCAGAGGTGATGAGAATAACAGAAAGACCTGTTTTGGCAATTCCAGAGTCTTTTTCAAGCGATGATATTACTACATTAAATAAAATAGCGTATGCTTCTAGCTTAAAATCTATGCACGATTTGGAGCATATAGACCTTTTATCAACTATTTTTCCTATTGATAATAAGTCACTTAATATAATACATAGTGTAAAGGAAAATGAAAATATCACAACAGATGGTCAATATGTAAACACACTTGTAGAAGCGTATCCTTCTGTAAATATTTCCTCTAAGGCACTGGTTTATGATGACCAATCTAGTGCAAGTACTGCTATTTCTGAGTATATTACAAATAGCGATGCTGAGTTAATTGTAATAAAAAAACACCATAGAAGAGCATTTCTTCCACTTATTTCAACACAATTTGCGCTTAAAGTGCTATTCCGTTCAGAAAGAGAAGAAAAAAATATTCCTATTATTCAACTTCCTGTAGAAACAGAAACCAAAACAATAAAAGAAAGTTTCTCATTTAAAAATTTGTTTAAAAGGAACTAATGTGCAAACAAGAGGCGACCAAACTTGCTTAAATTATCAGCGAGGAAACATTAATCGCCTAAAAAAGAGTAGGGACACGGCGTGCCGCGTCCGCAATAAAACTGCAAAATACAAAACCAAAAAAACATGAAAAAAATTAAAAATCCTTGGATTGGTATTGAAGGCTACAACTGCATTGGTTGTTGCCCAGACAATGAAATAGGACTAAAAATGGAGTTCTACGAAGATGGTGATGATATTGTAAGTTTTTGGGATCCAACAGACAACTACCAAAGCTGGATTGATACGCTTCATGGTGGTATTCAGTCACTTATCATCGATGAAATCTGCGGTTGGGTACTTTTCCGTAAACTTCAAACCACTGGCGTAACATCTCGTTTAGAAATCAAATATCTTAAACCTATTACCATTAAAAACAACAAACTTACCATACGTGCTCGACTTGCAAAACACATGAGAAATGTGGCATATCTAGAAGCTGAAATTTACAATGCAGAAGGTGTGGTTTGTTGCAAAGGTACTGCAGTTTACTTCTGTGCACCAAAAGAAAAAGCAGAAGAAACAGGCCTATATGAATGTGTGCTTGAAGAAGAATAATTTCTAATGAAATACGCAATTGATAAGCAGTTTGGGTTGTGGCGTCACATGAAGCAACCTGTGATGGGAGAGCGTTTCTTTCGACTTGCAGAAAGAATTGTAAAAACAGACAAATACTTTCGCTCACACAAAGATGTAAATGTTGACACCATAACTGTACAAACTCTTGATAATTACCCACTTAACTCATATCTAATTACCCCAAACAAACTTACTTCAAACGCCATAATCCTTTACCTTCATGGTGGTGGATTTTGCTTTAAAGGCAGTGATTCTCATGCTGATATTTGTGTGAGATATGCAAATGAAGTAGGGGTGAAGTTGCTTTTTGTGGAGTATCGATTGGCGCACAACACTCCATATCCAACACCAGAAGACGACTGCATTTTAATGTATAAATATCTGATAGACAAGGCAAAAACACTAGGCGTTTCAGCAGAGAAAATCATTGTAGCAGGGGATTCTGCAGGTGGAAATTTAGCATTAGGAGTGTTTTATGCAGCTTGCAGACAAGGTTTACAAATGCCTGCTGCACTTATGCTTGTTTATCCTGTGGTGGACAATCTAATGCAGACTGAATCTATGAAAAATTTCACAGACACACCAATGTGGAATGCAGTTTTAAATGAAGCAATGTGGAAGGTGTATTTGCCAACAGATAGCGCAAAGGATTTGTTTAATAAAAACCACGTAGAAGCAAATCTATATACCGAATTTCCAAGCACATACATAGAATCTGCAGAGTTTGATTGCCTAAGAGACGAAGCACTTGAGTTGGCGAATAAATTACAAACATCGGGTGTAAATCTGACTCTAAATGAAACCAAAGGCACAATGCATGGTTACGACCAAGTAGATTGTGAAATTTCAAGAGAGAATATCAGTAAGAGAATAAATTGGTTAATTAAAATATTATAAATTAATCAGAATAAAAAAAGGTGTAGGAACAAATTCTTACACCTTTATTAGTTTCTTGGTAATGGTTCTACATAATAATAAATGTAGGGTAATGTTTCTATATTTTCTACTTTACATAATATTAATTATAGGACAATAGGGTTACAAAAAAATAATAAACGGACTAATGGTTAAATTTGAAGATCTTCTAACATCCATATAATTATTATTTATCCCAAAGATTTAGAAATATCTCATTATCTAGAAAGATTAAATCTTGTTTTTTTTTTACTTATTCAGATTTTTTTGAAAAGTCAACTCCTTCATATGCTGAGATTGCTTCACGCCATTCGTCTGAGATTGGTTTTGAGGTGTTTGTTTTTACATCGAAGCCAACCATAATTGTTTTGCAAAAACATTTTGTGATATTATTTTTGGTTTCAACGATGCGTTGGATTAACTCAAAACTTTTGTTTCCAATTTCACTTACTGTGGTTTGTACTTCAATCTGGTCGTTTAGAAACACTGGCGCAATAAAATCAACTTCTGCATGAGCCACCACTATGTCTATTTCTTTTGGTATTTCACCGCCACGTACAGCTTTGAAATATTCTGTTTTTCCTAAATCGTAAAAAGTAAAATAAACTGAATTGTTTACATGACCTAATGCATCTGCGTCATTAAATCTTAATTGAACTGGTACACTATGTTTAAATTCCATATTATATTATTTATTTTGTTTATTATCATTCGGCATAACTTAAGCAAGCTTAGTTCTGCTCTCACTTGCACAGCAATTCCTAACTCCAAACTCCTAACTCCTAACTAGTTTACACCTGTACTTCAAGTGCTCCTGTGCCGTATTTTTGCATAGAGGCATCTGAAATTTTGTAGGTAGAAAAATTCTTTTTTAGAAGTTTTAGTATCTCGTTTTTTAAAACTCCTTTTCCATTTCCGTGAATTAAAATTATTTTCAATCCACGATTGTTTCTATTTTCTGTCAACACTTGAGTTACTTTACGCAGTTGAATTTCAAGCATTTCAGAATTCATAAGTGTTCCTTTACTTCCTACCAATTTCTCAATATGCAAATCTATCTCCAACACATGTTTGCTAAGAGCTTGTTGTGAGAGTTTTTGCACCTTTGTAGAAGCACCCATATTTGTACCCTTATATAATAAGGTGTCTTTTTTCTTAATTTTATTGGTTTTATATGTAGAAATATCGCTATATGGAGCCAATTTTGAAGCAGAAACCACCATCTGAGTAGAAAAGTCATCGTCCAATTCTACTCTATAATTCCCTTTAGGAAGAATATCCAACACATACGCCAGAGAATCCTCGTCCAACAAACTTACTTTATCCCCTACTTCAAATTCCATATAAATCACAATTTAATCACAAAGATACACAAGTTAAAATAATTCTTTCACTTTTACCTCATTAAAATTTTGAGGTCTAAAATTTTAGACCTATATTTGTAATAGATACTATGCCTACAATTGAGAAACTTTGGTTTGATTCTGAAAGAATCTGGATTCAGACGGATGATTTACAAATAAAAAACGCCTTACATGATTTAGGAAAACAACTGTTAGCAGTTTAATTTGATACTACTTTATTTTCCAAAATATAAATCTCAAAAAATAACACTTCTACACTCATGTAAATATTGAAGAATTTTATTAATTAAACTTTTGGAAAACTTTTCGACCCACTTAATTTTGTAATGCCTTATAAATCAACTGATTAAAAAATATTTTAGAAATTTTAACAAACACTTTAACGTTATTGTTGATAATTTTGTGGAAAATTTTGTGTTAAAATTTTTGTTTGATAATAAATAAAACACTAATATTGCATCTGTTTTTGAAACAGTTTTGCAAATATTTTTGCAACTATTTATTTAATAGTATTTGCAAACATTTTTGCAACTGTTGAAACAACAAAAAAAATATTGCCTAACAGCAATTATCAACAACTAGCAAACTTAAATACTAGAAAAATATAACACATTAAAAATTAAACAAAATTATGAATCCACAGACTTACACATTCGACGAAGCAATGAAGGCTACTGCCGAATATTTTAAAGGCGACGAGCTAGCTGCTAAAGTTTGGGTAAACAAATATGCTCTAAAAGATTCTTTTGGAAACATATTTGAAAGAACTCCAGATGATATGCACCATCGTCTTGCTAATGAGATAGCTAGAATCGAAGGACGCTACCCTAACCCACTTACTGCTGACCAATTATTTGACCTTTTCCGCAATTTCAAATACATCGTGCCACAAGGTAGCCCAATGACAGGAATTGGCAACAACTTCCAAGTTGCTTCACTTTCAAACTGTTTCGTTATTGGCTGTGATGGTTCATCAGACTCATACGGAGCTATTATTAAAATAGACGAAGAACAAGTTCAACTTATGAAACGCCGTGGCGGTGTTGGTCACGACCTTTCTCACATTCGTCCAAAAGGTTCTCCTGTAAAAAACTCAGCTCTTACCTCTACAGGTATCGTGCCATTTATGGAACGTTATTCAAACTCTACTCGTGAGGTAGCTCAAGACGGTCGTCGTGGTGCTTTAATGCTAAGTGTTTCTATCAAACACCCAGATTCAGAAAGCTTTATCGACGCTAAAATGGAACAAGGAAAAGTAACAGGTGCTAACGTATCAGTGAAACTTCACGACGATTTCATGCAAGCTGTTGTTGACAACAAACCATACGTTCAACAATATCCTATTTTTAGTGACGAACCTAAATTTACAAAAGAAATAGACGCAAATGCTCTATGGAAAAAAATCGTTCACAACGCTTGGAAATCTGCAGAACCGGGTGTACTTTTCTGGGACACAATCACACGCGAATCACTTCCAGACTGCTACGCAGACCTAGGTTTCCGCACTGTTTCAACAAACCCATGTGGTGAAATTCCACTTTGTCCATACGACAGCTGCCGCCTACTTGCAATCAACCTTTACTCATACGTAGAAAATCCATTCACACCAGAAGCTCGCTTCAACTTTGAATTATTTAAAGAGCACGCTATGCTTGCTCAACGTATCATGGACGATATTATCGACCTAGAAATGGAAAAAATCGACATGATTCTAGACAAGGTTAATTCAGACCCAGAGCCAGATTATATCAAACAAACCGAACGTGACCTTTGGAACAAAATCAAAGACAAAACTATCAAAGGTCGTCGTACTGGTGTGGGTATCACAGCAGAAGGTGATATGATTGCAGCGATGAACCTACGTTATGGTACTGAAGAAGCTACTGCTTTCTCAGAAGAAGTACACAAAACACTTGCACTTGCTTGCTATCGTTCTTCTGTAACTATGGCTAAAGAACGTGGTAAATTTGAAGTGTATGATGCTGCTCGTGAAGCAAATAACCCATTCATGATGCGTATCAAAGAAGCAGATCCAGAACTTTACAACGATATGACTCAATTTGGTCGTCGTAACATTGCTTGTTTGACCATTGCTCCTACTGGTACAACAAGTATGATGACTCAAACAACTTCTGGTATCGAACCTGTATTCCTTCCAGTTTATAAACGTCGTCGTAAAGTAAACCCTAACGATGCAAAAGCACGAGTTGACTTAGTTGACGAAGTTGGCGATAGCTTTGAAGAATACATTGTATTCCACCACAAATTTGTTACATGGATGGAAGCTAACGGTTTAGACACCGCTAAAAACTATACTCAAGAAGAAATTGACGAATTAGTTGCAAAATCACCTTATTATAAAGCAACTTCCAACGACGTAGACTGGTTGCAAAAAGTACACATGCAAGGTCGTATCCAAAAATGGGTTGACCACTCAATTAGTGTAACAATCAACCTTCCTTCAGACGTTTCAGAAGATCTAGTAAACGAACTTTATATTGAAGCATGGAAATCTGGATGCAAAGGATGTACAGTTTATCGTGACGGATCTCGTACAGGTGTGCTAGTTTCAACCAAAAAAGATGAAAAACCAGCTCCTTGCAACTGTTACCCAGAAATCACTCCAAAACGTCCACAAGAGCTTGATTGTGAGGTCATTCGTTTCCAAAACAACAAAGAAAAATGGATTGCATTCGTAGGTATTCACAATGGTCGTCCTTACGAAATCTTTACCGGTCTTGCAGACGACGAAGATGGTTTAATGCTTCCTAAGTCTGTAAATAAAGGTAAAATTATTCGTAACTTCCACGAAGAAACAAATACCAAAACCTACGACTTCCAATTTATCAATAAATATGGATACAAAACCACTATCGAAGGTCTATCACACAAATTCAACCCAGAATTCTGGAACTATGCTAAACTAATTTCTGGTGTGCTTCGTTATGGTATGCCTATCGACCAAGTTGTGAAACTTGTTGGTTCTCTTCAACTTAACAACGACTCTATCAACAACTGGAAAATGGGTGTTGAACGTGCACTTAAGAAATTCATTCCAGACGGTGCTGATACTGGTCAAAAATGTCCTCACTGCGGTGAAACACTTACCTTTACCGAAGGTTGCATGAAGTGTAATAACTGTGGATACTCAAAATGCGGCGGATAAATATTGATTTTATAGGGCAATCTCGTCGCCGTTGCTAGCGCTCACAATCCTCATTTACGTTTAGTAAACTCCGGTTGCTCACGCGTCGCACGTCTAGAGCTTGCACCTCTAAAATACAATATTCAGAGAGCATAATACAATAAAAAAAGAGGCGAATGCCTCTTTTTTTTATCCTCACACCTTACTTAATGCATCTTCCCACTCTACCATCTGCTCCTCAAGTTTCTTCTTCAATTCTCCGTGTTTTGAGAAAATAGCATCATCCACCACTCCGCTTGCCATTTTTTCTTCTAGTTCGGCAATTTCTTTTTCGGTTTCAGCTATTTGGATTTCACAAAGTTCTACATATTTTTCTGCACGACGTTTCTGGCGTTGAAGTTCTTTTTGTTCTTCATATGAAAGTTCTTTCACATCGGCAGTTGAACCAGTTGATACCACAGACATATCATCTGCATTTGAGCCCTTCGACGAGCTCAGGGACCTCTTTGATTTTTGGTCGTCAACTTTTGATTTTTCCAATTCTCTAAGTGTCTCCATTTTCTTAAATGCCAAGAAATCGTAGATACCACCTAAATGTTCACGCACCTTGCCACCACCAAATTCATAGACTTTATCTACTAAACCATCAAGGAATTCACGGTCGTGAGAAACCACAATCACAGTACCATCAAATTCCTTAATTGCTTGTTTTAGAACGTCTTTTGAACGCATATCTAAGTGGTTGGTAGGTTCGTCAAGAATAAGCAAGTTTACTGGTTCAAGAAGTAAACGTATCATAGCCAAACGACTACGTTCACCACCAGAAAGCACACCAACTTTCTTGTCAGAAGCCTCGCCACCAAACATAAATGCACCTAAAATATCACGAATCTTGGTTCTAATATCACCAACGGCAACATAATCTATAGTTTCAAATACAGTGCGAGTTTCATCTAGCAGAGATGCCTGATTTTGAGCGAAATAACCAATTTTTACAAGGTGTCCCAATTGTAGTTTACCCACATAATCGGTTATCTCATTCATTATACACTTCACAAGGGTAGATTTGCCTTCGCCGTTTTTACCCACGAAAGCAACCTTATCGCCACGATTTAGTGTTAAATCCACTCCAGAAAATACTACATGATCACCATAGCTTTTGCCTACACCTTCCATTATCACAGGATAACTTCCTGAGTGTGGCGCAGGTGGAAATTTAAGTCTCAATGCACTTGTATCTTCCTCGTCTATCTCGATGCGTTCTATTTTTGCAAGTTGCTTAATGCGAGATTGCACCTGAATAGCCTTAGTTGCTTGATAGCGAAAACGCTCTATAAATGCTTCTGTATCAGCAATTTCCTTTTGTTGATTTTGATAAGCACGAAGTTGTTGTTCGCGACGTTCTTTGCGAAGTTCTACATACGCAGAATAGTTTGCCTTGTAGTCATAAATCTTGCCAAGACTTATTTCAATGGTACGTTTGGTTACTGTATCTAGAAATTTTCTATCGTGTGAGACAAGCACTACTGCACCCGGATAATTACTCATAAACTGTTCCAACCATTGAATTGATTCAATATCAAGATGGTTTGTAGGCTCATCGAGAAGCAACACATCTGGTCGCTGAAGAAGTATTTTTGCAAGTTCAATACGCATACGCCAGCCTCCACTAAACTCATTGGTTGGTCTCTCAAAATCGCTGCGCAAAAAACCAAGACCCATAAGAGTTTTTTCCACTTCAGCGTCAAAATTTCCACCGCCTTGCATATCAAGTTGTTCATTTAGGTGAGAAATTTCTTCTATAAGTGCCATATAAGACTCAGATTCATAGTCTGTTCTCTCGCAAAGTTCTACATTAAGTTCTTCTAAATGAGATTGTAATGATAAAATGCGAGAAAATGCCTTGGCTGCTTCATCTTTTACTGTGGTGTCATCGTTGTGAATCATGTGCTGTGGAAGATAGCCTACAGTTACGTCCTTAGGAATAGAAACCCTACCAGAAGTAGGTTCTTGAAGTCCAGATATAATTTTGAGCATAGTACTCTTCCCTGCTCCATTTTTACCAACTAAAGCTATTCTATCACGCTTATTAATAACATAATTTACATTATCAAAAAGCGCCTTTGCACTAAATTCTACCGTTAAATTCTCTACAGAAATCATAAATCTTATCTTTTCTGCACAAAGATAAGAAATTAGGAATTAGGAATTAGGAATTAGGAATATAATTTTGTAAATTTGTATCTATTATGACACCATTTTTAAAACAAATAGCAGAAATATATTATAAAGAACAAGGTTCTAACATATCAGACACTTGTTTTGTATTCCCTTCTCGCCGCGCAGGCAAGTTTTTCATAGAACATTTGAAAAATATTTCAAAAGAAAACATACTTGCACCCGAATGTTTGACTATTTCAGAATTCTTTGATACTTTATCTCCTGAATTTGAAAAAGAAGAAAAAATAGGACTTCTATTTCATTTATATGATTCTTATAAAAAGGTTACAGGTTATGAAGAAAGTTTCAATGAATTTATTGGATTAGGAGAAATTATTCTTAAAGACTTCAACGATATTGACAATTATTTAGTAGACGCTAAGTATATGTTTTTAAATATTGAAGAACTTGAACGTTATTCTTTAGGAACATCATTAACAGAAGAACAAAAACAATGTCTTGCTACATTTTTAAAATTATGTACAGACAATCCTAGTAAGTATAAAGAAAAGACATACGCACTTTGGTGCAAGATGTTAGAAATTTATAATCACTTCAGAGAAAAATTATTTTCAGAAGGAATTGGTTATGAAGGTATGATACATCGTTATGTTGTAGAAAATGATATACCAAACCACTTTCTTCCACAAAAAGTGGTATTTGTGGGATTTAATGCTCTAGATGGTGCTACAAAGGTACTTTTCGATATTTTAAAGGATAAAAACATTGCAGATTTTTACTGGGATTATGACTTTAAATATGCAGACATATCTAAAGATACAGAAAACAAAGCACATTACTTTACAGAGTTTAATACAAAAAAATATAAATCTCAATATAAATTAGAAAAAGAAAATTATCCAGAAACAACAATTCATGCTATTGCTTGTAATTCAAATATTGGACAAACTAAATATGTAAGCAAGCTATTAAATGAAGAATTAAAAAACGATAATGGAATAAAATCTGCGTTGGTTTTAGCTAATGAAACTCTATTGGTTCCAATGTTATATGCACTACCGGTTAATAATTCAGAAGAGCAGTCTGAGGATAAAGAAATAAAAACTTCAAATCCAAAAGTGAATATAACTATGGGCTACCCTATCAAGTCATCTAATACCTATAATTTTATAGATTTATTTTTATTCTTACATAGAAATTATAGCAAAGACAAAGGATATAGAACAGATGATGTAAGGGCAATATTGTCACATCCAAATATAGTAGATTTGTGTAAAGGGGATATTGAAAAAATTGATATAAAAATATATCACAATTTATATATTAAACCTGAAATTTTACCTTCAGAAAATGAACTATTAGAAAAAATATTTACTCCTTGTGATAGTAAAAATTTATTGACTGAGTTATTAGATATTGTCAAATTATTAAAAGCAAATGTAGATGAAATTGAGCAAGAATGTATATTGCAAGCATCTATGGCAATAAACAGAGTACAGTCTTTATTGGAAAGATACTCAAATGTTATTGAAATAGACTCTATCGCTATTTATAGAATAATGATGTCTATTTTAAAAACTGTAAATCTTTCATTTATTGGTGAACCTCTTAGTGGGCTTCAGATGATGGGTATGCTAGAAACACGTTGTTTAGACTTTGACAATATTATTATTACATCATTTAATGAAGGTGTTTTTCCTAAGTCTGATATTGGTTCTTCATTAATTCCATATAGTGTAAGAAAACCATATGGATTGCCTACTACAGAACATCAAGATGCTATTTTCGCCTATAACTTTTACCGTCTAATCAAACGTGCATCAAATGTTTGGCTTATCTACGATACTAGAAATGATAGTGAAGGCTCTTCTGGCGAAATAAGTAGATTTGTAAAACAGTTGGAATATCTATATAATGTACATGTACATTATATCTCAGTGAGCAATACTACTAAAGTGTCTGAAAATAAAGAGATTATTATAAAAAAATCGGAGGAAGACATTAAGAAAATTAAGTATTTTCTTAAGAAAAAAGGTTTATCTCCTACTGTTTTAAATACTTATATTTGTTGTCCATTACATTTTTATTATGAAAAAATAAAAGGTGTATATGAAAAAACTGAACCTTCCGCTATAATAAATTCAGCACAGTTTGGCACTATATTCCACTCTATAATGGAGAACATATATATTCCATTTAAAGGGAAGGTGGTAAATGAAAGTGATTTACGTGCAATTTCTGAAGACCAAATTAAAGAATTAGCTCAAAAGGTATTTACTGCTGTTGTTTATGATTTAGATGATTTATCAGAGGTAAACAATTACAATTTTACTATAACAGGTGAGAATTTAATAATTTATGAAATTATAGTAAAATTGGTAAAAAACACCCTACTTTGTGATATTGAACGTACTCCGTTTACACATTATGAAGAAGAAATTACTATTGACGACAAGATATATACGACCGCCAAAGGTAATAAGGTAAAAATAAAAGGCACTATTGATAGAATTGACATAAAAGAAGATAAGGTTATTCTAATTGATTATAAAACCACTAGCTTGAAGAGTGACTTAAATGCTACAAAAGTAAATGAAATAGAAACTCTTGAAAAATTTTTCGACAACGATGCAAATTACTTAGCCAATAGTAAAAAATATGTAAAAGAGATACTTCAGATGTGTTTTTATAATCTACTTTATGCAGAAAACGCTGGTGGCAAAAAAATAGAAACGTATCTATATCTAGCTAAAAAATCTTTTGATATAGATAATTTCTTAGAAAATACTCGTGTAGATTTACCTAAAAATTGGGAGATTACGTTCAGAGAACATTTAGATAAAGTTATAGATGATTTGTTGGATATAGAGAAGCCTATAATACAATCTAAAGAGCCAAAAAATCTAAATTGTAAATATTGTCCTTTTATACCGATTTGTGGTAAAATTGTAAAGGAATATCACTAAAAAAGGTTGACTTCAAATTAGAAGTCAACCTTTTTTATGAATCAATTAATATAATTAGAATCCTAATGATTTAATTTCTTCGTTTATTGCTTTATATTCGTCAGAACTTGTTTTGCCTAATAACACATAAATTTGACGAGTATTTTTTAGTAAAATTTCATAGTTTGGATCGTCTACAGACATTTTACCTTTAGCTTGAGTGTAATATTCTAATGCTTTAGCGAAGCAAGCTTTAAATTCTTCTACAGCTTTTTGGTATTCTTTGTCGTCTTCAATATAGTCTGATTGATTTTTCTTTTCATTACCTTCTGAACCATAAACTTCACCCATCATAAAGATAACAGAAGCATTTTCTAGAGCAGAACCGTTGTCGAATAATGGTTGTAATGTAGCTTTTGCTTTATCATATTCTTTCATATAATATGCTAAAACTTGAGCTTTAACCAATTTATATTCAATATTTGAAGGGTCAGAATTAACAAGTTTATCTAAGTTTTCTACAGCTTTTTCGTTTTGGCCAACTTTCATATAGTGTTCTGTTAATAGTCCAATTAAGTCTGTATTAGTTGGTTCTGCAGCTACAGCTTCTTCTAGTGTAGATTGTGCTTTTAGAGTATCTTCTTTTGCAAAATATAAATCTGATAATGTTTTAATAATCATCACATTTTCTTTATATTTTACTGATTTAAGTTCTTCAAATAATCTAATTGCTTCGTCTTGTTTTTCTGCTCTTAGTGCATAGATTGCAGCCCAATATTTAACTTCATTATATTTGGTTTCATCTTTAATAGGTTTATCACCAAACATTTCTGAGTCTGAAATTTGAAGATATTCATTAAATAAGGTGAATGCTGTATTGTAATCATTTTTCTTTTCTGCTTCTAAACCTGCGTCAATATATAAACCATGCATTTCTTTGAAGTCGCCTACCATTGTCTTTCTATTATAGTATTTTACGCGACCTTTTTTATCTAAATATGAATCATAGTTGTTAGCTACCATATAGTTGGTAAACATCATATCTAGACCTTTGCCCATGATATCAAAGTTTGCTTGTTGTAGATATGCCTTTTCCATTTCATTATAAGCCATATCATAACCAATACGACCTGCTTGGAACCATGTGTCAGAAAGTTCTGCTGTTTCCGGATTTTGTTTTGCTAATTCAATATAAGAAATAGCTTTTTCATAATTTACAGGTTCCATTCTAAGCTCATCTTTTGCTTTATTGATATTTGCTTTTTGAGCAAATGCACCTGTAGATAAAACTACAGCACCTAAAATTAATGCAATTTTTTTCATAATTCAATTATTTTTATTGTTCGTTATTGTTTTCTAAACTTTCGCCTAGTTGTTCAAAATTTTCTTGAGCTTCACTCAATTCTTCAGAAACTATTTGAACTGTTTCTTCTTCTTCAGATTTTTCTACTTTACAAACAGAAGCAATTTCGTCTTCACGTTTGTCTAAGTTGATTAATCTTACACCTTGAGTGGCACGACCCATAACACGTATGCTAGATACATCAAATCTAATAGCGATACCAGATTTATTGATAATCATAAGGTCGTTCTCATCTTTGACGGTTTTAATAGCCACAAGTTTACCAGTCTTCTCAGTAATATTTATAGTTTTAACACCTTTACCACCACGGTTGGTTACACGATATTCGTCTAATTCAGAACGTTTACCGTAACCTTTTTCAGATACAACCATGATGTTGTCTGGGTTTTGTGGGTCAACCACAACCATTCCTACTACTTCATCGTTTTCGTCATCAAGCTCCATACCTTTCACACCGGTAGAAATACGTCCCATATCTCTTACACGAGACTCGTTGAAACGAATTGCACGGCCGTTTTTGTTTGCAATGATAACTTCGTTTGTACCATTTGTTAGACGAACTTGGATAACTTTGTCGTTTTCACGAATGATGATAGCATTTACACCATTTTGACGAGGACGAGAATAAGCCTCTAAACGTGTTTTCTTAATGATACCGTCTTTTGTACAGAACAACAAGTAGTGGTTCATGTTGTACTCAGGGTCTTGAAGTTGTTTAACACGAATAAATGCTGTTACTGCATCGTCAGACTCAATATTAAGTAGGTTTTGAATAGCACGTCCTTTAGAAGTTTTGCTTCCTTCTGGAATTTCATACACTTTCAACCAGTAGCAACGACCTTTTTGAGTGAAGAACATCATTGTGCTGTGCATTGAAGCAGGATAAATGTGTTCGATAAAGTCTTCGTCGCGACTTGCGCTACCCTTAGAACCCATACCACCACGGTTTTGTGCTTTATATTCTGCAAGTGGAGTACGTTTAATATATCCAAGGTGTGAAATAGTGATAATCATTTCGTCGTCTGCATAGAAGTCTTCTGGGTTGAATTCTTCTGAAGCATAAACGATTTGTGTGCGTCTTTCATCACCATATTTATCTTTCACCTCTAAAAGTTCTTCTTTTATTAAGTTCATTCTCAATTCTTTATTTGCAAGAAGTTCTTTTAAGCGGTTGATTGTTTCATATAGAGAAGCCAATTCTGCACGTAGTTTTTCTTGCATTAGGCCAGTAAGTTGGCGAAGTTGCATATCCACTACATAGCGTGCTTGAATATCAGTAAGACCGAAGCGAGACATAAGTCTTTCAATAGCCTCTTGCACAGTCTTAGAAGATTTGATAATAGCTACTACTTCATCAATATTATCTGAAGCAATAATTAAACCTTCTACAAGGTGTGCTCTTTCTTCTGCTTTTCTAAGTTCAAATTGAGAACGACGAGTAACCACGTCATGACGGTGTTCTACGAAGCAATCAATAAGTCTGCGAAGGTTTAGAAGCTCTGGACGACCATTTACTAGCGCAATGTTGTTGATGCTAAATGAAGATTGAAGTGCAGTTTCTTTGTAAAGTTTGTTTAGAACCACATTTGCGTTTGCATCGCGTTTTAGTTTGATAACAATACGCATACCTTCGTGGTTACTGTAGTCAAATATGTTTAAAATACCTTCTAAACGTTTTTCATTTACCAAGTTGCCAATGTGTTGCACCATATCAGCTTTGATTACGCCGTATGGAATTTCTGTAATAACAATTTGGTCTGAATCACCATCGGTTTCAATATCTGCTTTACCTCTAATTACAACACGACCACGGCCTGTTTTATAAGCCTCTTTTACGTCGTTGTAACCATAAATCATACCTCCTGTTGGGAAGTCTGGTGCTTTAATAATAGAAATAAGGTCGTCATCTTCTATTTCATTATTGTCAATATATGCAACAATTGCATCAATTGTGTCTGAAATATTGTGAGGAGCCATGTTGGTTGCCATACCTACGGCAATACCAGAAGCACCATTTATTAAAAGGTTTGGAATACGTGTTGGAAGGACTGTAGGCTCGTCTAATGTTTCATCGAAGTTTTTAGCCATATCTACAGTTTCTTTTTCAATATCAACTAGCATATCTTCTGCCATTTTGCGCATACGAGCTTCTGTATAACGCATCGCAGCTGGAGATGAGCCGTCTATATCACCAAAGTTACCTTGTCCATCTACTAATGTGTAACGCATAGCCCAATCTTGAGCCAAACGAACTAGAGTACCATAAATAGAAGAGTCACCATGAGGGTGATACTTACCAATTACCTCACCCACAATTCTCGCAGACTTTTTATATGGCTTATCAGAAGTGTTACCCAACTGATCCATTCCAAATAAAACCCTACGGTGAACAGGTTTCAAACCATCTCTCACATCTGGTAATGCTCTAGACACAATAACTGACATTGAATAGTCAATGTAAGCTGACTTCATTTCTTCTTCAATGTCAATCTTTATAATTCTCTCTGAATCTGTCATTTAAGTTTAATTTTAAGTTTAAATTTGAAAGTACTAAGATACATAAAAAACACGTATAAAACAAATGTATAACAACAAAAAAATGCATTTTTTGTTGTTTTTTTAGTTAGGAGTTAGGAGTGTGTAGTTAGGAGTTAAAATCTAGGACTAACTATTTATATTATAACTCCTAATTCCTAACTTTTACAAACGGGCACGATTTTTGCTGTATACTTAATAAAAACATAACAACGTGGAAGGAAAATATTCATTAAAAGTAACAGAAATCTTGAGCTTGGCTAATGAAGAGGCTCTTAGATTGGGAAATAATTATATTGCACCTGAGCATTTGTTTTTAGGTTTGATTAGACTAAATGAAGGTGTTGCTTATGATTATTTACAGAGTAAAAATGTGGATATTAATAAGATAAAACACACTATCGACTCAAATCTAAGGACTAACGAAGAGGTGGGAGAAGCTCAAATTCCTATGCTAAAAAATTCAGAAAAGATATTGACATATAGTCTTTTAGAAGCAAGGATAGCAAAAAAAACTGAGGCTGACACAGAACATTTGTTGTTGGCGCTGCTTAAATATGACAATAGTATGATTTATGGTTTGCTTAATAGCGAATATAATATCACATATACTGATGTTAGAAATTATTTAGGCACAGGAGAGTTGAAACCTGCTTCGCGACCAGTAGATTTTTCTGCAAGTTCGGAAAATTCTGAAGAGGAAGACGATAAATTTGAAACTTCAATGGCAGGTAAAGATAATTATTCTTCAAAAACTACAACAACTAAATCTAAAAGCAAAACTCCTGCATTAGATTCGTTTGGCAAGGACTTGACAGCAGCTGCTGCAGCAGGAAAATTGGATCCTGTAATAGGCAGAGATGCTGAAATAGAAAGGGTTATGCAGATTTTAACTCGTAGAAAGAAGAATAATCCTGTTTTAATTGGCGAGCCAGGTGTGGGTAAAACTGCAATTGTGGAAGGTTTGGCAGATAGAATTGTAAAAAGACAAGCCCCTCACCTACTTCTAGACAAGAAAATTATGTCTATTGACATGGGTTCGCTTGTGGCTGGTACAAAATATCGTGGTCAGTTTGAGGAAAGATTAAAATCTATTTTAAAAGAGCTTGAAGAACACCCAGAAATCATTGCATTTATAGATGAAATTCATACTATTATAGGTGCAGGTGCTACTCCAGGTAGTTTAGATGCTGCAAATATGATGAAACCAGCTCTTTCTCGTGGCACTATTCAATGTATTGGCACAACCACTTTAAATGAATATCGCCAAAGCATAGAAAAAGATGGCGCATTGGAACGTCGTTTCCAAAAAATCATCATCAATCCTACCACAAAAGAAGAAACATTGGATATTCTTAAAAACATAAAAGAAAGATATGAGTATCACCACAATGTGAAATATTCTGACGAGGTATTGAAAGCTGCGGTTGACTATGCAGACAGATATATAACAGATAGAACTTTCCCTGACAAAGCAATTGATATTATTGATGAAGCAGGTTCTCGTTCGCACTTACTTACTGTGAAAGTGCCTTCTCATATTAAAGAACTTGAACTGCAAATAAACGAACTTCAAAAAAGTAAAGCGGAAGCAGTTCTAAAAGAGGACTTTACACTTGCAAACGAGTATAAAAGCCAAGAAGCAGAAGTAAATAAAACTCTTACTGTAGCTAAAAGTGAATGGGAAAAAGAATTGCGCAAAAACTCTGTTGAAATTACAACAGAGCATATTGCAGAAGTGGTTTCTATGATTTCCAACGTGCCTGTTACTCGCATGGTAGAGGCTGAACAAGAGAAACTTAGAAAGATTTCACAAACACTTAAATCTAAAGTTATTGGTCAAGATGCATCTATTGATATTATTAGTAAATGTATTTTGCGCAATAAAATGGGACTTCAAGATCCAAACAAACCAATTGGTTCATTTATATTCTTAGGCCCTACTGGTGTGGGTAAAACCTACTTAACCAAGGTGTTAGGTGAATTTATGTTCAACTCAAAAGACTCTATCATAAGAGTAGATATGAGTGAATTTATGGAAAAATTCACTGTTTCTCGCCTTATTGGTTCTCCTCCAGGATATGTTGGTTATGAAGAAGGTGGCCAACTAACAGAAAAAGTGCGCAGAAATCCATATTCTATTGTTTTGTTTGACGAGATTGAAAAGGCTCACCCAGATGTATTCAACTTGCTTCTTCAAATTTTGGACGAAGGCTATATCACAGACAACTTGGGTAGAAAAATAGATTTCAAAAATACTATTATCATTATGACCTCTAACGTTGGTTCACGCCAACTTAAAGATTTTGGAAGTGGCATTGGTTATAGCAATATTATTCGCACAGACGATAGTGCTTATGCTCGTGCTCAAATTCAAAAATCGCTTGAGAAGACATTCTCACCAGAGTTTTTGAACCGTATTGATGAGATTCTATATTTTGAACACCTTAAAAAAGAAGACATAATCAAGATTGTAGATATAGAATTGATGCCTGTAATTTCTCGTATTAAGAAAGCAGGATACGACATTAATATTTCTGACGAGGCAAAAGCAAAACTGGCAGATGAAGGTTATCACAAACAATATGGTGCCCGTCCGCTAAAACGTGTACTTCAAAAATACATAGACAACCCTGTGGCTGAAGCACTTGTAAATGGTGATAAGGAAAAAGGATATTGTTTTGATGTGATTTTGAAAGATGGTGAAATAACTATAAGTTAGGAATTCTTGTGCAAACGAGAGGAGAACCAAGCTTGCTTGAGTTATCCCGAGTGTAGCCAAGAATCGCCGTTAGGCAATAAAAAAATCCTTAGTTCTGCGGAACTAAGGATTTTTTGTTTATCTTATTTTTTTATTCCTAACTGATCAAGCACTTGACGAATTTTTTCGTAAGTTGTTAGACGAGTAGGAACAAGTGGAAGACGAAGTTTATTTTCAATGTAACCCATTGCATTAAGCATACATTTAATACCTGCAGGGTTACCATCTACGAATAAAAGGTCGAATAAATCTAAGAATTGGTGGTGAATAGTACGAGCGTTGTCATAATCACCTGCAAGTGTAAGGCGAACCATACGACCAAATTCTTTTGGAAATGCATTACCAATAACAGAGATAACACCTGCTCCACCTAAAGTGATGAGTGGGAATGCAAGACCGTCGTCACCAGAAATTACTTCAAAGTGTTTTGGTTTATCTTTGATAATAGCTTCCATTTGGCTTAAATTGCCAGAAGCTTCTTTTATTGCAACTACATTTTCAAACTCGTGAGCAATGCGCAATGTTGTTTCTGCTGTCATATTCACACCTACTCTACCTGGCACATTATAAAGTATTACAGGCACAGGAGAAGCTTTTGCAATTGCTGCAAAGTGTTGATACATACCTTCTTGTGATGGTTTGTTATAGTAAGGAACTACAGAAAGAATGCCATCAATACCAGTAAAATCGTCTGTTTTAAGTTTCTTTACTATAGCAGAAGTGTTATTTCCTCCTACACCAAGTACCACAGGTACCCTACCAGCAATGCGTTCTACAGTAAAACGAACTACTTCTTTTTTCTCTTCTTCTGAAAGCGTTGGTGTTTCGCCAGTAGTACCTAATACTACCATATAATCAATACCATTATTCACTTGGTAATCGATAATATTACCTAGTGCGGTATAATCTATAGAATCATCTTCGTTGAATGGAGTGATTAGGGCTACGCCTAAACCTTTAAAAATATGATTTATCATATTGTTTACAGATATTTTTTTATTCAAAGTGCAAATTTACTGAAATTTTCTGTAAAATTTGCTATTCAGCTTTTATTTTTTGTAAATAGTATTTAATTGACTCAAAAACTTCTTTTACAGATTCGCTTTCTGAGCTAAAATACATATCATATTTGGCTCCTTTGCCTGTTTTTAAAACTGAAATCTTAAGTTTTGCGTCTGAATTCTCTGCAAGATATTCTAGAGGATAAGATAAAGTAGGACTTAAATTTATAACTACATCACTATCCTCTTCTTCTGTGATTCCTAGTATATCCAAATTTGGTTTATATGTTAATGCGTTACAAGATTTAGCATCGAACACAGTAATATTAAATCGTTTTTGCTCAATAGGACTTTTATTTACGTAAACAACAAGTCTCACGTTAGTTTTTTCATCGAAGCAGTTATCCAAAATTTCATAAAGTTCTGAATAAATCATACTACTTTGAGCCTCAGAAGCATTATTTATAGCATATAAAAGTAATATCCTATCTATTTTATTCCAATCAATATAAGCTCTTTTTCTTTCAATTTTACGCAATTTTTTTAGCTTATACTGAGCAAATTTTTCTCTTATACTAGTTATAATATTCATCTGTTTGTCAATTAATAAGTTCTAAAAACTCATCTTCATTTATCATTTTTATGCCAAGTTTGTTGGCTTTTTCTTCTTTTGCAGGCCCCATATTTGCTCCAGCCAAAATAAAATTGGTTTTTGAGGATATTGATGAAGAGTTTTTACCTCCATTGAGTTCTATAAGTTCTTTAAGCTCTTCTCTAGAATGTTTTTCAAATGTACCACTAATAACTATAATTTTACCAGCTAATTTGTCTGTTTTTAAGGCAGCTTTTTCTTTGGAAATCTCCATTTGAAGCCCATATGAACGCAATCTCTCTACAATTTCGCGGTTTGCAGGTTCTTTGAAATACTCTTCTACACTTTGAGCTATTACTTCACCTATTTCATCTATACAAGAAAGTTCTGTTGCTGTTGCAGACATAATTTTGTCTATATTTTCTAGGGCCGAAGCAAGTTTTTTTGCTACAGTTTCGCCAACATAACGTATGCCCAAGGCAAAAAGAACACGTTCGAAAGGAACTGATTTGCTTTTTTCGAGTGATGCTAAAATTTTTCTACCACTTTTGTCGCCAAGGCGGTCTAAATAAGCCAAATTTACTAACTTTAATGTATATAAATCTGCTATATTTTTTGCAAGGCCATTGCGGTAGATTAAATCTATTGTTTCTTCTCCTAAACCATCAATATTCATAGCTTTGCGAGATACAAAGTGAACCATTTTGCCTTTAATTTGTGGTGGACAACTTGTATCGTTTGGGCAATAATGCGCAGCCTCGCCTTCGTCGCGCACAAGTGGAGTGCCACATTCTGGGCAAACAGTAATAAACTCTATCTTCTCTGCAAAAAGGTCTCTTATAGAAGTTTCTACGCCTGTAATTTTAGGAATAATTTCCCCACCCTTTTCTACATAAACTTTGTCTCCGATGTGTAAATCTAGTTGGTTTATAATATCCGCATTGTGAAGACTAGCACGTTTAACTACTGTACCAGATAGTTGAACAGGTTCTAGATTTGCTACTGGAGTGATAGCACCAGTTCTCCCTACTTGATAAGAAACTGATTGTAAGGTGGTTAATGCCCTCTCTGCTTGAAATTTATAAGCAATTGCCCAACGTGGTGATTTTGCTGTGTAACCAAGATTTTTTTGTTGAGTTAAGTCATTTACTTTCAGAACAATACCATCAGTTGCTACTGGTAAGTTTTTACGTTCAGTATCCCAATATTTAATGTAATCCATCACCTCTGGCAATGTTTTACAGACTTTTACAGCGTCGGATATCTTAAAACCAAACTTTGATGCAGCTTCTAAACAACCAGAATGTGTGTCTGCAGGCAAGTTTTCGCCCAACATATAATAAAGGTATGCATCCAGTTTGCGTTTTGCTACTTCTGATGCATTTTGAAGCTTAAGTGAGCCAGATGCTGCATTACGAGGGTTGGCAAAAAGAGGTTCTTCTTGCGCTTCTCGTTCTTTATTTAGTTCTTCAAACACCTTCCAAGGCATAAGGATTTCGCCACGAATTTCAAATTTTTCTGGAACAGCTACAGTTTGGTTGTTTTGTGGTTCTAATGGGTTATTCAATTTCAAAGGAATACTACGGATAGTACGCACATTGGCAGTAACGTCATCACCCTTTTCGCCATCGCCACGAGTGACTGCACGCACTAGCTCGCCATTTTCGTATGTAAGTGAAATTGAAGTACCATCATATTTTAGTTCGCAGACTATCTCAAAAGGAGCATTAAGAGCTTTTGCTACACGATTGTAGAAATCTGCCACTTCACCTTCGTTGTAGGTATTGCCAAGTGAGAGCATAGGATATTCATGCTTCACTTGAGTGAAGTTTTGATTTATATCGCTACCTACACGTTGAGTTGGTGAGTTTGGATCGAAAAACTGTGGATTTTCGTTTTCCAATTGTTGCAGCTCTGCCAGCAACTTATCAAATTCAAAGTCGCTAATTAGTGGCTGTGAAAGCACATAATAATGATAGTTGTAATTATTTAGTTGCTCGCGTAGAGCTTTTATGCGTTCTAACATTGTATGGTTGTTTTTATATTTGGTTTGTAAAGCCTTGCTTACTATCACTTAAATACGTTAAGTAACTTCACAAATAACAAAAATAGTAAAAATTAGTCGCTAATACAATATTTTTCGGTACTTTTGTAATTGGATTTTATCAACATTATAAAAACATGGTGAGTATGCCGAGGCCACTTGCCTATTCAAGATATTATTATGCGTATAGATATTATTTCGGTTATCCCAGAACTTATTCAAAGCAACTTTGAACATTCTATTCTTAAGCGTGCCCAAAATAAAGGATTGGCAGAAATCCATTTGCACAATTTGCACGATTATTCTCATGATGCAAAACATCATCGTGTGGATGATTATCCTTTTGGAGGAGAAGCAGGAATGGTTATGCGTATAGAGCCTGTTGATAATATTCTAACCCATTTAAAGAGTCAACGCCACTATGATGAGATTATTTATACTTCTCCAGATGGTGAAATGTTCGACCAAAAAATGGCAAATTCAATGTCGATGCTTGAGAATATCATAATCCTTTGCGGACATTATAAAGGCATTGACCATCGTATCCGTGAGCATTTAATCACTCGCGAAGTCTCTGTAGGCAATTTTGTGCTAACAGGTGGCGAATTGGCTGCATCAATAATGGCAGATGCTATTGTTCGCATAATACCAGGCGTTATTTCTGACGAGCAATCTGCTTTGTCTGATTGTTTCCAAGACGACCTACTTTCAGCCCCAGTTTATACACGTCCTGCAGAATATAAAGGATGGAAAGTGCCAGATGTACTTCTTTCTGGACATGAAAGAAAGATTGCAGAATGGCGTATGGAACAATCATTGGAAAGAACTAAATTGTTAAGGCCAGATTTATTGAAATAAAAATCTTAAAATAAAATTGTAAGAGGTAGCAATTTGTTACCTCTTTTTTTTATTCTTAAATATTCTTACAATGTACAAATATTGTTAGAAAAAAGAACAACATAAAATTCTCTTTTGTAATTTTATTCTAAACTTTTTAATACAAACAATTTAAAAATAGAAATTATGAAAAGAATGAATTTTATTGCAATAATTATTAGTTTATTTGCATCATGCACCACTTTGCAAAAAGTAAATAACGAAACTATTGATTCTCTAGATTTAAACAGATTTCTAGGAGAATGGTATGAGATAGCCCGCTTCGACCACTGTTTTGAAAGTGGAATGGAAAATAACAAAGCAGTTTACACTATGGGAGAAGATGGCATTGTGAGTGTAAAAAATTCAGGAGTTAAAAATGGAAATTTAAAAGAAGTGTCTGGTATTGCAAAAACTACAGACAATCCTGGTTTACTTCGTGTTTCATTTTTCAAACCATTTTATGCAGACTATAGAGTTTTATATCTAGATGCCGACTACCAATATGCATTGGTTGGTTCTGCAAGTAGTGATTATTTATGGATACTTTCACGCACTCCTCAATTGGAAGATAGCGCCAAAGAAATTTTACTTTCCGAGGCAGTTTCACGTGGGTATGACATAAATAACTTTATTTGGGTAAAACAGTAGAGTGTTATTAAAACTAATCCCCGAAAGTTTTTAGTCCAACTTTCGGGGATATTTTTAGGAGTATTGTATCATTAAAAGACTTGTTTTTTTATTTATACTTTCACTATAGTCTCTACATCTTTTTATAGTATTAAGCCTATTATAGTTTTAAAAATTTTACAAAAAAATCATTTATACCAAGTATGTATGTTCCTTTTGGTAAAAAATCGACCTCAATCTCATTTCCATATTCTCCAAAAATACAATTCCCATCCATATCATAGATGATTAAATTTGTATCATCTTCGTCCACCCCACTCACATAAAGTGTATTATAAACAGGATTTGGATAAATATATAAATCGGTATTTTTATCCACTACAGACAATGCATATTCTGTGTTATTTGGTAAGACATCAACACTTTGCACTTTTGAAAGAAAATAATTTGTAGGATTCTCATCTGCAGATACGCTCACTAAATTATTCTCTTTGCGTTTGTAGAGGTTATTTGAAAACATCCAAGCAAACAGTCCAACTATAACTCTAGGCGACTTAATAAATTGATTAAATTTGTATTCCATAAATTAAATAATATTTAAAAACTAATCCAACCTTACGGGTCTTGATTTCGTGTCAAAAATAGATTTAATTATGGAAATGACTAATTTCGTTTTCATTAAATTTTTGTTGCAAAATTATTACAACATTTGTTGAATAACCTGTATTATAGTTGTAGAAGATTGGACATAAAATCCTGCAGCAACCAACGATATCGCACAAAAAAAAATAGTTACCTCTTATCCCAAGAAGTAACTATTGCTATATCTCGTAGAACTAGACGGGGATGTTTACTTTTTATAATAAATCGGTGCAAATTTACAGATAATTATTTAATTATCAAAGAAATTTAGAAAGAAATTTAAAATATTTTATTTTTTAGCTATTGGTATGTCTATATCAATTACTAACTAAACTAGATGTTTTGGAGTAGAATCACCCGATGCACGTTTACTTTGTTCTGTTTGTTTTATTCTTTCTGCAAACTCTTTGATTTTGTTGCAAATCCACATATGAGCAGTAGAGCCTTCAGAATAATCCGCTTCTGCAAACATATCGATACGACCATCTTGTCTTAACCTCTCCACTTGCTTAAAAGCATCAATACTATTCTTAGGATAAATAGCAAAAGTGGCACCGCCACGCTCCTTAACTACAGAAAACGCAGGCACATCACTTGGGCCATCTGCTATATATATCATATTTCTGAAATCAATACGCCTTTGAGCATCAGACAGTTTACTATTCACATTAATACCCTCAACCATATTTATTCCCTTATTTATCTCAAATAGCGCACGTGTTTTGGTTGTATTGTCTATAGTATAACCTATTTCTGCAATCTCTTTTTCACCATTTTCAAGTTTATGCTCAATCAACTCACATCCCCAAATATATTCCACATATTGCATTATTGAAGTACCTTTGATAACCTCTGCAAAGCCAGTACTCACAATGTAATGTTCCACACGAATATTATATTCTTTACATATACTATCATCGCCAAGCAATTCTTTCGTTATCTTAAAAATCTCAGGTATGCCAGGATAAAACTTCTGTTCAGCACCATAACCTCTTAGTTTCGCATTATTTAACCCCTTAAAAATACCATTTCTTACATATTTTATAAATTGATTAAGATAAATGGTATCTGGATTTATCTTAACGCCTTCTTCCTTGTACTTTTGAGGCAACGCATTTACTTCCTTCCAAAATGCAGACGCATCCACACCATACTCCCTAAAAATTGGATCTTGCATGTAACCATCCACCAGTGTTTTATCAAAATCCCATACAATAGCAATTATATTCTGCATAAATCAACTTTTATAATTTTTACATCTTCAAATTTACAAAACTCACTCCACTATTCCAAACAACTTATAGATAAAATCTCAACATTCTATCAATCTTATACCTTCCTATAAACAACCCGCCCCACTGCTTGTAAGGCAAAGGGGCGGGTAAATGACGTTTAAATACTATTTAAAGATTGGCATCTTACAATATCTGTAGATGTAGTTTGTATACGTTAAACAATGTACTATCTTTTAAATTTTACTATGCAATCAATACAGACTGGTTTTAAAGATATAGAATCAATAAATACATTTGCAGGATGCATATCTTCTAAATGTAGTCTTTCGCTAATGTAATTAACACCTTGACCATTATAGTTGTCGATAAAACCTTTCACTTCAACCATACTATCTATTTCTTCTTTAGTTGCTAACCTATCGCAACATACGTATGGTTGAGTCAATATTGTTCTAAATAGTCCATCCTTATCGCGTGTAAATCCGATTACATTCATTGGAGTCTCTGGAAATAGAGTATTATGCAGAACAATAGATTCAAATGCTCTCTCTAAAGTGGCATAAATTGATGTTCTTAATTTTATTACAGACGTTTCATTGTCTTTGTAATAGACTTTCGCTTCTGCACCTTGTGCAATCATACTTCCATAAACAGATTCTATTTCCTCTTCTGCATTAGGAAACCAAATTTGTTTAGATTCAGCCCACTCTTGAACGAGTTTTTCTTGTAATTCATCTATTTCCCAGTTTGGAACATTTCTTTTGCTTTCAAAAGCATCCCCACTTGTTGTAAGGCTAGTTCGCGCGTAGTTGCATACGATGTACGCCCCAATGAGCACCTCACCTGCACAGCAGAGTCCTGCATGCTCTTTCTGATTGAATTTAGTAAGATTTGATTTTCCATTAAGTATATTGTTTGTCAAGTTATCGATTAATAGGATAGTAGATTCAGAGAAACCTTGATTTATTATAGAATGGTTTATTTGTTCTTGATTTACTAAACCATTGTTATTTGCATAATTTTCTATCATAAATCTATTTTCTAAGTTCAAACACAAAAATAATATATTACTTTTAAAATTACAAGTTATTTCTACACAAACACACAAATTAATTTTCCATCTTTTTACCTTTAAATTGCTGATATACTCATATCATAACAAACATGTGCTTTATTTTAAGTAGAAATTGCAATCTGCTTGCAATTATAATCATTTTATGATGATTTTTGCAACTTAATTGCAGAAAATTATAATATTAATACAAAAAAATAGTTACCTCTCAAACCCAAGAAGTAACTATTGCTGTATTTTGTGGAATTAGATGGGATGGTTGTTCAGTCAATAAAACAGTCTTTTGTTATTAACTAAATATAACTATGCAAAAACTGTTGGAAAATCTTCTTTTATTAAATCCATTTGATGCTTATAAAGAAGGTCCATTGAAGGAAATTCTTTTTCTTGCTCCAATAAAAAAGACTTCAAGTTAGGTAAATAATAATTACCAGTCCTCTCATCCTTCTTCCAT
>JAZQZD010000017.1:0-29514 GCA_045633865.1 Candidatus Enterocola sp.
ATCTAAAATCAACTCTCTATTCGTAATGTCTTGCTTTCTTGAATTACCTATATCGAATAACTCTGTAAAGAAAAAAGTGGCGTACCCTTTGTTCATTTAGGGTACGCCACTCTTTTTAGGGTAAAGTCATATAAACTCACCAAATAAAATAACATTTTAGAATAAATTTGAGAACTATTTTTAACTAAGAGAGTAATCAAATATGAGAACTAAATATTAACCAATAAAAATTACAATTATGAAAAAATTATTAGTGCTAGCTATGGGCCTAATCATAGCATGTGGTGCATGTTTTGCACAAGACGCAAAAGAGATTGCAAAAGAACGTAAAGCAATAGCAAAACTAGCTAAGAGTGAGTTGAAAGAAAAAGCTTCAAAAGAAGCACGTAAAGAAGCAAAAAAACTAACAAAAGAAGGATTTGTTGTATTTCCAGGTGATTTGCCTCTAGCAAAACAGTTAGATCGTTCTTATGCTATGGAGTATGAGTATGTTCAAACACAAGGAGGTAGCATTGTTCCAAAGTATCTGGTAGGTAGAGGTATGGCTACAGGAGAAAATTATTCTGCAGCACAAAATTCTGCTATAGAAATAGCAAAAGAATATGTTGCAGGTTTAGCTGAAATAGAAATTACAACAATCACAGAAATGACATTAGGGAATAAAGAATCAGCCTCAGCTACATCTATCGCAGAGGTTGTTACAGCAAGTAAAAATATTGTAGCAAAACGTTTAGGAAATGTACAGCCTGTTGTTTCTCTACATAAAACAGAGAAAAATAATGATAAGACAGTAGTAGTACGTGTTTTGTACGATAAAAATTCAGTTTTTGAGACATATAAAGAAGTAATTCGTGAAGAATTAGAAAAGAAGGGCGAGAAACTTCATGAACAATTAGATAAAGCACTTGGATTTTAATGAAGAAGTGTTTTGTAATATTAGTTTTCTGCGTAGTTTGCTTTTCGGCAATTGCGCAGAAAATTGTATCCGTAAGTGGTGAATTTACTTACCCTGCTCCTTCAACATTGTCACTTGACGATGCAAAACAAGAAGCTCTTTTGCAAACTAAATTACATGTGTTAAAAGAAAAATTTGGCACGTTTATCAATTCAACAACAACTTTAATAATAGAAAATGAAGAAACAAGTACAGTTTCTTCACGAACAGATGTTAGAACTTTGTCAACACACGAAGTAAAAGGAGAGTGGATATCTGATATACGACCAGCAGAACAAGAATGTTTCTTTGATGAAACAATGCCAAATACAACTATAATTAAAACTCGTGTATGGGGAAAAGTTAGAGAAATAGCAAATAAGGTAGATATTGATGTTAGACTCCTTAAGGATACGTTAAAAGAAGCTGAAACAGATGTCTTTGTTAATGAGCAAGAATTCTATTTATACTTTAGTACTCCTGTTTCTGGTTATTTAGTGGTGTATTTGCTAGATACGGAAGAAGATATGGCTTATTGCTTATTACCTAATGAAAATGATATTAGTGGAAGTCTTCCAGTTAAAGGTAATTCTGAATACATATTGTTTAAAGAAGACTCATATATGTTTATAACAGAGCGCTCTATAATATATAATCATTTATCAATTATTTTTTCTCCCAATGAGTTTTACAAAGCAAAAGATAGAAAACACTTAAAGACAGAGCAAGAAATATATCATCTACCTCGCAATCTAACATTAAAGGAATATGAGAGTTGGATACATAAGAGCAAATCACGTGATTCACAGATGTTGGATAAAAGAATTACAGTAAAAATAGTGAAATAGTTAAGAAATGCGTGTCGTTGTACTTTTTATATCTCTGTTGTTTGTTAACATAACCTTTGCACAATCTTTTGAGGAAAAGTTTCGTGCATTTCAAAAGGAAGCACAAAAAGAATACCAATCTTTTCGTGAAAATGCTAATAATCAGTATGCTGACTTTTTGCGTGGAGCATGGGAGTATTATAATTCTATGCCAGAGATTCCTATGCCAGAGGAAGAACCTGTTCCTCCTATAATATACAACGATGAACAAGAAGAAAAAGAAGAAGAACTTGTAGTTATAGAAGAACCTATTATAGTCCCTTCTCCAGAGCCACAACCAGAACCAATTGAACCAGTAAACCCCGTACAACCAATTGAGAAGAAATGTAAATTTTCATTTTTCAACACAGCATGCGAGGTAAATATTCCCGAGCAATTGTTTGATTTAACAGGTGTCGATAATGAATCGTTAGCAACTGGTTGGGAAGTGTTGTCTAATGGAGAATATGATGCAACATTGTATGATTGCTTGCAACTAAGAGAGAAATTACAACTTTGCGATTGGGCATATTTATTATTATTAAAGGAACTTTCAATAAATGCATACCAAGCAATGAATAATGAGTCTGTGTTACTTACCGCTTGGTTATATTGCCAGTCTGGCTATCAAATGCGTTTAGCCAATGATGGATCAAAATTGCATTTGTTGTATGCTTCTCGTTATACTATATACAAACAATCTTACTATCAATTAGATGGTTACAATTATTATTCATTGTTGCCACTTCCTGAAAAACTACAGATATGTTCTGCTGCTTTTGAAAACGAGTATGCTTTGTCGCTTCAGGTATCTACTAATCCAAAACTAGATAAGATATATTCACCAGAACGAATCTTAAAATCTGATAAATATAGTAACCTAGTAGTAAAATCTAGAGTTAATAGAAATTTAATTGATTTTTACAATACATATCCAACGAGTGAATTAGATAGTAACCCATTAACAAGATGGGCAATGTATGCAAACACTCCGTTGACAAATGAAGTAAAACAGGATATTTATCCTCTTCTTGAAGAACAAATAAAAGGTAAATCTAAACGTGAAGCAACGGAGATACTCTTAAATTTTGTACAAACAGCTTTCATATATGAGTACGATGATAAAGTGTGGGGAGGGGATAGAGCGCTATTTGCAGAAGAAACACTTTATTATCCTTATGCAGATTGTGAAGACCGTTCTATTTTGTTTTCTCGTTTGGTTCGTGATTTGTTAGACCTGCCAGTTGTTTTAGTTTATTATCCAGGACACTTGGCTACAGCAGTGGCATTTTCAAATATGGAGAAAGGTGATTGTATTATACTAAATGGGAAACGTTTTACTATTTGTGACCCAACATATATTGGTGCTCCTGTAGGAGATACAATGCCTGGTATGGATAACAAGACAGCGCAGGTAATATTATTAGATTAAGTAAAGAAAATAAAAAAATATATCCTATGAAACAAAAAATTACATTACTTCTTTTAGTCTTAGGTTCTTTATTATGTAGGGCTTCAAATATTAGTCCTATAATGAGTTTTAATATACAAAAGGAAATAAAACCACCTTTTTTACATATTGTTGAAGGTTCTGTTAAATTGATTGAACCAAGTGGGAATAAAGCAATTGATGCTAATGAAAACTGTAGGATACAGTTTAAAGTTTCAAATACAGGGTTAGGTGATGCTTTAAATTGCGTTGCAAAAGTAAATTTAAAAGGTAATACAACGGGTTTAAACTATAAAGATCTGAGCCTTCCTGTGATTGCAGTTGGTGAAACTAAAACTATAGAGATTCCATTTAATGCTAATATGCAAACCGTAAATGGTAAGGTTGAATTTGAGATGTATGTTGATGAACCTATGGGATTCGGAACAGATAAAATGTCTTTGATTGCAGATGTAAGGGCCTTTGTTTCTCCATTATTACAAGTAGTTGATTATACAGTTACAGGTGATAAAGGGGGAGTTTTAAGAAGAAATCAAATGTTTGATTTGCAATTATTGTTACAAAATACGCAATATGGTCTAGCTGAGGATGTTTCCGTATCTATCGATGTTCCTAATGGAGTATTTGTGATGAGTGAGCCAGAAGGTGTTTTTGATAAATTAATTGCAGAGGAACAGAAATCATTGGTATATAGAATGGCAATAAATAATAGGTATGATAGTGATGTTATCCCAATTCATGTGACAGTAAAAGAAAAGTATAGGAAGTATGCAGAGAATAGGACTATTGAATTACGTTTAAATCAAAAACTTGCATCTGGAAAAATAGTGGTAGAAGGTGAAAAGGAAACACGAAAAGAGATTCAAATAGCATCATTAACTAGTGATGTAGATAAAAATATTCCTCAAACTAATTTAAAAAATGATAAAACATTTGCAGTAATTATTGCAAATGAGAATTACCAGACTGTTTCAGAAGTTCCATTTGCCTTAAATGATGGGGAGGTGTTTAGTAAATATTGTTATCAAACATTAGGAATTCCACAGAGTAATGTTAAACTGGTGAAAGATGCTACTTTAAATAATCTTAAACGTGAAATAAATTGGTTGAGTAATGTTATACAAGCATACAAGGGTGATGTTAAAATCATATTCTATTATGCTGGACATGGAATCCCAGATGAATCTAATAGGACTTCATATTTATTACCTGTAGATGGAAATGGCAATGATGTGACAACAGGTTATAAATTAGATGATTTATACAAGAAACTAGGCGAATTGTCTTCAGAATCTATCACAGTTCTATTAGACGCTTGTTTCTCTGGAACTAAACGTGATGGCGGAATGCTAGCAAGTGCACGTGGTGTTGCAATTAAAGTTAAATCTGGACAGCCAATTGGTAATATGATAGTTATGTCTGCTTCACAAGGAGACGAAACTGCATATCCATATAAAGAAAAACAACATGGTATGTTTACATATTTCCTACTTAAAAAGTTACAAGAGACAAAAGGTGAAGTGAATTGGTCTGATTTATCTTCTTATATTACAACAAATGTAAGTCAAAAAAGTATTGTTATAAATGGTAAATCTCAAACTCCTATATTAACACCTTCTGCTGCAGTAGGAAGTGAATGGAAGGAATGGACGTTGTATTAAAGTAAGTTGTTTAATAGGTTATGATTAGTAGACTGCATATATTGCTTTGTATGTTGTTTGTATTACCGACTGTTGTCTTATCTCAAGATAGTTGGTTATTACCTAAAAGTGAAAATAATAAGTACAAAACAGGATTAACAATAGAGAAAATAGAGTTTAATAATGATGCAACTATATTATATTTAACTTTTGATAACTCTTATAGAAAGTCAGGTTGGATTAACCTAAATAGGAATTGTATAATTAAAGCATATCCTTCTGGTAAGAAATATTCGTTGATGTATGCAGAAGGAATTTCTTATGCTCCTAACAAATATTATTTGAAGTCAGAATATGAAATAGTTAAATTTAAGTGTGTGTTTCCAGGAGTTCCAGATGGAACAATGTATTTAGATTGGATAGAGAAGGATGGTTGGCAAATCTATGATATAAAAAATAGATTAGAAATTCCTGTAATAAAGACCTCAGTTTATGGTAACTCAAATGTGAATAATAAAATTTCATCAGTTACAGCAACTCAATATGGTAAAGATATACAGATTTCTTATAAATTAAGTAAGAAAGCAAATATAATGGTGTCTGTATCTACTGATGGTGGAAAGAATTATTCGATTATAAAGAAAGTAACAGGAGATGTCGGCAAAGATATAAGTCCAGGAGATAAGACTATACGTTGGAAGGTATTGGAAGAATATGAGAAGTTTAATTATGAAAATGTTTGCTTTAAAGTAGAAGAAGTAATAGAACAAAAAAAGCAGGTAAAAAATAAAAATTACAATCTTTCAAATAATAATACCACTTATAGAAATTCAAGTGCAAAAAAATCATATTCTTCCCAAAGTAATTATAAAAAAAGAATCTATGAACCATTTTGTCGAGAGCAAGGAAATTTTGAATTTACCACATTTGGTATGAATACAGCAGTTGGAACAGATTATCAATTGGGTGTATCAGCTTTAAGATTCAGATATAAATGGTTTGAATTGTGTCCTGCAGAGTTGTCTTTAGGATTTAGAGATTTTAGCGAACTTTATTTATCTTATCAACCATTCGTTAATTTTTTAATTCCAGTTAAATATAATGGTGCCTTTTATTTTGGAATAGGACCAAATTTGATGTATTGGATGGATTATGAGGAATTATCTTTTTATTTTAAGATGGAACTAGGTTATAGATACTATTGGGGGCGTTACGCATCTTCAGAATTCTTTTTTAGATATGATGGTGGGGTAGAAGTAGGAATATCATTGCAGTTATAATAGTTTTACTAATAATAAAAGATAAATTTTAATTATTTGATTATGAACTTAAATAGATTCTTATTAAAGACATCTTTATATTTCTTACTTATTACATTTATATTCATTATTATAGAGGTAAGAGCTTCTAATACCATAACCTCTGTCAATGCTTATCAAGAAGGAAAGAATATAATAATAACTTATCAATTATCTGAATTAGCAGATATAGAAGTTTATGTGTCAACTGATGGAGGTGAAAATTATCATTCTTTACGAAATTTAACAGGAGACTTTGGAAAAAATGTGGAACCTGGTAATAAAAAAATAAATTGGGATGTGTTATCTCAATATGATAACTTCTCTTTCTCTGATGTATGTTTTAAATTAGAATCTAATAAAAATCCAGATTTACAAACAATAGAAACTAAAGATCATGAGTATGTGGATCTTGGTTTGTCATCTGGAACGCTTTGGGCAACGTGTAATATTGGTGCAACGAAACCTGAAGAATATGGAGATTACTTTGCTTGGGGTGAGAGTGAGACAAAATTAGAATATTCAGTGCAAAACTATTCATACAAGAATAAGTCAAATACAATCTCTTTAGAGAATGATGTTGCGTATAAAAAATGGGGTAAAGATTGGAGATTGCCAAGTAAGAAAGAAATAGAAGAACTATATAGTGAATGTATCTGGGAAAAAACAAGTTATAAGAATGTAGTAGGATATAAAGTGATAAGTAAAAAGAATGGTAACCATCTTTTTATTCCTGCTGGTGGTTTTAGATTAGGAAATCAATATGTAGGAAGAGGGAGTCTTTGTTATTTTTGGATAAACTCACTTTTTAATGAAAATCTTGCATATGGTTTTGGTTCCGCAGGAGTGTCAGGATATTATAAATATGATGGAATTACTGTTCGCCCAGTTCTTAACAAATAATTCTTTTTAAACTATAAAATGCATAAAAATAGTAGTAAAATATTAAGATTAATAGGAATTATTTTTGTATTTCTTTTGATACAATTTGATGTTAATGCATCTAATCGCGTAACTTCTGTGAATGCCTACCAAAAGGGTAATGATATTATAATTGAATATGAATTATCTAAAGGGGCAGACATCGAACTTTATTTATATGTAAATGGAACGCTTTGGAAGAGTCTTAAGCAAGTATATGGCGATGTAGGTAAAAATATTTTACCAGGTAAAAAGCGTATTACATGGGAGGTATTAAAAGAGTACAATAACTTTAAATATGATAATGTTCAATTTAAAGTTTATTCTTATGGAAAGGTATATGTTCCTTGGAAAAACATAATTATGGCGAATGGTGGCTTTACTACTTTACCAGATTATAGTTTTGGTTTGACTTATGCTAGAGTAAAGAAAGCTGGTTTCTATTTTAGTGCTATGAGTAACTTTAATTTTAGATTTAATGGAGATTATAAAGGCGATTCGAGCACATCAATAAATGGAATATTCCCAATGTATTCAGGGAAAAAAGAATATACAAAAATAACTGCCACAGCAGGTTTAGTAGTAAGATTTGCAGAACCAATTTATATGTACTTAGGTGGTGGTTATGGTTATAGAGGATTATTTTATGAAACAACTAATAAGGATTGGGTGGAGATTCATAACAAACATAGTATATATCATGGTGGAGTAGGAGAGGTAGGATTGATAGGTAATATTTATGGGTTTTCATTATCATTAGGTCTTTCTGTAATCACAGACTTTAAAAATTACTATCCCGAAGCTAAAGTAGGTGTTGGTTATTGTTTCTAAAAATTTGAGATATGAAAAATTATATAAGAATTATAATAGCATTACTGATATTACCTTTTTTAAGTGGTTGTTTGGAAGATCCTGAGGTTTCTATTGTACACATAAAAACGATAGATGCGATAGAATACGTTAAAGGTGGAATTGTATTACAAGGTGAGATTAAAGCAGAAAATGAAAATAGAAATTCTCTTGTGTCATTAGGTTTTTGCTATAGTGAAGAAAAAAATCCAACAGTATCTGATTTAGTTAATTTATCTATTGAACGAAAATGGGGAGACTTCTCTGTTACATTAACATCTTTAAAGGAAGATACAAAATACTATGCTAGAGCATTTGCGAGCAATTCATATGGTGTAGTATATGGAGATGAAATTTCATTTATATCTTTAACTAGACCTAAAGTAAGTACACTTGAAGTTAGCGAAAATGATAATCATGAATTATTAGTTTCGTGCGAGTTATTATCCCTAGGAACTGGAGATGTTGACTTATTAGGTATTTGTTATTCTATTGATAATAGCGAACCTATTTTAGAGAAAGATTCTGTTAAAGTTATTTCTACTATAAAGAAAGGAAAATATGAGATATCATATTCTATAAAACCAGACAGTAAATATTATGTTAGAGCAGTAGCTCGTAATATAGCTGGTGTTTCTTATGGTCCAGTAAAGGAAATATTAACAAAGAAACCAACTTACACTATCACTTTTGATAGTAATGATGGTACTTCTCAGACTCATAGTATGAAGGTTAATAGTATGGAAACCAACATATTGCCTGAAAATACATTTGTTCGCGAAGGTTATACATTTATAGGTTGGAATACAGAAGCAGATGGAAGTGGAGTCTCTTACTATGATAAACAAAGTATAACACTTAATAACAATATAACTCTATACGCTCAATGGAGACCAAACTCTCATATGATTATATTCAAAAGTAATGGTGCAAGTGGAAATATGCCGAGTGTAGAGATTAAATATAATAATTCATATACTATACCATCAAATACCTTTACATACACAGGCTACACATTTATAGGATGGAATACATCTACAGATGGTACAGGAATAACTTATTATGAAGATCAAACTATTACAATAAAAGGTGATTTAACTCTTTATGCTCAATGGGAAAAGAAATCATATAATATTACATTTTATTCAAATGGCGGTAGTGGTTCAATGCAAAGTGAGCAAAAAAATCACCAAGATTCGTATATACTGCAATCGAATAAGTTTACTAATACAGGACATACTTTTGTAGGTTGGAATACTAAGGCAGATGGAACAGGAACATCTTATTATGTTGGGCAAACAATTACTATTAGTAATGATTTAACTCTTTATGCTCAATGGAAGAAGATTGAAGAGGAACAAGAACAAGTGAGTGGTTCTCATCAGGGTCATGATTATGTAGATTTAGGTCTACCTAGTGGAACTCTATGGGCGACTTGTAATGTAGGTGCATCAAGACCAGAGGGATATGGTGATTATTTCGCATGGGGTGAGACTGAGACAAAATCTAGCTATACAAGTTCTAATTATACTTATTATAATAATTCAGAAGTTTTACCATTAACTTATGATGCAGCTAATGTTAATTGGGGTGGAGATTGGAGAATGCCAACTAAAGTAGAGCAAGATGAATTAAGAAATGCTTCATATACTACTTGGACTTGGATTTATAGGAATGGTGTTGGAGGTTATATGGTTTCCTCTAAAATAAATGGTAACTCAATTTTCTTGCCAGCTGCTGGCTATCGCAACGAGTCGAATTTGTACAGGGCGGGTTCTGACGGCTACTACTTGACTAGTTCGCTTAATACGAGCTACTTGCACCTTACTTACGTCTTGCACTTCAGTTCAAGTCGGGTGGATTTGGTCAGCACAGACCGCTACTTTGGTCGATCTGTGCGTGCAGTATTACCTCACAATACTTCTGTGAAACCAGACCAACCATATACTATAATATTCAATGCAAATGGTGGTACAGGAAGTATGTCTTCAAAAACGGTTAGTGCAGGTAATTCCATTGTTCTGCCTGCAAATACATTCACATATACTGGGTATGAGTTTGTAGGTTGGAATACAAGTTCAGATGGCACTGGTATTTCTTATACAAATGGTCAGAGTATTACTCCATTGGGAAATATCACTCTTTATGCTCAGTGGAATAAGAAAGAGGTATATTATACTATCACGTTCAATGCTAATGGTGGTAGTGGTAGTATGTCTTCGATGACAGTAAATGCAAGTTCTTCAGTTTCCTTACCTTCCAATAAATTTACTCAATCAGGGTATTCATTTACAGGTTGGAATACAGAGGTGGATGGTTCTGGAGTTTTTTATACAAATGGTCAAAGTCTTACCCTCTCAGATGATTTAACTTTGTACGCTCAGTGGAAGAGATATGTCTCTACAATTACTTTTGATGCAAATGATGGAAGTGGAGAATCTTCATCTATAGATGTATCTCGCTCTGAAAAGGTTATACTCTTAAATAAATTTGTTAGGGATGGATATGTGTTTCTAAATTGGAATACAGAGGCAGATGGTAGTGGACTTTCTTATGAAAATGCTGAGGAAATAATGGTCGCTGGAAATCTGATACTCTATGCTCAATGGAGAAAATATGATACACCAACGGTAACAACATCTAATGTAACAGATATTACAAATAATAGTGCATCTTGCGGTGGTTCTATTATTTCACTAGATTATGAAATAATAGAACGAGGCATTTGTTATAGTTCGTCCTCTACTCCAACAATTAGTAACTATGTTATTAAAAGTGGAGAAGGCGTAGGTGCGTTTACTTGTTCTTTAACAGGGTTATCTAGTGGAACAACATATTATGTGAGGGCTTATGCTAAATATGCTAGTGACGTGGTGGTTTATGGTGAAACCAAAACATTTAAGACATTTAAAGTTCCTACACTTTCTTCACCATCTATTACAGAAAAAGAAGATGGAACTGTAGTTTGTGGTTCGTCAGTTTCTACTATTGGTTATAATGTGACAGAAAGAGGGATTTGTTATGCCACTTATTCTACGCCAACAACTTCAAGTACTTTAGTGAAATCAACTACTAATGGTACTGGTAGTTTTGAATGTATCTTAATTAATTTGGTAGCGGGAACCACATATTATGTTAGGGCCTATGCTAAATATGATAATGGTAATGTTGCATATAGTTCAACAATATCATTTATAACACATAAATCTCCTCAAGTTACAACCTCTACGGTTTCTAATATTTCATCAACATCAGCAATTTGCGGAGGTACTATAACTTCACCTGATTATTCTATACAAGAGAGAGGAATCTGTTATAGTAAAACATCTACTCCAACTATTAGTAACTCAGTTATTAAAGGCGGAGCAGGAACAGGAACATTTAATTGTACCTTGACAGGATTGTCGAGCGGAAGTATCTATTATGTTCGAGCTTATGCTAAATATGCTGATGACAAGGTTATTTATGGTGAAACAAGGTCATTTACGACTCAAAGGATTCCTGTAATATCCTCATTTACTATAAGTAATATTGGAGAAACGTCAGCAGATTGTAATGCTTATGTTAATTCATATGATTATACAATAACAGAGAGAGGCTTTTGTTATAGTACATATTCAAATCCGACAATAAATGACTATAAGGTTTCTTCAAGTTCAGGAAATGGAACATACACAGGTATTTTATCTAGTTTGAATCGAAATACTACTTATTATGTACGTGCCTATGCCGTCTATAATGGTAATATTATATATAGTGATGTGAAATCCTTTAAAACATTTTATACCCTTAAACTTACAACGCTGGAAGTAACAGATATAACAGAGGATTATGTAGTTTTAGAAGGTGAGATTATATGCCCAGGCATGACAATCTCAAAACGAGGTTTTGATTATTGGACATCTACAAATCCTAAAGTAAACACAATTTCGTGTGGTAGTGGAGAAGGTGAATTTGGAATTAAATGGGAATTCTTTATGGCTAATACCACATATTATGTGCGTGCATATGCTATAATTGATGGAATTAAAAGTTATGGAAACACACAAATGTTTAATACTTTGCCTACAAATATAGATTATCCAAACGGAAGTAAACTATATTTTATAAATACAGCAGGATGGGAGAATGTTTATGCATATGTATGGAAAGAAAGAGGAATATCAAGTGGCACAAGTGGTATTGATTTAGGTGTTATCCCATGGCCTGGTAAACCTGCTACCTATGAAGGAACATTTAGAGGTTATAAAATTTATTCTTACGATATAGTTGGTTTAGATGTTAATAGTATTATTTTTAGTCAACCAGAACGTTATCAAACGGAAGATTTAGAAATAGATTTATATAAAATATATTACTATCTGGGTGAATGGTATGAATCAATAAATGATATACCGTAATTGATGTGGAAAAGATTAAATGAAGTTATAATATATGAATGTTTACAGTAACTCTTTTTTTCATAGAACAAGAATTTATGATTCTATTAAGAATATATTAGAAGATGGCTTTAAGGTATTTTATTGCTTAGAAGAATTTATTACAGATAAAGGTTTTGATTCTATAGCAATACCAATGATAAGTTTTTCCGATATACCATTGGCTTATATTAGAAATGGCAGATATGGAAAGAATGGTTTGTTAATGAAAAGGTCATGGGGAACTAATAAGAAATTAGTACCTGTATGGTATTACTCAAATAATACAGAAGCACCTTCAACAAAGATTATTATGAATGCAGGTGAATCTTTTAAAAAAGGGAATGATGTGAAAACATTTTCTATATTGGGTTTCTCAAAACCCGTAAGAAAGATTAATAATGAAGAGGAGAAAGAGAAAAATAAAGATAATTATGTAGAAAGAGAATGGCGTAAGGTATATGCTAATGTAACAAAAACTCAATGGATGAACCTAGAGAAATATAAAGAATACAGGGGTCCAAAAGAAACTCCTAAGAAACCGATAAAAGATATTTCTTTAAAGTTTACTATAGATGATATTGATTTTATAGTAATAGAGAAAAAGTATTTTAATGATTTAGTTGATTTTATAATGAAAAATTTAAAATGTGTAGGTGGAAATAAAACTGAACTCTCAGCTGAAAATAAATATAAACTCTTAACAAAAATAGTTAAATATGAAGATTTAGCACATAATATATGATTTTTTGTTTAATAAAATTTCTATCCAAATGAAAATTAATTCAACTCCTAAATGCATACTTGCTATGATATGTATTGGCGTCGTGCTCATATTGATACTTTATGCCATAGGAGTTCCTTACAATGCCATCGGTTATCTTACCGGTAGCATTCTTTACTTTGTGTGGATGTGGCTCGATATCAAGGGGATATAGATTGGCAGACGGTGTCTAAGGAGAAGATATTGATTGTTTATATTAAGGCTACAGAGGGTAAAACCCATAGATTGCTACGGTAAACTTTTTTGTCTGCTCATTGATTTTTATAGATGTCAACCATTGACCTTTCCCCATAAATTTTATATGGGAATAAACAAATTGCAATGAAGGAATGGTATGATATGCCGGTAGGGAACTAAACCATTTTTTTTATTAACTCTCAAAACTAAAATTATATGTCAGAAAAATTATTTGAATGCGTTATTTATGCAGTTCTGTTTTATCCAATTGTTCCGCTGATTGCGGCAGTTGTATCATCGTTTAAAAGTAAACACATTTGGTGCTTTAGTGTATATCCGTATGCTGTTTGGGTAATATTATGGATGTTGTTTGTGTACTGCGATGGGACTGGGTATCCACCTTCAATATATGCAGTGATAGGCTTAATCGTTTCACTTACGATAATACTAGGACTGCCTTTGTTTATTCAATTAAAGTCGCTTACCAAGAAAATTCGTTTGTTACTTATGTGGGGATCAACGTTTGTAATTCCTATAGTGGTAGCGTTAATGAGTGTCGGAATAACATTTGATAGCAGACCATTGAACAAGAATGAAATAGAGAAGTTCACTCTGCTGGAATTGCCTGATTATGAAATAGTAGGCTTTAAGCAAGGTAAAAAGCTGATGTATAGACATCAAGATTGTTTGCTAAAGTTTGATTATTATGCAGACCTCGCTGAGTTGGAAGAACAATTAGAGAAAAAATGTGCAGAACCTCCGTTTGAGTCTTATGAAGTTTCGTGGGAGTGGAAAAAAGAAGGTACTTGGTATGTTTTTTCTCACTCGGCTCTATTTCAACTTTCTATCGACCTGCGCTCAAAGGTGATGGTGTATAGTTTTATTGACATTTGGGGAAAGAGACTTGCTTCAGCGTGGGAGTTGGAGGAAAAATAGCTAAACTATTTAATCGATTTGCATACCTATGAAAATACCTCATTTTTTGTTTATATTTATGGCAGTCTTGACATTGCCAGCGTGTGTTGCGGATAATGAAGCAGAAAATTCGTCTTTTGAATCTTCTACAGAATCCCAAAGCAACTCTGCAAATAAGGCAACAGTTCATCGCATTGATACTCTTGGGTTAAAGGTGATGTATCCAAAGTTTTCTAGGGTCGATTTGGTGTGTGGCACTATGCCAAGTAAGGATGATAGGGATGTGGTGCTTGTGATGGCGGCGGCTTATACTGCCAAATGTATGAAGGAGTTTAAGCACAGCAATATTGTGGGAATGCACGTGAGTGATGGTGTGTTTTATAATGGTGGAACTAACTACGGCGCATTTGTTTACTATAATGGCAAGTGGAAGTTTGTTTCTAAAAAACATAATAAAGCAGAAATGCTTTTAGCTGCAGAGCAGGGTGGGGCAGGATTCTCTCAGGAACTGCTAATTCTTAATGGCGAGATTCAAAAGACGAATAGAGGTGATAATAACCAAAATATCTTTCGTGCTCTTTGTGAACATAATGGCAGACTTTGTGTAATAGAGTCGCAAAGGGTGATTAAGTTTGGTGACTTTAAGAAAACACTTAAAACTTATGGAGTGACCAAGGCTATTTATACCGATATGGGTAGTGGCTGGAATCATGCTTGGTATCGCTCAGATGGCAAAATTATCATTCTTCAACCCTACAAACATCCATACTGCACCAATTGGATTACGTTTTATAAGTGATTTTTGGCACGCATTGTCCCTACACGTTACACAATCCCTTTAAATATTTCCAACGCTTTGCTCACGGAGTTGATTGGCTCGATTTGGAGTAGGCGTTTGCCTTTTTCTTCTTTGAAGATGCAAGTGTTGTAGTTGGCAAGGGCGTATTCGAGCATCTTGTTGAAAATAGGAGACTGATAGTATGGAGACTCAAAGTTGCTGATGAAGTATGCGGTGAGTCTTTTGTTTTTTAGCGTTAGCTTTTCGATGCCAAGTTGCATGCCTATTTGACGCAGGCGCACTACATTTATCAGTTCTTTTGTTACTTCTGGAATGGCACCAAAACGGTCTTCCAACTCTTTTTCGAGTGCCAAAAGTTTGTCTTCTTCTTTGGTGTTGTCGAGTCTGCGATACAAATCTACACGTTCGGAAATATTTTCCACATATTCCACAGGGAATAGTAGTTCCAAATCTGACTCAAAGATGCAGTCTGTGGTGAAGTTTCTGATTTCTTCTTGAATTTCTTCTTCAAAAAGGTCGGCAAACTCGTTGTATTTTAGCTCGTGAATGGCTTCGTCCAATATTCTATGATAGGTCTCGTATCCTAAATCGGACACAAATCCGCTTTGCTCTCCACCTAAAATATTGCCAGCTCCACGTATGTCGAGGTCTTGCATTGCAATGTGAATGCCGCTGCCAAGGTCTGAGAAGTTTTCAATGGCTTGAAGCCTGCGGCGAGAGTCGGCAGGCAGTGTGCTAAGCGGTGGCGAGATAAGATAACAGAACGCTTTTTTGTTTGTTCTACCCACGCGACCGCGCAACTGGTGAAGGTCACTCAATCCATAGTTTTGAGCAGAATTTATAAAGATTGTATTCACATTTGGAATATCAATCCCAGATTCAATGATAGTGGTAGCTAGCAAAATATCATATTCATAATTGATGAAATTAAGAATAATTTCTTCTAGTTTTTCGCTATCCATTTGGCCGTGCCCCACGCAAATACGTGCTTTAGGCACTAGTCGGCGTATTTTATCTTCCAGCTCTGGCAAGTTGCCCACTCTGTTGTTTACAAAGAAAATCTGACCGCCACGGCTTATCTCAAATTCAATTGCATCCTTTATTGTATCGTCATCAAATCCTATCAATTCTGTTTGCACAGGATAACGGTTTGGCGGAGGAGTGTTGATAACAGACAAATCTCTTGCCCCCATAAGTGAAAACTGCAGGGTGCGAGGAATAGGGGTTGCCGTTAGGGTAAGGGTATCTACATTTGCCTTAATGGTTTTGAGTTTTTCCTTTGCGCTAACGCCAAATTTTTGCTCTTCGTCTATGATAAGAAGTCCTAAGTCTTTGAATTTCACTTCTTTACTTAGGAGTTTGTGTGTGCCTATGAGTATGTCTATTCTGCCTTCGGCAAGTTCTTCAAGTATCTTTTTAACGTCAGACGACTTTCTTGCTCTAGATAGATATTCTATTCTGCAAGGGAAGCGTTTTAGGCGGCGAGAAAAACTTTTGAAGTGTTGAAATGCAAGCACAGTTGTTGGCACAAGCACTGCCACTTGTTTGCTGTCGGTCACAGCTTTAAAAGCAGCACGCATAGCAATTTCTGTTTTGCCGAAGCCCACGTCGCCACAAATAAGCCTGTCCATAGGCTTGCTGCTCTCCATGTCTTTTTTCACCATTACGGTGGCTTTTTGTTGGTCTGGAGTGTCTTCGTAGATAAATGAAGATTCTAGTTCTTGTTGCAGATAACTATCTCTTGAAAAACTAAATCCTTTTTCTGCCTTGCGTTTTGCATATAGGGCAATAAGCTCACGTGCAATGTCTTTTACCTTTTTCTTTGCTTTTTCTTTTAGGTTGCTCCAACTTGCACTGCCCAGTTTGTTGAGTGTTGGCGGTTCGCCGTCTTTACTTTTATATTTTGAAATGCGATGCAGAGAGTGGATGTTTACAAAAACAATATCGTTGTTTCTAAACAGAAGTTTTACCACTTCTTGCATTTTGCCATTGATTTCTGTGCGGATAAGTCCACCAAATTTGCCAACGCCGTGGTCCACATGCACCACAAAGTCGCCCACTTGCAGTTGGGTAAGTTCTTTGAGAGACATTACCACTTTGCCGGCGCGTGTTTTGTTTGACTTTAGTGAATATTTATGATAACGTTCAAATATCTGGTGGTCGGTGTACACACAAATCTTCAGGTCGTGGTCGATAAAACCTTCGTGAACAATATTGATAACCGGGGTGAAACTGATATGCTCTGGGCGGTCGGCAAGTATTTCTTTTAGTCGGTCTATTTGTTTTGCGTTGTCGCTCAGTACCAACACTTCGTAACCTTGGCTTTGGTATTCTTTGAAATTGTTTGCCACAAGATCGAAGTTTTTGTGAAATACTCCTTGTACTCCCTGATTGAAGTTTATTGTTTTTTTGCTGCTAAAGTAGTTTCTCACGCCCCATTCAATGCATTTGTGTTCTTTGCATTGTGCATCGAAGTCTGCTTGGTTTATGAAAAGTGAGGTGTCTGCGTTTTCGTTTGATATTTGTTTTATGATGTCGTGCGTGTAGGCGGCATCGATAAATCCAAGTACAAAATCTTTTGAAAAATATTCAAAAATGCTTACAAGTTCCTCTTCTACAGTATTTTGCAAAATGTTTGAAACAATAGAAATCTCGTCTAACGACTCTACAGAAAGTTGGTTTTCTATGTCGAAACTTCTAATGCTGTCTATCTCGTCGTCCCAAAAATCGACACGATAAGGTAGGTCGTTTGAATATGAAAAAACGTCTAAAATGCTACCTCTTATAGAAAACTGCCCTGGCTCGTACACAAAATCTACTCTCTCAAATCCGTAGTCGGTAAGTATTGCACTCAGGGTGTTGATGTCGGCACTTTCGCCTGTTTTAAGTGTAAGACTTTCAGACTCTAGCGACTTTGGCTTCACAACTTTTTCTGCCATTGCCTCTGGGTAAGTCACCACTACTTTTGCCTGATTTTTGCTTAAAGCATTGAGTGTCTCAGTTCTTAGCACAAGGTTTGCACCGTCTTTTTGCAAGTCGGCTTTTACCTTTTTCTTGTACGACGAAGGGAAGTAGAAAACTTCTGTATTTGGAGAAAGTTGTAGTATGTCGTTGTAGAAATATCCTGCTTCTTCTGCATCTCTTAGCACATAAAGTGTTTTAACGTTATGTTTCTTTTGAACTGAATGCAAAAAAAGTGCCGGAGCAGAACCATACATTCCACTCAATTTCATAAATTTTGAAGTGCCCAAAAACCACTTCTCTATCTCTGCAAACTTCTCCGCCTTGGAGATAACTTTTACTAAGTCGTTTATATTCATAACAACATTACAAAGATAATGAAATATATTCTTTGATAAGTTAAAGTGTATTATTAATTTTGCAGTAAATTCAATATTATAAATAATTGTATGAAAAAGTTTACTTTGATTTTAACAGTTTTGTTGATGCTATCTATTTGGGCTGTGGCACAAATAAAACTTGTGGTTTGTCAAGAAGGTGGTGTGCGTACAGAGTTTGTGGCCACTAGTGTGGATAGTATTATTTTTGTTGATAGTTATGTAGATCCAGACGAACCGATAGATCCAGACGAACCAACTAAGCCAGAGATAATAGAAGGTAAAGTAAATATTTCTGCGGTGCGTAATAAATTGAGTATCAATCAAAATGATTTTACAGATTTTGTTGGTTTGTATGTTTCATCTACATCGCAAATAACAGGTGGAGAACTAAGTTCTTATCAGTGGCAATACTCAACTGATAATGTTTCTTGGTCTGAATATACTTTTGGTCATGGAGCAGAGTGGGATAATATTCGTCCTAATAAAGTAGGTTATTATCGTTGTTTACTAACGTATGACTTTGAAGGTAAACAAACTATATATCAATCAAATACACTTTCAATAAATGCTACTGGTGGTGCTTCTGTAAACTTTAGTAGTAAATTACCAGTTTTCTTAGTGCGTACAGCAGAAGATTTTCCACGAGGAGGACGTGACTCAGAAATGAAAGCAAAACGTAGTGTGGATGTTAAGATACTATGGAATCAAAACGGCGGAAGTGTAACTGATGCAGATGTAAACAATGCTGATATGCTTTATTACGACCGCAAGGCTCGTATGAATTATCGTGGTTCTTCTAGTTTGAACAATCCAAAGAAAAGTTATGCATTTGTAACTGGAGATAAAAATTGCGATCCTTCTAAACGTGGTTATGTAAAGACAAAAAAACAAAAAATGTTTGGTGAAGATGCACATAAAGATTGGGTTTTATATGCTTCTTATCAAGATGATACCTATATGAGAAATGTGCTTTCTTATCACCAATATGCAGAAATGACAGGTTTATGGGGACCAAAATGTAGATTTGTAGAACTTTATGTAGATGGTTCTTATGAAGGTATCTATGTGTTTATGGATAAAATTACACAAGATGAAACACGTGTGAACATAAATGAAGATACTGGTTATATCCTTAAATTTGATAAAACCGATATTTCTGATAGAAACAAGACATTTATAACATCACATACAGGTAGATTGAATGTACAAGAAAGAGACCATGCTTTTGAAGTAGATTTTCCAGATGATGACGACCCTGCTTGGAATGAAAAATTATCAGCCATCAAGCAGAAAGTAGATGAATTGGAAACTGCAATTTTGAATAATGATTATGAAAAGTTGGCTACTATAATAGATTATCAAAGTTGGGCAGATTGGTTTATTATCAATGAATTTACAAAAAATGTGGATGCTTATCGTATCTCTTGTGTGTTTACTTTAAATTCTATCGATGACAAAATAATGGCAAATCCTATTTGGGATTATGAACTTGGTTGGGGAAATAGAGCACCATTTAATGCGGATATCAATACAAAAACTTTAATGGTGGAAACACAAAGTTATTATAATGATCCATTTGCAACTCCATTCTGGTGGACTGGTTATGATAAACTTGGTTGTAATGGTATTTTGGGTGATTGTAAGTTTAAAGAACTTGTAAAAGAACGTTGGGCAAAACACACTGCCGAAGGCGGAGCTCTGAATGAGGAAGTATTAAGAGCTAAAATAGATAGTTTGGCTAAAGTATTATCTACAAGTTCTACAGCTACAGTTGTAGATTATGATTATCTAAGTGGATATTGGGTGCCTGAGCGTACCCGTGGCTTAAATGATATTATAAATGCATGGGAGGGTTGTAGTGAAGAAAGTTCTTTTGTTGCAAAACCTTTCTCTATTTCGGCTACAGAAACCGTTACTTTCTCTCCTGGTAATTTGCAGTACCATGCTGCCAATGATGAGTGGCGTTTTGCTCCTTCTCAACTAGATTTTATAGGGGAGGCTAATGCCAATATTAGTGCAACTTACAATGGTTGGATAGATTTGTTTGGTTGGGGTACTGGTGATAATCCTACTAGAAATAGTGAAACTTATGATCATTATATTAGTGGGGATTATAAAGATTATCAAACTTTTGTAGATTGGGGTGTGAATAAAATTGGTAATGATGCACCTAATACTTGGCGTTGTTTAACTCGTGATGAGTGGGAATATATTATTGAAGAACGTAATAATGCATCAAATTTATATGGTATAGCACAAGTTGAAGGAGTTAATGGTATTATTATTTTACCTGATGCTTGGGAGTGTCCAAAAGATGTTGCATTTAGCCCAATTGATGCTGGACTTAATTTTATTTGGGAAGAACAACAGAAATATACGACAGCAGAATGGGCTAAGATGGAATCTTCAGGAGCTGTATTTCTTCCTGCTGCAGGATTGCGTATATCTATTTCTTTGTTAGGGCTAAATGAAGGATGCACTTATTGGTTGGGTGATGTTCAATCTATTTATAATGCTTATATTGTAAATTTGGGAAGAGACGGATTTGGTCTAGGTTGGACAAATAAATATATGGGTTCGAGTGTACGTTTAGTAAGGGATTAACAAAACAAATAAGACTCTTTAATCAAACCGCAATCATAATATGGTTGCGGTTTTTCTTTGCTAGTGCTCTTAATTTTTTATAATTTCTGACTAAAGAAAGGCAGAATTCAAAAATTTTTCTGTAAGTTTGTATTTCGCAAAATAAATCAATTACTATGTCTAAGAATTTAGTACTAATTCCTACGTACAACGAAAAGGAAAATATCGAGGCGATAATAAGAGCAGTGTTTAAACTACCTGTGGCGTTTGAAATCTTGGTGATAGACGACAATTCGCCTGATGGCACGGCTGCTATAGTAAAAAATCTTCAAAACGAATTTACCTCAAATCTTCATATCCTTGAACGTCCGGGCAAACAGGGGTTGGGTAGAGCTTATATAGCTGGTTTCGACTGGGCTATTGCCAACAAATACGACTACATTTTTGAGATGGATGCCGATTTTTCTCACAATCCAAATGACTTGGTTCGCCTTTACAAGGCTTGCGCCGAAGAGGGTGCCGATGTGGCTGTAGGTTCGCGCTATGTGTCTGGGGTGAATGTAGTAAACTGGCCAATGGGACGTGTGCTAATGTCTTATTTTGCTTCTAAATATGTTCGTTTTGTAACTGGCATTCCTGTGGCTGATACTACTGCGGGTTTTGTTTGTTACTCTCGTAAGGTGTTGGAAACTATTGAATTAGACAAGATTAAGTTTGTGGGATATGCCTTCCAAATTGAGATGAAATTTACAGCCTACAAGTGTGGATTCAAGATAAAGGAAGTGCCTATTATCTTTGTAAACCGCGAACTTGGTACTTCTAAAATGAGTGGTGGTATTTTTAGTGAAGCGCTTCTAGGCGTGATGAAGCTTAAAATCCGCTCATGGTTTAGAAAATATCCTAAAAATAATTAGGAATTTTTGTGCAAACCGAGTGCAAATAAGTTTACTTAATTTGCCGAGGTGCAGCCAAAAATCAACGTTAGTTAATTAGGAATGTGGAATTATGTATTTAATAGAAAACGCTCATATAGTAAACGAGGGTCGCATTTTTAAGGGTGCGGTGCTTGTAAAAAATGATATAATTGATAGTATTTTTAAGGGTGATGTGCCTGAGTCTGTTCGTGAAAAGGCTGAGGTGATAGACGCTTCTGATTGTTGGCTAATGCCTGGTGTAATAGACGACCACGTGCATTTTCGCGACCCTGGTATGACCGAAAAAGCAGATTTCTACACAGAAAGCCGTGCTGCTGTGGCAGGTGGTGTTACTTCTGTGATGGATATGCCAAACACTAATCCTGCAACTATTTCGCTTGCCTCTTGGAACGAAAAAATGACGATGATTGGCGAGAAGTCGCTTGTAAACTATAGTTGTTACCTTGGTGCTACCAACAACAATCTAGACGATGTGCTTGCCGCAGACCCAACTGCAGTTTGTGGTATTAAGCTTTTCATCGGTTCTTCTACAGGCAATTTGCTAGTGGACGACAACAATGCTATGACTGCAATTTTTAGCAAAGTGAAGTCGCTTGTGGCAGTGCACGCAGAAGACAATGCCATAATTGCAGAAAATGTGGCTCGTTTAAAAGCAGAACATGGCGACAACTTGCCTGTATCTCTGCACCCTGTAATTCGCTCACACGAGGCTTGTTATAAATCTACTTCTTGGGCAGTAGATATGGCTCGTAAATATGGCACTCGACTTCACGTGATGCATATTAGCACAGAGCAAGAGTTGGCACTTTTTGAAGATAAACCACTTGCAGAAAAACTAATTACTGCAGAAACTTGTCCTCAATATCTTGTGTTTGATGCTGCAGATTTTGAGACTCTTGGTGCTCGCATCAAATGCAACCCAGCCATTAAAAACGAGACAGACAAAAAAGCATTGCTTAAGGCTGTTGCTACAAATAGGATAGATGTGATAGGCACAGACCATGCCCCACACTTGCTTTCTCAAAAAGAGGGCAATGCTCTTACTGCTGTGTCTGGTATGCCAGGCATTCAGTATTCGCTTCCTCTAATGCTTTCACTTGCAAAACAAGGTATGCTTAATGTAGAACAAGTGGTAGAAAAAATGTGTCACAATCCTGCGCGCCTATATCGCATGGAAAAACGTGGATTTATTCGTAAGGGTTACAAAGCAGACCTTGTAGTCGTGCGTCGTAGTACTCCTACAAATGTGACAGCGTCAGATGTGCTTTCAAAATGTGGCTGGTCGCCATACGAAGGCAAAACCCTCCCTGTTTCAGTTGCCTATACTTTCGTAAATGGTCGCCCTGTTTACGCAAACGGCAACATAGATGAAACCACTAAAGGCGAAGCATTGAAATTTGCAACAGTTTAGACCTTGATGACAAATAAGTTATAAAGTATAAGAAAAGAAACTATGAAAAGAATTTTATTTTTATTTTGTGCAATAATGTTTTCGGTAGCAATGTGGGCAGATGACATTATTTACCTTAAAAACGGAGAAGAAATACGTTCTAAAATCAATAAAATAGGAACTTCTGTGGTTGAATATAGAAAAGTTTCAAATCTGGAAGGACCTGTTTATGAGATAGATAAAGAAGATATTTCAAAGATTGTTTATTCAAATGGTGAGGAAGATGTTTTTAAGTTTCCTAGTAATAAACCAATTATAGATTTCGACGGTGAAAAAATCATTTCTTATGAAGGAAATGTAATAAAAGAGTCTGAATATCTTAAATTAGCAGAAAAGAATTGCGCAGTAGCATACAAGCTATTTAAAAAGGGTAAGGTGCAAAAGCAAATAGGTACAGCATTTATTGCCACAGGTAGTGCAGTAACAGCTGCAGGTATTGCATGTTTATTCTTTTTACCAGATGTTTGTTCTTGCTCTTATGATGCTGTTCATACAGCGGGGGTTGTGGGCGTGTTGGCCGGTCCTGCCTTTTTAGCAACAGGTATTCCTTTGTTTTGCGTAGGAAAATTAAACAAAAGACAAAGCTACGAGGCTTACAATGAAAGTTTTAACCCAAAAACTGCTGATGCTCCAGAACTCAATCTCAACTTCTACGGCAACAGCCTCGGCCTAGCATTAAGGTTTTAAGAAGAAGGGAATTAATATTATATATACTAAAATATTCAATGATAAATAAAGAATCTCAAAATATTGAATTTAAAGAATCATGGCGTGACGAATATCTAAAATGGATATGCGGTTTTGCTAATGCCAGTGGTGGTACTTTATACATAGGAATAACTGATACTGGGGAGGTCTGTGGACTTCATGATACAAAAAGGTTGATGGAGGATATTCCTAATAAGGTGCGTGATTTACTTGGTATTTTGGTAAATGTAAATATTAAAGAGAAAGATAATAAAGAATATATTGAAATAGAGGTAGAAAGTTATCCTTATCCTATCAGTTATCGTGGACATTATTATCAACGAAGTGGGGCTACAAATCAAGAATTAAAAGGTGCGACATTAGACTGTTTCATGTTGAGAAAACAAGGGCGTACTTGGGATAGTGTTCCAGTTCCATTCTTTAAGAAAGAACATTTGGATAATTCTGCATTTGAGTTGTTTAGAAAGTATGCAACAAGAAGCGGAAGAATGGATAGTGATGATTTAAATGAGAACAACGAGGATTTATTAGATAAATTAAGACTAGTTGATGGAGAATATTATAAAAGATCAACAGCATTATTATTTGCTATAGATCCAGAAAAATTTGTAACAGGGTCGTATATTAAAATTGCTTATTTTAAAGAAGGTGCTCATTTGATTTTTCAAGATGAAGTGCATGGAAACTTATTTAAGCAAGTTAAATCTGCAATTGATTTAATAACGACTAAGTATATGCGTGCGTTAGTGAGTTACGAAGGAATACAACGAGTGGAAACTCTTCCTGTTCCACGTGAGGCGTTGCGTGAAGCTTTGTTAAATGCTATTGTTCACAAGGGGTATGAATCTTTGACTCCTATTCAGATTGCTATTTATGATGATAAATTAGAAATTTGGAATAGTGGCTATTTGCCAGAAAATTGGACTATAAAAAACTTTTTAGGTAAACACAGAAGTTGTCCTTATAACCCAGAAATTGCTAATGTCTTTTTTAGGGCAGGAGAGATAGAAGCATGGGGTCGAGGTATAGAACGTATTATAGAGGCGTGTAAAGAAGCAGGTGTGCCAGAACCAAAATTTGATTATGACGGAACTGGCTTATGGACAGTGTTTAATTATGCTAAGGAGGTGAAAAATAAACAACCAGAAACTACCCAGAAAACTACCCAGAAAACTACCCAGAAAACTACCCAGAAACTGACTGCTTTGCAAGAGGCAATTCTGGAATATTTAAGAAAAAATCCATCTGCAACTCGTAAGGAATTAGTGCAAAATATAGAGAATTCTAAGGAGGATGGCATTAAATATAATTTAAATAGACTAAAAGAGTTAGGTTATATAGTTAGAGAAGGGGCTGATAAAGGTGGTTATTGGAAGGTTTTGAAATAAAATTACATCAATGCCAACAGCCTCGGCCTAGCATTAAACTTTTAAACAACAAAAAAACACATTATGCCTTTAGATGTAAACGCTAAAAGAAATTCTGATTGTACTGATAAATCTGGAAAGATATCAGTAAAAGACCTTTATGAAGAATTAGTTAACCTACAAGTTTATTATGTAAATAAGTTGAAGAGTCTATATGAAGCTCCAGAGGATAATAGTTCTGCATTGTATGGTCTATATTCAGCAGAATCATTTACGGAACTTTGGCTGATAGAGAAGAAATTGGCTATTGTTTATGCTGCACTTGCCTGTAATGATGGCTGGATTGAATTGAAAAAAAAAGGATTTCTTGAGTCGCAAGCAGATAAAAGGCGTCCAATTTTGACTAAGAGATTGGAAAAATACAAAAAAGATTATTTTTCTAAATTAGTTAATCTAATAACTGTTCCAAAGAATTTTATTTATACAGACTCTGGATATTATACCGCTTCAGCAGAACAAGAGTTAAAAAACAAAGAGGAACTCATAAAACTACTTGATATATCTTTGGGTACAAATGTTCTTCAGGAATGTTTGGACGAGAAGCAAAAGACACTTGATAAATATAAACAAAGTTTCTCAAAAAAAACAGATCAGATTGTTTTAAAGGCTGTGGCGCCGATTGGTGCTTTAATATTAATCCTATTTTATGGTATAAGTTATTTATCTTCTAAGGATGAAATTGAATTATATAAGTCAACGATGCAAAAGGCTGAAAATTATGAAGAAGAACAGTCTTATATAAGTGCAATTGCTGCATATACACAAGCTCATGATGAATATAATGGTTTCTTCTATAAAGATGGTTATAAAGAGGATGCTATGCTCAAAAAGGAAAATGCAAGTAGACTTTTATTTGAGCAAATTAATATGTTATCTCAAGAACATTTTAATAAAAAAGAGTTCATTCAGTCTAGAAGAGATTGGGATAGTATAAAGGCATATATGTTGACCCCATATTTGCAAGAGGAATTTAATAATGAATATGAGAGTTTAAATACAAAATTACTCTTAGCCGTTGAAAAAGAGAAAAATACAATAATTGCAGACATATCAAATAATAATGGAAAATTGACAGTTTCAGGAAAGAAATTGCTAAAACAATTATTAGAAATATCTCCAGAAGATTATTGGCTTAATATTATTCAAAAGAAACAGAAATAATAGAATATGGGATCAACTAGAAATAAAATCTTAAAATCAATTTTATTATCATCAGTAATGTCTTTAATTGGTAGTAATACAAATGCAGTTGCGGATAATATCAATTTTGAGGCTGATAATAATAATGATCATGATGTACTTAATGGTTTGAAGAATAAGGTTCAGAAAAATGTATTGAAGATGGGATATGATGGGGAAGTGAGGCTTATTGCAGCTCATCGTTCACATCGTTCTCACCGTTCTCATAGATCAAGTTCTGGTGGATACAATTATAAATCTTCTTCTAGTTCATATTCTGGTTCTACAATACAAACAAAAACAAATGAAACCTACCTACTGGGTGAAAGAGCCTTGTATGAAGGAATATATGGCAATGATGTGAATATGTTGATAAAATTGTTATCAAATGCAGGTTTTGCACCAGATCCATCAAAAATTGTGATTGTTTCAAATGGAATGGCCAAAATGACATCAGATATTATTATGGGTGTTAAGATCTTTCAAGCACACCATAAATTACCTGTAACCGGTGATGTAGATTCTGCTACTTTAAAGAAATTAAAGCAATATTCAAAATGATAATAAAAATTGATCGTAACATATATAATGACTCTTGCATATCTAAAGTTGTCTATATTTTATCAGATAAATTCAAATGTAATAGGCAACAAAATGGTGATGAAGAAAATATAATAATAGAGTCTTCAGAAAAAGGGATTACGATTGATGATTATGAAATAGAGAAAATATTCCTACAGACGTTAAATGATTATAAACTCAGAGAGATAATTAGGGAAGAAACGAAGGATATAAATACCATTCTTTATTTAAAGGCATTTGCAGATTGCAATCAATTGTTAGAAGAAGATGAATAATGTAAAGTATAGGTTGTTACCATTTACATTTACTCGTATATTAGATAAGGAATTGCTTGTAAATGAAGTTGGAGATGTAATAATATCCCCAAATGGAACAGTCAATAAGCTTTGTAATAAAGAACAAATAGAAGAAAATTTATATAAATCATTAGTTGCTAATTATTTTATAACAGAGCAATTATTCCCATCTACTATTGATGTCTACGCAAATAGATTAAGAACAAAGAAAGGCTTTTTAGAGACTTCGATTGGTCTTCATATTTTTGTCCTTACATTAAGGTGTAATCAAAATTGTGTTTATTGCCAAGCTTCTAGCAAGAATCAAGATTGTATTGGCTATACGATGTCAAAGGAAACGTTGGTTTCTGCAGTTAAACTCATGTTTAAATCAAAATCCAAAGATTTAACAATGGAGTTTCAAGGAGGAGAGCCAAGTTTAGAATATGATTTTATTAAATTAGGGATAGAGGAAGCAGAGAGATACAATAAAAGTGAGAAAAGAAATATTACATATGTGCTTTGTACTAATTGTATACATCTGTCTGATGAACTTCTAACTTTATGTAAACAATATAATATTCAGATATCTACATCACTTGATGGACCTGAGTTTATTCACAATAAAAATCGTGGCCGAATAGATAGTTATAGAAATGTTGTTAAAGGCATAGCAAAAGCCCGTAATTATGTTGGACATAGCAACGTTAATGCTTTAATGACTGCTTCTAATATAGGAGTAGATTATCCGATTGAAATAGTTAATGAGTATATAAAATTAGGATTTAATGGTATATTTCTTAGAGCGTTAAATCCATATGGGTTGGCAACGGAGAATGAGGATTGGACTATATATAATGATAAATTTATAGAATTCTATAAAAAAGCTTTGTTATATATTATTGACTTAAATATCAATGGAACATTCTTTGTTGAAGAGTTTGCTGCTATTCTTTTACGCAAAATATTAACCCCATTTAATACAGGTTTTGTAGATTTACAATCACCAGCAGGAATAATCAATTCGGTAATTGTATACAATTATGATGGATATGTATATGCTTCAGATGAGTCGCGAATGTTGGCAGAATTCAATGACTATACATTTCAATTGGGGCATGTAAGTGCTCAATTTGAGGAACTAGTATATGGTGAAAAAGCTAAATCTTTTGCTAAAGTATGGTGTAATGAAACGTTAGCAGGTTGTTCGGATTGTGCTTTTAAGGTATTTTGTGGAACAGATCCTGTTCGTAACTATAGTACTCAGGGTGATATATATGGACATAGGCCTACATCTGTTCTTTGTAAAAGGAATAGAGAGATTATAGAGTTTTTATTTTCCCTTATTATTGAAAGGGGAGAGCAGGTATTACCTATTTTTAAGAGTTGGTTGAGATGATTGATGTTTTTAAGATAGAATCAAATGACAATACCCTGTTTGTTACATCACAATGTAATAACAGATGTTTAATGTGTTGCCAACCTCCGATAAAAACTGATGATATAGACTTATGTTTTAGCAGAAATGTTGAAATTATTGAGAATAGTCCTATAGGAATAACAGACATAGGAATCTCAGGTGGTGAACCTACACTATTAGGTGACAAACTGCCAGAGTTAATTAAGATAATCCGAGGAAAATATGCAGATGCTCATATTCATGTTTTGAGTAATGGAAGATTGTTCAAAGAACATACCTTAGTTAAATCAATTAAAGATGCTGCAGTTTCTAATATTACAGTAGGAGTGCCTCTGCATTCAGATTATGAAAAAGATCATGACATGATAGCAGGAATACGTGGAGCTTATCAGGAAACTTTATATGGACTATACAATTTATATAAGGTAAGTTTATATGAGTTTACCCTACTCGTTATAGATTTTTAACATTTGACTGCAATTTATTGCCAATCAATTATTTACTCTCTCAAACCACCTAATCTCCACAGATTTTAGGTGGTTTTTAGCACTTTGTACAAAAGT
>JAZQZD010000018.1:0-39970 GCA_045633865.1 Candidatus Enterocola sp.
AAGAATCTCTTATCCCGATTCTTCCCATTTCCCTTCTCTTTTTAGGCGGTTTTACCAACCATTTTTGGCAACATTACCTAAAAAAGAAGACTGTGTCAGATTTGTTATCTTGGCACAGTCTTTTTTGTTGATTATGTTTGCTTGCAAACTTACTTGGTAGAGGCCTTTTTGGTACTGGCTTTTTTAGTGCTGGTCTTTTTGGTAGAAGTCTTCTTGGTAGAAGTTTTCTTTTCCGTCTTAGCTTTCTTTTCGCCGGTAGTCTTTTTCTCAGCAGCAGCTTTCTTTTTGCTTCCTTTGCTAGGTTCTTGATTGTTAATAATTTGCAAACAATCTTCGTAAGTCAGTGCCGCGGCATCTGTGCCTTTGACAATTTTGTAATTGGTGCCGGCTTTGCAGATGTACGGACCAAAACGACCATTCAATACTTGCAAGTCGCTATCTTCGGTGAAAGTCTTCAGCACTTTCTGAGCATCTGCCTGACGTTTGGCTTGAATTAGTTCGATGGCTTCTTCCAAAGAAATTTCCAGCGGATCCTTGTCTTTGGGCAAAGAAACGAATTTGTTGTCGTGACGGATGTAATGACCAAAACGGCCGGTACCGATAACGATGTCTTTTTCTTCGAATTCACCCAAATGACGAGGCAATTTGAACAAGTCGAGCGCTTCTTCCAGGCTCAAAGTTTCCATCAATTGGTTTTTCTTGAGCGATGCAAACAAAGGCTTTTCTTCGTCTTCAACGGTGCCAATCTGGGCAATCGGACCGAAACGACCGATGCGAACTGATACCGGACGACCCGATTTAGGATCGGTACCCAAGATTCTGGCGCCCACTTTTTCTTTAGAGTAAGTGTTGGCCATGTCCACGCAAGGATGGAAAGCCTGGTAAAAATCGTTCATCATGCTATGCCATTCCATTTTGCCTTCGGCCACTTCGTCGAATTGTTTTTCGATAGAAGCAGTGAAATGGTAATCCATGATATTGGTAAAATGTTCCGTCAAGAAGTCGTTCACCACGATACCGATATCGGTGGGGAAGAGCTTGGCCTTTTCCAATCCGAAACTTTCGCTCTTGGTCTTTTCGCTCAGCTGGAACTTTTTGTTCATTTCAAGAAGCTGATATTCACGCTTTTCTGCATCTCTGTTGCCGCGAACGATATAATCGCGCTGTTGGATGGTAGAAATGGTAGGCGCATAAGTAGAAGGACGACCAATGCCCAATTCTTCCAATTTGTGTACCAAAGAAGCTTCGTTGTAACGAGCCGGTTTTTGGGTGAATCTTTCGGTGGCCGCAGCTTTATGGAACGTCAGTTCCTGACCTTTTTTCACTTTAGGAAGTATGGTGGTGTTGACGTCTTCGGCCAAGTCGGGGTTTTCGTACACTTTCAAGAAACCGTCGAAAGTGAGCACTTCGCCATTGGCTGTGAAAATTTCTTCGCCACCTGAATAGCTGATATTGATAACGGTTTTTTCTACTTGAGCATCAGCCATTTGTGAAGCGATGGTGCGTTTCCAGATCAGTTCGTACAAACGCTTTTCAGCCGTGCTGCCTTCAATCTGACTCAAATTCATGTAGGCAGGGCGAATGGCTTCGTGAGCCTCTTGGGCACCTTTGCTTTTGGTCTGATATTGACGGGTTTTGCAGTATTCGTCGCCGTGGATTTCGCTGATGACAGCCTTGCTGGCAGCCAAAGCTAATTTCGACAAATGCACCGAGTCGGTTCGCATATAAGTAATTTTCCCCGATTCGTAAAGACTCTGGGCCACGCGCATGGTCTGGCTGATGGAGAATCCCAATTTTCGGGCCGCTTCCTGTTGCAAAGTAGAAGTAGTGAAGGGCGCAGCCGGCGATTTCTTTCCGGGCTTGGTGCTGACAGACGCAATTTTAAATTTGGCGTTCTTCAGTTTTTCCATCAAAGCCAAGGCTTCTTCTTTCGTGGCAATCTTTTCGGGATAATCGGCTTTCAGTTCAATACTTTGACCACCAACCGCATCCAGGATGAAATGCAGCTGCAGACGATAGAAACTTTCCGATTGAAAATTGAGGATTTCACGCTCTCTTTCCACGATAAGACGCACGGCTACCGACTGAACACGACCGGCCGAAAGCGCAGGCTTGATGCGTTTCCACAGAATGGGCGACACTTCAAAACCTACCAAGCGGTCCAATACACGACGGGCTTGCTGGGCGTTTACCAAATTTTCGTCAATTTTGCGTGGAGTCTTGATGGCCTCGGTAATGGCATTCTTGGTAATCTCGTGGAAAACAATGCGTTTGGTTTTGCTTGCTTTCAAATCGAGGACATGATACAAATGCCAGGCGATAGCTTCTCCTTCGCGGTCTTCATCGGAAGCCAACCATACGGTTTCGGCCGATTGGGCAGCTTTTTTCAAATCGTTCACCAACTTGGTTTTGTCGGGTGCGATTTCGTATAAAGGCTGGAAACTATCTTCAATATCAATGCCTAAGCCTTTTTTCTGCAAGTCGCGGATATGACCGAAACTCGACATTACCTTGTAATCTTGACCGAGAAAAGCTTCAATGGTTTTTGCCTTGGCGGGGGACTCTACTATGACTAAATTTTTCTGCATGAATCTACTGCTAGTGGGTCAATTTTTTGAAAAAACGGCGCAAAAGTAGTAATAAATTGCCAAATAGCAATCAATCCTGATACCAACTTGCGTAAAATTGATAATTCTCGGAAATGCGTTTGTTGATGGTTTCGGTTTGTTGCGGGTCTACTTTTTTCACAAATTTTGCGGGAACACCGGCGTAAATACTATAAGGTTCCACGATGGTATTGCTGAGAACAACCGAGCCGGCTGCCACGATGGCGCCTTGTCCGATAACGGCGTTGTCCATCACCACCGATCCCATGCCAATCAAAGCCAGGTCTTCGATTTTTGCACCATGAATGGTGACATTATGACCGATGGAAACATTATCGCCAATTTCGATGGTCGATTTCTGATACAAGGTGTGCAGCACCGAACCATCTTGAATATTCACATTTTTGCCCACGCGAATAGAATTGACATCGCCGCGGAGCACAGCGTTGAACCAAACAGTGCAGCCATCGCCCAAAACTACATCGCCGATGATGGTGGCATTTTCGGCCAAGAAACAATTATTGCCAATTTGCGGATCAAAACCGCGTACAGATTTAATAAGTGCCATGATTTATATTGATTTTGTTTTATTTGCCAACCAAACTTGCTCCTCCTCATTTAAATAAGGTGACAAAGCCTGATACACTTCCTGATGATATCGGTTGATGTAATCCAATTCATCCTGACTATAATATTTGCTGTCGATAGAGAGGATATCCCAGGGACAAAGCGTCAAGGTTTCAAAGCCCAGGAATTTGCCGAATTCACTTTCGCCCAAACATTTTACGGCCACCATCGTTTCAAGACGAATACCATAACGACCACTTTTGTACAGTCCGGGCTCGTTGGAAATAATCATGCCTTCTTCCAACTTCACGGGGTTTTCTTCCATGCGGATGCTTTGCGGCCCTTCGTGCACATTCAGAAAATGTCCGATGCCATGGCCTGTTCCGTGACCATAATTACAAGACTGTTTCCAAAGGAATTGTCGGGCCAACACATCCAGCTGACAACCTCTTGTGCCGGCGGGAAACACAGCCAATCCCAGGGCAATATTTCCTTTCAAAACAGCCGCATAATCTTGCAAATATTCTTCCGGTATTTCTTCTTTCGATTGATACAAAGCCAAAGTTCGGGTCATGTCGGTGGTGCCATCCTGGCGATATTGTCCGCCTTGGTCTATCAGCAGGATGTTGCCGTAAGCTACTTTTGTCTGCGTTTCGGCCGATGCACTATAATGCACGATGGCGCCGTTGGCTCCGTAAGCCACGATGGCATCGAAACTTTCGCCCACGCAGGAATCTTGTTTCAATCGTTCTTCTGCCAATTGCATGGCCAATTCATATTCGCCGGGCGATAGCTTGTCGGCCAATTGTTCTTCCAATTGTTTCCAAAAACGTACGAAGCAAACGCCATCTTTAATCATGGCGCGTCTGATACCTTGCAATTCGGTTTCGTTCTTGATGGCTTTCATGCTTCCCACGATAGAGGCAAGATGCATCGCTTGACAAGATGTCGGAATTTGTGCGTAAACCAAATAATTGATTTTATTCGCGTCGAAACATACCTTATTATTATAAGGTATAGAAGAAATATCTTGGCTGAATTGTAAATAGGGTAGCAGTTCGATATGCAAGTCCGATAGTTTCTGCTTGTCCTCGGACGATAATTTGTTCTCGTTGATATACAGACGACAGCTATCTTCGCCAATCATGGCATAACAAAGAGCCGTAGGATTGTAGGCGATATCGCTGCCGCGAAGATTGAAAGTCCAGGCAATTTCATCGAGCGCACACAAAAGATAATACTGACAATGCTGCTGTTTCATAGCCTGGCGGATTCTTTGCAACTTATGAGCACAAGATTCTCCGCAAATGCTTTCGTCCAAAAGATAAGCTGGCGCGTCCGGTAGTGCGGGACGATCGGTCCATACGGCGTCATAAGTTTTGAAATGAACGTTCAGCTGCGCATTCTCTTTCAAACAGGCTTGCAGGTCTTTTACTTCCTGTACCGAAAAAACTTCGCCATCGATGCCGATATGTTGGAAATTTTCCGAGGCTATCCATTCGTGCAGGCTGGGATAATTTTCGGTGCGCATCTTTATCAGTTCGATGCTGCTGCCGGCCAACTGCTGTTCGGCTTGCAGAAAATAACGCGAATCGGTCCAGAGTTTAGCCTGATCGGCGCTCACGGCCAAGGTGCCGGCGCTGCCGCTGAATCCCGACAGATAAGCACGATACTTGAAATGTTCGGCCACGTATTCGCTTTGGTGATAATCGGCCGTGGGCACAATGCACAGATCGATGTTGAAGGTTTTCATGTAGAGTCGCAGGCGCGACAATCTTTCCTGTATCTGATTCATAGTGATGATTTCTTTTGCGCCTCAAAGGTAGTATTCTTTTTAAAAAATCTGTATAAATTTTCGTTCAATAGTTTTGTGGAGTCGAATGCTTTGTCTATTTTTGCAGCCCGAATTTGTAAACTATTTATTTAATCAACCTATTATTAAACTATTATGATTGTTGTACCCATTAAAGAAGGAGAAAACATCGAAAGAGCTTTGAAGAAATTCAAACGCAAATTTGAAAAGACTGGCACTGTAAAAGAATTGAGAAGCAGACAAGCATTCATCAAGCCCTCTGTTATCAAGCGTCAGCAGAAGATGAAAGCTGTTTATGTACAGCAGCTCCAACAGTCTGAAGAATAAGATTCTGCCAGGCCTAAATTACTCGCGAAGAGTAAAATTCAATCTATTTGTTTAACCCTGAATCTACAGGAGGTGTAGTTTATAAAAATTAAGGATTTTTATTCCTTATAAATTTGTTTGAAAAAAATAGCTTTGTTATATTCGTTGCCGATAATTAATCGGGAGGAAATATGGTGGAGCAATTTATACAGTATCTACGGTATGAGAGGAATTATTCTTCTCATACCGTTCTTGCTTATAGAAAAGATCTGGATCAATTCTCCCTTTTTCTAACCGATGAATATGGTGTAGACGATCTTTCTCGTGCGGATGCCGACATGATACGCTTTTGGCTATTGCGTCTGATGGAAGAAGGCTTGAGCGCCCGCTCTGTCAATCGTAAATTGTCATCTTTGAAATCGTTCTGGCGCTATCTTTTGGCTAAAGGCTTGGCAAAGGAGAATCCTTGTCGCAAGTTATTGTCGCCCAAGGTGCATAAATCTTTGCCTTCGTTTTTGAAAAAAGAAGAGATGGAAAGCTTGCTCGATGATGTTTCTGAAAGCGAGGATATGTCGGAATTTGTTGCGAAAAGAAATCGGCTGATGATTGAAATCTTGTTGCAGACGGGGATGAGACGCTCAGAGTTAATGGGTTTGGCTCTGTCGGACGTGGATATGTCGTCATGTTTGCTTCGCGTAAAGGGGAAACGCGATAAGCAGCGTCTGATTCCTTTCGGCCCGATGTTACAGTCGATGATACAAGATTATCTGGATAGTCGCGCGCAGTGGCAGTCGCAATGTGAAGATTTGTACGATTTTTCCGATTGTCTGTTTGTTCGCGAAAACGGAAAGCCTTTGTATCCGCAGCTGGTCTATCGTCTGGTGCACGATAAATTGTCACAATGCAGTAGTTTGGCAAAAAAGAGTCCGCATGTGCTTCGTCATAGTTTTGCCACCACCTTATTAAATAATGGTGCGCAGCTGAATGCGGTGAAGGAATTGTTGGGCCATGCCAATTTATCGGCGACGGAAGTGTATACCCATACCACTTTCGAAGAGTTAAAACAAGTGTATAAACAAGCTCATCCCCGAGCAGATTATTGAAAATTACTATGGAAATCAGAATTCAGGACGTGCATTTCGATGCAACGGAAGCGTTAAAAAGCTTTATTCAGAAGAAAGTTTCTAAGTTGGAACAGTATTATGATGGTATTATTGCTGCAGAAGTCACCCTAAAAGTGGTCAAACCCGAAACTGCTGCCAATAAGGAAGCTCAGATTCGTTTGGTGGTAGCCGGACAAGACCTATTTGCCTCAAAGACAAGCGATACCTTCGAAGAAGCTATCGATGGTAATGTGGAAGCTTTGCAGAAGCAATTGATCAAGTTCAAAGAAAAAATACGTGCTAAATAAAATTTTTATAAAAAAGTTTTTGTAGTTTAAAAAAAGTATCTATCTTTGCAGCCGTTTCGCCGAGGTTACAAAATCGACGTTACGGCTGCGATAGTGATCGCAGTAAATTATTAATTTATGGGCAGTTACCAGAGTGGCCAAATGGGGCAGACTGTAAATCTGCTGGTTTTTACCTTCGGTGGTTCGAATCCATCACTGCCCACGAAAAGAGTATTGTAGAATCTAATTGAGATTTCTCGGAATGTCTACGATCTCCGAATTAGATTCGTGACGTAAATTGCGGGAATAGCTCAGTTGATAGAGCATTAGCCTTCCAAGCTGAGGGTCGCGGGTTTGAGCCCCGTTTCCCGCTCTTTTTTTTGCCGATGTAGCTCAGCTGGTAGAGCGCATCCTTGGTAAGGATGAGGTCACGGGTTCAAGTCCCGTCATTGGCTCTTACTTGTTTTAAAATTACATTAAATTAGATAATCCAATTAAAATTTATTATTATGGCAAAAGAAAAATTTGACCGTTCTAAACCACACGTAAACATTGGTACAATTGGTCACGTTGACCACGGTAAAACTACCTTAACTGCTGCTATCACAACAGTATTAGCAAAAAAAGGTCTTTCTGAATTAAAATCATTCGATCAAATCGACAACGCTCCAGAAGAAAAAGAACGTGGTATCACAATCAATACTTCTCACGTTGAATATCAAACAGAAAATCGTCACTATGCACACGTTGACTGCCCAGGACACGCCGACTACGTTAAAAACATGGTAACTGGTGCTGCTCAAATGGACGGTGCTATCATCGTAGTAGCTGCTACTGACGGTCCTATGCCTCAAACACGTGAACACATCCTACTTGCTCGCCAAGTAAACGTTCCTCGTCTAGTTGTATTCATGAACAAATGTGACATGGTTGATGACGAAGAAATGTTAGAACTAGTTGAAATGGAAATGCGTGAACTTCTTGCATTCTATGAATTCGACGGTGACAACACTCCTATCATCCGTGGTTCTGCTCTAGGTGCATTAAACGGTGAACCAGAATGGGAAGACAAAGTTATGGAACTTATGGCTGCTGTTGACGCTTGGATCCAACTTCCTCCACGTGACATCGACAAACCATTCCTAATGCCTATCGAAGACGTATTCTCTATCACTGGTCGTGGTACTGTTGCTACAGGTCGTATCGAAACTGGTATCATCAAAGTTGGTGAAGAAGTACAAATCAGCGGTTTAGGTGCTGAAGGAATGAAATCAGTTGTTACTGGTGTTGAAATGTTCCGTAAATTATTAGATCAAGGTGAAGCTGGTGATAACGTAGGTCTATTACTTCGTGGTATCGACAAAAACGAAATCAAACGTGGTATGGTTATCGCTCACCCAGGACAAGTAACACCTCACAACAAATTCAAAGCTTCTGTTTATATCTTGAAAAAAGAAGAAGGTGGTCGTCACACTCCATTCCACAACAAATATCGTCCTCAATTCTACATCCGTACATTGGACGTAACTGGTGAAATCACTCTTCCAGAAGGACGTGAAATGGTTATGCCTGGTGACAACTTAGAAATCACTGTAGAACTAATCTACCCAGTAGCTTGCAACGTAGGTCTACGTTTCGCTATCCGTGAAGGTGGTCGTACAGTAGGTTCTGGTCAAATCACTGAAATCATAGCTTAATATTAACTAAGTATAACTCCCAAGGGTTCACCGACAGGTGAACCTTTGTTTACGGGTCTAGCTCAGTTGCTAGAAATAGAAGAGCATAAGTGCTCTACCAACTGAGTGAAAGTTTAGAAATAAATTGACCTAATTTTACGGGTCTAGCTCAGTTGGTAGAGCACTGGTCTCCAAAACCAGGTGTCGGGAGTTCGAGCCTCTCGACCCGTGCTAAACAAAAAAATACTAACAAACCATGAAGTTTGTAAATTACATAAAAAATTCTTACAACGAACTTATACATAAAGTTTCTTGGCCTACTGCAAAGGAATTAAGCAATAGTGCTGTCATTGTGTTAACTGCTTCCATCATAATGTCACTCATTATTTGGTTAATCGACCTTGGCTTTGAAGAGATTATGACATTTATTTATAATTTGATAGGCTAATAGGAGGGATTGTATATGTCTGAAACTAATAAAAAGTGGTATGTCCTTAGAGCTGTAAGCGGTAAGGAAAATAAAGTAAGAGAGTATGTTGAGGCAGAAATCAAAAACAACCCTCTTTATCACGGACGTGTGTTTCAAGTATTGATCCCAACTGAAAAAGTTTATCAAATGAGAAACAACAAGAAGATAGTAAAAGAAAGAAGCTATCTTCCTGGTTATGTTTTAGTAGAGATGGTACTTACTGGTGATATTATGCACGAGTTACGTAATGTACCTAATGTTATCGGCTTCTTAGGCGGTAACGATTCTAAAAACATTGTTCCACTTCGTCAAACAGAAGTCAATCGTATTTTAGGTACTGTTGACAAACTACAAGAACAAGAAGAAGAACTTAGTGTTCCATTCTATGTAGGAGAAGAAGTGAAAGTAATCTCTGGACCATTTAACGACTTCAAAGGAACAATTGAAGAAGTTAATAACGAAAGAAAGAAGTTAAAGGTTATGGTCATGATCTTCGGACGTAAAACTCCGCTAGAATTAAGCTTTATGCAAGTTGAAAAAGGACAGTAAATGGTTACGCTTTCCTAGTCCGATTTTCATTATATTTTATTAACTATAAAAGTATTTGATAACATGGCAAAAGAAATTGCTGGCCAAATCAAATTGCAAGTAAAAGGTGGTGCTGCAAATCCATCTCCTCCAATTGGTCCTGCCTTGGGTTCCAAGGGTATCAATATTATGGAGTTTTGCAAACAATTTAATGCCAGAACCCAAGACAAAGCAGGAAAAATCTTGCCTGTGGTCATTACCTATTACACTGATAAATCTTTCGATTTTATCATCAAAACTCCTCCTGTGGCTATCCAACTACTTGAAGTTACAAAACAAAAAAGTGGTTCTGCTCAGCCTAACAGAAAGAAAATAGCTGAAGTTACTTGGGAACAAGTTAAAGCTATTGCGACTGATAAAATGGCAGATTTAAACTGTTTCACTATTGATTCAGCAATGCGTATGGTAGCTGGTACCGCAAGAAGTATGGGTATCTCAGTTAAAGGAGAATTTCCAGAAAGTAATTAACCCTTCAATTTTTAAAACATGAGTAAACTGACAAAAAATCAAAAGTTAGCTGCTGAGAAAATTGAAGTAGGTAAAAGCTACTCTCTTGCAGAAGCAGCTCAATTAGTAAAAGATATTACATTTACTAAATTTGACGCATCAGTCGATATCGACGTTCGTTTAGGTGTAGACCCTCGTAAAAGCAACCAAATGGTACGTGGCGTAGTTTCACTTCCAAATGGTACTGGTAAAGAGGTTCGCGTATTGGCCCTATGTACTCCCGACAAAGAAGCAGAAGCAAAAGCTGCTGGTGCTGATTATGTTGGTCTTGATGAATTTATCGAAAAAATTAAAGGCGGATGGACTGATATTGATATCATCATTACTATGCCTTCAATTATGGGTAAACTTGGTGCTCTAGGTCGCGTTTTAGGTCCTCGTGGTTTAATGCCTAACCCTAAAAGCGGTACTGTAACCAACGAAATAGGTAAAGCTGTTAAAGAAGTTAAACAAGGTAAAATAGACTTCAAAGTAGACAAAACTGGTATTGTTCACGCTGCTATCGCTAAAGTATCTTTCGATGCAGAAAAAATCGCAGAAAATGCGAAAGAATTTATCAGCACTTTGATTAAACTAAAACCAACAGCGGCAAAAGGTGTTTATATTAAGAGCATTTATCTTTCAAGCACAATGAGTAAGGGTGTAAAAGTAGACCCTAAATCAGCTGAATAACCACTAAAATTATTGTTATGAAAAAGGAAGATAAAGCAAATGTTATAGATCTTATCAAAGAAACTATTGGTCAATATGATCACTTCTACGTAACTGATACTTCTGAATTAAACGCAGAAAGAACTCACCTATTACGTAAAGCATGTTTCGAGAAAGACGTAAAATTAATGGTGGTTAAAAACACCTTGTTCCAAAAGGCATTAGAAGGTCTAGATGTTGATTTTAGCGAAATCTATGGCACTCTAAGTGGCTCTACCTCTATAATGTTCTCAAACAATGGTAACGCTCCTGCTCGTCTTATTAAAGAATTAAGCAAAGACAAAGCAAACAACGGCAAACCAGTTTTGAAAGCAGCTTATGTTTACGAAAGCATGTATATTGGCGCAGACCAACTAGATGCTCTTGTAGCCCTTAAATCTAAGGAAGAACTTCTTGGCGAAATCATCGGCTTGTTACAATCTCCAATGCAAAATGTGCTTTCTGCACTTCAATCTGGAGGCAATACAATCCATGGCGTGTTAAAAACACTAGGCGAGAGAGAATAATTACCCAAAACAACAAATTAGTAAAAACTTTTTAAATTTTATAAAAATGGCAGATTTAAAGAAACTTGCAGAAGAACTAGTAAACCTAACCGTTAAAGACGTAAACGAACTAGCTCAAATTTTAAAAGATGAATATGGTATCGAACCTGCAGCTGCTGCTGTAGCTGTTGCTGGCCCAGCTGCTGCTGGTGCTGTTGCTCCTGCTGCTGAAGAAAAAACATCTTTTGACGTAGTATTAAAATCAGCTGGTGCTAACAAACTAGCTATCGTAAAACTAGTTAAAGAACTAACAGGTCTTGGCCTAAAAGAAGCTAAAGATATCGTTGACGCAGCTCCTGCTAACGTAAAAGAAGGTGTAAGCAAAGACGAAGCTGAAGCATTGAAAAAACAACTTACTGAAGCTGGTGCTGAAGTTGAGTTAAAATAATCTAACTTCCTGTAAATCAGGAGGCTCGGTTTAGAACCTTAGCAAAATAAGGTTCTAAACCTTTTTATGCTTAAAATAGTGGTCTGCTTTTCCACATTGTTAAAAAGCAATCACGAGTTAGTCTTTAACCGTTTGATATTAACCTCGTATGAGTAACAACAGAATAAATTTCTCATCAATAAAAAATCCGTTGGAATACCCAGACTTCCTAGAAGTTCAACTTAAATCATTTAGGGATTTCTTCCAACTTGATACTCCTCCGGAAAAAAGAAAAAACGAAGGATTGTATAAGGTTTTTGCCGAAAACTTTCCTATTAATGACACTAGAAACAACTTTGTACTTGAGTTTCTAGACTACTATATTGATCCTCCTCGCTATTCTATAGAAGAGTGTATCGACCGTGGACTTACATATAATGTTCCACTTAAAGCTAAACTTAGATTATCATGCACCGACGCTGAACACGAAGATTTCGAAACAGTAATTCAAGACGTGTATCTAGGTCCTATTCCTTATATGACCGATAAAGGTACATTCGTAATCAATGGTGCAGAACGTGTAGTTGTATCTCAATTACACCGTTCACCAGGTGTGTTCTTCGGACAAAATATGCATACCAATGGTACTAAGTTATATTCTGCTCGTATCATTCCATTCCGTGGTTCATGGATTGAATTTACAACAGACATTAACAACGTAATGTATGCTTACATCGACCGTAAGAAAAAATTACCTGTTACTACCCTACTTCGTGCTGTAGGTTTTGAAAGCGACAAAGATATTCTTGAAATTTTCAACCTTGCAGAAGAAGTTAAAGCAACAAAGAGCAACCTTAAAAAAGCTATTGGTAGAAAACTAGCTGCTCGTGTTCTAAAAACTTGGGTAGAAGACTTTGCTGACGAAGATACAGGAGAAGTTGTTTCTATAGATCGTAACGAAGTTATCATCGATCGTGAAACTATTCTAGAAGCAGATCATATTGACAAAATTATAGAAACTGGTGTTTCTACAATTCTTCTTCACCGTGAAGATGCCAATATGTCTGACTATACCATTATATATAACACATTACAAAAGGACTCTTGTAACTCAGAAAAAGAAGCTGTTTATTATATCTATCGCCAATTGCGTAATGCAGAGCCTACTGATGAAGCTAGTGCACGCGAAGTTATTAATAACCTATTCTTCTCTGAAAAACGCTATGACTTAGGTGATGTTGGTCGTTATCGTATTAACCGTAAATTAAATCTTGATATAGCTGCTGAGATTAAAGTATTGACTAGAGAAGACATCATAGCTATTATCCAATATTTAATTGAGCTTATCAACTCTAAAGCAGACGTTGACGATATTGACCACTTAAGTAACCGTCGTGTTCGTACTGTTGGCGAACAACTTTACAACCAATTCGGTATAGGTCTAGCTCGTATGGCTCGTACTATTCGTGAAAGAATGAATGTACGCGATAACGAAGTATTTACTCCAATCGACTTAATTAATGCTAAGACTATTTCTTCAGTTATTAATTCATTCTTTGGTACTAATGCGTTATCACAATTCATGGACCAAACCAACCCACTAGCAGAAATCACTCACAAACGTCGTTTATCTGCTCTAGGTCCTGGTGGCCTTTCTCGTGAAAGAGCAGGTTTCGAGGTGCGTGACGTTCACTACACACACTATGGTCGTCTATGTCCTATCGAAACTCCTGAAGGTCCAAACATTGGTCTTATCAACTCACTTTGCGTATTCGCTAAAATTAACGATTTAGGTTTCATCGAAACTCCATATCGTAAAGTTGAGAATAAGATTGTTAATCTAAATAAAGAGGAAGTTGTTTACCTAGCTGCAGAAGAAGAAGAAAACAAAATTATTGCACAAGGTAATGCTCCATTAAATGATGATGGTTCATTCATCCGTTCTCGTGTAAAATCTCGTCAAGATAGCGATTTCCCTATCGTTGCACCAGAAGAGGTTGAACTAATGGACGTGGCTCCTCAACAAATTGCATCTATCGCTGCTGCTCTTATCCCATTCCTTGAACACGATGACGCGAACCGTGCGTTAATGGGATCTAACATGATGCGTCAAGCAGTTCCACTTCTACGTACAGAAGCTCCTATTGTAGGTACTGGCATAGAAGGACAATTAGTACAAAATTCACGTACACAAGTTGTTGCAGAACGCGACGGTGTAATTGAATATGTAGATGCAAATACTATTCGTATTAAATATGAATACACTGAAGAAGAATTGTTCGTTCGTTTTGACGAACCTGTAAAAGAATACAATCTTCCTAAGTTCCAAAAAACTAACCAAAGCACCACTATTGACCTTCGTCCTATCTGCAAGAAAGGCGACAAAGTAACTAAAGGTCAAATTTTGACAGAAGGTTACTCAACTCAAAAAGGTGAACTTGCTATTGGTAGAAACCTTAAAGTGGCATTCATGCCTTGGAAAGGTTATAACTATGAGGACGCGATTGTTATTAATGAACGTGTTGTTCGTGAAGACTTACTAACTTCTGTACACGTTGATGAATACACACTAGAAGTTCGTGAAACCAAACGTGGTATGGAAGAACTTACAGCGGATATTCCTAACGTAAGTGAAGAAGCTACTAAAGACCTAGACGAAAATGGTATTATTCGTGTTGGTGCATTAGTTAAACCTGGTGACATCCTTATTGGTAAAATCACTCCAAAAGGCGAATCAGATCCTTCTCCAGAAGAAAAACTTCTTCGTGCTATCTTCGGTGACAAAGCAGGAGATGTGAAAGATGCTTCATTAAAAGCAAATCCTTCTTTAAGTGGTGTTGTTATTGGCAAACGCTTATTCTCTAAAGCTCAAAAAACTAAGAAAGAAAAATCTGAAGAGAAGGTACAAATCGCTGCTATGGAAGCTCGTTTTGAAGAAAATGTAGCTAAACTTAAAAACATCCTTGTTGATAAGTTAATGGTTCTTACTAGCGGTAAAACTTCTCAAGGTGTTAAAGATTTCCTAGGTGCTGATTTAATTGCTAAAGGTAATAAGTTTACACAAAAACAATTACTAGAAATTGATTATACCACTGTTCAAGTAAGTAAATGGACTGCGGATGCTCACAAGAACGATTTAATTCGTGACGTAATCCTTAACTACTTACGTAAATATAAAGAACTTGATGCTGTTCTTAAACGTGAAAAATACAATATGAGCGTAGGCGATGATCTTCCTTCTGGAATCGTTCAACTAGCTAAAATCTACATCGCTAAAAAACGTAAAATTCGTGTAGGTGACAAGATGGCTGGTCGTCACGGTAATAAAGGTATTGTATCACGTATTGTACGTCAAGAAGATATGCCATTCCTAGAAGATGGTACCCCAGTAGATATCGTTCTTAACCCACTAGGTGTGCCTTCTCGTATGAACTTAGGACAAATCTTTGAAACAGTTCTAGGTTGGGCTGGTAAAGAACTAGGAGTTAAATTTGCAACTCCAATCTTTGACGGTGCATCACTAGATGATTTAAATACATGGACTGACAAAGCAGGTATCCCAAGATATGGTAAGACTTACCTATTCGACGGTGGTACTGGTGAAAGATTTGACCAACCTGCTACAGTAGGTGTTATTTATATGTTGAAGTTAGGCCACATGGTAGAAGACAAAATGCACGCTCGTTCTATCGGTCCTTACTCACTTATTACTCAACAACCTCTTGGCGGTAAAGCTCAATTCGGTGGTCAACGTTTCGGTGAGATGGAAGTTTGGGCGCTAGAAGCATTCGGCGCATCACATATCCTTCAAGAAATCTTGACTATTAAATCTGACGACGTAGTAGGACGTGCTAAAGCATACGAAGCTATAGTTAAAGGTGATCCAATTCCACAAGCTGGAATCCCAGAATCTCTTAACGTATTACTACACGAATTACGTGGCTTAGGTCTTAGCATCAACTTAGAATAAAAAAGTACTATGGCATTTAGAAGTGAAAATAATAAACAAAAAACCAATTTTAGCAAAATCACCATTGGTTTAGCATCTCCTGAAGAGATTCTAAAACAATCTAGCGGTGAAGTGCTAAAACCAGAAACCATCAACTATCGTACTTACAAACCAGAACGTGATGGTCTGTTCTGTGAACGCATCTTTGGTCCTACTAAAGATTACGAATGTCACTGTGGTAAATATAAAAGCATCCGTTATAAGGGTATCACTTGTGACCGTTGTGGTGTAGACGTTACTGAGAAAAAAGTACGTCGTGAACGTATGGGACACATTAAATTGGTTGTTCCTGTTGCTCACATCTGGTATTTCCGTTCATTACCTAATAAAATTGGTTATCTTTTAGGATTACCTACAAAGAAACTTGACTCTATCATATATTATGAAAAATATGTGGTTATTCAAGCAGGTATCCGTACTGAGTTAGCTGTAGGTGATACACTAAGTGAAGAAGAATATGAAACAATCATGGACGATCTTCCACGTGAAAATCAACTTCTTGATGATAGCGATCCAAATAAATTCATCGCTAAGATGGGTGCTGACGCTATCCAAGACATGTTGATGCGTATAGATTTGGATAAAGTTTCATACGAATTACGTGATAAAGCTAGCACAGACCTTTCTCAACAACGTAAAACTGAAGCATTAAAACGTCTTCAAGTTATTGAGTCTTTCCGTACATCTAAACATCGTAATAAACCTGAATGGATGGTTATAAATGTAGTTCCTGTTATACCACCAGAACTACGTCCATTGGTTCCACTAGATGGCGGTCGTTTTGCAACATCTGACCTTAATGACCTTTATCGTCGTGTAATCATCCGTAATAATCGTCTAAAAAAACTTATCGAGATTAAAGCTCCTGATGTAATCTTACGTAACGAAAAACGTATGTTACAAGAAGCTGTTGACTCTTTATTTGATAACACACGTAAATCTACTGCCGTAAAAGCAGATGCAAACCGTGCTCTTAAATCATTATCTGATAGTTTGAAAGGTAAACAAGGTCGTTTCCGTCAAAACCTATTAGGTAAACGTGTTGACTATTCTGCTCGTTCTGTAATCGTCGTTGGTCCAGAACTTCGTATGCATGAATGTGGTCTTCCAAAAGACATGGCTACAGAACTTTACAAACCATTTATCATTCGTAAATTGATTGAACGTGGTATTGTAAAAACTGTAAAATCAGCTAAGAAGATTGTAGATAGAAAAGATACTGTAGTTTGGGATATTCTTGAACACGTAATGAAAGGACATCCAGTTCTATTAAACCGTGCTCCTACTCTTCACCGTTTAGGTATTCAAGCATTCCAACCTAAGATGATTGAGGGTAAAGCTATCCAACTTCACCCACTTGCTTGTACCGCGTTCAACGCCGACTTCGACGGTGACCAAATGGCTGTTCACTTGCCACTTGGCAACGAAGCTATCCTTGAGGCTCAAATCCTTATGCTAGCTTCTCACAACATTCTTAACCCTGCCAATGGTGCTCCTATTACAGTACCTTCTCAGGATATGATTCTTGGTCTATATTATATGACCAAAGAACGTTCTGGAGCTATGGGTGAAGGATTAAAATTCTATTCTCCAGAAGAAGTTAACATTGCGTACAACGAACGTCGCGTTACTCTTAACACAAAAATTACTGTTAAAACTAAAGATGTTGAAAACGGTTTATTAGTAACTAAATTAATTGACACAACTGTAGGTCGCGTTTTATTCAATGAATGCGTCCCAGAAGAAGTTGGTTTCATTAATACTCTTATTACTAAAAAATCTCTTCGTGACATCATTAGCAAAGTAATCGCAGTATGTGGAGTAGCTCGTACAGCAGACTTCCTTGATGATATCAAGAACTTAGGTTACTATATGGCGTTCAAAGGTTGTCTATCATTCAACCTTGAAAACGTTATTATCCCAGAAGAAAAAGAAAAACTTGTACAAGAAGGTTACGATAAAGTTGAAGCTATCCTAAGCGATTATAGCATGGGCTTCATTACCTTCAACGAACGTTATAACCAAATCATTGATACTTGGACACACGTTAACAACAATCTATCAAATATCTTGATGGATCAACTTAAGAAAGACGACCAAGGTTTCAACTCTGTTTACATGATGTTGGACTCTGGTGCCCGTGGTTCTCGTACTCAGATTAGTCAGTTGTGCGGTATGCGTGGTCTGATGGCTAAACCTCAAAAAGCTGGTGCTGAAGGTGGACAAACCATTGAAAACCCTATTCTTTCTAACTTTAAGGAAGGTCTATCTGTGCTAGAATACTTTATTTCTACTCACGGTGCTCGTAAGGGTCTTGCGGATACAGCGTTAAAAACTGCCGATGCTGGTTATTTAACTCGTCGTCTTGTTGACGTTTCTCACGACGTAATTATTCAAGAAGAAGACTGTGGTACTCTTCGTGGTCTAATTGCTACTGAACTTAAAAATAACGAAGACGTAATTTCTTCTCTATACGAAAGAATCTTGGGTCGTGTTTCTGTTCACGATATTATTCACCCAGTAACTGAAAAAGTAATTGTAGGTGCTGGTGAAGAAATCACAGAAGAAGCTGCTAAAGCAATCCAAGAATCTTCTATCGAACAAGTTGAAATTCGTTCAGTTCTAACCTGCGAATCTAAGAAAGGTGTTTGTGCTAAATGTTACGGTCGCAACCTTGCTACTGGACGTATGGTACAAAAAGGTGAAGCTGTTGGTGTAATTGCTGCTCAATCTATCGGTGAGCCAGGTACTCAGCTTACACTTCGTACTTTCCACGTGGGTGGTGTGGCTGCCAACGTTGCAACAGAAAACAAACTGATTTCTCGTTACGATGGTGTTCTAGAAATAGACGAACTTCGTACAGTGAAAGCTGAATCTGGTGAAGAAATTGTTGTTAGCCGTTTAACAGAACTACGTATTGTAGAACCTAATACAAAAGTTGTTTTAACAACACAAAATATCCCTTATGCATCTACAATCTTTGTGAAAAATGGTGCTAAGGTTAAAAAAGGTGACGCATTATGCGAATGGGACCCATTCAACGCTGTAGTTATTTCTGAGGTAAAAGGTAAGATTAAATTTGAAAATGTAATTGAAAACATTACATATAAAGTTGAATCTGACGAGCAAACTGGTCTTAAAGAAAAGATTATCGTTGAAGCTAAAGACAAAGATAAAAACAAAATTCCTTCAGCTTTAGTTCTTGACGAAAAAGGTAAAGTGGTTCGTACATACACACTTCCAGTAGGTGCTCACATCTCATTAGATGAAAATGCTGACATTCAAGTAGGTCAAACATTATTCAAAATACCTCGTGTTGTAAGTAAAGTAGGTGACATCACCGGTGGTCTTCCACGTGTAACTGAGTTATTTGAAGCTCGTAACCCTTCAAACCCTGCTATCGTATCAGAAATTGATGGTGAAGTTAGCTTCGGTAAGATTAAACGTGGTCAACGTGAAATCATTATTACTCCTAAGATTGGCAAAGAAAAGATCTATTTAGTTCCACTTTCTAAACAAATCTTAGTACAAGAAAATGACTTCGTACGTGCTGGCGGTGCTTTATCAGACGGTGCAATTACTCCTTCTGATATCCTAGCGATCAAAGGTCCTACTGCTGTACAAGAATACATTGTGAATGAGGTACAAGACGTATATCGTTCTCAAGGTGTGAAAATCAATGATAAACACTTTGAAGTTATCGTTCGTCAAATGATGCGTAAAGTAGAAATTGACGATCCAGGCGATACACACTTCCTTGAAAAACAAATTGTAGACAAACAAGCGTTTATGGAAGAAAACAACAATATTTGGGGCAAATATGTTGTTACAGATGCTGGTGACTCAGAAATCTTCCAACGTGGTCAAATCGTTACAGCTCGTAAGTTACGCGACGAAAATAGTTCTCTAAAACGTAAAGACTTACGCATAGTTGAAACTCGTGAAGCAGTTCCTGCTACCTCTAACCAAATATTACAAGGTATCACACGTGCTGCACTTCAAACCACAAGCTTTATGTCTGCTGCTTCGTTCCAAGAAACCACAAAAGTATTGAATGATGCTGCTATTAACGGTAAAGTTGACTACCTAGAAGGTATGAAAGAAAACGTTATTACAGGTCGCTTGATACCTGCTGGTACAGGTCTTTCAGCTTACGAAAAAATAGTTGTTGCTTCTCGTGAAGAATATGAGAAAATCATGGAAGCTAAACGTAACCTGATTGAAACTAAAGAAGAAAGTGCTGCTGAATAAGTAGTATTCTAATAGCAAAAGGGAGATTCAATTGAATCTCCCTTTTTTATTGAAATTTACTTCGCCCAGAGTATATATTCAGCATATTTAGTTGTTATCTCTTCTACATAATTGATAGGTTCTTCTCCTCTACAATATCCATACTTACAAACCTCATCATTATAAAAAATAGGGTTAGATTTTAAACGTAAAAATTCTTTTACATTATCCCATATATCTGGATTTAATCCATTTTTTGAGGCTAATGCTCTTGCGTCAAAAACATGTCCAGGTCCTGCATTATAAGAGGCTAGTACAAATTTAATCTGTTCTTGAGTATCTACAATATGTGGAAATAATCTTACCATTTTTTTTAAATATTGTACTGACGCCTTGATATTCTTCTCTGGGTCGTGGAATTCTTCCTCAGTAAGACCTAAAGAGATGGCTGTTGTAGGCATAATCTGCATAATTCCACAAGCACCTGCCCATGATACTACACTCGGATCAAATTTAGATTCTTTATATGCTATTGCAGCTAACATTCGCCAGTCCCAACCTACAATAGGAGCATATTTTTTAAAATATTCGTCATATGATGATATCCTGTTGTGACTTGGAATCTTTTTATATCCCTCTGACTCAAAATATTTACTCTTTTCAAAATATTTATTATAAATTGCTGAGTTTGCTACTGTTTTATTTGATTTCTTTACCCATTTGTTTATATATTCTAATAACTCAGGAGATTGTTTTGAAACACACCATGCTGCTCTCTGTGGAAAACTGACATCTAAACTATAATCTAAGTTTCCAAAATATGTTTTGTTTAAACGTGCTATGTCCTTTTCTGCAAATGTATAACTAACTTTATGATGAGCTACATCTGCTATTAGATTCTCTACTTTAATTGTATCATCTGAATATTCTACAATAATACCACCTCCTATTTCATCATTAAGGAAATTAAGTCTCTTAGAATAAATTGAATTCAAAGGTACTGTAACGACCTTTCCAGATAATTGCAATACATCTTTTACTAAAGTATCTGATTTACATTGCACAAGAACTTGGTTTGAAATATATTCTTTATCAGTAAATTCTATTTTTGACTTGTGTTCTTCTGTATATGGGACTCTATATGCAACTAAGTCCACTTGCGAATCTTCAAGTAATTCTAACATAGAGCTAATACTTTGTGCTACATAAAGCTTTAACTCTACATTTAATTCCTTACATAATTGTTTTACAAACTCATACTCGTACCCCATCTCATTTTCCTTATAGTTAAAATATGAGATTGGTCCATATAAGGTAGCTACAACTAATGTATCAGAATCTATGATCTGAGTCAAATCCCTATGTTCTTTAGCTTCTTTATTGTTGTTACAAGAGATAAACAATGTTAATATAGATAGAAGCAATACGTATAAAAATCTTCTCATAAAAAATATTTTAGTAAATATAATCATATTTTTCTAAAAATCATTTTAGTTTTATTTTTTTTATTATCTTTGTGGGTAGTAAAATAAAAGAAAACTATTTGTTATATCGGCTTAATTCTTAATCATGAACAATTAAAAACTAAGCACTATGTCATTAAATAAAGTATTATTAATCGGTAATGTGGGTAAAGACCCAGAAATTCGCTATGTAAGCGACAATCTTCCTGTTGCAAGATTTTCTGTTGCTACATCAAAAAAAGGTTTCAAAACAAGTGATGGAAAGGAAGTTCCAGAAAAAACAGAATGGCACACTATCGTGTGTTGGAGAGGTTTAGCAAAACTTGCTGAACAATATATTAAAAAAGGTGCACAAATTTATGTGGAAGGTGAAATCCAAACTAGCAGTTGGGAGAAAGACGGAGTAACTCGTTACACTACAGAAATTTTAGCAAATGATATTCAATTTCTAGGAAGAAAAGGTGACAATGTTGCTAATGAAACAGCGACTGCTTCTGCTCCAACTTCACAACCTGTACCACAAGAAACAGACGGAGATCTTCCATTCTAAGAATTAATTACAAAGGATGAGTCGTAACAACAAATAGAAAGAGGCTGACGAAAGTCAGCCTCTATTTTTTTACTCTTCTATTTATAGTAATGTATCTGGATTTAGATTTTCCTTTTCTATATCCAAGAAATATTTATATGTTCCTACTTTTAATTCTAAAGTTGCAGCATCATCACATACTATAATTCCTTTTGGGTGCATTTGCAAAGCACTTATTGTCCACAAATGATTTACACTACCCTCAATAGCAGCTCCTAAAGCACGTGCCTTGTTATGACCATTTACCATAATCAACACTTCTTTTGCATCCATTACAGTACCTACTCCAACAGTTAATGCTGTTTTAGGGACTAAATTTACATCGTTATTAAAGAAACGAGAGTTTGCAATAATAGTATCTGTGGTTAATGTTTTTACTCTAGTACGAGATTGAAGAGAAGAACCTGGTTCGTTAAAAGCGATATGGCCATCTGGTCCAATTCCTCCTAGAAATAAGTCTATACCGCCTACTTTTTGAATTTTTTCCTCATATTCTTGGCATTCTTTAGCTAGGTCTTCTGCGTTGCCATTAAGAATGTTCACATTTTCTTTCTTAATGTCTATATGTGAAAAGAAATTATTCCACATGAAAGAATGATAACTTTCTGGATGATTTTCTGGAAGATTCACATATTCATCCATATTAAAAGTAATAACATTTTTAAAAGAAACTATTCCTTTTTTGTTTAGTTCTATTAAAGCTCTATACATTCCTAGAGGCGAAGATCCTGTTGGCAGGCCTAGAACAAATGGTTTTTCTTCTGTAGGGTTAGCTGCATTAATCTTTGAAGCTACATAATTTGCTGCCCATTTTGACATCTTGTCATAATCTGGCTGAATGATTAGTCTCATATATTTAATTCATTTAATAGGCTACAAAGTTAATTTTTTTTGAAAAAAAATGTATTTTTCAGAAAGTTTTTTTTCAAATTTTCTTGAGAGAAATTACAATTTGTAACTAAATGCAGTTTTTTAGACATAAAAAAGAAAGAAAACTACCGATATTTGGTAATTTCCTTTCATTTTGTTGCGGAAGCCGGATTCGAACCAACGACCTCTGGGTTATGAGCCCAGCGAGCTACCACTGCTCCATTCCGCGATTCGAATGCAAAGGTAACACTATTTTTTGAATCTACAAGTTTTTTCAATAAAAAAAATATTTTAACAGCGGTTTTTCTTAACTTCTCATTATAAAGTTGTATCTTTACATCGCTATTATATTACAAATTATGAAAAGTGCGAGCAGATTAAGTTTCTTTCAAAAGATAAAAATGAAGTACAAGATATCTGTACTTAATGAGAATACTTTAGAAGAAGTATTTCATTTGCGTATGTCTGCACAACGCTTCTTTTTTACATTTTTGTTTATATTATTAGCAGTATTAATACTATTCTCAACATTAATACTTACTACCCCACTAAGACAACTACTACCAGACAATATTAGTAGCGACGTAAGGAAAGAAGTTATCAAGCACGCCTTTATAATAGACTCACTTACTGAGGAAGTTACTGTAAGACAAGCATATATAAACACAGTTAGAGATTTAGTCACCGGCAATATTGTTATAACAGATAGCTTATTAAATTCAGATTCTATTATTGCAAAACAACGCGATGAACAATTATTAGAAAAAAGTTTGTTGGAAAAAGAATTTTGTGAAGAATTTGAGGAAGAGGAACAATATAATATTAGTGCGACTACCAATACAACAAATAACAACAATGTTGTATTCTTCAAACCTACAATTGGCAAAATTGAAAAAGATTTCAATCCTATCAATGGACACCTAGGGATTGATATTTCCACAAAACCATCTACTCCTATTGTTTCTGTGTATCAAGGTACTGTTTTATATTCTGCATACACATTAGACGATGATTACTTCATACAAATAATTCACCCTCAAGGATTTATATCCGTTTACAAAGGAGCTACTAATGTATTTAAAAAATCTGGTGACATTGTCCAAAGTGGTGAGGTAATAGCTGTTATGGGTGAAAAAGATTCTAAGGAGTATTCATTACACTTTGAATTATGGCACGACTCTCAAGTTCAAAATCCACTTAACTACATTGTTTTTGAATGAAAAAGAAAATTGTAATCTTAGGTTCTACAGGTTCTATTGGCACACAAACTATAGACGTTATAGCTAGTAATCCAGACAAATTTGAGCTTTATGGTATTACAGCGCATAGCAACTCAGATTTATTAATTAGTCAAGCTAAAAAGCATAAACCTAACTTCGTTATTGTAACCAAGGATGAATGCTATCCTATAGTAAAAGAAGCTTTAGCAAACGAAGATATTAAGGTTTTTGCAGGGATTGATTCTGTGTGCGACTTAGTATCTATGCCTTCTGTAGATATTGTTGTTACTGCTATGGTAGGTTACGCAGGGTTAAAACCAACGATTTCTGCAGTCAAAGCTAGCAAAACTATTGCATTAGCAAACAAGGAAACATTAGTTGTTGCAGGAGAACTCATAAAAGAATTAGCTCTAAAACATCACGCTCCTATCTTACCTGTAGATTCTGAACACTCAGCAATTTTCCAATGTTTAGCAGGCGAATTGAATAACCCGATAGAAAAAATTATTCTTACCGCTTCTGGAGGACCCTTTAGAAAACATAGTTTAGAAGAACTAAAATTTGTGACCAAAGAGGATGCTCTTAAACATCCAAACTGGGAAATGGGAGCAAAAATTACAATTGACTCTGCGAGCATGATGAATAAGGGTTTTGAGGTTATTGAGGCAAAATGGTTATTTGACCTAAAAATTGACCAAATAGATGTTTTGGTACACCCACAATCAATCATTCACTCTATGGTACAATTTAAAGATGGTTCTGTGAAAGCACAATTAGGTCTACCAGACATGCGTCTTCCTATTGCTTACGCATTGAGTTATCCAAATAGATTAGATAATAACTATGAAAGATTAGATTTTTTAAAATTTAATCAATTAAACTTTGAAAGACCAGACATTGAAAGGTTTAGAAATTTAGACTTTGCATTTCAAGCAATGAAGCAAGGAGGAAATATGCCTTGTATTCTAAACGCTGCAAATGAAATAGCTGTTTATGGTTTCTTACACGATAAGATTTCGTTCCTTGGCATGAGTGATTTGATAGAATGGGCTATGACAAATACAGATTTTATAACAAATCCTACATACGAAGACTATGTTGCAACAGACTCTCTAGTTAGAAAAATAACTTCTGAAAAAATAGGACTTTAAGATGCAAATTATACAATTCTTTTTAGCGATTTCACTCATGGTCATTGTGCATGAGTTTGGCCATTATATTACTGCACGTATGTTTGGAGTGAGAGTTGAGAAATTTTATCTATTCTTCAACCCTTTCTTCACTCTATTCAAGTATAAAAGTAAAAAGTCTAATACTGAATATGGTATTGGCTGGCTTCCACTTGGTGGATATGTAAAACTATCGGGTATGGTAGATGAGTCTTTTGATACAAACTTTGCCAAATCAGAGCCAAAACCATACGAGTTTCGCAGCAAACCTGCATGGCAAAGACTTATTATTATGTCGGCAGGCGTGATTATGAACTTTATCACTGCCATCGTAGTATTTGCAATGCTACTATTCTCTACTGGTGAAGAATACATTGCTCTTCAAGACGCTAAATATGGCATGGAATTCTCTTCTATAGCCCATAAGCAAGGTTTTAAAGACGGAGATATTCTGCTTCAAGCAGATGGCATCAATTTAGAATCTCTAAGCGAAGAGACAATGAGACTTGTTCTTAACGCAAAAGAAGTTAAGGTTTTAAGAGGAACAGATACTGTAAATGTTAGCATTTCTGAGAACTTTATGGAAGAACTTATCGCTTCAAAAGAAGGTTTTGCGAACTTTAGAACACCATTTGTTGTAAAAGAAATTATACCTGTAACACCTGCAGAACTTGCAGGACTACAAGCTGGAGATAGCTTAGTAAGCATAAATGGAGCGAACCTTACTTTTGTAAGTGAATTTTCACCTGCACTTGCAAAAAATCCATTAACAGAAACCACATTGGGCATATACAGAAAAGGAGAATACAAAGAAATTAAAATTACTCCAGATGCAAATGGTAAAATAGGAGTATATTTAAAACCATATTATGAGTTCTACAACATTACAAGCAAACAATATGGTTTCTTTGAGTCCTTCCCTGCAGGTATTGTTAAAGCATACAAGAAAATGACTGGCTATGCTAGCGACACAAAAATGCTATTTACTAAAGCAGGAGCTGAAAGTGTGGGAGGTTTCGGAAGTATCATAAACCTATTTCCCGATTCATTTAATATGATATATTTCTGGAATATTGTAGCTTACATGTCTATTGTTCTAGCATTTATGAACGTATTACCTATTCCTGGACTAGATGGTGGACATATGTTCTTCCTTGTTATTGAAGTAATAAGAAGAAAACCACTTAGCACGGAATTTATGTATAAAGCTCAACAAATAGGCATTATCATACTTCTACTTCTTGTTTTCTATGCCAACGGCATGGACATATACCGTTGGATAACAGGAGGATAAAGAAAATTTAATCAACAGAATTTTGATTTTATATAAACTTTTTAATCTGGCGACTAGTTATTTTTAGTCGCCAGATATCTTTTCAACCAGCCCAACCTTCTTTGTCTAGATTTCTGTATGTTATAGCCTCTGCGATATGAATTGTGTCTATATCTTCGCTATTGTCTAAATCTGCAATTGTTCTTGATAGTTTTAAAATCCTATCGTATGCTCGTGCTGATAAATTGAGTCTTTTCATTGCATTTTCTATAAGTAGTTTGCACTCCTTGTTTAGTATTGCATATTTTCTTAATAATTTTGAACTCATTTGAGCATTACAATATATACCAGTTTCTGCCTTATACCTTTCTTCTTGAATTTTTCTTGCGTTCATTACCCTCTTCTTTATACTTTCACTGCTTTCCCCTATTGGTTTATTACTTAAATCCTCAAATGATACTGGAACAATTTCCATATGTATATCTATACGATCTAATAGTGGTCCTGAGATTTTGTTTAAATATTTTTTTACAGCTCCAGGAGGACACACACATTCTTTCTCTGGGTGATTATAATAACCACATGGACAAGGATTCATTGATGCAACCAACATAAAACTAGCAGGATATTCTACAGTGTTTGAGGCTCTAGATATACAGATTTTTCTATCTTCTAGTGGTTGACGCATTACTTCTAGTACAGTCCTCTTGAATTCAGGGAGTTCATCTAAGAAGAGAACTCCATTATGTGCTAATGAGATCTCTCCAGGTTGAGGGTATGAGCCTCCTCCTACTAATGCAATATCTGATATTGTATGATGAGGACTTCTAAATGGCCTTCTTTGTAAAAGAGGACTTCCTTTAGGCATAATTCCTGATACCGAGTGAATTTTTGTTGTTTCTAGAGCTTCAGACAATGATAATGGAGGAAGAATAGTTGGCAGACGCTTGGCTAGCATTGATTTCCCGGCTCCGGGAGGACCTATTAATATGATGTTATGTCCACCAGCGGCAGCAATTTCCATCGCTCTTTTTACTTGCTCCTGACCTTTTACATCTGAAAAGTCTAGATCAAAATTCTTATTTACTTCTAGGAATTCTTTATCTAGATCTAAGGTTGTAGGAGTTATTTCTAATTTATCCTCAAGAAAATCTACTACTTCGCTTATTTTACCTACTCCTATAACATCTAGACCTTTTACTACTGCTGCTTCTTTAGCATTTGATTCTGGTAAAATAATTCCTTTAAATTTTTGTTCTTTTGCCATTATAGCAATAGGCAGAGCACCTCTTATTGGTAAGATACTACCATCTAATGATAATTCGCCCATTATAATATAGTTTTCTAATTTATCGGAATTAATCTGCCCATTCCCGGCAAGCATTCCCATTGCTAAAGGAAGGTCATATGAAGATCCTTCTTTTTTAATGTCAGCTGGAGCCATATTTATTATAACTTGCTGACGTGGAAATTTATATCTGTTATGGGTTAATGCGGAGAGAATACGTTCTCTACTTTCACGAACTGCACTGTCTGGCAGGCCTACTAGGAAGAATTTGATACCTTGTGATACGTTTACCTCAATGGTAACGACGGTCGCATTGATGCCTTGCACCGCAGCGCCAAAACATTTTACTAACATAAGAAATTGATTAATAATTTAATGGGGGATAGTAAAAAAATTACTATCCCTAGTTATGTTTTAATTTTGCAATAATTGTTTCGTTTCCGATTGTTTCATCGTCTATGTCTACTAAAATTTCTGCATCAAGTGGTAGATATAAGTCTACTCTTGAACCAAATTTAATGAAACCCATTTGCTCATTTCTATGACATATTTGACCTTCTTTTGCATATGTTACAATTCTACGGGCTAATGCTCCTGCTACTTGTCTAACCAAGACGGTTTGTTTATTTGGAGCTTCTATTAGTACAGTAGAACGTTCGTTTTCTGTACTAGACTTAGGAAGATATGCCGCCATATAACGTCCCTTTTGGTGAGATGAATGTAGCACTTTACCTGCTATTGGATACCAATTAGCATGCATATTAAATGGTGACATAAATATGGACACTTGTATTCTTTTTTCATGAAGATATCCATTTTCTTCGGTTGGTTCTATAACTACTATTTTGCCATCTGCAGGAGCTACGATATAATTGTCATCTGCAATATGTGTTCTCTCTGATATTCTAAAGAAATATGTGAAGAACGAGAAGAAACCAAGTGAAACAATAATAGTAACAGTGGTTAGTATAACTGAACTAAAAATAAGGTATATTAACCCATTAATAACGATTAATGCTAAAAAGAGCATTAACAGAAATGAACGACCTTCTTTGTGAATTTTCATTATGCAAGTTCTTTTATGAATGTTAAGTATATATAGATTACAGGTATCGCAAATAACAAGCTGTCAAATCTATCTAGAATACCTCCATGTCCTGGAAGAATATTGCCAGAGTCTTTGATTTGTACTGTGCGTTTTAGTAGCGATTCAAATAAGTCTCCGTATGTACCGAATATTACAACTAGAATGCCAAACACGACCCATTGCCATACTGGAACTGCAGGAAAGAAATACCAGAATACTAACGAACCAGCAATAGCAAATATTGCTCCTCCTATGAATCCCTCCCATGTCTTCTTTGGAGATATTCTTTCAAAAAATTTATGTTTGCCGAGTAGCATCCCTGATAGATATGCACCTGAGTCTGAAACCCATATTAGTATGAAAAGTGCTATTATCCAATGAATATTTTCTGGTATCGCTACTAGGTTAAGCATACTAAATGGTAGTGCAACCATACATTGACCAAATACAGAGAATGCTAAATTGTGCATTGGAGCAGGTTTATTTCTATATAGTTCTGCTATTACTATCGCTAATATATAGAATGCATATACTATAATAAGCGTGGCTGTGCCCCAAAATGCCCATTGAATACAACCTGCATATAAAACTAGTCCTGCGATGATGAGTGCAATGCTAGGTACTTGTACTTTCTCGTTTAAGTTAACTAATTTATAGAATTCATATAACCCTAAAACACAAAATACTGAGAAAAGAGCTGAAAGGGTAAAGTATGATTCTTGAAAATAGATACTTGCTAATATCGAAAGAGCAAAGATTACTCCCGTTAATGTACGCTTAATAAAATTATTCATTGTTTGTATTATTTTCTTCTGTTATTTGAGTACTTTCTTTAGACTCTTCATCGGTGTCTTTTTCTTCTGATAATTCTTTTCTATTTTCCTTAGACAACTCTTCTTGACGAGAAATCCAAGGTCGTTTACCGAATATTCTTTCCACATCATCTGCGAAAATGACTTCTTTTTCAACAAGTAAATCGGCTAATTCTTTATGTTGCTCTCTGTGAGTAATTATTATTTCTTTTGCTCGATTGTATTGCTCATCAACTATGGCTTTTACTTCTTGGTCTATAAGTTCTGCTGTTTTCTCACTATATGGTTTAGTGAATGAATAATCGCCTCTTGATGAATCAAAATAACTTATATTTGAAAGTTTGTCACTCATTCCATAATAAACTACCATAGAGTAAGCCATTTTTGTTGCTCTTTCAAGGTCGTTTAAAGCTCCTGTTGAAATAGTAGAGAAGCAAATTTCTTCTGCAGCACGACCACCAAGTAGAGAACACATCTCGTCTAATAGTTGTTCCTTAGTTGTTAGTTGTCTTTCTTCTGGCAGATACCATGCTGCACCTAATGCCTTGCCACGTGGTACTATCGTTACCTTAACAAGTGGATTGGCATATTGTAAAAGCCAACTTACTGAAGCATGACCAGCTTCGTGTGTTGCAATAGAATTCTTTTCTGTATTAGTGGTTAATTTATTTTTCCTTTCTAGTCCACCAATAATTCTATCTACAGCATCAAGAAAGTCTTGTTTTCCTACACTTTCTCTATTTTTTCTAGCTGCAATTAGTGCAGCTTCATTACATACATTTGCTATCTCGGCTCCAGAGAAACCAGGTGTTTGTTTTGCAAGAAAATCAATATTAAGACCTTCTTCTAGTTTTAAAGGACGAAGGTGCACTTGGAATATTGCTTCTCTTTCGTGTACATCTGGTAGGTCAACGTTAATTTGTCTATCAAAACGCCCTGCTCTAAGCAATGCCTTGTCTAATATATCTGCCCTATTGGTTGCTGCAAGTATAATAACGCCACTATTTGTACCAAAACCATCCATTTCTGTAAGTAACTGGTTAAGGGTGTTTTCTCTTTCATCATTTGAATTCATTGAAGGTCCCTTACCTCTAGCACGACCAATTGCATCTATCTCGTCTATAAAAATGATGCATGGAGACTTTTCTTTTGCTTGGCGGAACAAATCTCTCACTCTAGAAGCACCTACACCAACAAACATTTCAACGAAGTCTGAACCAGAAAGTGAAAAGAATGGTACATTTGCTTCGCCTGCTACTGCTTTCGCAAGCAGTGTTTTACCTGTTCCAGGAGGACCAACTAGCAATGCTCCTTTGGGAATTTTACCTCCCAATTTGGTAAATTTTGTAGGACTCTTAAGGAATTCTACTATTTCTTGCACCTCTTCTTTTGCTCCTTCAAGCCCTGCAACATCTTTAAAAGTAACTTTTTGTGTTGTAGTATCTTTATCAAATAATTGTGCTTTAGATTTTCCCACACTAAAAATACCACCTCCAGCTCCGCCTCCCATTCTTCTCATCATAAATATCCAGAAGAATAAAATTAGTAGAATCGGACCAAAACTAACAAAGAATGATTCTAACAAATCCGTACGATCTTCATATCTAACCTCAATCTCTGGTTTATGACTAATAAAGTTATCAAAACTTTCTGCAGATGGAATACTTACTTCTAGAATAGATTCTTTGCCAATATGGTTACGAGCATCTTCGCTTCCATAAATTTCTATAAAGGCTAGACTATCCTTCTCATTGATAGTGGCTTCTGCAGTTTCTTTATTAACAATAACAATTTTGCTTATATAACCCTTATCAACATATTGTTTAAATTGGTTATATGCTACTTGTTTGGCGTCTTCTGAATTGTCCCAAAAAGTTATTCCAATAAGAAAAGCTCCTATGGCTAAATATAACCACGTAAGATTTATTTTTATTGGTTTCTTTTTATTGTTAGGGGTATTTGAATTCTTTTCGCTCATAGTTCTGCAATTTCTGTTATCTCAGCATCTTCCCAAAGGTGTTCCAAATCATAGAATGCACGTGGTTCACGTTGCATAATGTGTACCATGATATCTGAATAATCTGCAACAATCCATTCGCTGTTCTCAAATCCTTCCATTGCAATAGGTTTCTCTCCGTAATTTTTTCTTACATATTCTTTTAAATTAGTCGAAATGTAATTTACGTGAGTATTAGAATTCCCCTCGCAGATAACCATATATTGGCAAATACAGTTCTCTATTGCTGTTAGATCTACAACTACTATCTTAGAAGCTTTACCATCTTGTAAACCTTCTACTATCATATCTATAAATTTTTTATCTTTTGCCATTTTCTTCATCTATTAATTCTGCAAATATAGTGTTTTTTGCAACATTTTCAAAGGCTTGTGCTATAATATCGTCATTCTTAAGAGCTATAGGAGTACCTGCATCTCCAGAATCACAAATACCCTGAACAAGTGGAATTTGACCTAATAATTTAAGACCTCTTTTTTCTGCAAGATTTTTAACTCCATCTTTACCAAATATATAATATTTATTTTCTGGAAGTTCTTTTGGTGTAAACCAAGACATATTTTCAATTAAACCTAAAATAGGAACGTTGACTTTGTCGTTTTGGAACATATCAATACCTTTTATAGCATCTGCTAGTGCAACTTGTTGTGGGGTACTAACAACTACTGCTCCATCTAACTTAATTGTTCCGATTACACTCAAGTGAATGTCACTTGTGCCTGGAGGAAGGTCTATTAAGAAGAAATCTAAATCTCCCCATGCTGCATCATTAATAAGCTGTTTAATTGCATTGCTTGCCATTGCCCCACGCCATACTATAGCAGATTCGGGATTTACAAAGAATCCTATAGATAAAATTTTTATACCATATTTTTCTATTGGCATTATTTTTCCATTTTCATCAGCCACAGGCCTAGCATCTTCAATATTGAACATTTTAGGTATTGAAGGCCCATAAATATCTGCATCTAAAAGGCCTACTTTATATCCAACTTTGCTTAGCGCAATGGCCAAATTTGCAGATACAGTAGATTTTCCAACTCCTCCTTTTCCAGAAGAAACTGCAATTTTACATTTAACTCCTTCCAGAGGCATCACCTTAGGCTCTTTTACTGGAGAATTGACAATTACATCTATATGACCTTTAATATCTACTTCTTCACTGACAAATGTAAGGATGGCTTGTTCGCAAGCCTTAATTAATGATTTTGCGAATGGATCTTGTGGTTTTAATTGAAGTGAAAACCAAACTGAATTTCCATCGATTCTTATATTGTCTGCAACCATATTTGCACTAACAATATCTTCTCCGCTTCCTGGATAACGCACCTTTTTCAATGCGTCTATAATTAATTGAGGATATAGTGTCATTTTAATTTATATTAGAACCTCTTCTATTGTAACTTTTATAATTATCTTTTTCAATCTCTTCATCTACTTCTACAAATTCTCCCCTTTTTGAAAGAATAAATTGTATGTATTTAATTGATAGACCACGTTCTAGCCATTGTTTTTCATAATGAGTTTTAATTGATAAAATTTCATTATCCCAACCGCTATGATAAAGATCGTCTGTAGAAACTTTAACCTCGTAGTTGTTTTTTTCTACCATTAGTTTTGTGTATGTGTAAAGAAATGGACTATCTGTTTTTAAGTGAATAATACCGTCTTCCTTCACTATTTGCTGGTATCTCTCCATGAATGCAGTACTAGTTAGTCTCTTTCTCACTTTCTTCATTTGTGGATCTGGGAATGTGATCCAAATTTCACTAACTTCGTTCTCTGCAAAAAAACTAGTAATCATTTCTATATTGGTACGCAAAAATGCAACATTCTTATCTCCGTTTAAGAAAGATTTCTTTGCTCCAGTCCACATTCTAGCTCCCTTTATATCTATTCCAATAAAATTCTTTTCAGGGAAAAGATGTGCAAGTTCTACAGTATATTCTCCTTTACCACAGCCTAATTCTAAGACTATCGGATTAGAATTGCCAAAGTATTCGTGCCATTTTCCTTTTAATTTAAAATCGTTTTCTAGTTCTTTTGCAGGGCATTGAAAAACATTTGTAAATGTTTCCATTTCTGCAAATTTTTGTAATTTATTCTTTCCCATAATTAGTTTGCTGAATGGTTAAGCCTATAGATTCAATACCAGTTAGTAGTGTATCTCTCATGGCTTGATAAATATCAAATTTGTATTCTCCTTTAGTCGGGAATTTAATGTTTTGCATATATAAAAGTGGCATTTCATATATAAAGAAATAGTCTTGCCCTAATGGACTTCCTAATTGATTATATAAATAACACTCCAATGTATCTTTTGCAATATTCTCATTAGGGTCTGTTGATATGGTAAATAACCATAGATTCTGAAATCTGAATTCAGAGTTGTGTCTTATATTTAATAAAACATCATAATGGTTGATTGTATCTTCTGCATTAAATGAAAACGAGATAGCAGAATCTTTGTCCCATTTATGATTCTCTATATTTGTATATTTATTATATACCTGAGAATTATTGCATGAAACTAGTAAAAAAATACCTAGAACTAATAATGAAACTATATTAATTATTTTCATTTTTGTGGTCTATGTTTTTTGTTCTTTTTATTCTTTTTCTTTTTGTCAAATCTAGTAAGACTTCCTTCTCCAACTGCCGTAGCAAAGTCTAATGCAACAGGTTTTTCTACGCTGTCCGTAGATGATAACGAATCTGGTTTTATTCCTTTTTCATTTAGTTCAATGATTTCTTTTACTCTTTCCAGAGGCAACTCAACTAAATTTTGCGGTGCATTTGGTGCTGTAGAATAAGTCATTTTACGAGCAAATGCATCTAACTTAAAGAAGTAATATTCAGAATCTTTTGTTGCTAAAACAATGTTTTTGTCAGGAAACTCCTTAAGTGCCTCAATATAGTTTTCTAACTCAAAGTTTAGACAACACTTCAATTTAGCGCATTGACCAGCAAGTTTTTGTGGGTTCATAGAAATATCCTGAATCCTCGCAGCGTTTGTTCCTACGGATGTGAACTTACTTAAGAAAGTAGAGCAACAAAGTTCTCTACCGCATGGCCCAGTTCCTCCTATTCGTCCCGCTTCTTGACGAGCACCAATCTGTTTCATTTCAATTCTAACTTTAAATTCTTCAGCTAGAATTTTGATTAACTGCCTAAAATCTACTCTTTCATCAGCAATATAATAGAAAATAGCTTTATTTCCATCACCTTGGTATTCTACATCACCGATTTTCATGTCAAGGTTTAAATCTTTAGCAATTTTTCTTGTGCGAAGCATTGCGTCATTTTCTTTTGCTTTAGATTCTTCCCATTTCTCCAAATCTGCAGGTTTTGCCTTTCTATAAACTCTACGTACTTCATTTCTATTTATATCATAGCCGTTTTTTCTCATTTGCAAGGCAACTAAGTAGCCCTGTAATGTCACTACACCAATATCATGTCCAGGATTAGACTCTACTGCAACAATGTCACCCTTTTCTAGAGATAAGTTATTAGAGTTTAAATAATATCCTTTTCTTGTATTTTTAAATTGAACTTCTACATATTGGCAAGTCTCGTGGTTAACAGGAATATCTGCCAACCAATCATACACACTAAGCATTTGACTAGAACTTTTTTTGCATCCAGCAGCAGTTAAGCGTGCGTTTCCTTTATCTAGTGTATATCCCATTATTTTTTTATTTGTGTCATTAAATTTATACCTAAATCAAATAGAACTATTTTAGTGTTAACGTTTTGACTTATGTCTCTACTTGCAGTATTAAATAGCTCCATTATATTTTCTATGTTTTCTACATTTAAAAACCTCCTAAATCTATCTGCAAAAGCGGTCTCCGCATCCTCCATATAATTAAGCGAAGAATTTTGTAGATGGGCAATAAAACACTCTCTAGTTATAAATTGTGCGTAATTAAGAAAATTTTTCACATATTCTCTACTTTTCCCGGAGATAGACTCTGTTAAATTTTTAAGCGCAATAAGATCTTTAGAAAAAGCACAAAGCATCAAAGATCTATAAATCTCAAGATTTTCTGTATTGCTATATTCTTGTTTTGAGATTTCTAATGCTTTAATGTAATTTCCATTTGCAATATGTGCTATTTTACTACCAACAACATTCGCTAAAGAAGATTCTTCTATTACTGGAACGTGAATCATTTGCGTTCTAGATAGAATAGTAGGTATAATAGCATCAACTTGCTCTGAAATTAGTATAAAAATGGTGTTTTGAGGAGGCTCTTCTATGAGTTTTAATAATTTATTAGCACAGGTCTCATGCATTTTCTCCGCAAGCCATATAATCATTATCTTATAACCATTAGAGTAAGACTTTAGGCTAAGTTTTTTTAAGATTTCCTCACTCTCATTGCTATATATCAGACCTTGTTTTTCATTACTTATAGTGTCAATCCATCCCTTATATGAAAAATATGGACTTTCAATAATTTTTTCTCTCCAACTATCCATAAAGTCATTACAAACAGTTTTAGAACCTTCCTTTGTTATTGGGAAGGCAAAATGCAGGTCGGGATGAGTGAGATTCTGCATCAATCTACATGAAGGACATGTGCCACAAGAGTCACCTACTTGTTTGTTCTCACATTGTAGATATTGTGCAGTAGCAAGTGCAAGTGCTAGTTTCCCACAACCTTCATTGCCCCATAAAAGCAATGCGTGAGGAATCCTATTATCTTTAACACTATTAATTAGATGTGTTTTTAGATTTTCTTGTCCTATAATCTCTTTAAACAACATTTTACACCTATTCTAAACTACAAAGATAATTAAATTTCATTTATTTTTGATTGTAGCATTCATATTTTTTTAGGTTATAAAAATTTGGAGTTCTCAATTTCTGTACATAAATTTGCAAAGAGTATGAAAAAAGTATTTTCTATATTAAAACTGTTGACAAACAAGTACTTGATTGTATTTGCAATTTTTGTTGTTGCTATAACTACAACAGAAGAGCACAATGCTTTTCAACGTATAGAGAATGCACGTTCCATCAAGAAACTAGAGAAAGAACTTGCTTTTTATAGAAATAAGTCTGCACAGAATAAAAAACGCTTAGAACAACTAAAAGCAGATAAAGAGCAGATAGAAAAATTTGCTCGTGAGCGATACAGAATGCACGCTCCAAATGAAGATGTATTTGTAGTGGAATAAAAAAAGATGCAAACCATAGGATTGCATCTTTTTTTTGTTAAGAATACCAGATTATTTTCTGATACCTAGTTCGCGAATAATGTTACGATAACGTTCAATGTCGCGTTCTTTTAAGTAATCTAATAAACGACGACGTTTACCTACTAACATTACTAAAGCACGTTCTGTGCTATAATCTTTTTTGTTTGACTTTAAGTGTTCAGTCAAATGAGCAATACGGGTAGAAAATAATGCTATCTGGCTTTCAGGAGAACCAGTGTCAGTATTAGACTTTCCGTATTTGCCAAAGATTTCTTCTTTTTGTTCTTTGCTTAAATACATATATATAATTTTTAATGGTCGGCAAAGATACAACTTTTTTATAATATCAACCAAATATTCTTGAAAAAAAATATTATTTTTGTAGTCTTAAGTCTCAATAAATTAATCTTTTAAGGAAACTATCATGAATGAACTACAAAAATTTGGTTTTAAAGGCGAAGAAATAGCTTCTTCTTTATTAGTCAGCAAGGGATACAAAATCAGACACCGCAATTGGCGTACACACCATATAGAATTAGATATTATCGCAGAAAACAAAGACTTTATTGTCATTGTAGAGGTAAAAACCAGACGTAACGACACTTTTTGTCACCCCTCAGATGCTGTAAATCGCACTAAAATTAAACACATTGTTAATGCTACTCAAGCATATATTTTTAAATATAATATAAATAAAGATATCAGATTTGATATAATCTCCATTATACCATTGCCTAATGGAGACTATAATGTAGAGCATCAAGAAGACGCATTTTTCCCACCTATGGGCAGGTAAATTTTATCTTATATTACTTTATTATGCAAATAAAAGAATTATAAATTGCGCACAAATAATTCTTAAGAACATTGTTAAAGGATAGACAGTAGAATATGCCACTGCTGGAGCATCATTATTTGCTATAGAACTAGAATATGCCAAAGCTGGTGGATTTGTACAACTACCAGAAATCATACCAATCAAAGTAAAATAATTAATTTTTAATAGACGGCCAATTATACCAATAGTAATTGCAGGAAGCATAGTAATTAATACGCCAGAAAGAATCCAACGTAATCCATCTGGAGATACTACAGTATCAACAAATTCTGCACCCGCAGAGATTCCAACACTCGCCAAGAACAAGGATATACCCATTTCTCGAAGCATTAGGTTTGCACTCTGTGTTGTATATGTTATTAATTTTAGTCTATAGCCAAAACGACCTAATAAAATAGCTACAATAAGTGGACCACCTGCTAAACCAAGTTTTGCTGGCATAGGCATATTAGGGAAATGAATAGGGATACTTCCAACCAAAATACCAACAAAAATACCCAAGAATATTGTTATCAAGTGTGGTTCATTTAGACGTTTAAGAGTATTACCCAATATTTGTTCAACCTTTTTAATAGCATCAACAGATCCCACAACAGTAACGCGGTCCCCAACTTGAAGATATAGTTCAGGGCGTGCCAAAAGGTCAATACCAGAACGGTGAACACGAGTAATATTTACCCCATAAACACTACGAAGAGCTAAAGATCCAATCGTTTTACCATTAATATTACTTTGAGTAACAACTATACGACGAGAAACCATTGTATTTTCGCTATCCTCCCACACATAATCAACTTTCTTACCCATAAATGCAACCACAGACTTCTCATCAGCGTCATTAACAATCACAGATAAAATATCTCCTAATCTAAGACGTGTTTCCTCTGAAGGAACAATAACCTCCTGACCTGTGAATAGACGAGAAGCAATAAATTGTCTACGAATCATACTTTGACATTGAGATAAAGTACAATCCACTAAAGACTCATTAGTTATCTTAATAGAGATCCAATTAGGAGTCTCGGTTGTCTCTTTTTGGGCTGTTAGTTTTTCCTCTTCCTTATCTAATTTAATTCGGAAAATTCCTCTTATAATAATAAAACTAAGTAAGATACCAATAACACCCATTGGATATGCAACAGCATAACCTAAACCAATTGAAGGAATAGGTCCTACCAATTCTCCAGCCTCACTTAGTTGTCTTAACGCCTCTTGAGCAGCTCCTAAACCAGGAGTATTAGTAACCGCACCTTGCATAATGCCGACTAACATAGGAATAGATATTTCCCCTTTGAAGATATAAAATAATGAAAGTGTAACACCTATACCTAACAACACTAATAAACAAGCTAGTCCATTTAACTGCATTCCACCCTTCTTAAATGAAGTAAAGAAACTAGGCCCAACTTGTAAACCAATAGAAAATATAAACAATATTAAACCAAATTCCTTAATAAAATGCATTACTGTATGATCTACTGTAAAACCAAAGTGACCAACTAAAATGCCCATAAATAAAACGAATGTAACCCCTAATGAAATGCCGGCTATCTTAATTTTACCCAACATAACACCAGTAGCAATTACAAAAGCATAAATAAGCACTGCATGTGCAATAGAATTACCTGTCAACAATTCTATAAACCAACTCATATAATCGTTTTGTTAAAAATTCTCAAATTGACTGCAAAGTTAATAAAAGTTTATCAAATTCAAATAATAGCTTATAATATTATTTTCATAAAATAAATCGTTAAAACAAAAAAAGAAGCTTGCAAAAAATATTGCAAGCTTCTCTGAAAAACGGCAGCTACCTACTCTCCCACAATATGCAGTACCATCGGCGCAATTGGGCTTAACTTCTCTGTTCGAAATGGGAAGAGGTGGAACCCCAACGCTATAACCACCTAAAATAAGGTAGACATAATGTTCATAGATTAAGAAAGAAAACCATCTGAGAGAAAGCTCGGGCTATTAGTACTACTCAGCTAAAAATATCTCTACCCTTACACTTGTAGCCTATCAACGTAGTCGTCTTCTACGGCCCTCAAATGAGATCTAATCTTGAAGCTGGCTTCGTGCTTAGATGCTTTCAGCACTTATCCGTTCCGAACGTAGCTACTCGGCAATGCACCTGGCGGCACAACCGATAAACCAGCGGTTCGTCCAACACGGTCCTCTCGTACTAGTGTCAGACCTCCTCAAATCTCAACGCCCACAACAGATAGAGACCGAACTGTCTCACGACGTTCTGAACCCAGCTCGCGTGCCACTTTAATGGGCGAACAGCCCAACCCTTGGGACCTTCTCCAGCCCCAGGATGTGACGAGCCGACATCGAGGTGCCAAACCA
>JAZQZD010000019.1:0-110987 GCA_045633865.1 Candidatus Enterocola sp.
TTGAAAACAAAAGTGACATAAAAATGTAGAAAATGTCTACTTTTGTAAAATTAAATCAGACAAAAATATCAAGATTGTCTACTTTTAAAAATTATGTTTAACTAAAATTATTTTTAGTGTCTACTTTTTAAAGCTGCTACATGTCGCAAATTTGCGACAGCCAATATTAAGTTATTTCTTTGGATTTTTTCAAAAAACGGCAAATTATTTGTTTGGATTTTTTCGATTTTTGACGATTTATTTGTTTGGATTTTTTTAGTTTTAAATTTTTGTACTCTGAAATAGAGAGGTTTATGCATCTATGCCAAGTGGCAAATGCTTCAGACAAGTGGGAGTCTATAAATATACAGCCAAATCCGGCATGAACAAAACCATTTCAATTGTAAAGATTATGGAATAAAACTAATTCAGCATAGATGAAAGGTTTTCCTCAAGGCTGTGCATATAGAGTTGATGTTAAATTTAAAATAGCGGATTTTTTTATTAAGAATATGTGGTTTATTTTAATAAAAATTCGTATATTTGCTGTAATATCGGAATATATTAACCTCTAATGGCAAAAAGAAAAAAATATACAGTAATTGACCTATTTGCAGGTTGTGGAGGCTTGTCGTTAGGTCTTCATCAAGCAGGTTGGAATGGCTTGTTCGCTATTGAGAAAAATGAATTTGCATTTGCCACTCTAAAAGCAAATTTGATAGATAATAAGAAACACTTTGACTGGCCAAAATGGTTGCCTATGACTCCTCATGATATCAATGAGGTGTTGGATAATTACGAGGTTGAGTTACGTGCTCTTAATGGAAAAGTAGATTTAGTAGCAGGAGGGCCACCTTGTCAAGGGTTTTCTATGGCAGGCAAGCGACTTGAGGATGATGTGAGAAACCAGCTTGTTTTCTCATATATCAAATTTATTGATATAGTTAGACCGCATGCTATTTTATTTGAGAATGTTAAAGGTTTTACATTTGCATTTGATAAGACTAAAAATGACAAAGCCGAACCTTATTCTGCCAAGGTTATTAGACAATTACAAGAATTAGGTTATAATGTTAAACCACATATTATTGATTTCTCAAAATATGGAGTGCCACAAAGGAGAAATAGATTTATTCTTGTAGGTATTCAAGAAGGATATAGCTCACCAGAAATTTTTGAATCATTACTTGAAACAAATAAATCGTCCTTTCTCCAAGAGAAAGGATTGTCTGAACACACATCTTTAGAGGAAGCTATATCTGATTTATTGCGTTCCAATGGCGAATGTCCTACACCAGATAGAAAAGGATTTATGTCTGGTAAATACGGGAAGGTAGAGTCGAATTATCAGAAACTTATGCGAGGTGATTATGATGAATCACATTCTCTGCCAGATAGTCATAGTTTTGCGAAACATACTCCAGAAAAGAATGCATGTTTTAAATGTTTATTAGAGCATTATCCAGTAAAGGGAAAGCGAATAGATGGTGCTGCAAGGCAAGAATGGAATGTTAAGCAACGAGGTATTACAGTATTAGATCCTAAAACTATATCTCCAACAATCACAGGGCATCCTGATGACTATTTGCATTATAGTGAACCACGAATTATGACTGTTCGTGAGTGTGCACGTATACAATCTTTCCCAGATTGGTACGAAATCAAGAAAAAATATACTACAGGTGGAAAAATGCGTAAGGTGGAAGTTCCTCGTTATACACAAATAGGAAACGCTATACCTCCTTTATTTGCAGAATTGGCTGGAGTAGTACTTAAACAATTGTTATAAAATGAATGATGTGAAGTTTAGAATCAGTTCCTTCTTGAAGGATCTTATTGGCAGAGAATTGATAACAGACGAATTTGTTGCGGTTTTTGAGTTAGTAAAGAATTCTTTTGATGCAAATGCTAATAAGGTAAAGATAGTATTCGAGAATCAGTATAATCCTCAAACAGCCAGAATTATCATAATGGATGATGGTTATGGTATGAGTGTGGATGACCTTCACAATAAATGGTTATTTGTTGCACATTCAGAAAAGCGAGATGGAACAGAGGGGAATGACTATCGAGAAAAAATAGCACATAGAAGAATATTTGCTGGTGCAAAAGGTGTTGGTCGCTTTTCATGTGATAGGCTTGGAAAGTATCTGAATATTATCACTATAAAGGATGAAATAAACTCTAAGGTTGAGCAATTAAGTGTAGATTGGACATCTTTTGAGGAAGATTCAAATAAAGAGTTTATGGATATTTCAGTTTCTCATCAAACTTTGTTTGGGACAAACTATCCTGGTTTTGAGCACGGAACAATTTTGGAAATTTCCGGTCTTAGAGATGTTTGGGATAGAGGGCGTATTCAGAAACTCAAGATTTCATTAGAGAAATTAATCAATCCAATGCAGGATAATGATGTAGACGATTTTTCTATTGAGATAGAAGCTGTTGACGAATTATTACGTGATCGCAAGGAAAGTGATCCTAGAAAACAAGTTAATGGAATAGTAAAGAATGTCGTATTTGAAACATTGGGTTTGAAGACAACACTTATAAGAGTCTCTTTGATTGAAAATGGTGGTGTTATCCAAACATCATTAATTGATCGTGGAACAGAAATTTACACGTTAAAAGAGCGTAATACTTATGATAAATTATTTGATATTAATATATCTCTGTTTGTATTAAATCGAGCTGGAAAAATTAACTTCAAAAAAATTATGGGAGTAAATTCTGTGGAGTATGGCTCTGTGTTTATTTATAAAAATGGATTTAGAATTTATCCTTTTGGAGAGGAAGGAGATGATACTCTTCATATAGATAGAAGAAAGCAGCAAGGTTTTTATAGATATTTGGGAACTCGTGACTTAATAGGAAGAATAGAAATCAATGGGGAGCGTTCAGATTTAAAAGAAACCACAAGTAGAGATGGTGGATTTATAAAAAACGAGTCCTTTGAACAATTAGTAAATTTATTCTATGACAAGGCATTAAAACGACTTGAAGCATATACTGTTGGTATCATTAAATGGGGAGACCAAAAATTTGACAAAGATACAGGCGAAATAATTCAGCCAGAATTACACCCAGAAGATGTCAAAGATAAGATATTGAATATTATTAGATCTCTTACTAAGGCTAAGGATGTAATAGACATACAATACAATAAGGATTTCCTAAGTATTTATGAATCAAAGCAAGAAAAAAGCACTACGCAACTTGTTAAAAAGCTTGTTAAAAGAGCAGAGAATTCAAATAATCAAGAGTTTATCAGAGAGGCCAGAGAAATGGCTAAAAAGGTATCCCATTTGACTCATGCTAAAGATGAGGCTGAAAAAGAAAAAGATCAAACGCACCAAGAAAATGTAGAAATTACCAAAGAGAATAAACGAGTAACATCTGAAAATCTTTTCCTGCGTTCAGATGTAACAAAAGATGTTCAACAATTAGAAAACTTGCAGCATCACATTACCCATACCTCCAATCTAATCTCAGAAATAGCAGTACAGGCCATTGATGCAATTAATGCTAATGATTTGGAGCTTGCTATAAGAAAGATAGATAAATTGCTAATTAAGAATGAAGAAATAGCAACATTATCCAACTTTGTTAGCAAAGCTAAATTTGATACTAAAGTAAAGAAAATAGATGGAGATATTATTGCATTTGTAAACGAGTATTTAGTGAATGTTTATTTAACATTAAATCCAAAATTGAAGGTAGAGGTAATAGAATGTAATCAGCACTTTATGATGAGATTTATACCAATAGAAATAATAATTATTCTAGAAAACCTATTGAGAAACTCTTCTGATGCGGGTGCAGATACAGCCTACATATCTTGGGAATTTGACCAAAAACCAATAATGGTATATAGAGATAATGGTAAGGGAATAAAAAGTAGTATATTGGATCGCATTTTTGATTATCGATTCTCTACAACTGGAGGAGGAGGATTAGGCATGTGTCACATCAAAGATATAGTTCAGAATATGAATGGAAATATAATAGTAAATAATCAACTTGATAAAGGTGTCGAGTTCAAAATATCGTTTTAGCTTATGCAATACAATATTCTATGGGTAGATGACCGAAAAGATGAATTTGTAGAATTGGACTACCCTAATAAGTTAATTAAATATGTTTCAGAACAGTTTTTTGAGGTCTCATTAGATTTTTATGAAACTGTAGAAGATGGTAAGAAAGCTATTGAGACAAGGAAATATGATGTTATTTTCTCTGATTATAATATTGGTGATAATGACAAGGGTGATGATTTTATTTCTTTTGTAAGAAATAGTAATGTAAATACGGAGATTCTATTCTATTCAGCCCTTAACATGGTTCCTAAGCTTAATATGGATCGTATATCTTTCTATAATATTCCAACACCAGGAGGGAACCTAAGATTATTAGAACGAATGAAGCATTTGATTGATTTGACAATTGAGAAGCTTAGTGATTTGCAAGTTATCCGAGGGATTGTCATGTCAGAAGTGAGCGAGTTGGATATTCTAATGGAAACTATTATACACAAATATTTTGTAGCTTCAGCTACAGAAGAAAAGACGGAGCTATTTCATAAACATATTACTAGTGATGTGGAAGGTTCTGTTAAGAAAAAACTATCTACTAAAAATTTATGCACAAAACAATGTATACATAAATGGAGAGAACAAAAGATTGAGGATATTATTGGAACTTTAGAATTTGAGTCTTCTAAGAAAGCTCAGTCAATACATTGTATTCTATTAGATATTAAAGGTATTTATCCTCTTGAACAATCATTTAGCAAGGATTATGGGAAAGATATCATAACAATGAGAAATAATCTTGCACATTGTATCAGTTACAAAGACGGTGATAAAGAAGTATTAAAAGTCAAAAAGAAAGGTGCTGTTGATATAGTTTTTGATTCTGAACTATTTAAAAAAATACGTCAAAATATTAGAAAATATAAGATCGTCTTAGAATCAATATTAGCTTCATTAAATAATAATTAATATGCGTAAGTCTCTAAATTGCATTAAAGAGGTGCTATATGAAAGTGGTATCAAACAAACTTGGCTTGCAGAGCGTCTTGGCAAGAGTTTCTGCATCGTAAACTCTTATGTTTGCAACCGCCGACAGCCTAGCCTTGAAGTGCTATTTGAGATGGCAAAGATATTGAATGTAAATCCTAAAGAACTTATAGAAGATAATAATGAATAATATATACGAACTCGCCAAGGAATTCTACGATTTAGTAGAAAAATCACGAAGAGGCATCAATGTCGACGATGTGATGATTGAGTGTCTAATGCAAAAAATCAAAGATGGGCATGATCAAAGTATCGATTGTGATATGTTTTTAGATGATACCCAGAAGCAACGCCGTAAATCATTATACGCAGATGCTGTTAGAGAAATGAAAAAGTATTGCAAGCAAGCCATCGAGGATAACAAAGAATTTCGACGCAAGATTGCAGAGCATAAATTATAGGTGGAGGTAAAACATGGCAAAAAGAAATATTATAAGGGTATTTGAAGGCTTTGCGGGTTATGGAGGAGCTTCTTTTGGACTAAAGAAAGCGAAGATTCCACATCGTGTGATTGGATATTCAGACATAGAACAAGAGGCAATAGATTTATATGAGTATAATTTCCCAAACATAAAAAATTATGGGGACATTACACAAATTGACGAAACGAAATTGCCAGATTTCGATTTATTCACTGGAGGCTTTCCATGTCAACCATTCTCTACGGTTGGTAAAATGTTAGGTGAATTAGATACTCGAGGAACGCTATTTTATGATATAATTAGAATTTGTGAGTATAAGAAACCAAGATATATCCTATTGGAAAATGTAAAGGGCCTACTAGGTAAAAAGCATAGACCAACATTTGATAAGATTATCTCAGAACTTAATAGAATTGGATATAAGAATGTACAATATGCAATTCTTAACTCTAAAGATTATGGAGTTCCACAGAATAGAGAAAGATTATGGATTTTTGGTCAACTAGGAGGACTCCCTGAAGGATTTGTACTGGAACCACCATATGTTGAGTTGAAATACCGAATTAAGGATTTTCTTGATAAAAAGCCTAGCGAAGACTTGTATCGCACACAAGCTCAGATTGACAGGATACATGAGATTAGGAATGCTCCTATTTTTGACGTTGAAGAGCCACTATGCTATGATTATTACAACAAGAAAATTAGGACTGATGGAATATGTATGACCGTTACTCCTCCTGAGCATAATATTATGCGAATTGTGGAACCAATGTTAGATGGTAAAGAGAGACTTCGAAAGCTTTCTATAGACGAACACTTTAGACTCATGGGATTTGTCTTAAATGAAGAAGCCAGAGAAATTAAATTCCCACCAAGTCTAAATTACACCAAATTAGGAAGAAGAGCAGGTAATGGCTGGGATGTAAATTTAGTAAGTATTTTATTTAAACACATATTTAGTCAACTATGAAAGTAGATGTAACATCAATGTTTTTCAACTCATCAATTGAGGGGAAGACTGCCACTGCGGCTTGGGGTACTTCTATTGGTCAAAATGCCTCAAAGTCGTGTCGAATAGAGACAGGAAAAGAAGGTGTTGTGGATTTTGTCGTAGGAATGACATACAAATCAACAACTAACTTTGAATCATTAGATATATCAAAGGGAAGCAGTAATAGAGAGTTACTGATGTTGTCTTCTTTTGACAAAGTATATATCAATGGGAATAAACTAGAAGATGCTAAATACCATGTAATATTGGTTAAAGAGTTATCTGATAGTCACTATGGAAGACTTATCATTAGCTATGCTCCTTATATTACATTTGAGGGACATTCAAACGAAGAAACCATTGAGTTAATGCAAAATGCATTAGGTTGTTCACCTGAAGGCTGTTGGTTCGTTTATGATATTTCTATCAAAAATCAAGATGAGTTACATTTTGCAGCAGTTGTAGTTAATCCTGAACATCCTATGATTTATCAAGGCACATCTAGAGAACGATCTTTAGAATGGAATACTATGATTGGGCAAGATGTGGAGGTTCTTGAAATTCCAGATGATAAGCAGGTAATATATTATGGGTGTCCTGGCAGTGGCAAATCTCGTAAGGTAAAAGATATTGTTGATTCGGTTAATTCAGATTATGTTTTTCGTACAACATTTCATCCCGACACCGATTATTCCACTTTTGTCGGCTGCTATAAACCTTTGGGCATTACACCAAAGAAACAATCATATTCTATTCAAGAATTAATTAGTATTCTTGTTGAGCTCAAAGGAAGCGGCACCAGCTATCCGATGCATAAGTTTGCAGTTGAATACTATTTCGCATTGGAAGGATTGTCTAGAGCTGAAAAAGAAAAGATAGCCAAAGCAGCAGGTCTGACATCTAATTATGTCACAGAAATGGACAAGACTATTGCTGCGGGAAAACATATTAAAAGAAACGAGAAAGATAGCAATATTATTTATAAGTTCTCTCCTCAAGTATTTACTAATGCATATGTAAAAGCTTGGGAAGATACAAGTAAACCAGTATATCTAATTATAGAAGAGATTAACAGAGGTAATTGTGCCCAGATATTTGGAGATTTATTCCAGCTGCTGGATAGAGATAAGGCAACTGGTAAATCAGAGTATCCAATAAAGGCTGATAAAGATTTGGTTGCACATATTGAAAGTGTATTAGGAGTAAATCACGAGGGAATTAAGAATGGAGAGTTGTGCTTGCCACCTAATCTCATCATCTATGCTACGATGAATACTTCTGACCAATCATTGTTCCCAATGGATAGTGCATTTAAGCGTCGTTGGGATTGGGAGTATGTACCAATTGATTATAGTAAAGATATTGATTCTGGTAAGTTTACTATTAAGTTGGATGATGGAACAGAGTATCTATGGGTTGAGTTTTTAGAAAAGGTTAATGATAAGATATATGATACAACAAACTCTGAAGATAAGCAGATGGGTAATTTCTTTATTAAGAAGAGCATCAACGCTAAAGAGTTTGTAAATAAGGTGATGTTTTATCTATGGAATGAGGTCTGCAAAGAAGAATATGGTACTCCGCGAAACTTTTTCCACAAAGGTAAAGAGGGAATGATTGAGTTTAAGTTTATAGAGCTATTTGGTAAGGATCAAATGTTAATCATAAAAGAGTTTATGGCAAGTTTGGAGGTTGCGCCTATAGGGAAGAAACAAGAAGAATCTGCAGCTGAATAATGATACTTTTATTCGAAGAATACCACTATCCCAAACAACTCCTAAAAGATGTGTTAGGCAGTTATAACTACATGGCTACTGAACATAAAAAAGATAAAGCAAAAGTTCAGTATGTGGGATACTTTTTCTCTAAAGAACAAGATGATTCGGTATTTATTCTTCCAAAAGTATTTATAAAAGAGGAGGGTTCTTCTAATAAGGCATTTGGTAGATATCAGCCAGAGGATATCATTTATGTGGATAATCTAAAAAAGGTTGAATCAAATGATAAGATAGAAGTTGGTACTATCCTTCAATCTGATTATTCTGTTATTTATGAGCATTCTGTTTGGATTTATCGTGCAATTACTCAGTTTGTGAAAAGAAATTCCGATACGGGGATTATGGAAGATGTGCTTATACAAAATCCAGTAGATGCAAATGGTGAAAGATCACAAACTTTTATTGATATTATTCTTCAACTGATAGACTTTCACAAAAATCATCATCACTTATTTACATATATTGCCATTATAAATTCTAGTGGCAATAACAAGATTCATTGGCCTAAAACTATTAGTAAAACTCAACCCATTGTTAAGGATAATACTCCATACTATATAGAGTTTAGGAATAAAAACAAGGTTTTAAATTTTGATGAGGAACTAATAGTTTTATTTTATTCTGTTCTTAAATATATTTCATCGAAGTATAATTTTAAGATTAAGAGTGATGTACAATATAATTTGTTACATACACGAAAGATTGAAGATTTAGTTGAGACTAAGCGTGGCACTCGTTTGCTTAAGAAGATACGTAAAAAGTATTATTCTGATGAGCTTGTAAAACTATGGAAACTGCTGTACATTTTTTTTGATATGGCAGAGAATATTAATAGTTATAAGTACCACGAGGATAAGTTGCTTGTAAGAACATTTAATAGAGTGTTTGAAGATATGGTGGATTTTCTTATTAGTGATGATAGGAAATATCTTCCTTCCGAACTTTATAATCAGCAAGATGGTAAATTGGTAGATCATATCTATAAAGGAACTTCACTACTAGATGACAATAATGATATTTATTACATAGGAGATAGTAAGTATTATAAGGACACTACAAATTATAGCAAAAATTCTATTTATAAGCAGTTTACTTACGCAAAAAATGTTATTCAATACAATATAAATGTATTTAATAATAAAGGAAATGTTGGAAAATTTCGTTATAGAGATCCTTTGACGGAAGGTTATGATATAACACCCAACTTTTTTATCAGAGGGGAAGTGGATTTTGAGAAACTTAATAATAAGGATAGTAATATAGAGAAAGTAACATTAGAATTTACTAATAAGCATTTTCTAAATAGACTCTTTGATAGAGATACGTTGTTTCTGCAATCTTACACAATAAACTTCTTATACTTGTTGAATATTTATTCTACAAATGTGGAGAGTTCCGTTAGAACGTCTTTAAGGAATAGAATAAGAGAGGATTTTATTTCTTTTTTAGAAAGTAAATTTGATTTCTATTTGTTAGAGCCTTTATATGATATACATGATGCTATAGAGAAGAACTTTAGGAGATTGAATGGTAAAATGTATAAACCTTCCAATAGCGGAAATCTGTTGGTTATGGCTCTTGAAAAGAGATACGTATTAGATAATCTTATTCTATTATCAGAAATTGAGCCTAATTTTAAAGTACACGAATACCATTTAGATGAACAAGAATATAAAACAATCAATAGTTTTTCTTATTGGAGTCCAACTCTTGATGCTGTAGCGGAAGAAGAAGTACCGTATGGAAATAATAAAAGTTCTAGCGCAAAATATGAGATTATAGATTCTAGTTCAGTCTTATTGGGTGTTTATAAAAATGAAGACCATAAAAATTGGATATTAGAAAAGAAAAAGTATAATGTTCGTTTGGGCAATCTGGTAGGTGCAGTAAAGCAAAATCGTCAAGTTCTTTTTGCCAAGTACTTAGTCTTGTATAATATTAATGATGAAACTGAATTTGAGATTTATGAATTGGGTGACAATCATAATATTATGACAGGTGAGCAAATGAATTCAGAAGGATACCCTTTTGAAAAAGATTTTAAGGATAAAGAGTATTATGTTTATACTTTATTAGAAAAAACTACTGACATAGAAATAAAAGATTTACCAGAGTTCTTAAAGAAAAAACGTCAGGAATTTTATTGTTCTACAAGCGAGAATCTAGCTCTTGGAGCGCCTATTTATGTATATAAAACTGAGTTGTTGGCTTAGTTATGCCACAATACTTAAAAGTTTATGGAACATAAATCTGCCCGTTGACTTACTAAAGACACACTAAACGACGTTGATTGGTTACCTGCGGATTTGGAGGTGATTGAGAAAATTAAAAACAATTTATAACGTAAACTTCTATGGAAACCCAGTTACTTCAAAATTACATATACTTGTTTCAGAACCTTCATGTCAATAAACAGAAGGGGAAGTGTGCGCGGCATAAGGCGGTGATGCTGATAAGTGTAATTGAGTTGATTGGCGAGGGAAGTTTTAAGTCTAATCAGATTGAGTTTTCGGAGGAGTTGGAAGGTAGATTTAAGAGAAATTGGCAAAGGTATGTAGGTGAATCTGATGTGTTTAAACCAAATGCGGGAACGCCATTTTGGCACTTGAGGTCTGAACCGTTTGGGACATTGATTCCTTTTATTGGTGGTGAGGATACTTTGGAGTCGCTAAAACGTACAAATCCGTATTCCCCTGGCACAATTAGACAGCACATAAAATTTGCTGTTATCGATAAGCAGTTGTTTGAGCTGATGTAGTATGTTGAAACGCGGGTATTGCTCATAAATACATTGGTTGAAACGTTGAAATAAGTCTTTCACCCCATTTGTCCGAATGACTCCAAATTTTTCGGATAGCATTGGACAAATGGATTTCTCCACTGGCTTCAATTTGTTGTAGAGTGTTATAATTTTGTTTAACAGAAAATAAATTTACCATGGAAATCATAAACCTACTACACTATAGTACTCGCGCAGAACTTAGGCGATGGCTTGAGGAGAATCACAATAAAGAGAAATGTTGTTGGGTGGTGATGTATCGCAGTAAGAAGCCTGAGTGGCCAGCTATTGCGTACATTGACGTGGTGGAGGAGGCGCTTTGCTTTGGGTGGATTGATAGCACGCTAAAGCGTTTGCCTGATGGGCGACTTGCGCAGCGTTTGTCGCCTCGCCGAAAGAAAAGTCATTGGACGCAACTGAATATCGATCGTTGCAAAGATTTGGAATCAAGAGGTCTCATTACCGACGCGGGTAGGAGTGCGTTGCCAAATATTAATTCTATTTCTAACTAAAATACACTATGCTAAAATCTTTGTTGATTGTGGGTGCGGGAAGTTTCGTTGGGGGTGCCTTGCGATACTTGATTTCTACGTATATGAAAAATTTTTGCGGTCAAGGTTTCCCGTGGGGAACTTTGGCGGTAAATCTGTTGGGTTGCTTCATTATTGGCATTTTGTTTGCGACGTTCAGCAAGCATAGTGCTACGGATAATGAATGGTATTTATTGCTGACTACTGGTGTTTGTGGTGGGTTTACTACTTTTTCTACCTTTGCCAACGAAAGTGTGCAAATGCTTCAGCAAGGCAATACCTTTGGATTTCTCGGCTATGTTGCCGCAAGTATTATACTCGGATTTCTATTAATTGCCTTGGGTTATTGGCTTGTTTCTAAATTCTAGTTTTGCATTACTTCCTTTAGTCTTCAAAATTTCAAAAAAAAGTCAACAGTTTTTTCTTTCTGAAATACAACCTAAAAGTTGTAAAAGTAAAAAAATAATGTATTATCTTTGCAAAAATTAGAACATCTTAGATTATGACATTTGACGATATAACAGAAGACGGAAGATTGTGGGCAGTTAGATACGATGGAGATAATGATAATGCTCTATATAGATTATTCGACCAGTGGAACGATATTAGTTGGTTACGTGATTTTTTTAAGACCAATTGGCAAGATCTAACATCATATTTTAAAATAACTGATGTTAATCAAGCAATAATGAGAACAATAGAAGATAGCGAGAAGTTACAGGGCATTATAATGGATTTATCTCCAGATGCCAATCTTGATGATATATTTCTTCCTTTAGAAAATTTTAGGACTCATGATATGTTATTAGGGAAGGAAAAGGCTAAGTTGAGGAGAGGTAATAATACAACTTCTTGGTTGCGAATATATGCTATTAAATTGATAAGTGGTGTGTATATAATAACAGGTGGAACTATAAAGCTAACATTGAGGATGGACGAGAGGGAACATACCAGAGAAGAACTAAAGAAACTAGAAATGGTACGTACATTTCTTCTTAGTGAAAATATTATTGATGATGATAGTTTTATCGAGTATATGAATGTAAAATAGAAGAAAGGAGTATTTATGAATTCTACTATTGAAAAACTAAATCAATATAAATCTATGTCGCCTTCTAGGTGGAAGGATGAGGCAGAGTTTAGGCAAAAGAATAAACGTTGGTTACGTTATTCTCAACATGTTGCAATGCTAATGTTGGATAAGATGGAAGAGCTTAATTGGACTCAGAAGGTATTGGCAGACAAGATGGGTTGTACTCAGCAATATGTGTCTAAGGTGTTAAAGGGTAGTGAAAACCTTTCTATTGAAACAATATGTAAGATAGAGGATGCTTTAAATATTAGATTGCTTCCTACGTTTTACTTTGTTTCTAATGATGTGGATAATGCTTCTCTTGTAGCAGAAGAGGGCGTGGAATATGGGAATAAATAATTCCTATATTCAGTTATCCATTTTTTTTCAATTCCCCCTCCAACTTCCAACCGTGGTCGCCGTGGTAAATCATTTGGCGGGTCATGCCGCCGTCGATGCAGATGTTTTCGCCTGTGATAAAACCAGCTTTGTCGCTGCAAAGGAATAGCACCATATTTGCAATATCCATAGGGTTGCCAACTCTGCCAGCAGGTTGTTGTGTAGCGTCTGGACCGTTGTAAACGGTGTATGCGGTGTCAATCCAGCCCGGCGAAATAGAATTTACCCTTGCTTTGCCCGATAGGCTTACTGCCAACGCATGTGTAAGGGCGGCAATGCCTCCTTTGGCTGCGGTGTAACTCTCGGTTTGTGGTTGACTCATGCGGTCGCGCGATGAAGAAATGTTTATAATAGATGCTCCCTCTGCCAATTGTTCCTTAAACAGTTTTACCAAGTAGAATGGTGCTGTAACTCCCACACTTAGAGCATATTGAAACTCTTCGTAGCTGCATTCGTCAATGCCTTTCATTAGCGGAAGAGCATTGTTGATGATAATGTCAACATTTTTGTGTTTGCTCAGCACCTCTTCTGCAAATGCCTCCAAAATCTCCTTCTTGGCAATGTCGCCAACAAAATGTTCGCCCTCTTGTTTGTCAATCACATAAACAATCGCTCCTTGCGCACGAAACTCATCTGCAATGCATTTGCCAATGCCGTTTGCACCACCTGTTACAATCACAACTTTATCTTTAAATGTATTTTCTGTCATCATGTTTCCCTATTTTTTCAACCATCTAAATTACACTTTTTCTCCCGAAAAAACAAATGAGTTCTTTAGCAGTTGTTGTAAGAGACAGAGCCGTAAGTTTTATAGAATATATCCAATTGCGTCCACGGTGCGGACGCAATTGAATTGGTCTCAATATAAACTACTTATATCTATCCCCGATCCCTATAAAAGAGAGTATTACGAACTTGAATCCTCTTTAAAATGCTTGATATAATGGAGTTTGTTATGATAGATTTTTAAAACTTGATGTGTTGTTGGGTGGTAATGTATTGCAGTCGTAAATTCTAATTACTTGAGTTCATCTTCAAGTTCTTGATACAAAGCAACTGGGCCAAGATGCCACATTTTTGTGCTTTCTACTTTAAGCTTTTTATATAATTTTGAGCAATAGATTGTTTTTATAGCTTCTGTTACATTCATGCCTTTATATTCCACAAGCATGCTTGCCAACCAACTTACTTTGGATGGTAAAAGTAGGTGTAGATTGCTTTGATTAATATCTCCTATCATAATGTAACTTGTTTAGCTTATTTTTTTTCTGTCGTTTATAAATTCTTTAATATCTGCTACAATCCATTGTCTGCTTTGAGTATGAAGCACTTCAAAATAGTCCTTTAGGTAATCGAACACACCATACTCAGAGAATGTTGCAATAACCTCATCCTCATTTATACCCTTTGCATTCATGTATTGTTCTATACAGAATGAAATGAAATATGTTGTGTCTTTCAGATTCTTATCCATAGACTATATAACTCAAAATGTAAAGATAATAATAAATTCTCTAAAATGAGCAGTTTCTTACAAAATTACTTCTCTCTTCCTCTCACTTTGTCACGGGTCTGATGGCCATGCCAACGAAGCGACCGGCAGAAGTCATTTCGCCTAGGGCGGCGCCAAAGTTGTATCCGTGTGCGCAGCAATGCGATCTTCTACTTTCGGCAGTAGATGTCCAATACACGCCACAACCATTGTAATCCATTAATTTTGTGCCTTCTTTTGAGCCAGTTGCTGGCAAGAAAATAGATTGGTTGTTGATGGTGCTGGTAAATTCTCTGCCCCAACGCCCATTTTTTTGCACATATTTATCGTTGCAATATGTAAGTAGTTCTTTCATTTCTTCGTTGGTAGGCATGCGCCAACCCTCGCCCCATTTTAGTGTGGCTACATCGTAGGTTTTATTGCCAGCTATGTCTTCTAGTGGCATGTTGTTGGTCTTCGAGTTTTCTTCGGTATATGATGACTTTGTGGTAGTTTCTCCAAAGGCGTAGAGTTTGCCAGCTTGCTCTGGAGATGTGGCATCTACGTTGCATGTTGCCCATTTTGTTCCAGATGGAAGTCCTAAGTCTACCCACTCATGATTGCCAAGTTTCCCTCTGGTTGGGTTTTGTGCATAAATATTGTTCACTGCCATTGCCAATAATATTGCCAAGGCTAAAAATAGATTCTTTTTCATATTTGATTTTTGTATTTTATAAATGTAAAGATAGTAATAATTTCTTAATGTTACTTTATTTTATTGCCTCATCTTCCAAATTTCAAAACAAAAGTAAACCTTTTGCGGAACGTTTTGTTCTAGATTTCAAAATATTTATTTAAAATTAAAAATAACTTTCATATTTCTTTGATAATCAGAATATAAGATGTAACTTCGTGAGTGAAAAAATTATTAATTTTAAATTTTATTGTATGAAAAACAATCATCTTGGTTCTGATGAAATCAGAAAATCATTTGTGAATGATGTTAAAAACATTATTAATGAAGCACGAGCTACTGCAGTTCGTAGTGTTGATTCTTGTCGTGTGCAAATGTATTGGAATATAGGGCGACGAATTTTTGAAGAAGAACAACAAGGTAAGCAGAGGGCTGATTATGGTACTTATCTTATTAAAAATCTTTCTCAGTGCATAGAACCTGAATATGGAAGTGGATTTACTATACGTCAATTAGAACGTAGTAGGCAATTCTATAGAATATATCCAATTGCGTCCACGGTGCGGACGCAATTGAATTGGTCTCAATATAAACTACTTATATCTATACCAGATCCCTATAAAAGAGAGTATTACGAACTTGAATCGGTGAATAATGGTTGGACTGCAAGAGAAACAGAGGACAAATAAACTCGCAGCTTTACGAAAGATTGCTTTTAAGTAACGATAAGGAATCTGTATTAGCGCTAGCACGCAAAGAACGCATTCCTCAAACTCCACAAGAAGTAATAAAAGAACCTATGGTATTAGAATTTCTAGGTTTAGAACGTAAGAGTAGTTATTATGAAAAGGATTTAGAAGGAGCCATTATTTCTCACCTAACAGATTTTTTATTAGAGTTAGGCAATGGTTTCTCATTTGTTGCTCGTCAAAAACGAATTTTATTGGAGGATGATGAGTTTTTTGCAGATTTAGTTTTATATAACAGATTGTTAAAGTGTTTTGTCGTTGTAGAATTAAAAACAGGAAAACTAACTCATCAAGATTTAGGTCAATTGCAAATGTATGTAAACTACTACGATAGATGTGTGAAATTGCCAGATGAAAATCCTACTATTGGAATTCTATTAGGAACCAGCAAAAATGATACGGTAGTAAAAATGTCATTACCAGAAAATAATACAACGATACATGCAAGTCAATATCAATTATATTTACCTACACAATCACAGCTAATACAAGAGGTAAATAATGTAAAAACGATTATAGAGCAGCAGAATCCCTAATCTTTCAAAAAAGCACAATTTGTTGTTAAGTTGTTCTGCTATAGAGTGTAACTTCGTGAGTGTATTTATAGGATTTTTTAAGAAGAAAAGCGTATGAGAGAGGTATATAATTTGTCATTCCCAAAGGCTAACAGTATTGTTGTTTCTGGGGATATTCATGGGGATTTTAATCTTTTGGTGTATAAACTTTGTGTTCAGTATCAGATGAAGGATACGGTGCTAATTGTGGCTGGCGATTGTGGTTTTGGTTTTGAGAAAAAGGCCTATTATGAGCAAATGGTAAGACGCAATGCAAAACGTATGAATGATGCTAATAATTGGATTGTATTTGTTCGTGGCAATCATGACAATCCTGTGTATTTTGATGGTAAACTGTTTAAGCATAGGCGATTTGTTGCAGTACCAGATTATTCTATTATTTCGGCATGCAAACATACAATTCTTTGTATTGGTGGTGGAATTTCAATCGACCGAAATTGTCGCATTGATATGTGGAAAAGGTATTGTACCAAGCATGGAAAAGATGGACAATCGCAAGATAAACTTGATAAGAATTTTTATTGGCCTGAAGAGGTTCCTGTTTATGATGAAGAGATGCTAAATCTGATAAATGAGCAATATGCTGTGGATATTGTAATTTCACATACAGCTCCAGATTTTTGTGAACTGATTACAAAAAGGGGGGTATATTCTTTTGCTACTTGTGATGAAAAATTACTTGAAGATGTGGAAAATGAACGTGCAACAATGACAAAAATCTACAATCATCTAGTGCATGATGTTCATCCGCTTTCACATTGGTATTACGGACATTTTCATCAATCGTGGCATTCTTCTATTGAAGGTGTCCTCTTTAAAATGCTTGACATCATGGAATTTGCTATGATTAATAAATAAAATTTGTAAATATTTGGTAATTAGATTTGATATATATATATTTGCATATAATATTTATATAATATAATGTGCAAAATGAAATATAATAAAGAAATATTAGTTCATTATCTTAAAAAGTTAATAGGTGTAGAAGTACATCTATTAAAAACATTAAATGAAGATCTTATTAGATTACCTATCCTAATAAAGGATTGTTATTATTTTGTGGATGTAAATATTTTTGATATTAGACTTACAATTGCTTATCCTAAATTTTTAGAAGATATAACTCCAATGCAGTTGGCTAAACACCAAAACAAAATGAGGGAGGTGTTTGGGCGTTCAGTTGTTTATGCAATAGAAAAAATAGAGTCATACAATATCTCTCGTTTGACCCGGGCTAATGTTAATTTTATTATGCCAAATAAAATGGTTTTTATACCAGATATTATGCTTGTTTTGCACGAGAAGAAAAATACTATAAATAAGATTTCAGAAAATATGCCACCTGTAGCTCAATTGATAGTTCTATATAATCTTCAGGTAGAAGATTTAAATGGTAAAACTATACTAGACATTTCTGAGTGTGTGCAGATGGCATATCCAACTGTTAATATTGCACTTAAGTGGCTTGTGAATAAAAATATTATAGAGTTCAAGGGTACTAAACAAAAAAATGTATTTTTTTTAACAAAAGGTAAGATGCTCTGGGAGAAATGTTTACCTCTGATGACATCACCTATTAAGCGTGTGATTTATACAGATACTAAATTTGATGGTTGTATATTCTCAGGTGAGACGGCTATGGGTGATTATACAATGCTAGCAGAACCAGTAACCCCAACTTTGGCTGTTTCTGTAAAGTTAGCTAAAGAAAATGTAATGGTTTGTAACAAGGATTTTGGTGATTATAGAGTGGAGGTTTGGAAATATAACCCATCCTTGTTAACCAAAAATAATACTGTTGATAAGCTTTCGCTTTATTTGTCTCTACGAAACAATGAGGATGAACGAGTACAAATAGAACTAGACAATATGATAAATGAAATGATATGGTAAGAGGGATAGAAAAAATTAAGGAATATTTTGCAGGCTACGAAGCAAATTATGTGATAATCGGAGGTGCTGCTTGTGAAGTTCATGAGGAAAACTATGGTCAGCGACCAAGAGCGACAAAGGATATTGATATTATTCTTGTTGTAGAAGCATTGTCGGTAGATTTTGTTATAAAGTTCTGGGACTTTGTTCATGCGGCTGGTTATGGAGATAAAAGTAAAGGTGAAGGGAAAGAGAAAGCTTATAATCATGAATATTATAGATTTAAGAAACCTGCAAATGATGATTACCCCTTTCAAATTGAGTTGTTTTCTAGACAGGTTGGACTTGTAAATTTTCCTAATGATGCCCATATAACACCTATACCCGTGGATGAAGATTTGTCAAGTTTGTCTGCAATACTTATGAATGATGACTATTATAACTTTACTATATCTCATAGCAAATTGGAGGAGGGCGTTCATATTGCTAACATCGAAAGCCTAATATGTCTAAAGTGTAAAGCATTTATTGAAATGATAGAACGCAAAGAGAGGGGAGAATCTGTTGATAGTAAACATATTTCAAAACATAAGAAAGATGTGTTTAGGCTTGCAGCTATGCTTGCACCGGCTGATAGGTTTGCTGTGCCAGAATCCTTACTCAATGATATTCGAAAATTTTGCGATAAGGCAGTAGAAGATCTTCCTAATGCAGATTTCTTCAAATCTGTAGGATTAATAGGTGTTAGTGCAGAAGGCTTGTTGAAGAGTTTGCGTATAAGTTTCAATTAAGGTGAGAATACGATAGTTATAAAAAGTGTGACCAATAAACCTACAATAAAAATTGTATCTTTGCTTATCTAATTAACATTATGCAAAATAATTCTACTTTTAGAACGATGCGACGTTTTAAGCAGCAGCTTACGGAGCAGGAATGTGAAACTATACTTCAAGGTGCGTATCGCGGATTTTTGTCGGTGAATGGGGAGGGTGGTTATCCTTATACTATTCCTATGAATTTTCTGTATCAAAACAATCGCATCTATTTTCATAGTGCTTTACAAGGACACAAAATTGATGCAATAAATCATTCGCCGAAGGCGTGTTTTACCCTTATAAACGACCCTGTGAAACAGGAAAACGATTGGTGGTATCATGTGAGTAGTGTGGTTTGTTTTGGGCAAATGAGTATCATTGAAGACCAAGAAGAGCGCATAGAGATACTCAAGACTTTTGGCAAAAAGTATTTTCCAGAAGGCTATGATATGGAAAAGGATTTAAAAATGAATGCGCATCGTGCTGCGGTGCTTTGCCTTGCTATGGAGCATATGACAGGGAAAAGGGTAAAAGAAAATTAATGAAGTTGAATAAAAAAAATTTTATTCAACTTCATGAGTTGTATATCAAGGACCTTACCCTTTCAATATTTTTTCAACCACTGCATAGTCTATATTACTATTCTCGCCAAGCAAAGTGCCACGTTGTTTAAAACGGCGAACAATTTCGTCCAATACGTCGCTACCGATAGAAAGTTCTTCAAATTCAGTAGCAAGGTTTAGCGATTTAAAGAATGCTTTTGTAGCAGCAATGGTGCTGTCGATGCGCTCCTCTTTGCTACCTTCTATAATGCCAAACACGCGTTCACCAAATTGAACAATTTTATCCGCTTTTTGCTCACGCATCACATTCATAAGTCGTGGAAGTACCAACACGAGGGTTTGACCATGAGTGGTGCCAGTAAGTGCAGTGATCTCGTGACCTATCATGTGAGTTGCCCAATCTTGTGGCACACCCATTGCCACGAAACCATTTAGCCCCATAGTAGCGCAAATCATAAAGTTTGCCATGGCATCGTAGTCGCATTGGTTCTCTCTTATCTTAGGCGCAATCTCTATTAATGTTTGCAAAATACCTTCTGCCCAACGGTCCATAAGTGGCGAACAATCTGCAATGGTAAGGTACTGTTCTATCACGTGCACAAAGGTATCTGCTATGCCACAAGAAACTTGAAACGCAGGAAGCGAAAATGTGCTTTCTGGGTCGAGAATAGAAAACACAGGGTAGGTGTTGTAGTAACCATATTTCTCGCCAGTTGCATTGTTTGAAATTACCGCTCCTTTGTTCATTTCAGAACCAGTTGCAGGCAGTGTCATCACACTTGCAAAAGGAAGAGTTCCGTTTTGCAAACTTGGATTTAGCACCAATTCCCATGCATCGGCTTCTATCATAGCTGCTGCTGCAATCAGTTTTGTACCATCAAGTACGCTACCACCGCCCACGGCTAAAATAAAATCAATTTTCTCATCTTTACAAACCTTCACTGCTTTGCGAAGTGTTTCTACTTTTGGATTAGGTTCAATGCCCCAAAACTCAATGTAGTCAAAACCTTCAAGCGCAGCTTTCACTTGGTCGTACACGCCGTTTTTCTTTACGCTGCCTCCGCCAAAGGTAACCAAAATGCGTTTGCCTTTAGGTAGCTCCTTAGATAATTTGGCAATCTGACCTTTGCCAAAAATAAGTTTGGTGGTATTTTGAAATGTGAAGTTTTTCATAATTATTTATCCTTTGATATAGTCCAAAATTTGTTCTGCGTGAATTTTTGTTTTTATTTCTTTTGGAGTGAAAATTTTCTCAATAATGCCTTCTTCATTTACCAAGTATGTGGTGCGAAGCGTGCCAATAGTACGACGTCCGCATGCCACTTTTTCACCCCAGCAACCCAATGTTTGCAATAGGGTAGTGTCGGTATCTGCAATCAAAGGGAAATCAAGTCCTTGAGCATCAGCAAATTTCTTTTGCGCAGCCTCTTTATCTTTGCTCACGCCAATGATTTCATAACCAGCCGCTTGCAACTCCGCTTTGTGTGCTTGTAGCGAACAAGCCTCCGCTGTACAGCCCGGTGTACTCGCCTTTGGATAACTGTAAAGCACAATTTTTCTTCCTTTATAATCACTCGCTTTTATCTCTTTTCCGTTTTGGTCCTTGCCCAAGATTTCCGGAATTTTATCACCTATGTTCATAATGTTTTAATGTTTAGTATTTTATAAATTTGTTCACGTTACGATGCGGAAAAACAATTTTCCCCTCATCTATAGAAATAATTTTTCACTTACAAAGATTACAAATTTTTCTGAAAAACATAATTAAATTTCTCTAAAAAGCATATCTTTGTTAATAATTATCGAAGATTTTGGCACATAATTTGCCTATTGATTTATAAAAAAGGAACGATTATGAAAATAACAGAAAATATAAAATACATAGGGGTAGACGACCACACGCTCGATTTGTTTGAGGGTCAATACATTATCCCAAACGGCATTTCATACAATTCATATATAATTTTTGACGAGAAAATCGCCATCATGGATTGTGTGGACAAACGTGAAGAGGCGCAGTGGCTTGCCAATCTTACCGAAGCACTTGCAGGTAAAACGCCAGACTATCTTATAGTTCACCACATGGAACCAGACCATAGTGGCTGTATTGGTATTTTGTTGGAGAAATATCCTAATCTACAAGTAGTTACATCTTCACTTGCGGTGCAAATGCTTTCTCAATTTTTCTGTGAAACAGATTTCACTGATCGCATTATCACTGTAAAAGAGGGCGATACTCTTTCACTTGGCAAGCATACACTTCAATTTATTATGGCACCGATGGTGCATTGGCCAGAAGTGTTTGTGAGTTACGAGCAAAGTGAAAAGATTCTTTTCTCTGCTGATGCCTTTGGTAAATTTGGGGCTTTGAGTCATGAGGAAGAATGGGCGTGCGAAGCAAGACGTTATTACTTCAATATTTGTGGAAAATATGGTGCACAAGTGCAGGCGTTGCTAAAGAAAGTGTCTGCATTGGAAGTAAATCAAATTTGTCCGCTTCATGGGCCTATTTTAAATGAAAATTTAAGTTATTACATTTCACTTTACGACACTTGGAGTAGTTATAAGCCTGAAACTGAGGGTGTTTTCATTGCCTATGCTTCTATTTATGGCAACACTGCAAAAGTTGCCAATGAAATTGCAGAAAAACTGAAAAACAACGGTGTGAAGGTGAGTATGGCAGACCTTTGTCGCGACGATGAGGCAGAAGCCATTGAAGATGCGTTTAAATACGACCGCATGATAGTGTCAGCGTCTTCATACGAGGGTAGTGTGATGCCAGCAATGTATAATTTTCTACATCACTTGCAACACAAAAACTTCCAAAACCGCAAAGTTGGCATCGTAGAAAATGGTTCTTGGGCGCCTTCAGCAGGACGTGTTATGCGTAAACTGCTCGAAGAAATGAAAAACATAGAAATTGTTTCTCCAATGGTGACCATTCGCTCAGCCAAGAAACCAGCTGACGCTGAAACAATAAATGATTTAGTAAATGAAATGAGTAAATAGTATGCTTAACTCTTACAAATTTAAAATAGATTTTTGGAGCATCGGACTCTTTCTTCTTATGATGCTTCCAAATTTTTTGTGGTTTGCTTTCCCTGCTCCCAACGATGTGTTACGCGTTACATCGAGCACACCTATTACAGATGCTATAGGGTCGTTTTTGCAAATATCGCTCATTGCTAGTTTAAGTTGTTTGGCGCGTAAGGAGAGAAAACCGCTTCGTTTTTCGGTAGGTATTATTGCTACGCTCATTTGCATAATTACCTATTTCGTAGGTTGGGTACTTTATTATAATGCCATTGCATACGCATGGGTTATTCTTATGCTCACCTTGCCTCCTTGTTTAGCATTTCTATTTTATGCAATTGACAGAAAAAATTGGATTGCTACAACATTGGGCATCGGTTTCACAGTTTGTCATTTGATATTTGCATTGGTCAATTTTATTTTATGATAGCACCCGATATACATAACTCAACAATAGAAGAAAGACGCAATTACGTGCTTTCGCAATGGGAATGCCAAAACAATTGCGAGGCGTGCGGACGTTGTAAAATATTGAAAGGCATTGATGCCGAAACCCTGTATACCGACTACATCGCAGGCAAGCGCAGTTATATAGAAATTACGTTGGTGCATCGGCAGAAATACTAAAGGCACTTAAAAAATGCTAATGCACGATGGTGCTATGGGAAAAAATGACTATTTTTACTAACAGACATTTGGGAATACTTAGATAAATGCCACAGTGCAATTCCCAAATTAAGAGATTCAAAATCACAATTAAAACTTAAAAATATGGAAACAAAAGAAAAAGTATTAGCTACAATGAAAGCAGCTGGCGAAGCATTAAACGCAGGTAAAATTGCAGAACTTAGCGGACTAGACCGCAAAGAAGTAGATAAAGCAATGAAGCAACTAAAAGAAGAAGGCGCCATCGTCTCTCCAGTTCGTTGCAAATGGGCTCCTGCAGAGTAATCTAATTTAGACAATCAAACTTATAGGCTAATTCCTCACTAAAAAGAATTAGCCTATTTTTATTTGACTAGGTTTAATAAAAATCGGTCTCTGAGCTTGTCGATGTGCCCGATTTTTTTAGCAAGACCTATCATTTTCTGGGAGTGATCCGTCACCTTACTCCAACGCAAACTTTATCTGCACCCTGCTTTCTATCTTGATTTTCTCAAAACTGATGTCGGCAATTTCGCTTTCTGCTACGGCATCTTCCATTACACCGTTAGATTTGCTCATCATAAGTCTAGGGTAGGTGCGCACGTTAGTGAAATCATTTTCTGTAATATAAATTGCTTTGCCGAGAGGTTGATTGATAGCTTCGGTCAATAGTTTTGCCTTTCTGTGAGCGTCCTTCATAGCAATCACGCGAGCCTCGTCTTTATACTCTTCAATTTTTGTGCACTTAATTTGTGCAATATTAATTTCAGAAATACCCACCTCTTCAAGTGCTAAAAGTGCGGTGGTCGCCTCTTGGGCAGATGAGGTTTTAAGTCTGTAAGTTTTGCTCAGTTTTATCTCATCTTTTTTTATTTTATAATGGTTGATGTCGCTCGAAAGGTCCACTACAGTAAGATTCTTTTTTGTGTTGATGCCAATCTCTTTTAAACTCTTAATCATTTCTTTTTCAAGCTTTTCCAGAGTGGTTTTCTTAGAATAATCCTTTTCGTTTATCACAATGCTTAGGATAATTTCATCTGGTTCAACAAACATTTCTGCCTTTCCGCTTACATCAATGCAAGGTCTGTTGTGAATGTCTTGTGCTTGCACTGTAAAAATACCCACCAGCGCAACAAATGCTGTAAATAAAACTAATTTTCTTTTCATAATATATCTGTTTTTTTGTTACTATCCCTTTGACCAACAAAATTAAGTATAAGTTTAAAAACAACGTATTAATATGTGGTATTATTGCCCTTGAAAACTTGTTATTATCGCTAAATAAGGTTAAATTTGTAAGAATAAATATTTGAATATATGAAAACTTTTAAACCAAAATCGTGGATGTTGCCACAACCGGTGTTGATAATCGGAACTTATAATGCAGATGGTACGCCAAACGCAATGAATGCTGCGTGGGGTGGGCAGTGGGATGCCAAAGAAATTGTAATCTCAATGGGTGCGCATGCTACTACCGAAAATTTGAATCGTTGCGGAGATTTTACTGTGGCTTTTGCTACAGTAGATACTATGGTAGCATCGGATTTTGTAGGTATAGTAAGTGCAAAAAATACGCCAGATAAAATGCAGAAAACAGGCTGGACTGCAGTGAAATCTGAAAGTGTGAATGCACCTATTTTTACAGATTTCTCAATGACCTTATCGTGCAGAATAAAAGAGAAAATAGACGAAAGCGCAGAAGGATACTATATTGTGGCAGAGATAATAGATATTGTAGTCGATGAAAAATACCTATCTGCCGACGGCAATCCAGATGTAGAAAAAATGCAACTCATCACCTACAATCCTATTCAACATACCTACATCGCCCTTGGCAAAACCATCGGTAACGCCTTCAGTGATGGTAAGAAATTGAAGTAAAATCTCAAATACAGGAAAATAAAACGAAATCCCATGACAGAACTAGAGAAAATGACGGCGAATGTGCTGTACAATTGTGATGCGCCGGAGTATCAGGAGAGTTGGCGGCATGCGGCCTTGGCTTCGGCAAAATTTAATCAAACATCGCCTTTGGAGGATAGGGAGACTGCTGTGAAGGCAATGAAGGAGTTGATGCCCAATGCAAGTGAAGAGGCGCTGGTGATGCCACCGTTTTATTGCGACCATGGTTGGCCAATACATTTGGCGGAGCGTGTGTTTATCAATAGAAATTGCGAATTTTTGGATAGTGGTGGCATTTATATTGGCAAGCATACAATGTTGGGTCCTGGTTGCAAACTGTTTACGCCAAATCATCCTATCGATTACATACAGCGACGTGAGCCTGTGGAAACAGGTTATGCCATTCACATTGGTGAGGATTGTTGGTTGGGTGGAAATGTTACGGTTTGCCCTGGTGTAACCATTGGCAACAGAGTGATTGTGGCAGCAGGTAGTGTGGTAACCAAAGATATTCCCGACGATGTAATGGTAGCAGGCAATCCTGCAGTAATCAAGAAAAGGTTAAGATAATAAAACTCCCACATGACTTCGTGCCAAAATTAGAATTTACTAAATTTGGTAAGTGACATATATTAAGGTAGTTATGATTCGTAGTGTGTAATTTATCCCAATTAGAAAATACAAAAACCTGACATTTATCCCAATTAGGAATTGGTGAAACTTGCATTTTATCCCAATTAGAAAAGTAAAAAACTTGTCATTTATCCAAATTATAATAAAAATAATGTTATATTTGCAATGTTAACTATATTAAATTCAGTTGATATGGAATTAGCAGATATAGAAAAAGTATTACTTGAACAACAAGATGAACTTGTCGCCTTAGAGAGTGAAACATTAATACATCGTCCAGAGGAGGATTTAATAAACTTGAACAGTAAATTAGCTCAAGTTGTTATAGGTGTGCGTAGAAGTGGTAAATCTACTCTTTGTTTTAATGCTCTAAGAAAAGCTGGTGTTCATTATGCTTATGCCAATTTTGATGATGAACGTCTAAAAGATATTGAAACAAAGGATTTAGACAATGTTTTGCAGTCTTTGTATAAAATATATGGAGAATTTGAGTATCTATTTTTAGATGAAATTCAAAATATAGATGGGTGGCCATTGTTTGTTAATCGCTTGCTAAGGCAAAGAATTCATTTATTAATAACAGGTAGTAATGCAAAACTTCTTAGTACAGAATTGGCATCGCATTTAACTGGACGCCATCATAAGATAGAACTATTCCCATTCTCTTTTAAGGATTGGTGTGTGATAAATGATTTGGATTATACTCGATTAACCACAAAAAATAGAGGGTTATTATCCAAAGCGTATGAAGATTATTTTCATCAAGGAGGTTTCCCTGAACTTCTATCAGGAGAAGAAAATCCCAAAGAATATATAGGCACATTGATAGATAATATAATAACACAAGATATAAAGAAGCGTTATAAAATACGTAATATAGATGCATTAAAAAAACTTGCACATCATATTCTTAATGAAACGCCAACTATTATTGTTAAAGATAATTTACAGGATGCTATTGGAATAAAAAGTGAACAAACACTTGCTAATTATCTTTTATACTTAAATCAAACCTATTTAACATCTACAATAAGTAAATATTCTTCAAAAAGCAGAGAAAGAAGTAGGGGAGAAAAATCTTATGCAATAGATGTTGCATTTATGGATAAACGTGATAATGCATTTTCTGGAGATAATCTTGGTTGGAGGCTAGAAACAATTGTTTATTTGGAGTTATTACGTAGAAAAGCAACCACAGATAATGACATATATTATTTTAAAAGCAGAAATGCTGAAGCTGATTTTGTTGTTTGTGATAAAAACAAAACATTAGCAGTTTATCAGGTTAGTTATGATGTTTCGAGTGAAAAGACTAGAAAACGTGAGATAAAGGGCTGTATAGCAGGGGCTAAAGGTACTAAATGTGATAATGTATTTTTAATAACAGACCACGAAAGCGGAATTATCGAAGAACAAGGGTATAAAATACAAGTAATTCCAATTTGGGAATGGTTGGTGAAATAGTGTGACTTAGAAGTGTTGAAATAGAAGTGTATTTAATTAGTTTTAATTTTAAATAATAATATAATGAAAGCAGGAGAAGTTAGATTAACAGACTTTTTATCAAAAACTGATACACAGTTTGTAATTCCAATATATCAGCGAAACTATGATTGGAAAACATCACATTGTAAACAGTTGATGAATGATATATTGGACGCTGGTAAATATGAGAGAATGCATTTCATAGGGAGTATTGTATATACACATGATGGTGATGTTTATACAAGTTCAATAAAAGAACTAATAATAATTGATGGTCAACAGAGATTAACAACTATAACTATACTTTGTATCGCCTTGTACCATTTTATAAAAGAAAGAAATCCCAATGATGTAAAAGCTCATAAAATATTTAAGCAGTACATTGTAAATGAATTTGCGGAAGAAAGTAAACGATTAAAACTAAAAGTATCAGAAAATAATGATGCAGATTTAAAAGATTTAATTAATGAATGTGATAATGAAAATGCTAGTTTCTCTAATATTATAACTAATTATAGATTCTTTAAAAATCTTATTTCTGAAGAAAATGTTGATATAATATTACGTGGTATAAATATGATTATGTTTGTTGAGGTTTCTTTAGATCGTAAACAAGATAATCCACAACGTATTTTTGAGAGTATGAATTCAACAGGAGTTGATTTGTCGCAAGCTGATTTGATAAGAAATTATATTTTAATGAATTTATCTGCTGCTCAACAGAATTTTATATATAGTAAATATTGGGAATATATAGAGAAAGATACGAGGGTAGGTGCTGAAAATAAGATGTCTGATTTTATTAGAGATTTTTTAACAGTAAAAACTAAAAATATTACAAATGAAACAGATGTTTATAAGGCATTTAAAATTAAATATCCACATCATGATATTGTTCAATTAGAAAGTGTGTTGACAGAAATTAAGCAACTAGCCAAGCCATATTCTTTGCTGTTAACACCTGATAAAGAGAAAAACAAAAAAATTCAGCGAGAGATAAAGAATATCAACCTTCTCAAAATAAGAACATCTTATCCATTTTTAATGCAGGTTTATGATGATTACTTAACTCAAAAGATAGATGAAGATTGTTTCTATAGAATTTTAAGATTTATTCAAACTTTTGCTATAAGAAGGTTTATATTGGATTTGCCTACAAATTCATTTAATAAGATTTTTATGGTATTATACGATAAAATTGATGATACTGATTATGAAAAATCTATATATAGACATATATTATCTTTGGGAGGAAAACAGAGAATGCCTAATGATGATGAAATCAAGGAAACATTAAAAGATAAAGATATTTATTCTTCAAAAGGAAAGAATCGTGAATATTTGCTATCTCAACTTGAAAATTGGCAAAATAAAGAATATGTAGAAGTTATTGATAATGATAAGATTACAATTGAACATATCTTTCCACAAAATCCTAGCGAGGATTGGAAAGTTAAGTTAACCAAAGAAGAATATAAAGAGTTCACTTCTATATATTTGCATACTTTAGGAAATTTAACATTGTCAGGGAATAATGGGGCTCTGGGGAATAGATCTTTTCATGAAAAGAAAAATATGAATTCAGAAGGAAAAGAACAAGGGTATATATATAGTCGATTGTGGATTAATTCATATTTAAAGTCTATTGAAAAATGGAATGCAGAGACTTATAAAGAAAGGACAAAGTTATTAACAGATAGATTTTTGGAAGTCTGGAAACTTCCTGAAATTCACGTAAAAAAAGATTCATTTGCAGGAGAAATAAATATATTTGATGCAGAAGAACCGACTGGTAAATCACTAGAATATGCTAGATTTTTTGGTAGGATTATTCGTAAAGATGAATCAAAATTAGATTATACGACTTTATTTGTTTATGTAGTTAGAAAAATCTATGAAATAGTGCCACTTGAATTATTGGAGTATTTTGGAGAGGAATTAAGCATTAAGAAGGAAAGTAATAATATGATAAGACCTAGAAGTATAGGTGATGTATATTATATAGAAACCAATTATGGTTCCAAAGAAATATTTAGAAGAATTCGTCTGATATTGTCAAAATTTGAGTTAGAAGATGAATTATATGTCAGTTTTAAAGGTGGCAATTAAATAATTTAAGTTTTAAATGTTTGTCTTTGATAAAAAAAATATTATGATTCTCTTTTTCCGGGCCTTATTGAAGTTTGTGGCGGGGTTTGCGATGCTGGCGGTGATGTTGTTTGTGCCTGCGGGAACATGGCAGTTTTATCAGGCGTGGGTAATGTTGGGGGTACTTTTTGTACCCATGGCAATAATGGGAGCGGTGATGCTTGTAAAGAATCCTGAACTGCTTAGCAAACGACTTAATGCCAAAGAAAAGGAGCAAGAACAAAAGTGGGTAGTGGCGTTGTCGGGCCTACTTTTTGTAGCAAATTTTGTGGTAGCAGGACTTAATTTTAGATACGGTTGGTGTGTGCTACCTTGGTGGGTAGTGGCAGTGGCAAGTGTTGTATTTTTGTTTGCGTATGCCTTGTATGCTGAAGTGCTAAGAGAAAATGCCTATTTGTCGCGCACAATAGAAGTGCAAGAAAATCAGCAAGTTATAAGCACAGGACTATATGGCATCGTTCGTCATCCTATGTATGCTGTAACTCTTTTGTTGTTTTCTGTGATGCCACTTGTGTTGGCTTCGCCATGGTCGTTTTTCATTATGCTTCTTTATATTCCGATAATTCATATTAGAATAAAAAATGAAGAAAAGGTATTAACTGAGGGACTAAAAGGGTATGCTGAGTATAAAGAAAAGGTTAAATATAGAATAATACCATTTATCTGGTAAAAGTATTAAATTAAATATTTGAGAAAATGAAAAAGATGATTTTAATGTTAGCGTTAGCATTTGCTACTACTGCAATGTACGCTCAAAAAAACAAACCACTAGAACCTTTAAAGTCAGAAAACAAGATTTATGTTACTCTAGACTTCACTGATGCTATAATGGCTGGTATGCCAATTGATATTTTTAAGGAGTACATACCTGCACATTATGATGACAAAACATTTGATGGATATTTATATCCATATCTTCTAGATAGATTTATTTCTGAATTTAATGAGGAGATGATGGATCGTAAAGGTAAAATAATCTTTGCTACCCCAAATCCTAAAGATGTAAAATATACATTAGTTGTAAAAGTGCATATGATGAACAGGGATGGTGACACTCATGCAGAAGTATCTTTTGTAGAGTCAGGAACAACTAATGTGCTAGTAGCAAAAGAGTATAGAGCAAAAGGAGGTACATTTGGTACGGTGCCTAATTTAATGGGCGATGGTATGGAGAATTTGGCTGAATCTTTAGTTAAGTATATTTGTAAAAATATAAGATAAAGAGTAAAAAAATGCTCGGTGACACCCCCAAATAACAACCAATATGCAAAAAATAATAATAAGACCAGCGATGCCAGATGATGCAGAGTTTTTGGCGCAGGTGGTGGTGATGGCTATTCGCGACGACGAAATGGTAAAGAGAAATTGTGGTGGAGACGATTACTTAAAAGTGCTTACCGAGGTGTCTGCTGCCGAGGGTACTCAGTATAGTTACCAAAATGCTCTTGTGGCACAAACAACAGAAGGTGAAAAAGTAGGGGCTATATTGGGCTATGATGGAGCTGAGTTACACGCCTTGCGCAAAGGTACTTGGGATATAATATCTAGTTATACAGGCTTTGTGCCAGAAATGGCTGATGAAACAGAAGAAGGAGAATTTTATCTCGATTCCTTGGGTGTAATGCCCACTTGTAGAGGACTTGGGGTGGGTGAGAAACTTATCCAAGCCCTATGTGAAATGGCTTTTGCTCAAGGTCATAAAAACGTAGGACTAATAGTAGACAAAGAAAATCCAAGAGCAGAAGAACTTTACACGCGCATAGGATTTAACAGAGTGGGCGAGCGAATGTTTTTCACTCATCAAATGTATCATTTGCAGAAAAGTAAAAATTAGCCTAATAATATAGTTATATCACTAATTTTCTTTTTAATAAATTTTAAGGAATAGATGGAAATTTCTTTACTTTTCTGTATATTTGTATCCGAAATTTATAAACATTATATACAATGAATTTTAAGAAATTAATACTTGTTGCTCTGTCACTTTGCTTTATCTTTACCTCTGCTTTTGCCGTTGAAAGGGAAAAACAAGGCAAAGCTCGTTCTGTAGAAAAAACTACTGACGTAGGTGGTGAAGTGGATTTTTATCTTGAATATAATCCTTTAAAAAATCTTACATTATTTGTAGGTGAAGAAGTTTATCTAAATGGCACTGGCAATCCAGAAGCTCCTATTGTGGATATGTCTTACACTTCAGTTGGTTTAAACTACAAACCACACCCAAGAATTGCGCTTCTTGGTGCGTACGAGTTTCAGTATCTTTATGGTGGAGAGATGCGTCACCGCTTAAAATTGATGGTTACTCCAAATGTGAAAATCAACGATTATTTAACAGTTTCTATACGTGAGAGATTTCAAATGACCTATAGTATGCAAGATTTGTCTTACAATTGGTTGCTTCGCTCTCGCTTGCGTCTAGATGGTGCTATTCCAAATACTCCTCTTTATGCATACGCATACATAGAAATGTATAGCCCACTACAAAAAAATCCTACTTCATATGTAGATACATTTGCATATGGTGTTGGTTTAGACTGGGTTGTAGATGATAATAATATCTTGGGTATTTATTATGAGTTTTCTCACTCTATAGATTCTTATTATCACTTGTTGGGATTGGCGTACGTGTTACAATTCCAAAGCTACGAAAAATAATTTAACTCCTATAATAACATAAAAGATGATTTTCAGCATATGAAAATCATCTTTTTTTTCTGGCATTTAGCCCATTCATTATTCTTGTTTCTGACTCATTAGGTTGCGCTTCCCAAAATTTTCTGCCTTTTAGTTCATCTGGCAGATATTGCTGTTCCACGTAGTGGTTTGGATAGTCGTGTGGATATTTGTAGTGCTTGCCGTAGCCAAGACTTTTCATAAGTTTGGTTGGGGCGTTTCTTATATCAAGTGGCACAGGCAAGTTGCCAGACCTTTTCACTTCTGCTAGTGCTTCGTCTATGGCAAGATAGGCCGAATTGCTCTTTGCCGATGTGGCCAAATACACAGTTACTTCAGAGAGTATAATTCTAGATTCTGGGAAACCAATTTTGTGCACTGCATCGAAACAAGTGTTTGCAAGCAGTAGTGCATTTGGATTGGCAAGACCAATATCCTCCGCTGCCGATATGATAAGTCTGCGAGCAATAAATTTTGGGTCTTCACCACCATCTATCATTCTGGCAAGCCAATATAGAGCAGCATCAGGGTCGCTTCCGCGAATAGATTTTATAAATGCAGAGATAATGTCGTAGTGCATTTCTCCTTGTTTGTCGTAGGCTAGAAGGTTGGCTTGAAGTTTTGATTTAACTAGATCGTTGGTAAGTTTAATTTCTCCTTCTTCTGTGCTTAAAACTAGTTCTAGCGCACTAAGGAGTTTACGAGCGTCTCCTCCCGAATAAAGCAAAAGAGCATCTAGCTCTACAATCTCTACCTTTTTATTTTTTAGCTCGCTATCTTCTGTTAAAGCTGTGTTTATAAGTTGTTTTAAATCAGATTCTTCTAGTGGTTTAAGGACATATACTCTACAGCGAGAAAGTAGGGGAGAAATCACTTCAAACGAAGGGTTTTCTGTAGTAGCGCCAATAAGCACAAATGTGCCTTTTTCCACCGCTGCTAGAAGCGAATCTTGTTGAGATTTACTAAAGCGGTGAATTTCATCTATAAAAAGAATTGGAGCTTTAGGATTAAAAAGTTTGTTTTTCTCTGCAGATTCTATTACATCGCGTACATCTTTTACTGATGAACTCACGGCACTTAAACTATAAAACGAGCGTCCGCTTTGCGATGCAATGATTTGAGCCAATGTGGTTTTTCCAACTCCCGGAGGGCCCCAAAGTATAAAAGAAGCCAAGTTGCCAGATTCTATCATCTTTCTAAGCACAGCGCCTTCACCAACCAAATGTTTTTGGCCGATGTAGTCTTCTAGTGTGCTAGGACGTAGTCTTTCTGCAAGTGGCTTCATAAATTTTTTAATCCATAAATACGAAATACACAGCTGCTATAAGGCAACCAAATGCAGCCACGTGATTCCAATGTAGCGATTCACCTTTAAATAAAAACATGGTGAACACAGTAAACACAAGTATAGAGATAACTTCTTGAATTACTTTTAGTTGCATTAGTGAAAATGCTCCTCCGTTGCCAATGAACCCCATTCTGTTAGCAGGCACTTGAAAACTATATTCAGCCAATGCGAGTAGCCAAGAAAGCAAAATCACCACATACAGAGGTGTGTTGTCCGACAAGACTTTCATTTGTTGCAATTTGATATGACCATACCATGCAAAAGTCATAAAAATATTTGAACAAATAAGTAAAAGTATAGTGTAAAATGCGTTCATTTATAAGTTTTATAATAGTTTAGAACCATCTTTTCTTATAGAAGAAAATGGCGCTTAATGCTGTGAATGCAATAGAAACGAACACGGCAATATAGAACATCCAGTTGAATATGCTAGTGCCTATTTCAAGGTTCATTCCAAAGAAACTTGCTATCAAAGTAGGTAACATCAGGATAACATTTATACTAGTTAACCTTTTCATTACCATATTCAAGTTGTTTGAAATCACAGTTGCATAGGTGTCTAATGTGCTATTCAAAATGGTTGAATAAATGCTTGTGGTTTCCAAAGCTTGTTTTGATTCGATTTCTACATCTTCCACTAGGTCTGGGTCGTACACTTCTTTTATTCCTCTCATATTTTTTAGTTTATGAGTAAGAATTTCATTACCGCGCAGGGCAGAGGTAAAGTAAACCAGAGTTCTATCTAGGTTTGAAAGAGTCTTTAAATCATCATTTTCTACAGATGTTTCCAATTCTCTTTCTGCAGCTTTTATTTGTGCGTTAATGCTTTTAAGGTATTTCAAAAACCAAATACTAGAAGAAAGAAGTAGTCTGAAGACAAAGTTTATATTATCTGTCTTGTTAATATTTTTTCTTTTAGTATAACTAATAAAATCTTGTATGATGTCTGTTTGATAGAAACAAACAGAAACGAAAATGTCGTCTTTGAAAATAATACCTAGTGGCACAGTTGAAAATGTACCATTGGCATTGTGCACCTTATATGGAATACGCATAAGAACCAAACACCAACCATCTTCTACTTCCACACGAGGACGTTCATCAACGTCTTCAATATCTTCATAGAATGCTAGAGGTACATCAAGGGTGTTAATAAGATATGCCTTGTCTTGTGGAGTTGGTTTTACAACATTTACCCAGCAGTTAGGTTCCCATTTGTTGCATGGATTCATGCCGATACCATTTTTTAAAAATGTTCTCATGTAGGTTTCTCCTATCGTATTAGTTTAAGAATAGAGAAAACCTCATCTCCATTCTTAAAAGTTAGTATTTTCCGGATGATAATCGTCCATTTTGATTAATGTAGTTAAAATTCGGTTGCAAAAATACAAAAAAAAATGAATATCTATGCATAGATATTCATTTTTTTAAGTTATGGAGTTTAGTTATGAGTTAGGAATTGAGATAAGTAGGAGTTATAATGTTTAGATTAACTTTAAAGAATAATGAGGGTCAATCCTTAGGGATTAAAAAGGGAGTCTGCGGCAAAATCCCTAATTCTTAACCCTCATTATTCAAAACTCCTAACTCCTAACTCCTAATTTATTATACTAATTCACGAATCAACGCCTCTCTCTCTCCGTATAGCATATCCATAGGAGCTATTTCTGGAAGAGTGTAAGCACCAGGACGTTGTTTTACAACAGCACGAGCACAGCTTACTAGGATTTGGCTAGTAAGAGCAGGGTTGTTGATTGTCATAGTGAATGCGAAACGTTGGCTTTGAGTGCTACCAGATACACCTTTGCGTTCGATAAGCACGCCGTGACCCATGTCTTGTAGGTCATCTACACAAGGCACTTGGATAACGTGTGTTTCATCGTGGCTGAAATAAGAGTCGCTCTTGATGGCTTCTGTAACAGCTTCTAGTGAAGCACCCTCTTCAAGTTCTACGTAAACCATGCGACGGTGTACGCTAGTACCTAGAGGAATAGTCATAGAAAGCGCATTTTTTACACCCTCTTTGCTACGTGCCACTACAGAGTGTCCCATACTCATACCAGGACCAAAGTTGGTGTAGGTAAGACCTTTAGGAGCCATAGCTTTTAGTAAAGTACGGATTACAGAGTCTGAACCTGGGTCCCAACCTGCAGAAATGATAGCAGCAGAGTTATTTGCTTTAGCCACAGCGTCTAGCTTTTGGCTCACTTCCCAAATATCTCCGTGAATATCATAACTATCCACAGTGCAAATACCTTTTGCAAGTAGGGTAGCAGAAGTTTCTGGCACGCTTCTACTAGGACCACAAAGAATAGCTACATCTACTTTGCCTAGGTCATCTATATTAGAAGCCACTTTTATGTTTGCTAATTCAGCAGGAACATTTGATGCGTCTCTACGAACAACACCTACAAGTTCCATATCTGGAGCAGCTTGTACGGCTTGTAAAGCAAATTTGCCAATATTGCCGTAACCGATAATTGCTACTTTAATCATTGTTCAATTAAAATTTGTGATTAGATTTGGCGGTCACTGAGCCTGTCGAAGTGCCCGCCAATAAAATTTAAATCGGGCATTTCGACAAGCTCAATGACCGATTTAATTTTAATTATTTATTCAAATATTCATGCATTGATGCAGCGGCTTTGCGACCGTCACCCATAGCAAGGATAACTGTAGCACCACCACGTACGATGTCGCCACCAGCGAAAATCATAGGAATAGCACTTTGCATTTCGTCGTTTACAACGATAGTGCCTTTGCGTGATACTTCAAGACCTTCGATTGAGCTAGGGATAAGTGGGTTTGGAGACACACCAACACTCACGATTACTGTATCAACATCGATAAGTTCGGTAGCACCTTCGATAGCAACTGGTTTTCTACGACCAGAAGCATCAGCTTCACCTAGTTCCATTTTTTGTAGTAACATTTGTTTAACACGACCTTTTTCGTCGCCGATATATTCGATAGGGTTGTGAAGAGTGCGGAATTCAACGCCTTCTTCTTTAGCGTGTTTCACTTCTTCTACACGAGCAGGCATTTCTTCTTCGCTACGACGATAAACAATCATAGCAAGTTCAGCGCCAAGACGTTTTGCTGTACGAACAGAGTCCATAGCAGTGTTACCACCACCGATTACAGCCACACGTTTACCTTTAAGTACTGGAGTATCGAAGTCGTCTTTTGCAGCGCTCATTAGGTTTACACGTGTTAGGTATTCGTTAGAAGACATGATACCGATAAGGTTTTCACCTTTAATGTTCATGAAGTTTGGAAGACCAGCACCAGAAGCAACGAACATACCTTCAAAACCTTGTTCTTTGATATCGTCGAAGCTAATAGTTTTACCTACGATGCAGTCTTTGATGAAAGTAACACCCATTTTTTCAAGGTTGTTAATTTCAACGTCAACGATTTTATTTGGAAGACGGAATTCTGGAATACCATATTTCAATACACCACCAATTTCGTGAAGTGCTTCAAATACTGTTACGTCGTAACCAAGTTTTGCCATGTCGCCAGCGAAAGAAAGACCAGCAGGACCAGAACCAACAACTGCAACTTTTTTACCGTTTTTAGCAGCGATTTCTGGCACTGCGATATTGCCACTTTCGCGTTCGTAGTCGGCAGCAAAACGTTCTAGGTAACCAATAGCAACTGGTTGTTTTCCCATCTTGATGTGTATACATTGGCTTTCGCATTGTTTTTCTTGAGGACAAACACGACCGCAAACAGCAGGAAGAGCAGAAGTTTGTTTAAGCACTTTAGCAGCAGCTAAAAATTCGCCACGTTCAATATTTTTAATGAAAGAAGGAATGTTGATGCTTACAGGACAACCTTGCATACAAGTTGGGTTTGGACAGTCTAAACAACGTTTTGCTTCAAGTAAAGCTTGTTCTTCTGTTAAACCTTGGTTTACTTCTTCTGAGTTATGTGAACGGTATTCACCGTCTAGTTCATTCATTTTAACGCGCGCAATCTCGGTGCGTTCTTTATTTTTCATTGATTTGCGAAGCTCGTCACGCCAAGCTGCACTTCTATCAGTTAAATTTTCCATCTCTAAACAATTATTTTAAAGAGTTAATATATGCAGCCATAGAGGCTTGTTCTTGTTCGCGATATGCACCTAGACGCATCATCATTTCGTCGAAATTCACTTGGTGTGCATCAAATTCTGGGCCGTCAACGCATACGAATTTTGTTTCGTCGCCCACAGTTACACGGCAAGCACCGCACATACCAGTACCGTCCACCATAATAGTGTTAAGAGATGCTACAGTAGGGATTTCGTATTTTTTAGTTAGTAAAGAAACGAATTTCATCATGATAGCAGGACCGATAGTCACACACATATCCACTTTTTCGCGGTTGATAACGCTTTCTACACCGTTGGTAACAAGACCTTGAGTACCGTAAGAACCGTCGTCTGTCATAATGATAACTTCATCAGAGAATTTTCTCATTTCTTCTTCAAGAATGATAAGGTCTTTTGTACGAGCAGCTAGCACAGAGATAACTTTGTTACCTGCTTTTTTAAGTGCTTCTACGATAGGAAGCATTGGAGCTGTACCTACACCACCACAAGCACAAACTACTGTACCGAAGTTTTCAATATGAGTAGCTTTTCCTAGAGGACCTACTACGTCAGTTACTTCGTCACCTACATTTAGGTTGCAAAGTTTTGTAGAAGATACACCCATTTTTTGAACTACTAGAGTGATAGTTCCTTTTTCAATATCTGAACCAGCTATGGTTAGAGGAATACGTTCGCCTTTTTCACCTACGCGTACTATCACGAAGTGACCAGCTCTGCGTGATTTAGCTATTAGAGGAGCTTCGATCTCTAATTTTACTACATTTTCTGAGAAATGCTCTTTACTGATTATTTTATTCATTTTATTTGTCTTTTTTGTAACCTTTTTATGGGCTACAGAATGTTATTTTTATATGCGTAACAACCGATTAATCGAATTAACTCCGATTAATCGGTTAGTTTTTATTGTTTTGTTAGGTTTGTCTAAGATTAGATAATACCTTGAGCCATCATAGCTTTAGCAACTTTCATGAAGCCTGCGATGTTAGCACCTTTCACGTAGTTGATGTAACCATCTTCTTCAGTACCGTATTTCACGCAGTTTTCGTGGATGTTTGCCATAATGCTTTGAAGTTTAGCGTCAACTTCTTCGCGGCTCCAGCTGATACGACCAGAGTTTTGGCTCATTTCAAGACCTGAAGTAGCAACACCACCAGCGTTAGATGCTTTACCAGGAGCGTAAAGGATTTTAGCAGCTTGGAATGCTTCAACAGCTTCTGGAGTAGAAGGCATGTTTGCACCTTCAGATACTGCGATTACGCCGTTTGCAAGAAGAGTTTTAGCGTCGTCACCGTTAAGTTCGTTTTGAGTAGCACATGGAAGAGCGATATCAGCAACTTCACCCCATGGACGAGCACCTTCTACATATTTGCAACCATATTTTTCAGCGTATTCTTTGATACGACCACGTTGAACGTTTTTAAGTTCTTTTACGTATTCAAGTTTTTCGAATGTGATACCTTCTGGATCGTAGATGTAACCGTTAGAGTCTGATAGAGTCAATGGAATTGCACCTAGTTGAAGAAGTTTTTCACAAGTATATTGTGCTACGTTACCAGAACCAGATACTAAGCAACGTTTGCCAGCAAGTTCGATGTTACGAGTTTTAAGCATGCTATTTAAGAAATAGATGTTACCGTAACCAGTAGCTTCAGGACGGATAAGTGAACCACCGAATTCTAGACCTTTACCAGTGAAAGTACCTGTGAATTCGCCAGAAAGTTTACGATACATACCGAACATGTAACCTACTTCACGAGCACCTACACCTATGTCACCCGCAGGGATGTCGGTGTCAGGACCGATGTGTTTAGAAAGTTCTAGTAAGTATGCTTGGCAGAAACGCATAACTTCGTTGTTTGATTTTCCACGTGGAGAGAAGTCTGAACCACCTTTACCACCACCCATTGGAAGAGTAGTAAGAGCATTTTTGAATGTTTGTTCAAATGCTAAGAATTTTAGGATTGAAGGGTTTACAGAAGAGTGGAAACGGATACCACCTTTGTAAGGTCCGATAGCCATGTTGTGTTGAACACGGTATGCCATATTTGTTTGAACGTTACCTTTATCGTCAACCCATGAAACACGGAATGTAAAGATACGATCTGGAATACAAAGTCTTTCGATTAAGTTAGCTTTTTCGAATTCTGGATGTTGGTTGTAAACATCTTCGATAGTTTCTAACACTTCTTGTACAGCTTGAATGTACTCAGGTTCATTTGGAAAACGTTTTTTTAAGTTTTCTACTACGTTTTTTGCGTTCATAATAATATATGTTTAGAAATTTAATTTATTTGTGTATGGACGTAGCGTGCTGCGTCCGTTCTAATTTTACGAATGCAAAGGTAACTAAAAACTACTTGATACCTTAATAAATAGGTGTCTTTGTATAAATAATTTTCGCAAACTTTCAAATTGAAAGTTATGTGTATAGATTTGCTTTAAAATTATAAGCAAAAACAAAACGGATAATTTCAAAATGAAACTATCCGTTTTTTTGATTGCTATGTAAAGAGTTATTTTAAGTGAGGAATTTTTAGATGTGTGCAGTCTGAGTAACCGGAGTTTACATACGTAAATGAGGATTACGAGGACAAAACACAGCGTGAAAATTACCTCTTAAAATAGCTCGACTTAGGCTTTGCCTGCGCTACCTAATACATTAACAACTTTATGAGTATAAAGTTTTTTAAGTTCTTCACGAGCAGGTCCTAGATATTGACGTGGGTCAAATTTGTCTGGGTCTGTGTTGAAGAATTGACGTACTGCAGCTGTCATAGCTAAACGACCGTCAGAGTCGATGTTGATTTTGCAAACAGCAGAAGCAGCAGCTTTACGAAGTTGTTCTTCTGGAATACCTACAGCGTCTTTTAGTTTACCACCGTTTTCGTTGATGATTTTAACGTATTCTTGTGGAACTGAAGAAGAACCGTGAAGTACGATTGGGAATCCAGGAAGTTTTTCTTCAATTTCTTTAAGGATGTCGAAACGTAATGGAGGTGGGATTAAGATACCGTTTTCGTCACGAGTACATTGTTCTGGAGTGAATTTGTTAGCACCGTGAGAAGTACCTATAGAGATAGCTAGAGAGTCACAACCTGTGCGTGTTACGAAGTCGATAACTTCTTCTGGTTGAGTATAGTTGCTGTGTTCAGCTACTACGTCGTCTTCTACACCAGCTAATACACCAAGTTCGCCTTCTACAGTTACACCAAATTGGTGAGCGTATTCAACAACTTGTTTTGTTAGAGCTACGTTTTCTTCGTATGGAAGGTGAGAACCGTCGATCATAACTGAAGAGAAGCCCATGTCAACACAGCTTTTGCATAACTCGAAAGAGTTACCGTGGTCTAAGTGAAGAGCGATTTGTGGTTTTTCCCAACCTAGTTCTTTAGCAAATTCTACAGCACCTTGAGCCATGTAGCGAAGTAAAGTTTGGTTAGCGTATTTACGCGCACCAGAAGATACTTGAAGGATAACTGGAGATTTTTGTTCAGCACAAGCAGTGATGATAGCTTGCATTTGTTCCATGTTGTTGAAGTTGAATGCTGGGATAGCATAACCTCCTTTGATAGCACCAGCAAACATTTCTTTAGTGTTTACTAGACCTAATTCTTTGTAGTTTACCATACTGTAATTATTAATAATTAGTTAATAAAGTTTCTTTTTTATTTACAAGGTACAAAGATAATATAAATAAATGAGAATTGAAAAAGGAGAAATGAGAAATTTCAATTATATTATTAATGAGGGTCAATCCTTAGTTATTAAAAACGAAGCCTGCGGCAAAATCCCTAAGTCTTAACCCTCATTAATAACTACTCACTATTCGGGCTACGCCCTAACTCCTAATTACGGACTATGTCCGTGATTTTTGGCGGCACCTCGGCACAAAAACTCCTAACTCCTAACTCCTAACTCCTAACTCTTCACCCATCACTATTTAAGGAAATCCTTAAATTTTTCTACATCTGTTTCGTAGAACATCGGTTCTTTTACCTTTGCGCCAGTGGCAGCATCTACTATAATGTAGCAAGGTTGGGCGTTGTAGCCGTAGATTTTGCTCTGGATATAGGTGTTCTTTTGTCCTAAGTATTCTAATGTGGTGCCTTCGGCAGTGATGTATGGCTCGTCTAGTTTTATCACCTTATCATCTACATAAAGTGCACAAACCACATATTTTTCATTTAGGATGTTTATAATTTCTTCATTTGAAAGCACAAGTTCTTCCATTTTACGGCAGTTTACACAACCATGACCAGTGAAGTCTATGAAAACTGGTTTGCCAACAGTTTTAGCAACTGCTAATGCTTCCTCGTAGTCGAAATAGCAGTTTACACCGTGAATACCTTGCAATTTACCAGAATGTGAAACACCTTCGATGTGCTCTATTTTTTCTGTTTTAGGCGGAAGCCAACCAGAAAGTATGTTTAGTGGAGCGCCAAAGAAACCACTTATCATATATGCTACAAACAAGAATGAAGCTACAGCAGCTGTGATGCGTTTCCATGTGATTTTTGGCTTTTCGCCGTCGTTGATAGGGAATTTGATTACACCAAGGAAGTATAAACCAAGTAGGGCGAATAGTACAATCCAAATGCCAAGGTATAGTTCTCGAGAAAGTAGTCCCCAGTGGTATGTTTGGTCTGGCACGCTAAAGAATTTCAATGCAAATGCTAGTTCCACAAAACCTAGTATTACCTTAAGTGTGCCCATCCATGAAGATGATTTTGGCATTTTGTTTAGTAGGTTTGGGAAGAAGGCAAATAGTCCAAATGGCAATGCAAATGCAAGCGAGAAACCTAGCATACCGATGAGTGGTTTAAGGAAACTTCCGTTGGCAGCGCCTAATGCTACAGCCCCTGCAATAGGGAGTGTGCATGAGAATGAAACCAAAACAAGTGTCAATGCCATAAAGAATACGCCCACATAACCAGCTCTTTCTTCGTTTTTTACAGAAGTGTTTACCCATTTGCTAGGAAGCGAAATTTCATAATATCCGAATAGCGAAAGTGCAAATACTATGAAAATAAGGGTGAACAGAATGTTTGGAATCCAGTGTGTGCTAAGTATGTTTGCAAAGTCGTGTCCTAAAAGTATAGATAGAACAAGACCTAATAGTATGTAAATAAGTACTATAGAAACAGCATAGAAGACTGCGTATTTTTTACCACCGTGTTTTAAGAAATACGATACGGTCATTGGTATCATTGGAAGTACGCATGGGGTGAGTATGCCCAAAAGGCCTCCGCCAAAGGCAAGTAGGAAGAACCAAAGTAGGTTTTCTTCTGAGTTTTCAGCGCTTGCAGCCAACATTTCTGCACTTGTGGCAGGCACTTGCACAGTTACAGTCTCTTGTATAGGCACACACATGCCGTCATCTTGGCATGCTTGCCCAGATATGTTTATTACTACAGTAAAAGAATCTGTAGATAGGCGAGACACGGTTGTAGTAAATGTAGCTTCCCCTGCCAAATATCGCTCGGTGGTTTTCAAAATTGGCTCGAAAACTTCTGTATAGGTTGGGGTTTCAACCCAGTTAGGAGTTAGGACGTGTTGATGACCGTTAGGGAATAGTGAGGAGTTAGGAGTTACTAACTCCAAAGGTAGCCCTGTGCCATTTTGGTGTTGAGAATAAAGATGCCACCCTTCAAGAATGTTTGCTTTTAGGCTTATTTCTACTTTAGACGCATCTATCTCGCGAGATTCTGCACTCCAAGTAACAGGATTGGTGGTAAAACCTCCGCCAATAGGTCCACCTAAACTAGCACTAAACTGTGCCATTACTGCCATTGGCAAAAGAAATAATATGAATAGAATTTTTTTCATCAGTCAAAAAAACAATTTTACAAAGCTCCTTCTAGAAATACCAATGTCATAAAACCAACTAGTAGGGCGTAGGTGGCAGATTTGTGGTAACAACCAGGGTTGTGGGTCTCTGGAATCATTTCGTCGCTTATAACGTATAGCATAGCACCGCCTGCAAAGGCAAGCATCACAGGTAGTAGCACTAGTGAAATGGCACCTAAACCATAACCAATCCAAACGCCAACAATTTCTAGCAGACCAATAGCCAATGAAATAAACAATGTGCGCCATCTGCTAACGCCAGCAAGAAGCAGGGGAGAAATCACCACCATACCTTCTGGTACGTTTTGCAATGCAAGACCTAGAGTTACGCTCCAAGCTGCGCTTTCACTATCGTTGTTGAAACTCACACCGGCTGCTATGCCTTCTGGAAGTTTGTGTATTGCAATGGCTAAAATAAAAAGAAGAATTCTATTTATGTGCTCATTGTTTGCATGTTCCTCTGGTTCAAGACCTGTAAGTTTGTGCAAGTGAGGGGTGATTTTGTCTAGTAAACTTAAAAATAAAGCACCTAGCATTACACCAATTGCCACTTGCCACCAACCAGCACTGCCAGCCATTTCTGTAGCAGGAAGAATAAGGCCAATAACAGATGCTGCAAGCATAATGCCAGCACAAAATCCCATTATAATATCGTTCCATCTATGGCTAAGTCCTTTAAACGAAAGTCCTATAATAGAGCCTATTACAGAAGAAAGGCATAATCCAACTGCCGAAATCCAAACTGATTGCATGATTTTTATTTATTGTATCTAACGTAATCTGAAATGTAAATTGTTTCCAATTGACTAAACTCCACAGGAGAGTGCATAAGTGCTTCAAAAAGTTTGTCGTATGGGTATTTTTTATAGTTTTCCAAAGCCTCTACTTTTTTGCCTTTTGCCCACAAACAATGGCCTTTGTATAAATAATACTCTTCGCTGTGTGTGGCTTCTACTTCTAGATATTCTATTTTATTAAAGCAGTTTAGACCTTTGTCAAACTCTTTTAGTTCTGTGTAGCAAAATGCCAAATTGTAAATAATACTAATGTTGTTTTCGCTAAGTGAATCTGCAATTTGGTAATATTTTAGAGCAGAATCATATCTAGAAAGTTTTTTATAACAATAAGCAATATTTTTGTTTACCCAAAGATTGCCTTCTTCTATAATCTCACATTTTTCGTAATTTTCTATAGCTTTTCGGTAATCCATAAGTTTTTGGTAGCAATAACCAATTTTTTTGTAGGTTTCTACGCTTTCTTCTATAGTGGTAACATCTTGTGCTTCAGATTTTTTTACTTGAAAAGCATATAAAGCATCTTGATATTGTTCCTTTGTGAAATAGTAATCTGCCAGTTCAGACAAATACGCATTTTCTTCGTTTAGGAACCTAAAGAAAGGTGAGTTGTAGATATTGTATTCTATTGCAAATGGGTCTGTAAGTTGTTCTTTGCCTTTATAAAGTTTGTAAAAACGATATAAATCTTGAATATAAAGGTTTGAAATATCTTTTTTAGAGTCTGGGGTTTCAGCTTTGTTGTCTGCTGTAACTTTTAGTTGCTCAGATAGGTTTCCTCTTGCACTAGAAGGGATTCTCACTAGATTCATGCAGAATGAATATTTGTCGCTGTCGCACAGAAACATAATATTATCCACTAAATCTATGATTTCAGGATTGTCGTTTCTAAGACCTTCTAGATCTTTGTTTTCTGCGTAAAAAGGTATAAACCAGTTTTCAATATTGTAGAAAAATGGCATATCCTTTAGAAGTGAAAATGAACTATAATTTGTATCCGATCCCTCTTGCATTAGTCCTTGGAAGTTTTCCATCTTCTTACTAATACCGCTATCTTCTAGCATTTGCTGAATGTTTTCGCTTTCTCCGTCCCAATCATTGTTTTTGGTAATGCTAAAGTCATCTTTTATTTTTGGAGCAATTTTGCTTATAAGGGGAAGGATGTTGTCTTTAATTTCCTTTGTAATCTTTTCGGTTTCTTTCGACCTAATCAGTTGTTTATAAATTGTTTGTGCTTGTTTTATTTTGTCGTCGGAGTTGAAAAGCAGATTCAATTCATTGTTTATATTTGGATAAAATGAATATCTATTTTTGTGTACTTGAAGACAAATAAGTAACCCAACAAACGCACGAGTAGAGATTTTTGCGTTTGTGTGATTTGAAAATTTGATAAGTAGAAGAATTTTTTCTGCATCAAACACCTCTATGCAACTAATAGTAATAGCAGAAACGCTAAGGCAAACATCAATTTCATTTCCCTCTGCTTGAAGCAACTCTTGCGCCTTAGTTTTTAACTCTTCTGTAATTCTATTTTCTGCCCAAAAAGCAGAAAAATAAGGATTGTAACTCATATCCTTACTTTTCTTTTCTGCACATACGTCGTCTATAAGTTCGTATGTTTCTTTGATTAGATTGTTATAAATGGCGTCTCTGTTTGGGTCTTCTGCACTCGAAGTGAAATAGAAACTAAGAAGCCTTTCATAATTTTCTTTTATTTCAGAAAGACGCTCGGCAGAAGCGCCAGATGCTATTAAAGCAATCTGTGTCAATGCTCTGCCTAGTCGTTTTTCCTCTAAAGAAGAGTATAGGATACGTTTTATGTTGTTGATTTTATTGGACATTCTTTGTTGTTTAGTCGTTTAAGCGGATATTGATTGTTAGTTTATTTCTGAGGCGTGACCGCCCGTGGTCTCGTGAACGGGAGGGGCCCGCGACAGAATGTCGTGGGAGGGATAGGTCGGTTTACCGACCGTACCTTAAAGAAATAAAACTAACAATTAATATAAAACCGTTTATTTTAAGGTATTTAATAAGTAGTCCTTGAAATCTTCAAATTCTTTGCTAATTTCAACACTTTGTTTTGTTCCCTTCATAAATTCTTGAAGTTTAGCAGGAATTTCTACTTTTTCTCCAATAATGTTTTCCACTGTAGAAAGGAATTTAGCAGGGTGAGCTGTTTCTAGGAACACACCTTGTTCACCATTTTGAAGTAGGTCGTAAAGTGCTTGATAGCCACATGCTCCGTGTGGGTCTAGCAAATAACCTGTGTTTTTATAGCATTCTTTTATAGTTGCTGTAATGTCTTCGTCGGTATATCTTGCACCGCCCACTTCTTTGCAAATATTAGCGTGAGAATATCCATAAAGGTCGATTACGCGAGCAAAGTTGCTAGGGTCGCCTACGTCCATTGCGTTAGCAAGTGTAGCCACAGATGGGCGAGGATTGTACTGACCAGTTTTTAAATATTCAAAGAAAATGTCGTTTCTGTTGTTTGCAGCGATGAAACGTTTTACTGGAAGTCCCATGCGTTTAGCAAACAAACCTGCGGTGATGTTTCCGAAGTTACCACTTGGTACGCAGATAACTGCTTCTTTTTCTTTGCCTAGTTTTTTAAGTTGAGCGTAAGCATAGAAATAATAGAAAGATTGTGGTAGGAAACGAGCCACGTTGATAGAGTTTGCAGATGTAAGTTTAAATTTCTTATTTAATTCTTCATCCATAAATGCAGTTTTCACTAAGCGTTGGCAGTCGTCGAATGTGCCTTCCACTTCAAGAGCAGTAATATTTCTGCCAAGAGTGGTAAATTGGCATTCTTGAATAGCACTTACAAGTCCTTTTGGATAAAGCACATACACATTGATGCCTTCTACACCAAGGAAACCGTTTGCCACTGCGCTACCGGTGTCGCCAGAAGTTGCAACAAGCACGTTTACTTGTCCTTCTGCGTTTTCTTTCTTGATGAAATATGATAAAAGACGAGACATAAAACGTCCGCCCACGTCTTTAAATGCCAATGTTGGACCATGGAAAAGCTCTAGGCTATAGATGCGTTCGCTTACCTGTACTAGTGGCACGTCGAAGCTAAGTGTATCGTAAACAATTTGTTTAAGTGCTTCTTCTTCAACGTCTTCGCCGAAAAATACTTTTGCCACTTCAAACGACATTTCTTGGAATGTCATTTTGTCTATATTTTCAAAAAACTCTGCTGGAAGAGTCTTAATTTCATTAGGCATGAAAAGACCTTTGTCTTCTGCAAGTCCTTTTACAACTGCTTCTTCTAAAGAAACATTTTCTACTTTTTTGTTAGTACTATAGTATTTCATTTTTTTAGGAATGATTTTATAAATTCATCTTCGTTTAATATTCCGTAAGAACCTTCTTTTACAGAAAATTCGTTGTAAACTTCTACTTTATCAGCCTCTGCTTCAGGATTGTAAATAATAAATGGTATCGCAGACGCTGTATGTGTTTTAATAGCACAAGGAGTAGGGTGGTCTGGAAGTATTGCAATGCTAACAGGCTCGTCCCATTTAGAAACCTCTTCGTAAATTGGTTTTACAATTCTGCTATCTAGGTATTCTATGGTTTTTACTTTAAGGTCTACATCGCCTTCGTGACCAGCTTCGTCGCTAGCTTCTATGTGTAGAAATACGAAATCGTTCTTTTTAAGTGCTTCAATGGCAGCTTCTGCTTTGCCTTCGTAATTTGTATTGTAAAGACCTGTTGCACCTTCCACTTCTATAGATTCCAAACCTGCATACACGCCAATACCTTTAATTAAATCTACTGCAGAAATTACCGCACCACTACTAATGCCAAATTTTTCTTTTAGGGTCTTCATGCTTGGTTTATAACCTGGAGACCACACCCAAATGCTGTTTGCAGGGTCTTTGCCTTCTGCTTTTCTTTTTAGGTTAACAGGGTGATTTTCAAGAAGTTCTTGGCTTTTTAGAGTTAATTCGTTTAGAAGTCTTGCTGTTTCTTCGGCTTCTGCCACGTCTGCTTTCACTAGCACGCTGTTTACTTCTGCGCCAGGCACGTCGTGAGGAGGAGTGCAAGTGATTTGCTTGTTGCCACCTTTCATAATAAGCAAGTGACGGTATGAAATGCCATTATGAAATGTGAAAACGTCGTTGCCAAGTTCTGCTTGTAGAAACTCAATAAGTTCTTTTGCTTCTTCGTTGCTAATGTGACCTGCAGAGTGGTTTTTGATTTTACCATCTTGCACGCAGATAAGATTGCAACGCATAGCCATTTCGCCTGGCATGATGCTAACGCCAATACTAGCAGCTTCTAGCGAACCACGACCTTCAAACTCGGTTCTCACATCGTAGCCAAGCACACACATATTTGCTATTTCGCTACCAGGTTTGAAACCTTCTGGTACTGTGTGAAATAGTCCTGTGCATCCTTTTTTTGCAATCAAATCGATGTATGGTTTGTTTGCTGCTTCTAGTGGTGTTTGGTTATTTAGTTTAGCGATGCGCTCGTCTGCCATGCCATCGCCAAGGATTATTATGTGTTTCATAATAGTTAGGAATTAGGAGTTAGGAATTAGGAGTTGCTAACTCCTTCAATGATTTTTTCGATTGTTTCTTTCATGGTGAGTTTTGATTCTGCACCAGCGGCGTTTTTGTGTCCACCGCCGCCAAATAGTTTGCCTGCAAGGTCGCTCACAGAATAGTCTCCCACAGAACGCATTGAAATCTTGATTCTATCATTTTCTTCTCTACAGAATATTGAGCAACGAATGCCGCTAATAGAAAGTGGCATATTTACAAAGCCCTCTGTATCACCTTTTTTATAGTCAAATCTCTTCAATTCTTCTTGAGTAAGTGAGAATATTGCTGTTTGTCCATCAGGAAGAATAGTAAGTTTTTCGCACAAGAAATAGCCCATAAGTCTCATTCTAGACTCGTTGTAACTATTGAATAGTTTACGATAAAGAGCATCTTTGTCAACTCCTTTTTTAAGAAGTTCTGAGAAAATAGTGTAAATCTCTGGGTGGTTTGAGTTGTATGCCAAACCGCCAGTATCTGTAAGCATACCAGCACAGATACATTCTGCTGTTTGTAGGTTCATATCAGAGAAATAACCCATACGGCAAATAAGTCTAAATACTAGTTCGCTAGTAGAAGCAATTTCTGGGTGTGAAATGACCACGTCAGTAAAATTATGATAGTCTAAGTGGTGGTCTATCATAATTTTAGGACATTTTAGTTCTTCAATATAAGGCGCTAGTTTGCCTAGTCTGTCTATTTTATTGAAGTCTAAACAGAAGATTAAGTCACAATTACTCAAAATTTCTTTCACCTCTTCTTCGTTTTGCTCTAGTGTAAGAATACTACTAAAACTAGGTAAGCAGTTTAGCGATTCAGGAGGGGTATCTGGTAAGATTATGTTTGTTTTCTTTTCCAATGAATATAGGAAATGATACAAACCTAGTGAAGAACCCACAGCATCGCCATCTGGCCCTTTGTGCGCAGTAATCACTATATTTTCTGCCGCATTTATCAGTTTAAATACCGCAGAAATCTTCTCTTCTAAAATAATCTTAGTAATCATAACTTTACCTTTTAATCCAATTTACAAAGATAATACAAACCGAGTGCAAAAAAAAGCGTTTACGTGTTTTTTTTGCCCAGGTGCAGTTTATCTTATCTAAAGATAATAAAAAAAACTGAGTAAAGGAATGTTTACCCAGTTAATCATTTTATAAGTGTATGTATTTCTATTTACTTGAAAATTCTTCTTTTAGGAAATCAAATACATAAACAGGACCTTGGTAGAACAGTCCAGTTTCAGGGTCTTCTATTTTGGCAAATGTATTTGATTGATAAAGTTTATTTATTGCTTCTTTATCAGTTAAATGATACTCTTCCATTATCATAGGAACAAGATCTTCGCAAAGCATTTCTATTAAAAATTGTTTCTCGCTAGGTGTCATAGTTTCTTTAAATGTTTTATTGCATTTTCTGTTCCGAAATAGTATTGGAAAGTTATTTTGCTATATTTAATTTCTTCAAGAAATACTTCAAACGAAATAAAACCTTGCATTAGGCGACGAATTTGTGTCTTTCCCTCTTCTTGTTTTGTTTAGGTCAATTTTGTCAATTTCAATATTAGAACCATGATATAAAATCATACTAATGCTCCTCCGTTTCGTTTGCAAATTTGATACATATCTTCTACTGCATCGTCAATAGAAAGAGTGTGTTCGGTTTCGTAATGGTCGTAGATAAAGTCTAATGCACTATATCTTAATAGGTAATTATAAGCAAAAGCATTGCTAATAGAAAACCTTTCTGCAAAAGCTCCTATACATGCAATATAATATGAAATTCTATTTTTTTTCTTCTCTACTCATAGTATTTCAGTTTTAGCAAAGATAGTAATTATAAATGAGAAATTATAAATGAGAAAGGAGAAATTTTAAACTCCTCACTCCCAACTAGTAAATAAGATACCCAGCAATGCCGCTGAGCATTAGTAGGAAGATTGGATTTACTTTGAAGTATGTAGCAATGGCTACTACAGCGAAAATAATGATGCTGATGTAGTCGGTGAAGTTTTCTGAGTTGATAAGAGAAATGCCTGCTGCTAAAATTAATCCAACTACGGCAGGACGAAGCCCTTTAAAAGCAGCATCCACATATTTGTTGTCTCTAAATTTGTAGATGAAACGTGCTGCAAGTGAGGCAAGTATAAGTGAAGGTAGACAAACTGCAAATGTGGCAATAGCAGAACCAATAATTGAATCTGTGGCAGTGTAGCCTACGTATGTGGCGCAGTTTATGGCAATAGGACCTGGTGTGGCTTGAGAAATAGCTACAATATCTGTAAACTCTGCAGTGGTCATCCATGCGTGTGTGTCCACCACTTCATTTTCTATCAGTGCCAAGATGGCATATCCGCCTCCAAAACCGAAAATTCCTATTTTCAAGAAACTCCAAAAAAGTGCCAGAAATGTCATCATTTGTCTTTTCTAATTAGAGAAAATATTATTCCAATAGCACCTGCCAAAAGTATAATATATGCAGGTGAAAATCCTAAATATGCTACTACAATTGCCACAGCTACTGGTATCCAGAGTGTTTTCCAAGTGATTTTAGCTGTTTTTGCCATGAAAATCACAGGTACTACAATAAGTGCTACCACTGCAGGACGAATGCCTTTAAATACTTTTTCAATGGTAGGATTGTCTTGAATGTCTGTAAAAACAATGGCTGCTAGTAGAATAATAATGAAAGAGGGTAGGGCTGCGCCTAATGCGCAAACAAGACTTCCCCAAAACTTGGAGATTTTGTAGCCGATATATACTGAACTATTTATAGCGATAGGGCCAGGAAGACTTTGAACAACTGCTAGCATGTCCATAAATTCTTCCTTGCTAAGCCAATGATTTTTGTCCACTACCTCTTTTTCGATAATGGGTATCATAGCATAGCCTCCACCAAAGGTGAAGGCTCCTATTTTAAAAAATGCTATAAATAATTTTAATAACATATTTCTATTTTAATTTTATACCTTAAAAATTGCGAGTAGAGCTCTTCACGGGATTTTATTTATGATTAACTACAAAAGCTAAACTCGCTACGCTCAGACAACGCTTTTGTTTAACGTTAATCATCTCATAAAATCATTTTCCGCTCATCACGATACCTTTATTTTTAAGTATAAATTTATCTTTACTTGTTCTCTTTAATCCAATTGAACGCATTAACAAACGCTTCCACCCATGGGGTGATTTCGTCTTGGCGGCCAGCTGGATAGTGTGCCCATTGCCATGGGAAGATAGCACGTTCCAAGTGAGGCATCATTGCTAGGTGACGACCATCTGCAGAGCAAATACCTGCTACATTGTAGTCTGAACCGTTAGGATTCGCAGGATAGCCTTCGTGTGTATATTTAGCAATGATATTGTAATTTTCTTCGCCCATTGGAAGTGAGAATTTACCTTCGCCGTGAGCTACCCAAATACCTAAACGGCTACCAGATAGGCTTCCAAACATTACAGAGTTGTTTTCTGGAATAGTTAGTCCCACGAAGTTTGATTCAAACTTATGAGAGTTGTTGTGAAGCATACGAGTGCGTTTTTCGTGTTCTGGGTTCACAAGGTTTAGCTCAACCATAAGTTGGCAACCATTACAGATACCCAAGCTTAAGGTGTCTTTACGAGCATAGAAGTTGTCAAGGGCTTTTTTAGCTTTTTCGTTGTAAAGGAAGCCACCTGCCCAACCTTTTGCACTACCAAGTACGTCTGAGTTTGAGAAACCACCGCAGAATACAATCATATTCACGTCTTCTAGGGTTTCACGACCAGTAGCAAGGTCGGTCATGTGAACGTCTTTCACGTCAAAACCTGCTAGATATAGTGAGTAAGCCATTTCACGTTCACCGTTTGTACCTTTTTCACGGATAATCGCAGCCTTGATACCACTTGCTTTGTGTGGCACTTTAAGGTCAAATTGTGAAAGCTGACCAGTGAATGAAGAAAGGATATTTAGGTCTAATGCTTGGTTTTTATAGTTTTCAAAACGTTCTTTAGCGCATTGTTCGCCACTTTGTTTGCGGTCTAATAGGTATGAAGGACGATACCATACGTCGCGCATTTCGTCGATGTTGATGCTAAAGTTGTCTTGGTCTGCTACTACATTGATTACGCGTTCTTCAATTGGATAACCAATCTTAGCAAAACCAATGCCGTTTGCTTCCAAGAATTTTTCTACGTCTTCTTGATTTCTTGTTTGGATAAATACCCCAGGGTTTTCAGCAAATAGAAGTTTGATTAAATCTTTTTCTGCTAGACCGCTGAAGTTGATATTTAAACCACCTTTAGTATTAGCGAAGCACATTTCAAGTAGGGCAGTGATGATACCACCTTCAGAAATATCGTGACCTGCCATTACCCAACCGCAGTTGATCATTTCTTGAACACAGTTGAATGCATCAGCGAAATATTCTGGATTTTTCACTGTTGGCACTGTGCTACCTACTTTGTTTAGAGTTTGGTAAAGTACAGAACCACCTAGTTCTAGGTCGCAGAATGAGAAGTCGATATAGTAAATGTTGCTACGTTTGTCGTTTACAAGTACTGGAGAAACCACTTTTTTCACATCGCTTACACCTGCACCTGCAGAAATAATTACTGTACCAGGAGAGAATACTTTCTTGTCGCCATATTTTTGGGTCATTGAAAGTGAGTCTTTACCTGTTGGGATGTTGATGCCAAGTTCGCAAGCGAAATCGCTACATGCTTCAACTGCTTTGTAAAGACGTGCATCTTCACCTTCGTTTTTACAAGGCCACATCCAGTTTGCAGATAGAGAAACACCTTTGATGCCATCGTTTAGCGGAGCCCAAACAATGTTTGTAAGTGCTTCTGAGATAGCTAGAACAGAACCAGCAGCAGGGTCTGAAAGTGCTGCGATAGGAGCGTGACCAATAGAAGTAGCGATACCTTCTTTACCTTGGTAGTCTAGTGCTACTACACCACAGTCGTTTAGTGGAAGTTGAAGTTCGCCAGCACATTGTTGACGTGCAATTTTACCTGTTACAGAACGGTCAACTTTGTTTGTTAACCAGTCTTTACAAGCCACGTGTTCCATGCTAAGCACATTTTTAAGATATTCTTCTATCTTGTCTGCATTTGTACTTGCATTTGCGTATGTTTCGTTTACAGTATTGTCTGTGATAACAGTTCTTGGTGGTTTACCAATCATATAGTCTAGACGTAGGTTGATAGGTTTTTCACCATCTGCTTGTTCAAATACAAAGTTCATATCGCCTGTAGTTTCACCTACTACGTACATAGGAGCACGTTCGCGGTCTGCAATGCGTTTTACAAGTTCTAAATCTTCTTCTTTCATAAGAAGACCCATACGTTCTTGACTTTCGTTACCGATGATTTCTTTTGCAGAAAGAGTAGGGTCACCGATAGGAAGTTTGCTCATATCTATCTTACCACCAGTGGTTTCTACAAGTTCAGACAAGCAGTTTAAGTGACCGCCTGCACCGTGGTCGTGGATAGAAACGATAGGGTTGTTTGAGCTTTCAGCAAGTGTTCTAATCACGTTTGCTGCACGTTTTTGCATTTCTGGGTTGGCACGTTGCACAGCGTTTAGCTCAATTGCGTTAGCATAAAGACCAGTGTCAACAGAAGAAACTGCACCACCGCCCATACCGATGCGATAGTTGTCACCACCTATTACTACTACTTTCTCTCCTGGTTCTGGTTCGCCTTTTAGAGCATCGCGTTTTGTACCGAAACCTACACCACCAGCAAGCATGATAACTTTGTCGAAACCATATTGTTTGTTGTTTTCTTCGTGTTCAAAACATAGAAGAGAACCGCAGATAAGTGGTTGACCAAATTTATTACCGAAGTCTGAAGCACCGTTTGATGCTTTGATAAGGATTTGTTCTGGAGTTTGGTATAACCAGTTACGTTCTTTAATGTTTTCTTCCCAAGATTTGCCTGCTTCAAGACGTGGATATGAAGTCATATACACAGCAGTACCTGCGATAGGAAGAGAAGCTTTACCTCCGCCTAAACGGTCACGAATTTCACCTCCAGTACCAGTAGCAGCACCGTTGAATGGCTCAACTGTAGTAGGGAAGTTGTGTGTTTCAGCTTTTAAAGAGATAACTGAATCTATTTCTGTAATTTCGAAGAAATCTGGTTTGTCACCGCTTTTTGGAGCAAATTGTTGGATTTTTGGACCTTCGTTGAAAGCCACGTTGTCTTTGTAAGCAGACACTAAGCGGTTTGGATTTTCTTCTGAAGTTTTCTTGATTAATTTAAATAATGATAGTTCTTTTTCTTCACCGTCTATCACATAAAGACCGTTGAAGATTTTGTGACGGCAGTGTTCTGAGTTTACTTGTGAGAAACCAAATACCTCACTATCAGTAAGTTTTCTGCCAAGTTTTTCTGCAATACCGTTTAAGTATGCTATTTCGTCTTCGTTTAGTGCAAGACCTTCTTGTTGGTTGTAAGAAACGATGTCTTCGATATAAACGATTGGTTCTGGTTGTTTGTTAATGGTAAATAATTTTTGGTCTAGACCAGAATATTTACGTTGCAACATTGGGTCGAAGCTGCTGTCGCCAGTGTTTACGTAATACTCTTCTATACGTTTAATGCCTTTTAGACCCATGTTTTGGGTGATTTCTACAGCATTTGTACTCCATGGAGTAATCATTTCACGGCGTGGGCCAATGAATTCGCCACTAATTTCAGTTTCACTAAGAATTTCTGCATTGTCAAATAACCAGCATAGTTTATTTGCATCTTCTGCAACGAAATTCATTTCTGTATCTACAGCCAAAATGGTATTGGCAGGAGTCTTAAAAAATACTATCATGATATATATAAATTATTCAATTTGCAAAGTTAATAAAAAAACTTTAAAATTACTCGCTACGCTCGTGATTTTTATTCGTGACTCGGCAATGCTTAAGCAAGCTTATCATTGCTCTCGCTACTCTAAAAATTCCTCACTCCTCACTCCTAACTCCTAACTCCTAACTTATTTGTAAAGCACCACTTTGTTTCCGTTTGTGGTGATAAGGCAATCTTCTTTGTATGGTTTTACGGTGCCAAAGTAGCCAAGGGCAGAACTTGCACTATAGCGAGCGTATGCTTTGCGGTAGTTTACAAGGTTGTGAAGCACCCAAGTGAGAGTCTTGGTGTCGAAAGTGGCAAGTTTGCTGCCAGAGGCAAGCATTACAGGGTTTTCGCCACCAGAAATGCTATTGTCTCTTAGGTATATTTTGAAGTCCTTGTCGTATGCTTCAAAGCCGTTTTTGTCGTAGAACATATAATAATTTCCTGCTCTGCCTTTGTATAAAGTGAAGTCAAAATTTTTCGCAAAGTCTTTTATAACAGTCTCTTGCACTTGATTGTTTGTGTAAATAAATAGGATTTTTCCATTTTCGCCTGCGGCAACAAGTCTGTCTTGTGATCCAACTGCATCTGCAAAGAAACTTGTTTTAATGCCTTTTGTGTCGTCCTTTGGGGTAACTCTATTTTCGCCTCGGCGGTTTACAATTAGTGCTTTTTCGCTATTGGCGGTAACAATATAGTCTTTACCTTTAATACTGAAATATTGCAGTGGGGTAGTGATGTCTGCTGTGCTAGTGAAATTCCAATCAGATGGCATCTCGCCTTGCATATTTAGCAGTAACACGTCGGCTTCTGCTGTTGGTATCATAAAACGATAGTTTTTATTTTTATCGTAGTCGAACACACTAAGACCAACGATTGCTTTCTTAGATAGTGTTTTAGGATAATTTTTTAGGTTGTTACCGTTTCTATCTACTATATAAAGTTTGTTTTCTGTCACGAACGCCATTTGGAGTTTGTTGTTTTTAAGCATATCCACTTGGTGAACGTTGCCTATAATGCTGCCGTCGATAGATTTCTTCCAAAGTATCTTTCCGCTGTTGGAAATAAGGTAGATTTGGTTGTTTTCGTCTTGTATAAATATCTCATCCTCTCCGTTGTAGTGGTTTTTCACTATCTGCGGATTGATAATTGCAGGAGCATCGAGATTTGTACTCCAACTTGGAGTACAAATCGAGTTAGGAGTTAGGAGTGTGGAGTTAGGAGTTGTATTTTCTTCCTCGTTAATTTGCTCACCTTTCTTATCTAGCATTTCTCCTTTATCATTTATTCCTTGGTGGTCATCAATATGTTTCAAATCTCCTTTATCTTCATTCTTAGTAACCAACTCCTCACTTCTAACTCCTAAGTCCTCACTCTTAACATTACTCACTTCGTTCGTGATTTCTGGCTGCATTATTCCCTGACGGTCATCAACACGTCGGGATAACTCAAGCGAGCTTGGTTCTCCACTCGTTTGCACAGAAATTCTATCATATTGCAAGAAAAAGTGTTGGAAAGTGTTGCCATTAGGCGAATTTTCTGCTTGCAGGCAGAAAGTTGAGAAATTTTTCCAAAGGTTTTCGTTCTTTTTTATTTCTGCTGTGAAATCTTCAGAGAAAAACTCTTTTGCATTGCGGATTACGTATGGAATATTCACATAAAAAGACAAGTTTGCAATGCTCAAAAGAGTCTTGTTTGCATCTCTAAAGTTTGGTGCACATTGCAGAGTTTGAGTGTTGGCGTTGCGCGAAGCAATATAGGTTAAAAAGTTGATTGTTGGGGCAATAATAAGTTTGTTGTCCACGATGGTCATGTATTCGTCTTCTAGCAAGAATTGTTTGCCAAAAACGGATGCTACAAAACCATTTTGGTTGAAGTGATAAATGTCTAAACCGTTCTTTTTGATGAGTTTAGCCTCGCTGTCTTTGTCGTTTACCATATAGTTTAACTTTTCGGCGGCTTCTTGAGGAGAGAAAAGTTTTACTATCACAAATTCGTTCATAGGATTGCGTCCGTAGGCGATTTCGCCGTCGAAAAACTGACGGAAAAATAGTAGAGGATTTTCACCTGTATTTGTTTCAAGTGAAACTAAATTGCCGTATGCATTGTAATCAACTTCATGTTTTTTTGAGAAACTATCTATTGCTTGGGTGAATTCATCTACATCTGAAAGTGCGTAATGTTTAAAGAAATAGGTGTTGTATGGCATGCGGCTTGTAAGGGTGTTTAGAGTGTACTCTTGTGCAGAAAATACACTTAAAAAGTCTTGTTCACCACCACTTTCGGCAAATCCATTTACCACAATTTTGTCTTCTAAAGTTTCAATATCTAAACCACACCAACGTGCGTAATGGTTTATATCATGTAGATTGAATTGTTCTTTAAATGACTCATTTAGAGTGTTTTGAAATGCTTTTATGTTAACAAACCAATTTACTAAAGCGCCCTCGCCAGCTGAGGCTTTAATCTTGTTGAACCCTTCTTCTGTGTCCATTAGTGACACAAAAGATGAAATCTGCATAATAGATTTTTCTATTAACGATTTGTCGTCGGAAATAAGAAGAATATCTGCTGGATAAGCAAAATAGAGTTTGTTTGAAATATTATTTGAAAGTATAGATTTGATAGCAATTTGCTCATTGTCTGATACTTGTGCGCTCCAAAGAGATTTTCCGTCAGCATAAGTACTCAAAACTAATTTTCTGTTTTGAAGCACGTTACTTATGTCTGGATTTGTTTCTTTAAGTGAATCTACAAGTGTAAAAACGGTGTTTATTGTTTTAAGTTGTTCTAGATGGCTGAGGTCTTGCCAATAATTGTTGTTATATAGCAGGGCCTGAGTAAGTTCGTCTGGATTGTTTATCTGGATAATACTTACAGGAATCTCAGGGAAACTGCTGTAAATGTCTGTTTCTTTGGAGATTGTATTAGATTTTAGTGATACAATACCCGCAATAGTAGCACCAAGAGCCACAATAGCAATGCTTATTATGATAATAATCTTTTTCATTTTTTCTTTTTATATGTAAACTACATAGGCTTGCCTATGTGATTTTTGGCTACGTATTAGCTTCGCTGAAGTTGCTCACGTTCGGCATAATCAAAGTAAACTTTGCTTCTGCTCTCACTTAATCGCAACATTCGGGATAACATAAGCAAGCTTAGTTCTCCTCTCACTTGCACAAAAATTGTCTAACTAAAATGCATATCCAACTCCTAACTCAAAGAATTCAACTTTTTGTAAATGTGTTTTGAAACTTAGGTTAACCAAAAAATGTTCTGTGAAGTGGTATTTTACCCCAATGCGGAAGTAATTCCAACCATCTTCTTTATTAATGTCGTATGGATAAAAAATACCTTTTTTCTTAGGTGTTTCACCTTTGTTAAGTGCTTGAAGAATTTCTCCTCCCGGCTCCATATTTTTTACAGGGTCGTAAAGGTAAATACCAAAGTGTGCAAAAATGCCAAATTTGCCAATAGTTAGCTCATTTGCTATATTAAGACCAAGTCTTAGTTTGTTTTCAAAATTGTTGTTTGGAGTAAAAGTTCGTCCAAAATATGTATTTTCGTCTGTCCAATAATACTTGCCAGAAGCATCTTGTGCTACAGTTTGTGCGTACGCACCATCGTAAAATAGGTCTAAACCTACACCAATTCTGTGTTGACGACAGGTGTGATAATATCCTTCAAGATTTAAACTCGCCGTGCCAAAATATTTAGTGTCTTTATAATACAATTTCTTAAATCCGCCACTCAAAATCACCTCGCCGCTCCAACGCTTCTTAAAATTAGGAATTTCTGTTTTATTATGCTCTTCATTATTTACAATTAACTCCTCACTCTTATAATTACTCACTTCGCTCGTGATTTCTGGCTGCACTCGGGATAACTCAAGCGAGCTTGGTTCTCCACTCGTTTGCACAGAAATTCCTAACTCCTCACTCCTCACTCCTAACTTATTTATAAGGTATTTCACCCCTAAGTACCCATTAAACATATTAAGTCCTGCGTTTGGTTGGCTTGTGCTAGCACTAGAAATGTGATTGAACATAACGTCAGCTGTAAGGCTAACATTCTTGTGTACAGGTACTTCTATGTTCAAGCCTGCAGAAATGGCAAAGTTGAACACACCGCCAATTGCAAAGTTGTAGTCTGCAGCTTTTTGTTTTATGGCGCGAGGGTCGGCGATAGCAGCATCTAGGTCGCAAGGCATAGTTGCAAAAGCAGCACCCATACCCATTTTTGCATTGAAACGGATTTTTTCACTATTTACCATCGGTATGTTGATGTATGGATAAAGTGAAATCATTTGACCTGTGATTTCTGGGTTCCCAAGGTCTAAAACTTGTAGTGCGAAACCAAAATCTGGCATATTGAAGTCTTTTTGCCATTGTTTACTGCCGTCTGAGGCAAGTTCAAATGCTATCTCACCACCCAAAACTGGTCCTTTTGTAAGCGGTTTTATAATGCTTGCATCGTGTGGGTAAATCCAACCACCAATAAATTGCCCTTTGATTTTATAAGGAGCAAAATCTGCAGCTTGTAGGGCTGTGCAAAATAAAAGTAGTATATATAATAGGTATTTTTTCATAAATTTTTAATGACCCACAAATATAATGAAAATTTTCCAAACCTAATTATTTTTACTATATTTGCCTTTCGTTTGCGATAAATTTGTAAACGTTGTATAAATCATAAAAAAGAACGCAGATGTTTGCAGTTTTAGAAAAAGAATTACGCTCGTTTTTTTCATCATTAACTGGGCCAATCGTAATAGCAGTATATTTAATTCTTACTGCTTCATTTTTGTGGCTTATTCCAGGAGAAAATAATGTTTTGTGGGGTGGATATGCCAACTTAGATGGGTTGTTTACTCTTGCTCCATGGCTATTTTTATTCCTTATTCCTGCCATTACGATGAGAACGTTTTCCGACGAATACAGGCAAGGAACAGTAGAAATTCTTCGCACGCGTCCTATACATCCATATAGTATAGTCGTTTCTAAATATTTAGCTTCGCTAATAATTGCACTTATAAGTCTGCTGTTTACTCTATTTTACTTATTAGCAGTCTGTTATCTTGGTACTCCGTTTGCAAATATAGACCTTGGAGGCTTCTTTGGTTCGTTCATTGGACTTATATTTTTAGCCTGTCTTTATACTGCAATTGGCATATTTTTCTCTTCGCTTTCAGACAATCCAATTATATCATTTGTAGGTTCTGCATTCCTATGTTTCGTATTTTACTACGGCTTTGAAATGCTATCTTTTATACCATCAAATATTAATGTAAGGGATTTTATTTCTTCAATGGGTATTGCATATCACTACGATTCTATGAGTCGTGGAGTGATAGATTTTTCTGATATTTGGTATTTCATAACCATAAGTCAGTTCTTCCTTTTAATTACCTTTAGGAAAAGATTTACAATAAAATTATTTGCCGTAGCTTTTGTATTAGTACTCACAAATGTTTTTGCCTCAAATATAGTTTTACGCTTAGATTTAACTGCAGAAAAACGTCATAGCATATCAGAAAGCACAAAAAAGTTGCTTGAAAATCAGGAAAATGGAGTGAAGGTAGATGTATATTTAGAAGGAGATATGAATGTGGGCTTTTTACGATTGAAGAAGTCTGTGGGGTATATGCTTGATGAAATGAATAGATATGCAGAAGTGGGTCTGAATGTGGAATTTATAGATCTTTTAAAAGATGCAAAATCTGAAAAAGAAAGAAATGTAATCATGGCAAAAATGCAGAGAAAAGGTCTTTCTCCTACAATGGTTCATGATTATGATAATAGTGGAAATACGCTACAAAAAGTAATTTTTCCATGGGCTGTATTTTCGTGTGCAGGAGATACTGTTTCTGTGCCACTACTTCAAAATATTGCAGGTCGTTCGGGTGATGAAAATTTAAATTCATCAATAGAAAATCTAGAATATGCATTTACAGATGCGTTGCGCATTCTCACTCAAAAAGAACTAGTAAAAGTGGCATTTCTTGAGGGTCATGCCGAAGCAGAAGAGCATTTTGTTTATAGTTTGACAGAAAGTTTATCACGTTATTATCAAGTAGATAGAGGAGTGTTGGGAAGCGACCCAAATATTTTAAATGACTATAAAGTAGTGATTATAGCCGAACCACAAACAGAATTTTCGGAGTCTGACAAATATATTCTAGACCAATATATTATGAATGGTGGACGTGTTATTTGGCTTGTGGATGGTGTGGCAACCAATGGCGAGGTGGGTAAACCAAATGATTTGGGCTTAACAGACCAGTTGTTTACATATGGAGTTCGTATTCAGCCAATTATGTTGCTTGATATTCAATGCGCAACTGTGCCAATTAATACTTCAATGGAAGGTCAAACTCCAAATTTTGTGCCAATGCCATGGTATTATAGTCCGCTTTTAATGCCAATGCCAGAACATGCTATTACTAGAAATATAGCACCAGTTAAGGCAGAATTTGCTTCATTTTTAGAAAGAGTAGGCGAGAACGATTCTGTAAATGCTACAGTTCTTTTATGTACCTCATCAAAAACTGCTTTGGAAAAAGCACCAATGCCTCTTAGAGCAGATATTGTAAATCTATCACCAGAATCTCCATATTTTGCGTATTCATATATGCCTGTGGCGATGCTACTTGAGGGTAAATTTAAATCTGTGTATGCAAATAGACTTGCTCCAGAAAACATTGTTACTAATGGTAAAAAAACAATTAAGCAGAGTGAGAATACCAAAATGTTGGTAGTGGCAGATGGCTCAATAACATTAAATTCTCTACAAGGTTTTGCATCCGGCTATGAACCACTTCCTCTTGGTTACGATAAGTATATGAAGATGCAATTTGGCAACAGTGATTTCATGCTAAATGCAGTAAATTATCTAGCAGATGATGGCGACTGGATGCAACTAAGGAATAAAAAAATAAGTCTTCGCGTTTTAGATAAAGAAAAAATAGCTAGAAATGGCGAGTTTTGGAAGTGGTTTTGTATTACTGCTCCAGTGTTATTGTTAATAATTTTCTCTTTAATATTCCAATTTGTTCGTAAAAATCAAAATACGAAATAATAAATATTGACTAAAAATTTTATCTTTGCAGTTCAAATAAAATAATGTTTAATATGAGGAAAGAGTAGAGATATTATAACTCCTAACTCCTCACTCCTAACTCCTAACTCCTAACTATATATGAAATTTACAGTTTCTTCAGCAGAATTTTCAGAAAGACTTCAACAAGTCCTTCATGTGATGTCATCAAAACCAATCACACCTGTATTTAGTTTTATAAAATTTGACCTTGTAGGAAATGTTCTAACTCTTACAGGATCAGATGGTGATGTAACTTTAAAAGCTACCATGAACGTAGAGGATCCAGATGGAGAGGGTAGCTTCTTGATTTTAGGAAACCAACTTAGTTTCTTGTCAAAATTTGGTAATCAATCATTGCTATTTACTATTGATGAACGTAGTTATTCACTTGAAATTAAATCTTCTGCTGGTAAGTACAACTATATAGGCAATTCTGCTACTGAATTTCCTAATCCAAGAGAATTAGGTGAAAACAAAAAAGAAGTAAAAGTAGATAGTTCTATGATGCTAGAAGGTATTGCTAGAACTGTGTTTGCTGCGGGTACAGACGAATTACGTCCTATTATGATGAGTGTTTGTATGGATGTGACAGACGATGGCATTTATTTTGTAGCTACAGATGCTCACAAACTATCTATGATGAAATACACTAGTGTTACATCAAATGAAAATAGCAGACTGATTATTCCATCTCGTACTGCAAGTGCCCTTAAATATATGCTTGCAAAATGTAATGGTGAGTTAAGCATTAGTTTTGATGCAAATACAATTTATGTACAAGCAGAGAACTACTTATTGATCAGTCGTTTAGTAGAAGGTAATTATCCAAATTATAAGAGTGTAATTCCTAAAGATATGCCTGTGTCTATTTATGTAAATACAGATGTATTCCGCGTAGCTCTAGACCGCGTGGCAGCTTGTGCTACTGCAAGTCATTTAGTGCGTGTTTCTGTTTCTGGAAATAATATTCACTTGCTAACACAAGATTTAGACTATTCTGCTTCTGGTGAAGAAAATGTAGAATGTACACTAAATGGTAGTGAAGGTTTAGAATTTGGTATCAATGCAAATCTAATGCTTTCTATCTTGGGTGCAATGAGCTCTGTTAATGAGATAGAAATCAAAATGTTAGATGCTACTAGACCTATTTTAGTATTACCAGTTACACAAAATGAGGGTTCTGAACTTACTATGTTGTTGACCCCAATGACACTGTAAAAAATATTTTAAAGGGTGATTTCGTTGTATTATGAACTTAAAATTAAAAAATCCGATTATTTTCTTCGACCTTGAAACTACAGGGTTGGATGTTTGCAAAGACAGAATTGTGCAAATTGCATACATTAAAGTGAACCCTAATGGTACAGAAGAAGAAAAGAATTTTTTGATAAATCCAGAAAGACCAATTCCCGCAGAAACTACAGCTATTCATGGTATTTCTGATGCTGATGTGGCAGATAAACCGACATTTAAAGAACTTGCAAGTGTGCTTGTAAAAGACTTTAAAGGTTCTGATATTGCTGGTTTCAACTCAAATAGATTTGATATTCCACTTTTAGCCGAAGAATTTTTAAGAGCAGGAGCAGATATCGACCTTTCTCGTTGCAAAAAAATAGATGTTCAAACTATTTTCCATAAAAAAGAACAACGCAATTTAGTAGCTGCGTACAAATTTTATTGTGGAAAAGATTTGGATAATGCTCATAATGCGTTGGCAGATACACGTGCAACATACGAGGTGCTTAAAGGTCAGTTAGATAAATATTCAGACCTTGAAAATGATATGGCTTTTCTTTCAGAATTTACCTCTCACAACAAGAATGTAGATTTTGCTGGTCATTTAGTTTATAATGAAAAAGGCCAGGAAGTAATAAATTTTGGTAAATACAAAGGTCAGTTGGCAGAAACTGTGCTAAAAAATGATCCTGGTTATTTTGGATGGATTACTCAGGCTGATTTTCCTCTTACAACAAAACAAGCTTTTACTCGTATAATGCTAAAAAGTAAGATGTAAAATTATCGTGCACAGATAATTAAATAGTGTGCATTAATTTAACATTTATAACTAAAATCTCCGTTTCTAAGCAGAAATGGAGATTTTTTTATACACTTTAAGTAAATAAATCTTAAATTTGCAAATTGAGCATATACGTTTGCATTCTTAGAAAGAAAATAAAACAAAACAAATTAAATACTTATGAAAAAATCAAAATTAGTTAGTTTTTTTAGGGTAGTCTTTCTGCTCTTAATCTTTTCAGCATTTAGCAGTAGTGCTTATGCTGTAAAAGTGTATTTCGATAATACACCTACAAACTGGTCGGCTGTACATGTTTATGTAAGAAATGAACCAATGTGGAATGGTGATAATGGTGTGACAACCAATAATGCTACATATTATAGCATGACTAGAATAGGCTCTACTAATGTATGGGAATGTGATGTCAATGTCGCTTTTACACATATCTGTTTCGTAAGAGACCGCCAAGATAACTATAATAACTTGTGGAATACTCAAGCAGCATACTATGGAAACTTTAATTCAAGTACACCTAAATTAACTCCTGCTGATAATAATGAAAATAGAAATGGTACAAAGTATTTTAATGGTGGTTCATGGTCTACATATTCAGGCGATAGTGGTTCTGGTGGCACAAGTACTTCACTGCCAACATCTAAAGGTGATTGTGAAAGAATAGAAATATATAGTAAAGATAATTATAATCTTTATGTATTCAAAGATTCACATATAGGTCCTGATTGGGGAAGTACACAAAAAGGAGAATCAGTTACCTACAATGGTTCTTCATATTATAAATGGACTATTTGTGATAATGAATATGTTCATATAATATTCCAAAATGGAGATAGAAGTAAACAGTCTGGTGACTCTCCAAAACTTTATGGTGGATATGCATATATTTTTGATGGAGAGTATGTTAGTGATTCAAGACCGGTTCCAAATCCTTCTTCTTTTGAAGAAGTAAATTGTTCTGCTACTGGTTCATGTTATAATTCTTCTAGCTCAGATGATGAAGAAGACGATTATATAGATGCTTTAAAGTGTGACCCTGCAAATACCAAAATTATTTTCACAGAAACTTTTGGAACGTTTACAAATAATGATGATAGAGCATCATATTCTAGAACATTAGCCTCACATGGATATGTGGCACGTGTGGGTGGTAACTATAGTGCCATGGCAACAAAATGTACTGCAATTAAAGATGCTGGAAAGTATGCGGTATTGGCTAATCCTAAATGGGCAGGTTGTGGAACACAGTCTAACGGTGATACTCATGCATGTGATTGTAATAACTCTTGGTGGTATCTAAATATGGATGACCATACTACTGGAGATACAAATGGTGGTATGTTGATGTTTAACTGTAATGATGGTACCAATACAACAGATATATTGTATGAATGTGAACTTGAAGTATGTGCAGAGACATATATTAATTTCTCTGCTTTTATAGCTCCAGCAAATGCATTACGTGATTGTGATGCATATCAAGATGCGGGAGTAAAATTCATTTTAAAAGATAAAAATTCAGGGGAACAGATTGCAGCTAAAACAATAAAAAACATCAAGTTAAATGCAGGTTGGCAAGAAGTTTCTGTTATGTTTAATGCAGGAGAAGCAGATAATGCTACTGATAATAAAAAAGAGGTTGTACTTCAATTTATAAATGTTGCAGTTGATGGAAACTGTGGTAATGACTTATTAATCGACGATATTACTTTATCAGTTTGTACTCCTCAAGCTGTCTTAGAAACCTCTAATGGTACTCCTACTAGTACTATTCTTCTTGGAAAAACAGAAACATTAACAACAGAAATAACATCTGGTTTAATGGATGATCCATATTACTTGTGGCAAGTAAGTGATACAAGAACAGGAACATGGATTAATTTAACAGATGGGGCTGTACAAAATAAAGCAACTTATACAGTTACGCCAGATTCTCCAAATCTTCAATATCGTGTGATTATTGCACCTTCGTTAGAAGATATAACTAAAGGTTTAGCAAATGTAAATACCAATAATGATGTTTGTGGTATGTATGCTATAACTAATGTAGCAACTGTAACTTCTAAGGCTTTAGCACTAGCTGTTTCTGCTCCAGATAACCAAATTTGTGTTGATGGAGAAGATTACACTACAATAGAAATATCTGTTACCAATCCACTAGGAACTAAGGTTACAGGAGTGACAGTTAATATTGATAATTTAGCAGATTTCACTGCAACTAAAACTTCTGGTGCAGGAACATATTCTGCAGGAGTTTGGACTATAGGAGATATAGCTGCAGGGGCAACTCAAACTTTAAAATTGAAATTAACATCTACCAAATCAATAACTGCTTCTTCTAGCAGAATTTTACAATATTATGTAAAAACAGTGTCTGGTATATCATATAGCTCTTATACAGATGCACCAGATGATTCCAAAAAACAAACGCAAGTTACATTAAATCCTCTTCCAGAAGCATTATTTAGTGTAAATAAAGAAATTATTTGTGATGGAAGTACTACAAGTGAAATTGCTATAAATGTTAATAAAGGAACTCCTAATTATACATTAACTGTAGATGGAAAAGATTATTCGACCTCTACTGTTCCATATATCCTTAAGGTAACACCTAGTACAACCAAGACTTATACTTTAACACAAGTAAAAGATTCTAAAGGTTGTATTTATAAACCAACACAAAATAACACAGCTACTGTAACAGTAGAAAAATTATCTATTACTACTCAACCAACTCCTCAAACTGTTTGTGTTGGAGGAAAAGCAACATTTAAGGTGGTTGCAGAAGGTGCAAATAAATATACTTGGGAAGTGAGTAAAGATAATAAAACTTGGGAGCTTATAGCTGATGCCTCAACAACTTCTTCTACATATACAACACCAGCGGTAACGGCTGATGATAATGGTAAATATTATCGTGTAAATGTATGCAAAGATGGTGGTAAATGTGGAATTATAACAAGTAACTCTGCAGAATTAATAGTAACAACAATAGATAAGCCTACATTGTTGAACAATGGTAAATACGATGAATGTTCTACCACTGGTGATATTTCTTTAAGTACTTTATTCTCTGGTACAGCTTTGAAATATTACTCAGATTCAGAACTGAAATCAGAGATTACAACAGGAACATTTAGTGCTTCAGAAATAGTAAAAGATAAACCATATTATGCAACACAAACCATTAATGGTTGTACTAGTGATGCAGCTGTTGCAACAGTTACAGTTAAGCAACTACCTACATTAACTTCAGTTGTTACAAATAAAAATGCTATTTGTGGAACAGAAGTTGATTCTAAAGCGACACTATCATATCAGTTTGAAAAAGGTACAGCACCTTATAAATTAACTGTTGTAAGAACTGAAGAGGGAAAAACACCAGAAGATCCACGCACTACTGATCCGCTTCCAGCAAGTGGTTCATATGAACTAAAACCAACAGTAACAACTACTTACACATTTACACAGGTAGAAGATGCAAATAAATGTAAAAGTACATCAGCGATTGGTTTAGTAAGTGATGTTAAGATAGAAGTAGTAAATTTAGAACTAGGTCCAGATTTGCAAGACAAGACTGCATGTGCAGACAAAACTTTAACTTATTCTATTACTCCTTTAGGAGAAAACTTGTATTACCAATGGTATGAATCTACAGATGGAGGTAGAACATACTCAGAGGTAGGCGATGGTAAAACTACATATACCACAAATACATTTGAGATGACTGATAATAAGAAGTATAAAGTAGAGGTATATCAAGTGCCTAAGGTTTGTGCTTCTAAAACAAGTACACCATCTGCAGTAACAGTTCAAGACTGTTCAAAACTGTCTATATCTGAATTGTCAGGTGTATCTACTTCTGTTTGTTCTGATCAGGAGATAGAATTGAACTATTCTGTAACAAATGGTGATGTTGCAACAGATGTAGAAGTTACTTTTGTTAATTTATCAAAACAAACATTTGTGTCATCATCAAGTGCAGGTTATGATCATACTACTGGTATATGGAAAGTAGGAAAATTAGAAAATGGTGAAACAGCTACAATTTCTATTAAAGTAAAAGGAACAACAGTAGTAGCAGATGAACAGATTATTGCTTATATAAGCAAGTCTGGCTCTACTACATATAATGAAAATACTGGTATTAAAGCATATAAAACTATTACAGTAAAAGCTTTTACTGCTGCACCAGAATTAATATCAGAAACATATAAAGCTTGTCCTGAAGATGGACTGTTGGACTTAAAAACTCAGATTTCATCAGATAAGTCAAATCTAGTTTTCTATACAACAAAAACAGGAACTTCAAGTCAAACTCAAGCAGAAAAAGATGAAATAGGTACTACAACATATTGGGTAACCAATACAGAAGAAGGTAAGTGTGAAAGTCCTAGAACTCAGTTAGATATTGTTGTATATGACAAGCCAACTGCTACGATTTCAGGTACAACATCTATATGTAGTGGAGAACCTGCCAATTTAACTATTAATTTAACTGGAGAAAATACATTTTATATCGAATTATCAAATGGTGAAGCTAAACGTTTAGTTTCTGGCCCTTCTACTACAATGGAAGTGTCTCCAACATCTACAACAACTTATACTTTAACAGAAGTAAAAGACGGTCACCAATGTTCAGCAGATCTTTCTAATAGTGGTAGTGCTACTATTACAGTAAATGGTGCTCCAAGTCTAGACAATAGTGCAATTGGAATTGTTCCTCAAAATATATGTGATGGCGATGTTATTACATTGCCAAATATACCATCAGATGCAAATGGTTCTACTATTACTTCAACAAAATGGTATTTCAATGGAAAAGAATATAAAGAAGGAGATAAAGTAGAATATAGTGATGATGTAGATGGTGTAGAATTAAAACTTGAATACGAAGCTACCAATGATTGTGGTTCAACTAAAGTTGATGCTGGTAAATATATTATTAAACCTCGTCCAACACTAGAATTATTTGAAATAACAGATGAAGACAATATCATTTGTGAAGGTGCTTCAACTACTCTAAGTGTTAGTTTTAAAGGCGAGGCTCCATTCACATTCTATATTAATGAAGAAGAATACCAAACAAACAATGCAACTTGGACAACAACTATCTCTAAGGCTGGTACATATACTATTACCGCTCTTTCTGATAATTATTGTGCAGCACTTGATTTGACCGACAATGCAGAAACTTTAGAAGTAGAAGAACTACCTGTAGTAACATTAGATGCAACAGAGGTTACTCTAAATTGTGCTAAACAAACAGCAACAATTACAGCTTCTGGAGCAAGTACATACGAATGGTCATATGTTGACGAAAGTGGTGCAACACAAACAAAAACTGGGGCTACACTTGATGTTAAACAAACAAACAAAGATGTTCTAACTCTAGTAACAGAATACTCTGTTTATGGCTATTCAGAAAAAGCTGGATGTAAGTCTGAAAATGCAGTTACAGTAGAAGTTACTGAAGATTTTGTGTTGCCAAAAGTAAATATGACAACTTACAACTTTGGCATGAATGTAGATTTAGAAAAAGATCTAATTCTTACATGTAATCACTATGCAGTACAATTATTTGCTGATGCAGCAAATAGTCCTGTAGAAGTTGCAAACTATGAATGGAGTACTGGTGAAAAGGGTGAGGATTACTCAATAATAACTGCTAACTCTGCAGCTACTTATTTTGTAGATATTACAGCTGTGAATGGTTGTAAGATAACAGATAGTATAAAGGTAACAGAAAACTTTAAAACACCAGATATTTCACTTACATCATATAGAATAGAAAAAAATGAAAGAGTAGAAAGTACTGTTTTAACTTGTACTTACCAAACCCTAAATCTTGAGGCTGCAATTAACAATCCAGAAGAAATAGGTGTAGAAGATGTTTACCTTTATTGGAGCGTAGATGGACATGATTTTGCAGGTTCTAATCCATTAGAAATCTCTGAAGAAGGAGTATATACAGTGTTTATTCAAGGTGATAATTATTGTAAAGGTGATACCTCAATTGTTATTACAGCAGCACAAGAACATCCAGTATTAACTCTTACATCTAGCGCTAACGAAATTAATTGTTATACACCATCGATAGACTTAGAGGTAGAATCTGATATTGATAGTGTGTCATACGATTGGATTAAATGGTTACAAGTTTCGCCAGATGGATCAAAAGAAGGTGAAATGGTTACTGGTGATAGTATTGCTACTATTGATAAAGGTGGTTATTATGAGGTAATCGTAACAGTAGATTCTACTGGTTGTGCTTCTTCAGAAAAGATAACAATAGCAGAAAATACACGTAAACCTATAATTAATAGCCTTATCTCTTCTACAACATTGGATAAAACAATTGAAGGTTACAAAGAAACAAAGATTGTAAACTGTGAAGATACTGAATTATTCATTCAATCTACAGTTGTTGATAGTATCCAAGTGGGCTATCGTCCAGAAGAATTAGAATACGAATGGACTGTTTCTTATGATAAAGGTGATATCTTTGAAGAATATGGTAAATCAGAAACTATATCTACCAAAGAAGAAGCAATATTTAGACTTGTGGTTACAGATAAAGAATCTGGTTGCTCTGCTGTAGCAGATTCTATTCATATTAAAGAAAATAAAACAACTCCTACTATTACTGCAATGACATCAGTTTCAACAATTGACCCATCAGCAGAAAAAGTGGAAGAAACCAATGTTTTAACTTGTGAATACCCTGTTTTATATTTAAAACCTACTATTACATCAGAAAACGAATTCTCATATAAATGGGATGACGGTTCTACAGAAAATTATCGTGAGGTTAAAGAAGAAGGTACATACTCTCTTGTAGTGACTGATAATACATCATTCTGTTCTACAGAAGAATATAAATATAGTGTTACAGAAGATAATGACAAACCAACATTAAGTGTGGATACTATATATTATTTATGTCCTTCTGATACATTGTCTATAACAAAATTGAGCAGTTTACTTCCAAAAGCAAATGGTTTCATTTATAAATTCTATGATGAATCTGAAACAGAAATTGAGGATTTATATGAAGTTCCTTCAGAAAGCTCAGCTACAAAATATTTTGTGGCAGGTGTATCAGATAATGGTTGTATAAGTGATACATTGTCTTTCTCAGTAGATTATGCTAAGAATGTAGATTTCACCCTTACAACATCACAAACTAGTATGCTAGTAGGAGGAAATGAAACTGTGGTTACTATAGTGCCAGATGCAGATAGCGAAATCCTTGATGCTTACACATGGCTAGTAAATGGTAACGAAGTGGACGTAGATGGTCTAGAACACTCATCAAATTTATACATAGATACTAAGTTTGAGGTTACAGCAACTAACCGTTGTGATTCTGATACTAAAGAAGCATTCGTTGAAGTACTTTGGCCAACAGCCTTTACTCCACACAATGACAATGGTAAAAATGAGGACTTTGCCAAAGGTATGCACATTATAGTATTCAACCGTTTCTATACCAAAATATTTGAAGGTCCAGACGGCTGGGACGGTACTATCAATGGTACAATGAATGAAAGTGAACAAATAGCAGTTCCTGGTGTTTACTATTATTCTGTTAAACTTCCAAATGGTGAAGTTAAGAAAGGAACAATCGAAATTGTAAAAGTAGATTAATATGCAATCTTATGAATAGAGTGTAAATTTTATGCACATTTCTGCAAACGTTGTGCAGAGAATTATAAAATTTTTAACATTTCAACCTAAATTCCTCATTTCTAGTGTAGAAATGGGGAATTTTTTTGTTTGTTTCTCAAAATAAAATTATATTTGTAAATTGTTATACGTAGGCATAGTTACGCCTTTTTGATGCTATAAATAATAGATTAAGAAAGAACTTAAATTAACAAATCAAATACTATGAAAAAACTAAAAAAATTAATGCGCGTTTTTGCATTATTACTTATGCTTGTAGGTATGAGCAGCAGTGCATTTGGAGCGTATTACATGAAACACCCATGGGGTGGTGGAAATTGGGAATGGAAACAATTAGATGGAAGTAATAAGGTAACTGCAGCCTATGGTGGTAGTGGAGTAAATGTTCATACCTCTGCCGATGACAATGGCGCACAATGGTTTGGAACTCCAGAATTAGTTGGTTCTCCAACTAAAGGTACCCAATGTGTATTTGAATATAATCCTTCTTCAAATACAGTAACTATTACTGCAGTAGGTGGTGGAACAACTACTTCTTCGTTATACATTATTGGTGATGCAGCACAAGGTTGGAATGATGCAAATGGAAATCCTATTTTCGTGGCAATGACTGCAGGCTCAAATGGTGAATACTATTACGACGGATTATTTGCAAGTAGACAATTCAAATTTACTACACAAAACAACTGGTCTGATGCATCTCAAAATCTATATAATAATTCATCTGAAGATGCTTCTAAAAATGTAGGTGTCACAACAACTAAGGAGACTGGCGATAATAATCTGCAAGTTACTCTGTCAACAGGTTATCAAGAACCTATTAGATTTTACGTAAATTCTTCTTCTAATAAATACTGGGCGGTAGCAACAAAAGCACAAACATTTGACCTAACTGCCTCTGCAACAGATTATGATACTGCAAATGCTCCTACAAGTTTAACCTTAAAAGTTACATCAGACAATACAACCACTGGAGAGTTTGTTTGGTATAAATCTACAGATGGAACAAATTTTGTCCAAATTGCAGGTGTAACAGGTGATACATATACCTTAACTGGTAATGATGTGCCATTGGTAACAACCTATTTCAAAGTTAAACGCAAAAAATCTTCATCAAGTGAATATTTGGAAGACTCTGTTACTATAAATGTATTCCAAACCTGTGGTGAAGGTACAAAAGGTTCAAATCTGTTTAAAATCACATTCGACGACGATGACATACTAAAAACTCTACTTGGTCCTGGTAGCCGTATGAAATATGACGCTATGGTTTCTGGTTATACCTATGTAGAAGCTCCTTATAAAATTAATGATGGTCAATATGCTATCGTGACCGAACCATTATATTGTGGTTATGGCACAGGTGGTCAAGAAGAATGTGGAACAGATATCTCTTGTATAGAACAAAGAATTAAAAACGATAAAAACGAAAGATGGTATCGTGGATTTAGAGACCATACTCAAAACAAAGGTGGTGCAAATCCTCCTTTCGGTGGTATGCTTCTAATTAACTTTGGTAATATCAGTGCAACAAATGAAGAATCTGGGGTGGCATTCTCTAGAATCTTAACTTCAGATGAAACAAAAGATTTCTCAGAAGGTGCAACACTTACTTTCTCTGCATATATGGCTTCTGCAGCAGTGAAAGAAAAACCAAATGTAACATTCAAACCAATTAATGCAGAATTAAAAATTCAGTTTAAGAAAACAGGTACAACAACATGGGAAAATGTTGCAAACATTAAATCTCAAGTAGATTTTGATGATAACTGGAAAAGATTTGAAACAAGTTGGAAAATCACAGATATAGAAGGTGAATTTAGAGTTGTAATTAAAAACAACGGTTCAACAGGTGATGGTAACGACCTACTTATTGACGATATTAGCCTAGACTTATGTTCTCCTACTATTTCTGTGGAATTTTCTGATATTCAAGCAGATTCATACACATTTACTAGCGTAGATGAAGAAATCTCTGTTCGTGTTCCAAAAGTAAACTTTGGTTCTATCTCAGATCCTTGTTTAATGCTATTTGGTATTGATAAAAATGGTAAATACAACTTTATCGCAGAAATGCTAGATGATAATGGCAATTATTATGTAGCAAAAAATTCAGTAAATGGCTCAATGCTAATAGAGATAGCAGATGATGGAAGCAGAAATATTGCCCCAATGCAACTTCAAGCTGTTGTAAGTGAGAAAATCGGCGGTACATGTAGCGATGATGTTCTTAGTGGTGTTCAAGATGGAACATATACCCCAGGAGCAGATCCTATGGTAGTATTCTCTTCTAATACACTTTCTGTAAACCTTGAATGTCAAGAAAGTCAACTAATATTATTAGAAGGTGAACCAACAAGTATTTGTTACTCAGAGGATATGATTTTCCCAGAATTGAAATTAACCTCAAACAATATTTCTTCTTCTGTATCTTTGGATATTCTTGTAAATAATAATGTTGTTTTACAAGGTATTCCATTTGTGCCAGAACAAGGAACTAATGTAATGGTTCTAAATGTAAGTGAATTATATCTACAAGCAACAGGTAATCCATATTTACCAAGCCAAGGTGTTCAAAAAGTGACTGTTAAGATAACAGAATCTTTTGCAGATGGTATTCTTTGTGAAAGAATAGCGGAAGGTGAAGTTTCTATCAAGATAGTTAATCATTCTGACGCACCAGCAGGAAAACGTCCTGGTGAACACTATTCATATAATATGTGTAAAACCGAAAATAAAGAGGAAGGTAAGGAAACAGACCCAGATGTTATTGATAATAAATTTTTCTTCATAGACCTTATCTTAGAAGGTGAAGATAAAGAAGGTTTAGTTTGGTTAGACAAAGATGGCAATATAATTCCAGAAGAAAATGCATTCTTCTATGCAGACCTAGTACAAGACGATTCTATCAGAGTGTATAGAGACCCAGCAGCTGGTTGTCCTAGCGATACTACAACAATTTATTATCGTGTAAAAGAAATCACTAGAACTCCTGTAGTAAACAATTATTTAGATTGTGCTATAGAAGGCGACCCAATTGCTTTATCTTCTAGAGTAGAAGGGGCTGATACTTATAAATATTTGTTATTCATCAATGGTACAGATACGCTTACCACATTTGACCCTTCTGTGCCAGGTTCTAAAACATACGAAGTTGTAGCTTCTTATGATGAAATTAATTCTGCAAGCAATAATTATTGCGAAGCAACTACAGAACTTACAGTGAAAGTAAAAGGTAATGCAACTGCTGCAAATATCCAAGCTAACAATGCTTCGATGTGTCCTGATGCTGAGTTAACTTTGCTTGCTAATGTAAAATTTGATAAGGAACAATCAGATACGTTAATTACTTGGTATTCAGATACAACATATACAAGAAAATTAGGTGTCGGTAAAACATTTAAGTATCATCTTATTGATGCTGCATTAAAAACAAATCCAGATACAGTGTATGTTACAGTACAAAGTGAAAATTATTGTGAAAATATACCTTTGGAGGCAAAACCTGTAATAATAACTCTTAAAGATTCTGTACCATCATTGAACCTTGAGCCAAAAGAACAAACAATTTCAGTAGGTGGAGTGCCATCATTTACAGTGTCACCTGCAGGTGAAACAAAATATACACTTTATGTAAATGACCAAAAGGTAGAAAAAGGTATTGAGGAATTCAAACCATATATTAATTCTGAATATAAGGTGGTTTATGAAGGTGATTGCGGTTCTTCATACGATTCTGCTCGTGTAGAAGTACAATGGCCTACTGTATTTACTCCATACAAAAAAGATGGTAGAAATGATACCTTCGTTCAAGATATGGATCCTAACTTTAAAACTCAAATCTTTACACGTTTCGGAACCAAAATATACGAAAGTCCTAATGGTTGGAATGGCAGTGTAGGAGGTTCTATGAATGGTAGAGCTGATGTGGCTGCTCCTGGTGTTTACTATTATGTAGTAGAATTACCAGACGGAAATGTTAAAAAAGGAACAATAGAAGTATTTAAATATTAAATAATAATGAATTAGGAATGAGCCTGTCGAAAATTCCTCATTCCTAATTATTCACTGACGTTCATCAATACGTCCTAATTTCTAATTAAAATTATATAAACTTTCAAGAATATGAAAAAATTATTTACAGCAATTTTGGCTTTATGCTCCATATCTGCAATGGCAGTCATAAATCCTAAGTATGCAGAAGGTTATACCTTCGATCCTTCGGTGACAAGCACAGAAGAAAAAGAATTTGCACTATCACCTTATAAAGATAGTACATTCATTTTCTTACGTGGTGAAACTGTTTATGTGACAAAACTTGATACACTAGGTGAATTGGATAATCCACAAGTGTGTAAAGATTTCTCTAAAATTAAAGTTAATGGTTTAGTTGCTTACGATAAAAAACGTAATCGTATTTATTATAGCCAATATAATAAAGATTATAAGAGTGATTATCTTTATGAAAGTACATGCGATGACAATGGTGTTTGGCAACCTGGTAAACGTATGAGAATACCTGGTACAGTAAAATCTCGTACAGGTCAAAACTTTGTACAAAGTGCAGGTTGGAACTATCGTCTTCCATATTTAGAAGGATTTTACAATCCTGTAATGGCAAATGGTGACGACCGTGTATATTTCAGTTCTACAATGGAAGGTTCTAAAGGTGGACGTGATATTTATTATATCGATATTGAAGATGAAGAAGAAAGAGTATGGTCTGCTCCAGTAAATGTAGATAGTATTAACTCTAAAGCAGATGAAGACTGGGTGCAAATCATAGGAGATACCTTAATGTATGTCTCTAGTTCTAAAGAAGGTTCTATGGCAGTTTATTCTTCTACTGCTGCAGATTCTACTTGGAATGCTCCAATTTTAATGCCAAATCCTTACAACGAAGCAGGTGCAAACTACAATATGTTTGTAAAAGATAGCGTGCCAATGCTTATTTCAGACCGTAATGGAAATACAGATATTTATCTATTCCACGAAATTCCTGCAGAACCAGATCCAGAACCAACTTATGAAGAAAAGAAACGTCGTTTCTACTGGGTGTTCTTCTTATTTGATTTCGACCGTGACGTGTTAAATGAAGAGTTCTTCAAAGACTTACACCGTTTAGCTACAGAAATGAACAATTTCCCAGATTGTCGTTTCGAAATCTCTGGTTACACCGACTCTCGTGGTTCAGAAGCATACAACGACAAACTATCTCAGCGTCGTGCAGAAACAATCAAGCAAATGCTTGTAGAAAGAGAAGGTTATGATCCAGCAGTGTTAGAAGCAGTAGGTTATGGTGAACGTCGTCTTCAAGTGCCTAATGCAGAAACAGAAGAAGAACACGCACAAAACCGTCGTGTAGAAGTTCGTATTATTCTAGACGAAGAAACTGGCGAAATTGAACAATTTGATGAGTCTACTGAAGAGGCAAAAGCAGCTAAAGAAGAAGACCAAGCTATTGATGCTCGTAATGAAGCTAAAAAGCAAGAATACGAAGAATATCTAGAAAACTTTAATAATACTCACAAGAGAAAATAACATATTATGAAAAAGATTATCGTTTTATTATCAGCTTTAGTTGCTAGTGTTACTATAGCTTTTGCACAAAATGACTTTGTGCTAACAGAACAGTTGTTTTCTCGTATTGGCGTGAACCCTGCTGGTACAGGTAACGACGAAAATGTAAATATATTCTCATTGAACCGTTTTCAATATGCAGGAGCAGATGGTGCACCATTCTCAACTTTATTAAACGTACATGGCTATTTTGATAAAGCAAATTCTGGTGTGGGTCTTACTTTCTCATACGACGGCTCTGGTATAGCATACAATCAAATTCAAGTGAGAGGTGTGTATGCATATCACTTAAATTTTGAAAACAAACACTTATTATCTTTTGGTGTGGGTGTTGGTGCTGTTATTAAAACATTCGACCCAAATAAACACATCCTAGTAGACGAAGATGAACGTGGTGATGGTTTCTATGATAAATATACCTCAAAAGCTTCATTTGATGCTAGCCTCGGTGTTGAATATTCTATGCCATATTTCTTAGCTGGTTTTGCAATTAACCACATTCCAGGGTTCTTTATTAAACCAGAAGATATTACAACATTATCTTCAACACCAACATACCATCTTTATGCACGTGGTTTTATTCCAATTACAGAAAAAATCAAGTTAGCTCCAGCGGCGTCTTACTACTACACAGGTCAATCTCACGTAGTTGACGTAAACGTAACAGGTTTCTTCGGAAAAATGTTCTGGGCTGGTTTAGGTTATCGTACCCTTGCTACTCCATACGTAAACGTTGGTCTAGAATGGGAATGGCTTCGTGTAGGTTATTCATTTGACCTTAACGTTGGTAAACTTAGCGACGTAGCATGGACTTCTCACGAAATTATGTTGTCGTTCAATATTCCAACCAAAAAGAACAAATCAGAATGGGATGATTGATTTTAAATTGTGATTTCTTCGTTGTGCTTGTGCTCAAAATCCTCATTTACGTTTAGTAAACTCCGGTTTTTCGCACTGCGCAGCGCCTAGAACTCCCTAATTTAAAATAAATCATATAATAATTAAGAGGTAACTAAATTATTTTTTAGTTGCCTCTTATTTTATTGTGTAGATATTCTAAATTTATTATCTTTGCAGAATATAATATGAATAGAACTCGTTGAGTCAGATGATAATGATTTTTGTATATCTTTTTGGGGCATTGGCCATTTCTTTCTTATGCTCCGTTCTTGAAGCAGTTTTGCTTTCTACTCCTATGTCTTTTATTACGGCAAAGGAGCAAGAGGGTAAGAAATCTGCTACCGTTCTTAAAGATCTTAAAAACAATGTAGATAGACCTGTAGGGGCGATTCTTTCGTTAAATACCATAGCTCATACCATTGGTTCTGCGGGTGTAGGTGCAGAAGTTACTCGTATTTGGGGCGATGAATGGTTTGGTGTCGCATCTGTGGTTTTAACCTTGTTAATTTTAATTTTTTCAGAGATTATCCCTAAAACCATAGGGTCAAACTCATGGCGTTCATTAGCATTACCATCAGCAGGTATTATTAAGTTTTTAATCTATATTACATATCCTTTTGTTATCCTTTCAGAACTAATAACAAAATTGTTTTCTTCTAAAGAAAAAGATAATGCAGTAACAGTGTCTCGCGAAGAAGTGTCTGCAATGGTGGATATGGGTACCGACGAGGGCGTCTTTAAAGAATCTGAAAGCAGAATTATAAAATCTTGCCTAAAACTATCAAATGTGAAAGCCAAGGAGATAATGACTCCTAAAATTGTGCTTGAAATGGCAGATGAAAGCATGAGCCTAAAAGAATTTTACGACGCTAACGACTGGCGTTTTTCACGTATTCCTATTTTCAAGGAAGATAAAGACAACGTCACAGGCTATGTGCTTAAGGATATTATCCTAGAAGAACTTTCTGAAGATCAATTCGATATAAAACTATCAGAAATGAAGCGTCCTATCCTTACTTTCTCAGAAGACGAATCTGTATTCACCATTTGGGAAAAAATGTTAGGAATGCGTGAACATATCTCAATTATTGTGGACGAATTTGGTGGTCTGCGGGGTGTAGTGACCATGGAAGACGTGCTAGAAACCATGATTGGTGTGGAAATTGTAGATGAACAAGATACCACCACAGATATGCAAGAGTTAGCAAGAGAAGTTTATCAACAACGTCAAACAGAATAATTATGTCTAAAGTATTAGTTATCGGAGCAGGCGGTGTAGGCACCGTAGTTGTACACAAGTTAGCACAAAACACAGAAGTGTTTACAGAAATTATGTTGGCAAGCCGTACAAAATCTAAATGTGATGTAGTGGCAGCTGATATTAAAAAACGTTACGGAGTGGAAATTCAAACTGCACAAGTAGATGCAGACAATGTTCCAGAGCTTGTAACCTTATTCAAAAGTTTTCAACCAAAACTAGTTATAAACGTAGCTCTTCCATATCAAGACTTAACTATTATGGATGCTTGTCTTGAAGCAGGTTGCAACTATCTAGATACTGCAAACTACGAACCACTAGACGAAGCTAAATTTGAATATTCATGGCAATGGGCATACCAAGACAGATTTAAAGAAGCTGGTTTAACTGCTATTCTTGGCTGTGGTTTCGACCCAGGTCAAACAGGTGTTTACACAGCATACGCTGCAAAACATTATTTCGATGAAATTCACTATTTAGACATCGTGGATTGCAACGCAGGTGACCACCACCACGCATTTGCAACCAACTTCAACCCAGAAATCAACATTCGTGAGATTACCCAAAAAGGTCGTTTCTATGAAAATGGCAAATGGGTAGAAACTGGTTCTCTAGAAATTCACCAACCAATCAACTATCCAGAAATTGGTCCAAAAGAATCTTATCTTCTATATCACGAAGAGCTAGAATCTCTTGTTAAGAATTTCCCAACCATTAAACGTGCTCGTTTCTGGATGACATTTGGTCAAGAATACCTTACTCACCTTCGCGTGATTCAAAACATTGGTATGGCACGTATCGATGAAATCGATTATAACGGACAAAAGATTGTTCCAATCCAATTCCTAAAAGCAGTGCTTCCAAATCCACAAGATTTAGGTGAAAATTACGATGGTTGGACTTCAATTGGTTGCCGTATCCGTGGTATTAAAGACGGAAAAGAAAGAACATATTATGTTTACAACAATTGTTCACACAAAGCAGCATACGAAGAAACTGGTATGCAAGGCGTAAGTTACACCACAGGTGTGCCTGCAATGACTGGTGCTTATATGTTCCTTACTGGACAATGGTCTGGTGCTGGTGTGTTCAATGTGGAAGAATTTGACCCAGATCCATTTATGAAAAAAGTGGCAGAAAGTGGTCTTCCATGGCATGAAATTATTGATGGTGATTTAGAATTATAATGAATTACAACAACATTCCATCTCCTTGTTATGTATTAGAAGAAAAACTTCTTCGCAGCAACTTGGAGCTTATAAAATCAGTAAAAGAAAAAGCAGGGATAGAAATTATCCTTGCTTTTAAAGCATTTGCCACTTGGAAAGCATTTCCTATAGTGCGCGAGTATATACCATATTCTACAGCAAGTTCGCTTTGCGAAGCACGCTTGGCGTTTGAAGAAATGGGTTCAAAAGCTCATACATACGCGCCAGTGTATAGAGAAGACGAGTTTGCAGAGATTGCTTCTTATAGTAGTCATATTACTTTCAACTCTGTTTCACATTATAAAAAGTATGTTACTGAAGAAGTGATTGCAGAAAAACCTTTTTCTCCAGGACTTCGTATCAATCCTGAATTTTCTGTAGTAGAAACCGATCTTTACAATCCTTGTGTGCCTGGTTCTCGACTTGGTGTAACACGTGCTCAACTTGGCGATGTGCTTCCAAAAGGGCTTGAAGGGCTTCATGTGCATACACTTTGTGAATCTACTTCTTATGATTTAGAAGGATTAATGAAGGCTGTGGAAGATAAATTTGGTGATTTCTTGCCACAAATTAAATGGCTAAACTTTGGTGGAGGTCATTTAATGACTCGTGAGGGCTACAATGTGGAACATTTGATTTCTATTCTACAGGATTTCAAACAACGTCATCCAAACCTGCAGATAATCCTAGAACCAGGTAGTGCTTTTGCTTGGCGTACTGGTGTGCTAGTATCTACAGTGCAAGATATTGTTGAAAATGCAGGTGTAAAAACTGCTATGCTCGACGTTTCTTTTGCTTGTCACATGCCAGATTGCTTAGAAATGCCATACAAACCTGCTATTGTAGGTGCAACAGACGAAGTAGAAGGCAAGCCAACATATAGAATGGGGGGCAATAGTTGTCTTTCTGGTGATTATTATGGTTCTTGGTCTTTTGAAAATGAACTAAAAGTAGGGGATAAAATCATTTTTGAAGATATGATTCACTACACAATGGTGAAAACTACATATTTTAATGGGGTATCTCATCCAAATGTAGGTATTTTGAAAATGGATGGCACCTTTGAAATGTGGCGAAAATTTGGCTACGAAGACTATAAAAACCGCCTTTGTTAGCCAAAAATGAAGAAATTTCAAAAAAAATGCACTTTTTTTTAAAATTTTATTCTAAAAAATTTGCACAGTCCAAAAAAACGTCATATCTTTGCATCGCAATTGAGGGAAACACCTAGTCAACAAGACGAAATGAAAACTCAAAAGCGATGCTAACTAAACGAAGTTAGAAAAACAAAAAAATAAACTTAATGCGAAAATAGCTCAGTTGGTAGAGCATAACCTTGCCAAGGTTAGGGTCGCGGGTTCGAATCCCGTTTTTCGCTCAAAGGGGCTGAATAAGCCCCTTTCTTTTTATGTAAATATCGATTCAATTCTTATATTTCTACAACGCAACATGCCAAACGATTTTTTCTCTTTTAAACAGTTTACCATTCATCAAGATCGCTGTGCAATGAAAGTGGGTACAGATGGTGTGCTTCTGGGAGTGCTGTCGCCTGTAGATGCGGGATATGTTTTATCAAGCGAGAAAGAAAATTCTGAATATAAAATTTTAGATATAGGTACTGGTACTGGTTTGGTTGCAATAATGCTGGCTCAGCGTACCGAAGGCAAGGCGAAAATTTCTGCAGTAGAAATTGATTCTGAAGCAGCATTGCAGGCTAGAGAAAATGCATCAAATACTCCTTGGCAAATTGATGTTTACAACAAAAGTATACAAGATTTTGCCCATGAGTGTCAAGAAAAATTTGACATGATTGTAAGTAACCCACCGTATTTTATTAATTCACTTAAAGCTCCAGATAAATACAGAAATACTGCTCGTCATACAGATACTTTAAGTTTTGAAGATTTAGTTGATTCTGTAGATAAATTGTTGGCAGACGAGGGTAGATTTACAGTTATCATTCCATGTTCTAGTGAAAATGATTTTATAGAAATAGCAAAGGGGAGTAACTTGTTTGCGGAGAGTATAATTAGAGTTCTTCCAAAAGTGGGGAAAGAGGCAAAAAGAAGTGTAATTACGTTTGCTCGAGTCCCTAATAAAAACAATTGTAACACAAATGTTACAGAATTAGTTATAGAAACAGAAAGTAGGCATTGTTATACAGAAGAATTTAAGCGTTTAACTGCTGATTTTTACTTAAAGCACTAGGATTTTTAAATAAAATTATTATCTTTGTATCGCTAAAAATCAATTATGAAAAAAGTACTTTTATACATCGCTATTGCACTAGGCTTATTTTTAGCTAGTTGTTCAAGTCCATGCAACTGTGGATTAGGCGAAAATGACACTCCAAAAGTGGAAAATAAAGCATAATCAACCAAATTTGTATAACTTTATAAATTTTTAAAACAATGATCAAAGTAGGTATTAATGGTTTTGGCCGTATCGGACGTTTCGTTTTCCGTGCAGCTATGACAAGAAACGACATTCAAATCGTAGGTATTAACGACTTATGCCCAGTGGATTACTTAGCTTATATGCTAAAATATGACACTATGCACGGTCAATTCGACGGCACTATCGAAGCTGACGTTGAAAACAGCAAACTTATCGTTAATGGTAACGAAATCCGCGTAACTGCAGAACGTAACCCAGCTGACCTTAAATGGGATGCAGTAGGTGCAGAATACGTAGTAGAATCTACAGGTTTATTCCTTTCTAAAGACAAAGCTCAAGCTCACATCGAAGCAGGTGCTAAATACGTAGTTATGTCAGCTCCTTCTAAAGACGACACTCCAATGTTCGTTTGCGGTGTAAACTTCGACAAATATGTTAAAGGTACTCAATTCGTATCTAACGCATCTTGTACAACTAACTGTCTTGCTCCTATCGCTAAAGTATTAAACGACAAATGGGGTATCAAAGACGGTCTTATGACAACTGTACACGCTACAACAGCTACTCAAAAAACTGTTGACGGTCCTTCATTGAAAGACTGGAGAGGTGGTCGTGCTGCTGCTGGTAACATCATCCCTTCTTCAACAGGTGCTGCTAAAGCTGTAGGTAAAGTTATTCCTGAACTTAACGGTAAATTAACAGGTATGGCTTTCCGCGTTCCTACTCTAGACGTTTCAGTTGTTGACTTAACAGTTAACTTAGCAAAACCAGCTACTTATGCTGAAATCTGCGAAGCTATGAAATCTGCTTCTGAAAACGAACTTAAAGGCGTACTAGGTTACACCAACGAAGAAGTTGTATCTTCTGACTTCTTAGGTGATACTCGTACTTCTATCTTCGACGCTAAAGCAGGTATCCAATTAACTGATACTTTCGTTAAAGTTGTATCTTGGTACGACAACGAAATTGGTTACTCTAACAAAGTTCTTGAACTTATCGCTCACATGGCTAAAGTTAACGCTTAAGACTTTAATAACCAATATAATAGAAAAGCAGACTTCTTTTGAGGTCTGCTTTTCTATTTTGTATGTATGGAAAATCTTATTTTTCTACAATGATATTTTCGTAAATTTTCTAAAAGATTTTTATTACATTTGTGTTATAATAGAATAGTAGAATGAAAAGATACACCATAGAAGATAATGCGAGGTTGTTTCAGGCATATAAGACAAAAAACGACCGCATTATTGAGGAATATTATCTTGGGCTGAAATGCGAATTTATAAAAAACATTTCGTCGCGCTATAGTTGTATTCCAGCTGAAGATATAAACGATATTTACAATGAGTCGTTTATAGAACTTGGAGAACAGATTCTCTCTGGCAAACTTACAGAAAGTATACTCACAGTGCCTGTAGGTGGTTACCTATATGGTATTGGTAAAAATATAGCTCATAGTTATGTAAAACCACAAGAGTTGATTCATATTGAAGAAATGAACGACGAGAATATGGTGAGTGATGTTGTTGATATTTACACTCACGACTCTTCGCTCACAAAAGAAGATTGTGAACTGATAGAAGAATATGTAAGTAAGCTTGCAGAACCATGCTCATCTTTGTTGAAAATGTTTTATTACGACGATTATACTATGTTTGGCATAGCAAAAGTGAAAAAGTATAAGTCGGAAGATGTGGCAAAGTCTACAAAAAATAAATGCATGACTAGGCTTAAAGAATTGATTAAAAAAGGATTGTATGGAAAATTTGATTATAACAGAAAAAATTGATATTTACCTTTCTGGCAAGATGTCGGCAGAAGAGCAAAAGGCATTTGAGGAGCAGATGAGCTTAGATGCAGGGCTAAAACGTGAGGTCGACTTGCAAAGAGAGGTGATAAGAGCTATACGAAAACAGGCTTTGCGCGACAAGGTAAAGACATTTGAGAAAAAAGCACGCTTTAAAAATGTGGTTCGCATCATTACCAGCGCTCTTGCACCTATTGCAGTGGCGGCTTGTGTGGCTGGTATTGTTGTTGTGCCACAAATGCAAGCAGTGGCATCACTAAGCGAAAATACTCAGTTGTATTCTTCTGCAACAACAGAAATGATAGACGCATACTCTTCTTTAAGAGGCGGTGACGAATCAAGTGATGTTATTTTAAATGCAACAGAATTGATGCAGAAAAATGAGTTTAAACAAGCAGATAAGATTTTGTGTGAGGGTTTAAAATCATTAGAAACAGTTACTAAAGATGATATTCAAGCATATTCTGCAAAAGAAGATATGTTATATTTGCGCGCTCTATGTTCTATAAAAGAATGCAAGGTGTATCGCACAAGAAATTTGCTTTCTCAGGTGATAGAAATGGATATTACTCACAAAGAGGAAGCTCAGACATTGTTGAACAAAATAAAAGGTAAATGATGAAGAAATACTTAATTATAGCATTTAGTTTTATCTCATTTGCCTTATATTCAAGCAACTATGCCTTGGTAATAGGCATAGGAAATTATCCAGATGTAGATTATGGTTGGCCTACTATTCATGGACACAACGATATTTCTATAGTTTGCGAGATGCTAAGTGTAAATGGTTTTAAAAAAGAAAACATCACCACACTTTGCGATTCGCAAGCTACATACGATGCCATTTTATCTGCATTTAAAGACCTAGAATCAAAACTAAATATAGATGACGTGGTTTATATTCACTTTTCAGGTCACGGGCAACGCATAACAGACCTTAATGGTGATGAATTTGATAAATTTGATGAGGCGTGGATTCCATACGATGCCTTGCAGGAAGGAACATATAATTATAATGGCGAAAAACACCTAATCGACGACCAGTTAAATAAACTACTAAAAGGTTTAAGAAGAAAAGTAGGGGAAAAAGGAAAGATAGTTGTAGTAACAGATGCTTGCCACAGTGGTAGTTCAACACGTTATTTAACTGAAAAAGAAATTGTTCGTGGCATTTCAGAAGTGTTTTATATAGAGATAGATGGAGTAATTTACGAGGATTACGACTTCTATAATGAAAATTTCACAGAAGAAGAACTTTTAAAACATTCTTTAGAGCGCCCTACTGAGTGGGTGTCTATTTCTGCTTGTGCCGACAATGAAAATAATAGACAAGTAACATTAAAGGATGGCACTAGATATGGCTCCCTTAGTTATGCTTTGTATTTGCTACGCCATGAGCTTAAGTGGCTTATTATTAAAAAGTTGCGCTCTAGACTGAAAGAAGAGGTTAATAGTCTTGTCTCTCGCCTTCAGACTCCTCAAATAGATTTTAGTGGAAATGAAAATCAATATCTTTTTAGATGAAAAGGTTCATTCTTTATATATTAACTTTTTTACTGTGTACTGGTGTCTTTGCAGAAAATGCAATGAATGAGATTTTAGCATACTTACCACTTATGCCAGAAGCAGTTAAGTATTATGAACAACAAAATAAAATAGATGAAGTCTATATAGGTTTTGTTATTTATGAAGGAATTTTTTATCATAGTATTCTGGATGCAGACAAGGCCATAAAGACATACAATAAGGCAAAAAGACTTATAAATCAATACCCTGATATAGCTAAAAAAATACCTGTAGAGCTAATAGAACAATTGTATGAAATTAGCAATTCCATAGAAAATCTTGATACATCTGTAGAAGAAGAACCTATTGCAAAGTATTTTAAATCAAAAGAATACAAAAAAGTACTATCTTGTGTAAAAGAATATTTAGACACACTTAAAGAATATTTTACCTATACATATTTCTCTGTTTCAGAACAAGATAGATACAATATGTCTGAATATATAGACAAAAATATAAATTGGCATTATATTTTATCATCAGTTTATTATTCAAACAACTCCTCTGCCAATGGTGAGATTTACGATTATATCTTATTTGCTAAACAATTACAACTTCGCACAGAACAACAAATAGAAGATGCTATAAAAAATAGCAACAATGAAGGCTTATTAAAGGATTATGAAGAATATAAGAGACTAAAAAAACAATTGGCACATTCCAATCCACCTGCCACGTTAAATAGAGACAGTTTACAAGAAAGATTTACAAATTTAGGCAGAACTTTATCTATGAGTGTTTCTTATCTCATTGAAGAAGATAAAGTTTCGTGGAGAGATATTCAACGCAAACTTTCATATGGTCAAGTGGCAGTAGAATTTTTTGAATTTCATCTAATGAAGGGCGAGAATATTGTGGATAAAGATGTGTATGCTGCACTTATTATTACTCAAATGGATGATGCTCCTATATTTAAAATAATTAATACAAAAAGTAATTTAAATTATTTTGAAGTAGAAAATCAAAGTGATTTATACGATGTAAATGAGTATGGAGCAGCAATGGGTCAACTTTTTTGGAGAGATTTGCTTTTTTATTTCTCTGATAATGATATTAATACAATGTTTTTCTCGCCATCTGGCATAATAAATACATTGGCAATAGAATCGCTTCCATATTCGCGTGAAACTCCTACGATGCATCATTTCAATTTGTATCGACTTTCTTCTACACGTGACTTGCTAGAATCTTATCCAATAAGATTTCCTAAAACGGCTGTTTTGTATGGAGATTTGTCTTATCGTCTCTCATACGAGACCATGGAGAAAAATAAAAATACAACAAGAGGTGCCATAAATCCACTTCCAAAAACAAAAAAGGAAATAGAATCGTTGGATAGTATTTTGCAGAAAAATGATTTTCAGGTGAAATCTTTCTCTAAAGAGAAAGGAACGGAAGAGTCTGTGAATGAAATAGTTAGTCCTTCTATTTTGCATTTTGCTACACATGGTTTTGTACGGGAAAATAATGACAATACTGTGATGAATAAGACAGGTCTGATAATGTCGTATGGTGCACGTGCGTGGGAAGGTAGAATTATTCCGCCGGGTGCTGAAGATGGCATTTTAACTTCTGCTGAAATTGAAACTTTAGATTTGTCCAACACAGACATTGTGGTTCTTTCTGCTTGTAACACAGCTCTTGGTGAGGTGACAACGGAAGGTGTTTGGGGACTACAACGAGCCTTTAAAAGAGCAGGTGTTAGTACTGTAGTAATGTCGCTATGGCAGGTAGATGATGAGGCAACAGCTGTGTTTATGCAATATTTTTATGAGGCATTGCTTTCTAAGAGACAATCATACGAGTCTTATGTTAATCAATTAAATGTTGCCAATGATTATTTTGCGCATAAAGCCCTGCAAGCCGCTCAAATGCGCATGATTAAACACCCAAAATACTCAGACCCTTACTACTGGGCAGCATTTATTATAATAAATTAGGGTGTCAAAATCACCCTTTAAAATCATTCAATGTGAATTCACAGCCGCAATATTGCTGATTATAAAATCCATTTTCTTTTAATAATTCGTTTCTACGGTTTTGTAAACCGTCTTTGCGCCAGTTTTTGTCCCAAAATTTTGGATATGTATCTGATTTATCTAGTGAATTTTTTATAATGTTTTCTGCCCAAGCACCTGCTTCGTTTATTTGGTTTAAACTTTTCCAACGCGATGAGGCTAGGGTGGTGGTAAATTCTTCTATACCAAGTTCAAGAGCTTTGCGTGCAGTTTTTAAAAGTCGATATTTAAAGCACATTAAACAACGAGGTCCACGTTCTTTTTCATTTTCCAATCCTTTTATGTAGTCCAGCCACTCTGCGTGATTATAATCATCGTCTATAAACTCTACATCTAGTTTTTCGGCATATTTAATTAGTTCAGATTTTCGCAATTCGTATTCTTCAAGTGGGTAAATATTAGAGTTGCAAAAATATAGAACTAGCTGATAATCATTGTTTAACATCCACTCAACTATGGCTGAAGAACATGGAGCGCAGCATGCGTGTAAGAGTATTGTTTTCATGTTACAAAGATAACTCTTAACTCCTAACTCCTAACTCCTAATTCCTAACTCCTAACATTTTTTAACAAGTGGGAGATTAAACAAACGATTGCACCTGCTTGTCAAAGAGACAAACAAAGCCACCGAGGTGGTGAGAATAAAAAGAAATTTATTAAAACAGAAAATTAGTATTAACAAATTAAATTTTTAGAGTTATGAAAAAGAGATTGATTTTAACCACAGCATTTGTAGCAATTTTTGGTTGTTTCGTTAGTATGGCAGATGTGCACGACAGAGATTACAAAGGTAACAGTAAAGGACACAAAACAGAAAAAGTAGAAAAAAAGAAAGACAATAAAAAGGATAACAAAAAAGACAAGGTTTCTAACAATCACAAACCAAACAAACCAGTAGCTCATAAACCAGCACCAAAACCAAATCACAAACCAGTGGCACACAAGCCAAATCATAAACCTAATAAACATGTGGCTCACAAACCAAACAAACCAAATCATAAACACGTTTGTCATGTGAAACATCATCATACACCAGAATGTCACAAACCACATCACAAAGTAGTTTTTAATCCGCTAGGTCCATTTGGAATACATGCTCTTACAACTGCAGCAATAGTGGCAGCAATAATAGATTAAAATAGATTTTTTTAAGGTTAGTTAATAGGAAAACAAGAGGTTGATTCAAACGAATCAACCTCTTGTTTTTTATAGTGTCTTTAAGTACTTCTCTAGTCGGTCCATACCTTCTTTTATGTTTTCTAACGAGTTGGCGTAGGAGAATCTTACGAAACCTTCACCACCTGTGCCGAAGTCCACGCCTGGAGTAATTCCTACGTGGGCTTTTTCAAGTACGTCGAATGCGAATTTTAGAGAGTCGTTTGTATATTTCGATGCGTCAACAAATACATAGAAAGCACCTTGTGGAATAGCAGGTAGGGTGAATCCCATTTTTTGTAGGCGGTCCACTAGGTAAAGACGGCGTTCGTTGTATGTGTTGAACATAGTTTGCTCGTAGTCTGAAGTGTCGCGTAGTGCGGCAATCCCAGCTTTTTGAGCGGTACTAGAAGCACAAATTAGGAAGTTTTGCGCTAGTTTTTGAATAGCAGGCATATATTGTTTAGGAGCTATTAAGTAACCAAGACGCAAGCCTGTCATTGCAAAGCGTTTGCTAAAGCCATTTAGCACAAATGCGTTGTCGGTATATTCCAAAATAGAATGTGCTTTGCCTTCATAAACAAGTCCGTGATAAATTTCATCTGATATAATTGGTACACCAAGTGTAGAAACTTCTTTCATGAATGACTCTTCTAGCACAATGCCTGTAGGGTTCATTGGTGAGTTGATGAAAATAGCAGCGGTGTTTTCAGTGATTTTTTCTTTAATGTCTTCTACTTTGTATTGGAAGCCATTTTCTGCTCTTAGTGGCACGCTTACAGGTTTTGCGTGAGCACCAAGCACAAAGTTTTTGTAGCAAGCATAACCTGGGTTTGAAAGTATTACCTCAGAGTTTTCGTTGCAAAGCAAAATCATTGTAAGCAAAATGGCTGGTGATGAACCACTTGTAACTAATATTTGGTCTTTATCTACATCTACACCATATTCACGTTTGTAAAGATTTGCAATTTCTTGACGAAGTTCTGGGTCGCCAAGTGAGTGGGTGTAGTGTGTTTGGTGATTTTTATAAGCTTCAACTACTGCTTTAGTTACGCATTCTGGCACATCAAAGTCTGGTTCGCCTACCTCTAAGTGAATAATATCAACGCCTTGTCTCTGAAGTTCATTTGCTCTTTCCAGTACGTCCATTACTATGAACGAAGTCATCTTATCTACAAGTGGATTCATCTTTTTCTATGATATTTTTGTTGAAATGCAAAGGTAGTGAAAAATAGTAAGAATGATGATTTAACGAGTTCTTTTTATTATGAATTTTGAAAAATAGAACAAAAATAAAGGGTTTACTAATGGAAATATTTTGAAAAACAAAAGATTTTAGAAAATTGTAAAATACTTGTTTTATTGTTTTGATAATCAAAGAATAATGTTTAATTTCGTAGTGTAAACATGGTAATTCTAGATAATCCAAGTTTAATTTTTAATCTTATATTTCATTTTTATTTTTGATCTAAAATTTATCTATATGAAAGATTTAGTCAATTCTAATGTAGCACGACAAAACGTGCTAAACAACAAGTATGCACTTGAAGAAATTCAAAAAGCCATTGGTTTGCGTGGTGTTATTTTTGAAGGTGAGTTAAAATTCACTAAGCAACAGTTAACTTCTTTTTTTGAAGTTACTGATAGAACTATTTATAATTGTTTAAGTAATAATGAGCAGGAATTACGAAAAAATGGTTACGAGGTGCTAGAAGGTAATAGGCTGAAATACTTTGAGTTAGCAATTTCTGAAGATATTGATAGTGAAGTTAATTTCACTATCAAAACACATAAACTTGCAATCTTTAATTTTAGAGCCTTTATAAATCTTGCAATGTTATTAACAAAGAGTGAAAGGGCAAGGGAAGTTAGAAGCCTTGTTTTAGATATTGTTCTAGATACCATAAATAAAAGAACTGGTGGTAATACAAAATATATAAATCAACGTGATGAAGATTTTGTATATAATATTCTAAATAATAAGGATTATCATAAGGAATTAGTGTATGCATTACGTGACTATGTAGATTTAGGTAATGTCAAGTATATTCTGTATAACGATAAGATTTATAGGAGTGTATTTAAGGAAGATGCCGATGAATATCGAAGGATTCTAAAACTATCAAAAGAAGATGATGAACGTAATACAATGTATTCTGAGGTCTTAGATTTAATAGCTAGTTATGAAGCTGGTTTTGCAGAAGAACTTAGAAATGAGTCATTAAGTATGGGCAGAAAACTTTCCCAGGCAGAAACTGATGCCTTGTTTGCTAAATTTGAACAACATAGATTATGGGCCCCTCTTGTAAAAAAGGCTCGTGTAAAGATGGCAAGTAGAGACCTTTGTTTTAGAGATGCTTTACATGCTAATCTTGAAGAGTATGTAAGGGCTGGTCAATTAATCGTAATCACTCTTTTTCAGATGGTAATAAACGTTTATCTATAACATTAGGTGCACAATTTCTTTTGTTAAATGGGTATATGTTTTGTGTAAAAAGATTTATGTATGAAATGGAAAATATAAGTTATCACTTAGCTGCAGGGCGTATAGAAAAAGAGTTGTTACAGAAATTGATACACTCATTTTTAGCAGGTGAGGATGATTTTAATGAAGAACTAAAGTTTGAATATTGGTTAGCTTCTAGTCGTTAGAAAACAATTTTATTTGTATCTTTGCTTTTCATAATTTTGAATTTCTTTTATATGAAGGCGAATATCTTAAATTGGACATCGCTAGTGCTTTTTTTATTGTCGCTTGTGACGGGGATTTTGATTCATTATGTGGGTCATGGTTCTTCGCACGAGGTTTGGCATAGTTTGTCTGTGGTACATATAATAATAAATGCAATGTTTTTAGTCACTTATATCACTCACATAGTGCGTCACTTGAAGTGGTATAAATTGGTGTTTAAAAAGAATAAGAAATTGAGCAAAGTAACATTGCTTTTGAGTATTTTCTCTCTAGTTACAGTGCTCACTGGTATTGGTTTACTATTATTTGGTAAGGGACAAGGCACGCATTTAGGTTTAATACATTATATTGTAGGTTTGGTCTTTGGATTTTTTTGCATTTGGCATTTATTTATGAGATTTAAACCATTAAAATTTAAGAAAAAGAAATAATATGAATATTACAGGATTAATTATAGGACTGGTTACTTTTTTAGTGATTGGTTTGTTTCATCCGCTGGTGATAAAGGCGGAATATTATTTAGGAGTGAAAAGTTGGTGGATATTTCTGCTGCTGGGCATTGCTTTTATGGCGGTGTCTGTACTTGTGGCAGATTTGATTATTTCTATTGTACTTGGTGTGGTAGCATTTTCTTCTTTCTGGAGTATTTTAGAAATCTTCCAACAGCATAAAAGGGTAGAGAAGGGCTGGTTTCCTGCAGGTCCTGGTCATAGTCGCTGAGCTTGTCGAAACATAAAAAATATTTTTTTTGAAAAAAATAGGCGAAACTATTTTGTAATTTCAAAAATTGTAGTATCTTTGCATCGCAATTGAGAAATCAAGCGCAAGCCTACGAGAGCGTAGCCTTTAAAAAATCAAATTGGAGAGATGGTAGAGTGGTCGATTACAGCGGTCTTGAAAACCGCCGTACCGAGAGGTACCGGGGGTTCGAATCCCTCTCTCTCCGCAAAACAAATTAAATAACTGAAAGACAGCAATTTATTGCTGTCTTTTTTTTGTTCTTGCACACAGATATGGCAAGTTTACTTGTGAATATATGTGTGTAAGAACAAAAATTATACTTTAGTATAACTTTCAGTTATTTAATTTGTTTTGCAAGGATGCCCGTGGCAGAGGTAGGGATCATGGAGCGAAGCGACGTAATTCCTCTTGTATAACCCCTGCGGGAGCAAAGGGATGAATTTCTTTGAAATTCAGAGGGTCCCTCTCTTTCTCATCCCAAATAAAATCACTATATTTACATTTGCATAAAATGTAATCTATGATAAACTACATAATAGAATTTCTGCTACAAGATAAGGCTTGCGCAAAGTATGTTGGATATACTGCAGATGTGCAAGAGTGGAAAAATTACAAGGTGGTGATTGTGCCATCTGAGTTTTTTGAATTTCACAAGTCTGGCACGGCGTTGATGCCTCATCTACCGCTAGAAGAATTGGGTGAAACCCCAATACTTTTTGGTACTCCGAGTATAAATCGCACAAAAGATTTGGTCGTAATAAAGGCAGATTTGGTGGCGAGTGCATTCTTTTTACTATCACGTTATGAGGAGCTTATAAACGAAAGTCGTGACCTGCATGGTAGATTTTCTGCGAGTGAATCTATTCTTACAAAGGCAGATATTTTGCATAGGCCTATTGTAGATGAATATGGTGCATTCCTGCGCCAAGCACTTCGTGAAACAGGTGTGAATATTCCTGAACCAAAACCAGAAATGTCTGTTAGTCTTACTCACGATGTGGATGTGCCTTTTGTTCATAGAAATTTTATTTCTATTCTTGGTGGCATAAAACGAGGAGAGTTTAAAGATTTGTTTAAAAATATTTTCTGTCCTTTAAATAAAAATACTTTTTATACTTTCCCTTGGCTACTAGAGCAAGATGCAAAACTGAAAGATGCTCGAAAAATATATTTTCTTAGAAATCCCTTATTCCCAGAGTATTACGACCGCCCATATATTAGGATTGAAGACTCTGATATGAGGAAACTAATTAGAGAACTTAAGAAAAATGATGTGGAACTTGGAATACATGCGAGTTATGCTTCGGCAGACCATTTGGAACTTGTTCAGCAAGAAAAAGATACAATAGAGAGAATGTTGGGCAGACATATCACTGCAAATAGAAATCATTATTTGCGTCTAAAATCTAATACTCAATTAGATGCTTTAGTAAACACAGGTATAAAAGAAGATTTTACCATTGGTTTTGCAGATAGTCCTGGGTTTAGAATGGGAACTTGTCGCCCTGTGCGTTATATCAATCCAGAAACACTACAGGTGAAAGATTTAATTCTACATCCGCTCACAATGATGGATGGTTCTTTTTCTCAATATTCTAAAATGGATTATACTCAGGCATACGAAACGGCGTGTAAACTTATAGACCAAGTGAAGAAACATGGGGGAGAATTGGTGATGCTATGGCACAATTCTGAGGTGAGAGGAGAAAATTATCATAAAAAACTTTATAAAAATCTCATTTCATATATTGAAAATGAGAAAAATTGACTAACTTTACGTATTAAAGTAAACTAGTGCACTCATAGTATATGAAAACATACGAAAACTTTTCTTTATTAAATAATAATACCTTTGGGATAGATGTTTCTGCAAATTATTTTGTGGAATATGATTCTGTGGAAGAATTGATTCAGTTGATTAATTCAGATTTGCTTAAAGAGAACAAATTTCTTCACATTGGAGGCGGTAGTAATTTGCTTTTTGTGGGTGATTATCAGGGTGTTATTCTGCATTCTAAGATGAAAGGCATAGATGTGGTGGAAACTACAAAGGATATTGTGGTGGTGCGTGCAGCTTCTGGCGAGGTGTGGGACGATTTTGTTTCATTTTGCGTGAGCAAGGGTTATGGTGGTGTGGAAAATCTTTCTCTTATACCTGGTGAAGTAGGAGCTACTCCAATTCAAAACATTGGTGCGTATGGTATGGAAGTGAAAGATGTGATTGTGAAAGTGGAGTGTGTGTCTGTGAAAACAGGTGAAATAAGAGAGTTTACCAACGAAGAATGTAAGTTTGCATACAGAGATAGTATATTTAAGCGTGAGCTTAAGGGTAAATATATTGTAACCAATGTTTACTACAAACTTAAAAAAGTAGGTGTGCCACAAATAAATTATGGTAGCCTAGAAGAGGAGATGAAGAAATATGCTGAGGTTACACTTGCAAATGTGCGTAAGGCGGTGATTGATATCCGCCAAAGAAAACTTCCTGAACCAAAAGTATGGGGAAATGCTGGTAGTTTTTATTTAAACCCTGTAATTTCTAAAGTTCAATATGATTCTCTTTTAAAGGAATATCCAGAACTACCTTGTTATAAAGTGTCTGATACTGAGGTGAAAGTGCCTGCTGGATATTTGATTGAGAAATGTGGTTGGAAGGGCAAAGCGCAAGGCAAGGTTGCTGTGCATGGAAGTCAGGCGTTGGTGCTTATCAATAAAGGTGGTGCAAATGGTTTGGATATTATCAACCTTTCTGATAGCATTCGTCAGTCGGTGAGAGAGAAATTTCAAATAGAACTTACTCCAGAGGTAAACTTGATATTTGGGTAGGACCCTGAGTCTGTCGAAGGGTTAACACTTTTAATAAGAAAAATCAATTACTTTAATTTAATATATTATGAAAAAGATTACAAAATTATTTTTAGCCTTTGTAATGGCTATGGGTGCGTTGTCGGTGTTTGCGGCAGAGCACTATGTGTACTTTGATGGAACATCTTTTTCACAACCTCAAGTTTGGGCGTGGAACGAAGACGGAAATTGTACCACTGCAGGACAATGGGGTGGTGATAACATGGTGAAAAAAGATGGAAAATGGTATTGGGAAGTTCCAGAAGGTAAATCATTACCAACCATGATTATTATCCACGAAGGTGACAACAAAATTGGTGCTGGTGACTTAAAATACGTTGACCAAGCAACTTATCACCAAGATGGTTCTTGTACAGAATTTGTTGACCCTTCTATTCCAAATGTAACAGCTAATCCAGCTTCTGGTGCGTTCTTTAAAGATGGCGAAAGCATTATTGTTACTTTAGAAGTATCTATGGATGCAACCATTTATTACACTACAGATGGTTCTGAAGCAACAAAAGAATCTGCTATCTATAGCGAACCTCTAGAGTTTACAGAATCTACTACATTAAAGACTCTTGCAGTAACAGCTGAAGGCAAAGAAAAAGCACAAAGCTTTAGCTATTCTAAAATGCCAGCTCCAGGCGAAGGTAAAACTGGTCCTAGTTTAAATACCAAATATTATCAAGTAAACCCAAATGGTCAAGTAGGTACTAAAAAGACCATTGATATGGCGTTTACAAATCAAGATGCTACAAACGCGATGAATCACTGGGAAGCATCAGATATTATTGCTCAAGGTGTGGCTCGCGACGTTTGCCAAGCAATTAAGGGTGTTCACGAACGTCCAATCATTGACTCATACGCTATTTTTGCTGCATACGACAATGATAATCTTTATCTTGGTGTACAGTTGGTATATACTGTTTGGGATATTGGTGGTGAAGGTCATCAACCAGGGGAGTCTAAACCTCACAATATGGATGGTCGTATGATGTGGGCATTTGACCTAAGTCCTATTAAAGAATTTGATGGTTATATTAATGGTACTCATGCAATTTGGAATGGCGATGGACAAAAGGGTGCTAAATTTGCTAATGGTGTAGATGCTATCTGGATTGGTTCTTCTAAACCAGGTGTAGGTACTCCAGGTTTCTTCCTTCCAACAGCAGATGGTCACGCTTGTTATAATTGTAAAGAATGTCCAAGTGCTTCAAATGTAAAATATGGTAAAAATGACAATTTACACCCTTCTATCAAAAATATTTATGGTCAGAAGAATTTTGGTTATAATCCAAAAGTTCTTACTGGCGAAACTGGCTTTGCAGATTTAAAATCAGAAATTGCTACTACTGCACACACCTTCTACGAATGGAAATTCCCACTTTCATTACTAGGTGTTTCTGCAGATTATATTGCTGAATATGGTATTGGTGTAATGTATGTTGATATATATGGTTCAAGCCCAATCGGTGGTACTCCATACGACCCTTCATACTTCGACAATGCTAGCAAAGAGTACTCTATGGACCCTTCTTCAAGTATGGAAAAAGAAGACGAAGACGTGATTACATACGCTCCTGCTCGTATTGGTAAATTGTTAAAACCATCTAGTCCAGGAGGTACTCCTGATGAAGGAACTGATACTCCTATCGATGAAGTTGAGGCAGAAGAAGGTCCTGCAGAATATTTTACAATCACAGGTGTACAAGTAAGTGAACCAATCGAAGGTCAAGTAATTATTGAACGTCGTGGTAGTAAAGTAGTTAAAAAGGTATATTAAAATTATAAAAAAAATGGTGACTCGATTGAGTCACCATTTTTTATAATTTTAAGTTATGTCCCATTCTTTCTTTCTTGGTCTGCATGTAGTGTTCGTTGTATTTGTTGATGCCAACTTCTATTCCTACATTTTCTACAATTTCTAGTCCGTAACCTTCTAGACCAATACGTTTTACAGGGTTGTTTGAGATTAAACGCATTTTTCTAACGCCTATTTCACGAAGAATGCTTGCACCTACTCCGTAGTCGCGCTCGTCTGCATTGAAGCCTAGTTGTAGGTTAGCATCTACGGTATCTAGACCTTGTTCTTGAAGTGAGTATGCTTTAATTTTGTTCATAAGACCAATGCCTCTGCCTTCTTGGATAAGGTAGATGATTACACCTTTGCCTTCTTTTTCAACCATTTCCATTGCTTTATGAAGTTGGTCGCCGCATTCGCATCTTAGTGAACCAAAAATGTCACCTGTAACACAAGAAGAGTGTACTCTTACAAGGATAGGTTCATCTTCTTTCCATTCGCCTTTTACTAGTGCTACGTGTTCTAGTCCGTTTGAAAGTTGACGGAAAGGAATTATTTTGAAATCACCATATTTGGTAGGAAGATTTGCAGTTTCGCCTTTTTCTACGATAGATTCTTTTTTAAGTCTATATTCAATTAAGTCACGAATAGTGATAATTTTAATTCCAAACTTTTCAGATACTTTTAGCAAGTCTGGCATACGAGCCATAGTGCCGTCTTCGTTCATAATTTCAATAAGAGCAGCGGCTGGATATAGACCAGAAAGGCGTGCTAAATCCACAGCAGCTTCTGTGTGTCCTGCTCTGCGAAGTACACCTTTTTCTTTTGCATAAAGAGGGTTGATGTGACCAGGACGACCAAATGTGTTAGCAGTTGATGTTGGGTCTGCTAGTGCTTTAATTGTTGCAGCACGGTCTGCTGTAGATACACCTGTTGAACAACCTTCGATTTTATCGATAGTAACTGTAAATGGTGTTCCTAAAATAGATGTATTATTGCTTACTTGTTTGTCTAATTCTAATTCTGCACAACGAGATTCTGTGATAGGGGCACAAAGTACACCTCTACCATTCTTTAACATGAAATTCACTGCCTCTGGAGTGATTTTCTCTGCTGCTATAATGAAGTCTCCTTCATTCTCACGGTCTTCGTCATCTACTACGATAACAAATTTTCCTTCTCTGAAATCTTCTAATGCTTCTTCAATAGTGTGTAGAGCCATATATTTATTGTTTTTTAGTTTTTAACTTATTTATTTTCGCAAAGATAATATTTTCTTTGCTAAAAAACTTCTTAAATACCATAATATAACTTTCACCATTCATAATACTAGATTCAGTGGCGGCCATATATGTTAACAAAATGCCGAAAGGTAGCAATATAAATGCACTTAGCCACATGCCTTGCCATACCTCCCAAATACCTTCACGAGCCATTTTGTAACCAGAGTTGTCTATTATGTAATAAACGATAAAGAGTACAGTGGATATTACAACAGGCATTCCCATACCCCCTTTTCTAATAATAGCACCTAATGGGGCTCCAATGAAAAGAAATATAAAACAAGCAAATGCTAATGTATATCTTTTATATTTTTCTATTTCGTGTCTTCTTATTTCACCCTTTAGCCACTCTACTGCTGCGTTGTGAGTATTTTGCTTATTATTTAGTGATGAAATATTCTTTAAACTAGATTTTATTACGCTAGTTTTATTGCTATTACTTAGTTTTGAAAAACTAGCCTGTAAGGTAAGGTTTTTATCTTGTTTTATACTACTATCGTTGAAAACAGTCATGTCTTTTGAGCTGGTATTAGCTCTGTTGAAATACGTGTTTTTAAGTTGATTTTCTTTCCCTAAATTTATATGACCACCAAGTCTATTACTTATAGAATCGACAGTTTTATTTAGAGATTCTATATCTTTGGCTATATATTGGTCTTCAAGGAATGTGGAATTTAATTCTTCAAAGTTGGCATCATGGTCTATTATAATATCTTTCTTTGAAAAAGTTTCTCTTCTGTATGGTATGACTTTGTCGTTTTTAATATTGTTATTATTACCATCTTGCAGGTTTTCAAAGCATTCTCCGTGGTATAATTCCAATACTAAATGTTTTTTATCTTCTGTAAGTCTTAGTTTGCCAGTGTCTGCAAGAATGATGCCTGTGTTGCTAAAACCTTTTGAATAGTCGTATATGGCAATATTATATAAAAAGCCATTTCTGTTTGTTTCGGCATAAATGTTTCTGCCTGTGATACCACTAAAAAACTCTCCTTGCGGGATTTCCAATTCTGGTGATGCTTCTCTGAATGAGAATAGGAGTGTCCACATTCTTACTTGTGTTTTTGGAAGAATGTTGTTTGCAAAATAAAAACTTCCTATAGAGACCAATGCAATGAGGATAATAAGAGATTTCATTATCTTAAATAATGATATCCCAGCAGCTTTCATAGCAAGTAGTTCCAATCTTTCGCCCAAATTTCCAAATGTCATTAGGGAACCTAAAAGTATAGAAAGAGGAAGTGCTAGTGGTACAACTGAAAGTGCTGCGTATAGGAAAAATTCTCCTAGAACTCCAATTTCAACGCCTTTTCCAACTAAGTCATCTACATAGCGAAACATAAACTGCATTACAAGAATGAATACAGCTGCTAAAAAAGTAATTGAGAAAGTTCTCAAGAAATTTTTTAATATGTACCTATGTATGTGTTTTATCATTTAACTCCTAACTCGAACGCTAATGGCAATAAATCTTTGGCACTTTTTATAATCTTAGTTTCATTCTTACCATATAGATAAATAGTAATTTCGCTCCCAAAACGTTTTTCCATTTCTATTAAAACTTGACAGCATTCACCACATGGAGTAATGATATTTTCTGTAAAATCTCCGTTTTGATAAGCTGCGATTGCTATGCTTACAGGGTAAGAATCTCCTGCGTTTGCACAAGCGTATAAGAGAGCAACCCTTTCTGCACATAAGCATGCACTATAAGCTGCATTTTCTTGATTAGAACCGGTGAAAACTTTGCCATTGGCCATACGCACAGCTGCTCCTACTTTAAAATTAGAGTAGGGAGAGTAAGAGGTCTTTGTTGCGTTTTTTGCAAGTTCTATTAGTTCTGTATCCATGTGAGATTTTAATTGTGTATACAAATTCACGCAAAGATAACTAAAATTCCAAAAACATCTTTAATTATGAGAAAAAAATACTATATTTGCACGTTATTAAATATATAAAATGAGAAAAATAATAAAGGCATTACTAATGTATGCGGTGTTGCTTGGAAATGTATTTTATATTTTCGCAGCACAAGATAATGAAGCATATATTCAGAAATACTATAAAATTGCAATGCGTGAGATGAATGATTATGGAATTCCTGCTTCCATAACATTGGCACAAGGTATTTTAGAGTCTGCGGCAGGAACTAGTAGATTGGCGGTACAAGCAAATAATCACTTCGGAATTAAATGTCATAATGATTGGTCTGGCGAAAAGATTTATCATGATGATGATAAAAATAATGAGTGTTTTAGAAAATATGAACGTGCAGAAGAGTCTTTTATCGACCATTCTCAATTTTTGAAAGATAGAGCACGTTATTCATTCCTTTTTGAACTTGACAAAACCGATTATAAGGCTTGGGCAAAAGGTTTAAAACAAGCTGGATATGCTACAGACCCAAATTATCCTAATAGACTTATCACTCTTATAGAAAAATACGAACTTTATAAGTATGATAAACAAAGTTTTACTTCTAATGAAGAGGGTGTAAAAACTCCAACAAAACTTGCAAAAGAGAAGAACGAATCTGGTCTTAAGTATGTTTATGTGCAAAAAGGTGAGTCTTATTACACCATAGCTGTGAAGTACAATATTCCTTTTGGACTTATTTTCTCTTTCAACGATGTAGATAGAAAGACTCGTCAGCCAGAAGAAGGCACAATAGTATATTTACAAAAGAAAAAGAAAAAAATAACATGGGGAGAAGGTGTTCATGTGGTAGAAAAGGGTGAATCTATGCATGACATTTCTCAACGATATGGTATTCGTCTGCATAGTCTTTACGACTTGAATGATATGCCGTACGATTCAAAACCTGAAGTAGGAAAATTATTAAAACTTAGATAATATGGAAAATAAAAATCAAGAAAAAGAACTCGATTTAATAGATTTGATAAATATCTGTTGGAAGTTTTTTGTAAACTATATAATTAATCCTTTTCTAAAGGTATTAAAAATTGGTTTGAGAGGATGGAAAGCATTATTATGTGCTATTGTAGTGGGTGTTGCTATTTCTGTGATTCTTCCTTTTGTATTAACAAAGGAAAATAAATCTGAGGTGATACTAGAAATTAATGTTGCTAAAAGTTCAAGTTTTATTAAGGATTTAGAGGTTTTGGCAACAATGAATAGAGATAGATTGTCAGATCTTTTAGATATTGATAACGAGACTCTTCAACAATTGGTGGCAATTAAGCCTCACAAAGTAATTTCAAAGGATTCTACATTTACTAGTTACGAAGTAGATACAAAGGATATTTTTGATAATGTATCTAAAGAATATAAAGCACACCCTAGTTTGTTTGCTTTAGAAATTATATCTAAAGACACAGCATATTTAGCTCCTTTTACAGATGCTGTGTTGAACTATCTAAATGAAAAATCTTCTTTTGCAGTAGTTAATGAGAGAAGACTTTCTGTGATGAGAAGTGAATTGAAGACATTTACCAATGAGGTTTCGGTGTTGGATTCACTTCGTCGTATTCAATACTTTACAAATGATGCAAACCAAGTGGTGCTAGGTACTTCTGGTGAAACATTCAATATTAAGGATAAGAATCAATGGATTCAAAATGAACTTATGAACTTGAAAAGTAGAGTGATAAAATTGGAAGAAACTCTAAAAAATGATACTTTGGCTGTGGAACCACTTACTGCTCTATCTATTACAGATACATACGTAAACCACCCAATTAAAACTGCACCTAAGTATGCACTTGTATTATTCATCTTAACATACATTGTATTGATTTTCTGTGAGTATAAGAAGGATCTTAAAGCATGGATTAAAGAATAAAATTTAATGAAGAGAATTATAACAATAATATTTCTTGCCTTTGTGGCTACATTGGCATATTCAGTACCAGTATTGGTGCCAATGAATAATCCTAAGGAGTATGCTCGTTTGTCAGAAGACAAGCAAATACTTCTTAAAGGAGATTATAAGACAGGCAAAGAAGATACTTTAGTAGTGTTTTCTAAAATGAGAAATGTACCGCTAAATGCGGTAGAAGCATTCCGTTTTTCTCCAGCAGAGGATAAACTTCTTCTAAAAAGTGGAAATGAATATTATGTTTATAGATTGGGAACAAACAGAGCTGAAAAATTATCTAATAATGGTGCACAAGTAGCTCCGATATTCTCAAATGATGGTAATAATATAGCTTTTATAAGAAAGAATAATATTTTCATTAAAAGATTGCAGTTTGAAACAGAAGTGCAAGTAACTACTGATGGTAGCGCTGAGGTATCTAACGGTACACATTCTCAAAAGATTACACATGCCTTTGGTGAACTTGTTTCTATGGCGTGGTCAAAGGATAATTCTTCTTTAGTGTATATTAAAGGTCAGCAAGTTTATGTTTATAACATTCAGTACAAATGGCATAAGCAAGTAGAACTTCCACAATATACCGAAGGATATATTACTCATATTCAATGGACAAATGCAGAAAATCAGTTCGTTGTAATGTATCTTAACCGTTTACAAACAGAACTGAGTGTTGCGTTGGTTGATGTTAATACATTAATAGCTAAGAGAATATACAATTATAAAGAAGATAAATTTATCTCTCCAGAAAATGCTTCATATATTTTAATGTTCCCAGATGCTAGCGAATTTGGTGTATTGGAAGAAAAAGATGGATATAACCACTTACATGTGTATTCATTAAACAACGGAAGATATATTTACCAAGTGGGTAAAGGAAATTATGATGTAACAAAGATTTATGGCTATGACGCTAAATCTAAACAGATTTTCTATCAATCAAATGGTAATGGGCCTTTGAATCGTGGTATATATGCTATTAATGTAAAATCTGGCAAACGTACATCTATTGCAGTAGAAGAGGGTACAAATGATGCATTTTTCTCAAAAGATTTTAAATTCTTTGAACTTGTATATAGTAATGTAAATCAACCACATATCTACTCTGTTTGTGAATCTGATGGTGATGTTTTGAGAGAGCTTCACAAAGATGTGATGAGTGAAACCATCAAGAAAGAATTTTTCCAGTTTACAGATAGTTTGTCTGGTTGGATTATTAGAAAACCGGGAGTAACTAATGCACCTGTAATTTTTGATGTGGTAGATACTCAAAATCAATGGAAAAAAGATATTTCATATAAGCTAGCAGAACAAGGTTATATTGTGGCACAAGTTACAGCACATGGTTTTATGGGATATGGTGAGTATTATAAAAAATCTACTCACGGCAATATTTTCAAAGTGCCTGCTTTAGATTATATAGCTGCAGCTAAAGGTCTTATAAAAGCTGGTATTGCCAATCCTAAAAATGTATTTATGATGGGCAACCGCATGGCAGGTGGGGTGGTGCTTTCTGCACTTATGCAAGAAAAAACTCCATTTGTAGGTGGTATAGTGATTTCTCCTGTAACAGACCTTGTAAACTATAATAAGGCTGTGGTGGAACGCTATATGAAACAACACGGTGCAACTGCAGGCTATAGAACCAATTCTGCATTGGGCAATGCAAAAAATATCAAGGGTAAACTTCTTATTGTTCATTCTATGAACGATGGTGTAAACTCTATAGAAAATACAAATCGTTTGATAGAAGAACTTGTAGAAGCTGGAGTACAGTTTGAAATGCAACTTTATCCAAACAAGGATGAAAGTTTTACAGCATCGCTGCTTCAACCACACCTATATAATAGAATACTTAACTTTTTAAAGAATAATATAAAATAAAAAATATGAAACCTACATTGGCGGTCATTGAGCTTGTCGAAATGCCAGCCAATAAACATTAAACACTTAACATTAAACACAATATGAAACCTACATTATTTGTTATGGCGGCTGGTATGGGAAGCCGTTATGGTGGTTTAAAACAAATGGACGGACTTGGTCCAAATGGTGAAACAATTATCGACTATTCTATTTATGATGCTATCAGAGTAGGATTTGGTAAAGTGGTTTTCGTGATTCGTAGAGACTTTGCTAAAGACTTCCAAGATATCGTAGTATCTAAATTTCAAGATAAAATCCAAGTAGAACTTGTTTATCAAGATATTGATAACCTTCCAGAAGGCTTTACACCAAATCCTGAACGCGTGAAACCTTGGGGTACAAACCACGCAGTGCTTATGGGTCGTGGTGTAGTAAATGAACCATTTGCTGTGATAAACGGCGACGACTTCTACGGATATGAGTCATTTAAAGTACTTTGCGAAGAACTTGTTTCTATGGAAGGTAAAAAAGGCGAATACTGCATGGTAGGTTTCCCTGTGAAAAATACACTTTCAAATAGTGGTACTGTGTCTCGTGGTGTGTGTGAAAAAGATGAAAATGGTTATCTTACTTCAATTGAAGAACATACAAAACTAGAAGAAGTAAACGGAGTAATTGTAAACCACAACGAAGATGGCACAGAAAAGAAAGTGTCTGCAAATACTCCAGTTTCTATGAATATGTGGGGCTTCACTCCTGAATATTTTGACTATTCATACGAAGCATTCAAAGACTTTCTAAAAGTAAATGAAAAAGAACTTAAAGCAGAATTTTATATTCCTACAATGGTTGATACTTTGATCAACGACGGTAGAGCTAAAGTGAAAGTGCTAGACACTACTGCAAAATGGTTTGGCGTGACATACATCGAGGATAAACCAAATGTGTTACTTCAAATAAATGATTTGATTTCGAAAGGTGTTTATCCAAGTAAACTTTGGTAATAACTCTCGTAATAAAAAAATGGAAGTCAAGTTGACTTCCATTTTTTTTATAACTCAACTTCTAAAATTCTTGTTCTTGGTAGTGGTGCTAGGTTGATATCTTTCCCTTGCAATGCGGTTTTTGCAGCGCACATTACGGTGTCGGGGGTGTTGTTGTTTTGGCTTAGGTGGCAAAAGAAAATGTTTTTCCAATGTGGTTGGAAGTTTTCTGCCAAAAATTTCATGGTTACATGGTTGGCAAGGTGTCCGCAACCACCCAAAATGCGTTGTTTTAAAGAATAATGATACCTGCCGTTTATGAGCATCTGCTCATCGTAGTTTGCCTCTATCACCACATGATCTGCCGCACAAATGTATTGTTTAGCAATGTCATTTATGCCTCCAAGGTCGGTGGCAATGGTGATTTTTTCTCCCTTAAACTCTATAAAATATCCCACGCATTGACTAGAGTCGTGCTCTACTTCAAATGGAGTGATTTTAAAATCTTTTATTACGGTTTCTTCGCCTATTTTGATAGGTCTTTTGCTTTGATATAGCTTTTCAGTGATTTTATAACACTTGTTTATCCCTTTAAGAATGTCTTCTGTAGAATACACAGGGATGTTGTGCACTTCGCCCAATGTGCCTACGCTTTTTATATGGTCAAAGTGGTCGTGGGTGATGAATACGCCAAAAATTTGGCTCAAATCATAACCAACTTCCTTAAGGTATTTTTTTATTTTTCTGGAACTGAGTCCTGCGTCTATTAGTATGCCGTAGTTTTCATCTCCAATGAAATAACAATTGCCACTACTTCCGCTCCCGAAACTGATAAATCTCATGCGTTTTTATTTTGGATTGCAAATTTAACAAAATGATATGAATTTATAAACAATTTTAAATATTATAGAAAATTTGTTTGTTATTTTAGAAATCTTTCTTTAATTTTGTTATTAATATTTAAAACGTTTGAAATAACCTAAAAATCAATAATTAACCTATTTATTAACCTAAAATTTAATGCTTATGAAAAAGTTATTTACTTTGTTCGTCTCACTTTGGATAGCGATGGCATCGCTATTTGCCGTGAATATGACAGGTGGAGAGGTGTTGTATTTGACACCTTGTGATAATTGGATTAATAATGCAAAAGATAACGGTGGTGGAAAACCAGGACGTTATGCAGCTTATTTCTTCAATAATTCACCAAAGGCGGAAGCTTGGGTTGCTATGACTCAAGTAGAGGGTGAGTTTTATCAAGTAACTGCGCCTTCTGGTAATTTTACAAATGTGATTTTTTGTTCTATGAATCCAGGATCAACTGGTCTTTCATGGAATGACAAGTGGAACCAAACTGGTGACTTAAGTTATGATGGTACAAAAAACCATTATACAGTAAAGGCTGGTACTTGGGGTGATCGTGGTTCTTGGTCAACCTATACTCCTCCAACACCTGATCCAGTAATCACTATTGGTGCTGCTCCACAATTTGCAACCACTACTGTTAGCGAAACTTCTAGTGCAACATTGAAATATACACTAGAAAATGCTACAGAAGCTACTGCAACTATTGAAGGTGAAGCTTTCTCTATTTCTGCTCAAGAAGTAGGTTCAGTTACTATCGTATTCGCTCCAGAAGCAGAAGGTGACTACACTGGTACATTAACAATTACTTCTGGCGAAGTAAAAGAAACTGTTGCTTTAGCTGCTAAGGCTGTTGCAGCGGAAACTCCAAAAGTGCCAGAATTCCTTAACGTAACTACTCCTGTTTTTGCCGAAATTATCGAAGGTGAAGTGACTACAGCAGAAGTAACATACGAACTAGTTAATGCCACAGAAGCTACAGCATCTGTTGATGGTGAGTTTTTCTCAATTACAGAACAAGAATTAGGTAAAGTAATTATCGAATTTGCTTCTGAAGAAGCAGGCGTATTTGAAGGTACTTTAACTCTTACTTCTGGCGAAATAGTTAAAGAAATTACATTTACTGCTACTGCTAAAAAAGCTCCAGTTGTTATTACAATTAGCTTTGTAAATCCAGATTGGAAAGAAGCTGCTCTTTATGCTTGGGTTGAAGGTGGAGAAAATCTTACAGGTGGAAATTGGCCAGGTAAACCTATGACTAAAGGTGAAAATAATAAATTTACATATGATTTAACTATTCCAGAAGATGGTGTTTACAAATTTATCATCAACAACAATAATAATGGACTTCAATCTGTTGATATGACAGGTGTAACAGAATCTACATGTTACAATTTAGGTGCAAAAGATGGTGATAACTATTCTTTAGTTGTGTCTGAAAATTGTGAATATACACCTGCTCCAGAACCAGAACCAATTGACCCATACGTTGCTATTCGTGGCACCATGACAGATTGGACTATGGCTAATGATATCAAAATGACTTATAATGCGGAAGCAGCAAATGGTCCAGAATGGTATATCACTGCATTTAAAGTACCTGCAGAAGGTAAATTCAAAGTAGTTTCTGTTGATGCTCAATCTCAAACTACATGGTATGGTTCTGATAAAGTAGATTTACAAGAAGGTATTACAAATGCTGGTCAAGGTGATGGTGACATTGCTCTTCCTGCTGGCAAATATGATATTTACTTCAAAGTAAACGAAGGCAGAATGTGGATTCAAAAATATGTTGAACCAACTCCAGAACCAGAGCCACTTCCAATTGTTATCACATTTGAAGACGAAGTTGAATTCCCAAAAACATACGTAGGTGAAACAACAAATGATATTATAAACTTTACTATTGAAAATGCACCAGAAGATGCAGAAGTTGTAGTAGAAGTTACTGGTGAAGCGTTCTCTGTTGCAGAAGTACAAGACAACTTTATCTACTTAGCATTTGCTCCAGAAGCAGAAGGTGAATATGCAGGTGTATTAACAGTAACTGTAGGTGAAGTTTCTGAAAGCTTAGAATTTACAGCTGTTGCTTCTTCAGTAGAACCAGATCCAGAACCTGCAGAACTAGAATTTGCGCTAGTTGGTCGCTTAAATGGTGACAACGATAACGAAATTTTAGCATTCGAAGATGGATATAAATTCACTCAAGAATCTGAATTTGTTTATACCCTTAATGTAACATTTACTGGTACAATTGAATCTAGTGGTAAAGAAGTTCAAAAAGTAAAACTTGTTGATGCTGAAGGTAATATTTGGGCACGCAACAACTCTAAAACCATTTACATTCAAGGAACAGAAGGAAAAGATGTTACTGCAACAATGACATTGGGTGAAACTACAGCATCTGCATATTTAGTAACAGAAGCAGATGTTGAGTACAAAATTACTTATACATTGAATGATGAAAAATCTGGTGGTCAATTGACATTTGAAAAAGTAGAAACTGAAGAACCAGACCCAACTCCAGATCCAGAACCAACCCCAGATCCAGAGCCAACACCAGATCCAGAACCAACACCAGATCCAGAACCAGAAAACCCAACTGTAACAGAAACAGTAGTTGATACTACCGTATCTGGAAAACTTACCTATGCAAACGGATGGGATTGGAGTGATAGCGTATGTTATCAGAACCAGATCTTCGTATATGCATCCTCTAGTTCATCTGCAACACCTGCAAGCATTCACGGAAATGGTACAGGATTCTTAGGTTGGCAGAATGGTATCGTTCTTGAATATGATTCTACTACAGGATATTGGACAGCAGTAATCGTTGACTGGGCAGGAGACGGCGTAAATGATGCAGAATCTGCAAAATTAGGAAGCAATAGAATCGCTATTATCTTCCACAATCAGGCGTCTGTTGGACAGGCAAGCAGCTATAACTTCTTTAAGGAATATGTAAAAGTTGGAGCAAAATTTGCTCTTACTGGAAGGCTTTCAACTATTCAGTCTGCAAAGGGAAGTATTTCAGGTGTATACCTTAATCCTGTTGTAGAAGTGGAAGTTGAAGTAACCCCAGATCCAGAACCAACCCCAGACCCAACTCCATCAGTACCATCTGATGGAACTGGAAAAGGTTATATTACCAGTGTAAACTATTATCAGTGGGTTGATAGTGCACCTCTTCAGAACCACATTTATGCATATGCATCTAACAATTCAGGACAGACAGCATATAGCATCAATGGAAATAACACACTTTTCAATAAAGCAAATGGTATTGTTTTACAGTACAACAGCACTACTGGAAAATACAAAGTAACTAAAGTTGACTTTAATACAGCAGACGGCGTGAATGCTGCAGAAACTACAGCTTTATCAAGTGGCATTCTTGTTATTATGTTTGCTGAAGATGCAGCAAAAGGTCAGCCAGAAAGCTATAGCTTCTTTAAAAACAACGCAGTAGTTGGAGCAGAATTCTATCTTTCAACTGTACTTGATTATATTCAGTATGGACAGGGTGCTACAGGTTCCGTTTATAACCTGTATGTATCAACATCACCTATTGAAAAATATGTACCTTCAGAATCTACAC
>JAZQZD010000020.1:0-108006 GCA_045633865.1 Candidatus Enterocola sp.
TTGACGGTTGTAAAACAATAAATCAACCCTATACTCTTTATTGTTGTAAGTTAAGGTGTATTGATTTCCTATAAAACTAAAACCTCTACCGAGTTCCATTATAAAAGATGTGATTTTATTAACAAGTCGTTTCTCTAAATCTAGTTCTTTAAGGGGCTCCGTTGCATCAATAAAACCAATATTATATGTACTACGAAATACCTCATTTGCGTATTCTGCATTTTGTGGAGATAAGGTTTGTGAAAAGTTATTTGATTTATCTATTTCTATAGCATAAAGGTGATATTCGGCTTTAATAGCATGATGTAACATATCTCTAGACCAACCTTTTGAACAAACTTCATTAGAATAAAAGATTATGTATTCGGGAGTAAGATTGCTACTCATAAGTAATAGAATATGACCCCATGGTAAAAGTGCAACAGCCTGTTGCACTTTTTTATCCTCTTGATAATAAAGGAGATAAAAGCGTTTCATGTGCCATAGGTTTCTTGGAGAAACTCCCATGTTAGGGTAAATTTTCTTTAGGTCAACAGACAACCTTTTAACATAGCGGTCACCATACTTGCTGTCAACTTTTAGTTCTGTGAGTAATTTTCCTATTTCCCAATAGGAAGATGTAACTGTAGTGTTAACTTGTTTGGCAACTTGAATACGTGCATGCTCAATTACTTCAACAGTCTGTTGTAGCAATTTCTTGTATTCATTTTCATTAAATTCAATACTCTCTAAAGGATTTACGGAAACTTCGTTTCCAACGATTTGATTTTCTTTTTTCATTCTATAAAGAATTAAGTTTAACAATAAAGTTTCTCTCACATATTCTCACTTTACTACTTTGGCAGTGGGGGCTACCTCTTGTACATCTTTTTTTAGCAGTGACACAAAGGTAATGAAAATTAGTATGCTAGGCAAAATTTTTCTTTTAAATCGTTTGAAAATATTAATAAATGTTATACTTTTGTGAAGAGTCCATGCCGTGCTATGGGAGTATAGTAAATGGGGTGGGCTAAATTTTACATAATAGGCGTCTTTAGACGTTTTGTAGTTGACTTCTGGAATCTCGCAAATTCTTTTAATGTCAGTCTATTACAAGGCAACAAAGATGTCCTACGGGTATGTATATATGGGTGTGGTGTATCTACACCTCTACATACGGCGTGGGCTTCGTGTTGCATGTTTCAGACTGGCGGGCAATGCGAGAGCCTCAGAAGCGGAACTGCAACAATGGAGTCCCGCTTTTTTTGTGCCTATATGTAAAGTGGGTTTTGAGTTTACCTTTTAGTGATAAAATGGTATATGTGATATAGGAGTAACCAATAAAAGAATAAAAATTTATGGAAATAATTTTAATTATAGTAGTCATTGGACTTATTATTTATAATCTACCATTCATTACAGCTGTTATTTTTTCAGTGTTTGGCTTTATATATTCACTATTCAAAAATTTATTTAAGTGAATTTCAAATCTTTTTGATAGAAAAATTAAAATACAATTTATAAAGGAGTAACCCGAAAAGCCTTTAAATGAGTAGGGATAATTGCAATTATATTTTTATTATGAACGAAAAAAACAAAAATGAAGAAATTCAAACTAGGCGCGAATTCTTCAAGAAAGCAGCGAAATCAGCGTTGCCTGTATTAGGTGCTGCGATTTTAAGTAGTGTGCCTTTTGCAGAAGCTGCAGCTCAGTTCGGCTGTGGATTTACTTGTTCCGGAGGTTGTGCTGGCGGTTGTAGTACTCATTGCGGATATGGATGTGATGGAGGATGCAAAGGAGGTTGTGGAGGATGTAGAGGTCTATGTCAAGCTAGTTGTAGCGGAACTATGAGGCTCTAATTTTATTGTGGCAATATTAGATTGTCGGTTGGAAGGTGGTATTTAAATTAATAGAAAATAAATCCCTAATAATAAAAAATATGATGAATGAATCAACAATAAAGGCAATAGAGAATTTTGTAGATATGACTCCTGTTTATGTAGAATGTCCATCAAATGTGAATGATGAGAATAGGATGTTTGCAATTATAAGAGAGGTGAGTAGAAATAATGATAAGTTAGTAGAAGCTAAAGATTATCTAATCCGTTATAATACAAATAAATCTAATGTGATTAATATTGAATATGTATGCAAGTCATTAGATTTAATAGATAGATATCTAAAATTTTTAGATAAATAATGGGAGAACTAATAAAAGAAAATAGTAAAGAATGGAAAGATGGTATCTCTAAAAATATCACTTTCATTGTCACTAAAGACTGTCAGTTAGCATGTAAATATTGCTATTTGGTCGGTAAGAACGAAAAGGAAAGAATGTCGTTTGAGGTGGCGAAAACTGCAATTGACTACATTTTAGATAATGAGAATAAACAAAATTTTGACACTGAGTCAGTTGTATGGGATTTTATTGGTGGTGAACCTTTTCTGGAAATTGATTTAATAGATAAAGTCTGCGATTATATAAAGCAGGAAATGTATCGTAGAAATCATCATTGGTTTGATTCTTATCGTTTCTCATTCTCAACCAATGGTATAAACTATGCTAGTGAGAAGGTTCAAAAATTTATTAAGAAGAATAAAACCCACCTTAGCATAGGTATAACTATAGATGGTACTAAACGTAAACATGACCTAAATAGAATTTGGAAAGGGGATGGCCCTGAGAAGGGCTCATACGAGGATGTAGTAAAAGTAATACCTTTATGGTTACAACAATTTCCTGAAGCAGGAACAAAAGTAACCATTTCTTCAGCAGATATTCCATATATAGCAGAATCTGTAATTCACCTATATAAACTAGGTATTCATCAAGTAAATATTAACTGTGTATTTGAGAAGGTATGGAATGAGGGTGATGATAAGTTATTTGAGGAACAGTTAATAAAACTTGCAGATGAAATTATTGATGGTGAATATTATAAGGAATACGCATGTTCTTTCTTTACAGAAAACATGGGTAAACCATTAGATTGTAAATTACAAAACCAAAACTGGTGCGGAGCAGGTAAAATGCTTGCAATTGATGCGCAAGGTAATTTCTATCCTTGCACCCGCTTTGCTCAATATTCTTTGCGTGATAAAGAAGCATGGATTATAGGAAATATCCATGATGGCATTGATAATAATAAACTCCGTCCGTTCTTAACTTTAGACCGTTGCACACAATCTACGCCAGAATGTGCAGATTGTGAAGTTGCAGAAGGTTGCGCTTGGTGTCAAGGAGAAAATTACGACGCCGCAAAAACTCATACTGTGTTTGAACGTGCTACAGCTATTTGTTTAATGCACAAGGCTCGTGTTCGTGCTAACAATTATTATTGGAATAAACTCTACAGAAAATTAGAGTTGGAAGGAACTAGAGAAGAGTTTGAAACTCAAAAGCCTAAAACAAACGATATTATCTGCTAAACCATGAAAAAATATTTTCAATACATAGTTATCTTGTTAGATGACACTAGTGTTTCTTATTGTCATGCTGATAATCCACTTACAGAGAAGAGGTTGATTCCTTTAGAAGTACTTCGTGAGGCTATATTATTCAGTATGAAGCAAAATCTAATGATTCAGTTTGTATATCCAGAATATGAACTATCTAAAGAATACAATGATTTAATTGAAGCAATTGATCATATTAAGATAGGTAGAGACGTGTTAGTTTATGATTCTGTACCAACGAATGTAGAGAGAAAAAATGTTGTTTTACGTTTGACTATTGCTGATTTTCTTGCAAAGCAATATGATATTGCTCTTTTATTGCCAAAAGTTACTCGTTTAAATATCAGTATTACAGATATTGAGAATTTTAACGATGAACTTATAGAAGATTATAAGGCTGCATTGGAAATGCTAAATTCTGTTTTACTTAATATTTACAAAGATGGAAATCAACCAGAGATAAATATTTTGACGGATAGGTTGAGACTAAATGAAATGCACAATTGTGAAGCTGGTGTGGAAAACATTACATTAGCTCCTAATGGCAAATTCTATTTATGCCCAGCCTTTTATTATGATGAACAGATGGGTGTTTCAACCAAAATGAATCATAAAACAAAGGATGCTTCTCGAAGTGTAGGTGATTTAGAAGTGGGTATTAATATTCCCAATAAACAACTTTTGGAATTAGAACGTGCTCCACTTTGTAGAATATGTGATGCATATCACTGTAATCGTTGCATTTGGTTGAATCAAAAATTGACATGGGATAATAATACACCATCACGTCAGCAATGTGTTATGGCGCATATTGAGAGAAATGCTTCTAGAGATTTGAGCAATAAATTGAAAGATGCTGGTTTCGTTTTAGAGAATAAAATAAAAGAAATAAATTATTTAGACCCTTTTGATGTTAAGGAGGAATTTTAATATGAAAAAATTAGTAGGAAAAGTAACAATAGAAGAAAAAGATGCAATTCAAACTTTATTTGAACGTCGTAATGGATTAGCTGAACTGGCTAAGATTTTAACAGCGGATAATGCAGCTTTGTATGAGAAGTTGGTTGCAGATATGAGTGAAACAGCTACAAAATTCCAAAATTGGTGGAATGAAATGTCAGAAAAATACCAATGGGAATCTTGCGATGGTGGTAATTGGGAAATCAACTTTGAGACTTGTGAGATTTATTTAGTATGTTCAACTTGCAATTGTAAATAGTTTATGAAATTTACGTTATTAATGATAGGTGCTCCTGAAATTATTTTCATAGCAGTAATAGTTCTATTATTGTTTGGAGGTAAAAAAATACCAGAATTAATGAAAGGTTTAGGTAAAGGCGTTAAGTCCTTTAAGGAAGGTATGAATGGGGTAGAGGATGAACCTAAACAAGAAAAACAAGAACAAACTGATAAAAAATAGAGATGTCAAGTAATAACTCAAATGAAATGACCTTTTGGGAACATGTGGATGTTTTTCGAAAGGTTATTTTTAGATGTTTAGCAGTGTGGACTGTATGCGCAATAGGAGCATTTTGTTTTAAAGATGTGCTTTTTGATGTTCTTTTTGCTCCTTCTACATCGGATTTTATAGTATATCGTTGGATGTGTAGTTTAGGAAATCTTGTTTCCTTACCTGCATTGTGTCCTTCAGAATTTTCTGCAGAATTCATTAACACAGAATTAGCTTCGCAATTTACAACACACTTGCAGGTCGCTGCAATTATGGGTGTGTTAGTGGCCTTCCCATATCTAATTATTCAGTTGTATGGTTTTGTGGCACCTGCCTTATATACACAAGAAAAACGTTATTCTATTTTACTAATTTTCTTTGGTGTTTTACTTTTTGCGTTAGGAGTTTTATTAAATTACTTTATAATTTTCCCATTTGCATTTAGGTTTTTAAGTACTTATCAAGTACAAGAAGCTGTTATTAACCAAATAGCATTAAACTCGTATATTTCTACTCTTCTAGTACTTTCTTTATTGTTGGGAATACTTTTTGAGATACCTATAATTGCATATTTTCTTGCTAAATTAGATTTGATAGATAAGTCAATGTTGGTTAAGTATAGAAAACACGCAATTGTGGCGTTAAGTATATTGTCTGCGATAATAACTCCAACGGCAGATATTTTTACATTGTTGTTAGTAACAGTTCCGTTATATTTGCTATATGAGTTAAGTATAAGGGTAGTCGCTAGAGTAAAAAGAGATTAAAACACTCAGCCGATAGTCTTTGTGATTATCGGCTTTTTTTACAGAGTAATAATTGTTTAAATGGGCGGAAGGTGTTTTTTTTGTAAGTTTATGTGACTAAATGCAATAAAAAATAGCTGTGATAATCATTGTAAATCCAATGATTATCGCTATATTTGCATTGTAATAATTGAAAAAGCAATGGTTATGGATATGTATTCGCTTACAGATAATATGATTCTCTTAAAGATAGGAGAGTTTGTTAGACGTCAACGTCTTGATCGGAATATCAGTCAAAAGGAATTAGCAAATTCGGCTGGAGCTTCAATAAGCAGTGTAGCAGCTTTGGAACGTGGAGAAAGTGTTTCTTTAAAAACACTTATACCTTTACTCAGAGCTTTGGGTGTGTTACATATGTTTGCAGATTTTTTAAAGGAGCCAGAGTTGAGCCCTATAGCATACGCTAAGCAGTTAGAGAATAATAAGTTGCGTAAACGAGCATATACTACAAGAAATAATAACGATAAAACTGAATCAGAATGGTAAATTTAGCAAAAGTATATATCTGGGGAGAGTATGCTGGTGCCGTGCTGTGGAATGAAAATACAGTCTCTGCAACTTTTGAATATGAACCATCTTTCGCTAGGAAAGGTTGGGACTTGTCACCATTAATGATGCCAATTAATGAAAATAGAGCACACTCATTTAGAGATCTATCAAAAGATACCTTTATGGGATTGCCAGGACTATTAGCAGATGCATTACCTGATGCATACGGAAAGGCATTGTTGGATAGATGGTTAGCATCGTTAGGACGAGAATTTGCCAATCCTGTGGAAAGATTATGCTATCAAAGTAAACGTTCAATGGGAGCATTGGAATTTATGCCTGCCAAGGATGATTACTTAGATGAATCATCTGCCATTGAAATTAGTTCTTTGGTTCAGATTGCTGCTGAGGTTTTATCTGATAAAGTTGATTTAAAAACAAACTTAAAGGAAGATACTAAAGAAGCTCTTATCAATATTATAAAAGTTAGTACCTCGGCAGGAGGGCAACGAGCAAAAGCTGTTATTGCTTATAATGATACGACAGGAGAGGTTCGTTCAGGGCAACTAGAGGCAGCAGAAGGTTTCAACCATTGGCTTTTGAAACTAGATGGGGTAACAAATGCCGCATTGGGAGATCCACAACATTATGGTAAGATTGAATATGCCTACTATAAAATGGCATTAAAGGCTGGCATTGAGATGACGGAGTGTCGATTGCTGGAGGAAAATGGCAGATCACACTTTATGACAAAGCGATTTGATCGCATGGGAGGTTTTGAAAAAATACACATGCAGACACTATGTGGAATAGCCCACTACGATTATAAGATGCTACATGCTTACTCATATGAACAGGCATTTCAGGTGATGCGTCGCTTGCGTTTACCATACGGGCAAGCAGAACAGATGTTCAAAAGAATGGTATTCAATGTTATTGCTCGTAATCAAGATGATCATACAAAGAACATATCGTTCCTAATGGATAAAACCGGTACGTGGAAGCTATCACCTGCATATGATATGTCATGGGCATACAATCCGAAAGGCGAATGGACCTCGCATCATCAGATGTCAATCAATAATAAATGGGACAATATTACAAGGGCAGATCTAATAGCTGTGGCAGAGGCTATGCATATAAAAAAGGCTGATAGTATCATTAATGAAACTTGTGATGCTGTTTCTATGTGGACTACCATTGCAAAGGAACTTGATATTCCTTCTAATATGATTGTCAAGATTGATGATACTTTGTTGTATCGTAATTACTAATTAAATTTACTAATACTCAAATAAATTTGGTATTTCTCTCGGCTCGCACTATCTTTTGATAAGATAGGCTGCACCTCGGCATAAAAAATAAATAAATTTATTTTGTTCTGCTCTCGGTTTGCACTATCTTTGTACCTTATGCAGTCTTATCCTTCATATTTGTTAGAGAATGCGGTGGCACAGTTGGCAAAACTTCCAGGGATTGGGAGGAAGTCGGCGCTGCGTTTGGCTCTTTTTTTGCTTAAGCAAGACAAAGAGATGGTAGATGATTTTGCCAAGGCTCTTATGATGCTAAAAAGCGAGGTGAAATATTGCGAGTGCTGTAAAAATATCTCAGACTCAGATATTTGCAGTATTTGCTCCGATGAAAAACGCGACTCTTCTACCATTTGTGTGGTGGAAACTATCAAAGAACTAATGCTAGTGGAGCAAACAGGTCAGTATCGTGGACTTTACCATGTGCTAGGTGGCGTGGTTTCACCAATGGAAGGCGTACACCCTGGCGACTTGGAGATAGAAAGCCTTATAAAAAGAGTGGCAGAGGGTGGGGTAAAAGAAGTGATTTTGGCGCTGAGCACCACTATGGAAGGCGATACCACAGCATTTTATATAGCTAGAAAGCTAGCTGCATTCCCAGAAGTATCCATTACTACCATTGCTCGTGGCGTGGCAATAGGCGACGAACTTCAATATGCCGACGAACTAACATTAGGAAAATCTATTATAAACAGAATACCATATAAAAATTAATCAATATGACTCCAAAAGTAAGTATTATTATGGGCAGCACAAGTGACCTTCCTATCATGGAAAAAGCTGCTAAAGTATTAGATGAGTTTGAAATTCCATTTGAAATGTCTGCACTTTCTGCACACCGCACTCCAGACGAAGTGGCAGAGTTTGCCAAAGGCGCAGAAGAAAGAGGAATAAAAGTGATAATTGCGGCAGCAGGTATGGCAGCTCACTTAGGTGGCGTAATTGCTTCTATGACCACACTTCCAGTAATCGGAGTGCCTATCAAATCTTCATTAGACGGTATGGATGCGCTTCTTGCTATCGTGCAAATGCCTCCAGGAATACCTGTAGCAACAGTAGCTATCAACGGTGCAATGAATGCGGCGCTTCTTGCAGTGCAAATGCTTGCTATCGGCGACAAACAGTTAGCTGAAAAATTTGCAGAATACAAAAATGACCTTAAGAAGAAAATCGTTAAGGCCAATGAAGAACTAAAAGAAGTTTCTTTTAAATTTAAAACTAATTAATGCAAGTGTAAATCACTGCATCTTCGTACTCTCTAGACACTTTAATCCATTTTTTTAGAGTGCCGGAAGAAATAAATCCAGTCCTGTGCATCACAGCATGCATGGGACTATTTGTTTCAGGTACAATTGAATACAAATTCACCCAACCAAGATAACCAAAAGCGTAGTCCTTGAACAGATTGTACGCTATCGTTGCGTAACCTTTGCCTCTAAATTGAGAATCTACAAAAACTCCCATTTCTGCTCTGCCATTGAAGTGGTCGATATTAAACACATCAAGTGTGCCCACCACAGTGCCGTTGCTCAGTTCAATAACAAGTTTTAAACTTTCCTGAGACAGAAAATCTGTTTTACAGTTTCTAATGTATTCAAGTAGAGTATGCTTAGAAAATGGCATTAAAGTGTTGGTATAAAGCCAGTTGTCGGAGTTGTTCTCCCATTCGTACAATAGGTTTAAGTCCGACTCCTCTAGTGCCCTCAACTTTAAAATGTCATTTTTAAGCCACATATCAATAGAAAATTTTTCTGATTTTTTCTACAAAACCTTTAGATTTTGGGTGAGCATATTCCATATCATAAGTAGGAGTAGTTTTGCCCTTTATGATAGAGTAAATTACACCCCAATCAGGCAGTCCCCCAAGGTTTCTGTCATCGATGTAAATATCTGCAGCTATTTTTCTGCCAGTATCCGGGGTGATTTTCTCCTCTGGATATTCACAGTTTATAGCATAAAACTCTAGTCCGCGTTCACGACAGTATTGCACAGCCTCGTTGAGCAGTCTACCTGTTCTCACGGTCCAAAGTACTAGTCTATAACCCTCTTTTTGAAGTTTTAGTAGGGTTTCAATGGCAAATGGAATAGGTTTCCCAATTTGTGGGAATGCATGCTCAACTATAGTTCCATCAAAATCAACTGCTATAATTTCCATAATGTAAAAATTTTAGTAATTTAAATTTCATCTGTATCTCTGCAACAATCTTCCATCTTTTCTTTACTAGGTTTGCACATAATAAGAGCAATGAAAGCTATTAGGTAGCAGAAGATAGTTGATTTATCTTTAAGAAAACCGTAGCCGATAGCAGATACTACGGCAGGTAGTGCTACCATATACATTTGAATTTGTGCCCAAAGTATATAGTTTGCTTCTTTTTCTTCTCTAGTTTTAAGTTTTTTATTCCCTTTAGTCTTCACAGAGAATAATTTTAGTGTAGCGGGAATAGTAAATAAGAAGAAAATGCAAACTACACTCACTATATATGCATTGTCTGGGTTTAGCTCTATTTGTGGCATAAGAAAATGAATACTTGCAAATAGGGCTAGAAGTAGTACGTAAATAACGTAATATCTAGTAATTAATCCTTTCATAATTCAAATTTAAATAAAATAGGGTAATGATCTGATTTATTAATTTTATCTATTGAAAATAGATGTGGCTCTACAAAGTTATTAAAAAATATGTAATCTATTCTAAAATTATAGATTCCTTCATGAAAAGTATTGCCCAAACCTTTGCCCAAGCTTAGAAACGCATCCTTGTAATCGCCTCTCAATCTTCTATATACAAACGAGCTAGGTACGTCATTCATATCTCCGCAAACTATAGAAGCAATACTCTCATTTTTCTTAGCAATCACTTTTTCTGCTTGTGTACGCCTTTTCCCCGCAGCATCGCTCAGTTTGTGATAAATCTCTTTTATTGGTTCGTTGTCTTTTGCCCATTTGGTAATATCTTTGTCTTTTGTTGTAAGTCTATTAGACTCCAAATAGCAGTTTATTACCTGAACAGTATCTTTACCTATTTTTATATATGAATTTATTGCACCATGATTGTTACTATTCATATCTATCTTCTCTTTCTTTATAATCGGATATTTAGAAAAAGTAGCAATGCCTTTCTTCATATTTTTGTTACCACCCAGAAACTCAATGTGTGAATATGGATATTTTATTAGTTTAAGCTTAATTGCAGGTAGAGAGAACTTATCTATCAGCGATTTGTGACAAGCAAACTCTTGCAAACAAACTACATCAGCATCACAATACTTAATATAATCCATGGCATTATCTTCGGTAAAGAAATTGAAATAATGCACATTGTAACTTATTAGTGATATGGAATTTTCAGTGTTTTTAGTTTCTAGTTCAGGAGAAAAACTAAATGTTCTAAGTAAATTAGGGATGCTACAACCTGCTCCTATAAGGCAAATAAGCAGACTCCAAGAAGAAAATCTTATTAATGCAACAATAAATACAATAATAAGTGAAATGAAAACGTATGGAAAAGTCAAACTGAAATTTCCTATATACGATGAAATAATATGACTATATGGCATTATACTAAGCAGTATTAAACACAAGGTTAATATGCTACTAAGTATAATTAATATAACATTTATAATCTTTTTTCTCATTAGTTGATTTGCTTATTGCTTAAGTCGAAAAGTCTTTTCTTTTCCTCATCAGACAGATTTGCATATCCAGATTTTTTTATTTTCTCTAGAATACGGTCTATCTCCTCGTTATTCTCACGTTTTCTGTTCTGATTCTCCATATTCCACTCTTCGTCACTTTTATAAGTTTTTCTATGAACCGTAAATTTAGGCTTTTTGTTTTGTTTAAACAAATCATTTACCCAGCTAATTATTTTATTAATTGGTTCAGTAATATCTTTCCCTGAATTTATAATAAATTGTGCAAACAAATATCCTGTTAAGGCTCCACCGATATGAGCTATGCTGCCACCTGCATTTACAGAGGTAGTACCAATAATGTCTAAAATTAAAAGTCCAATTCCCAGATATTTTAATTTTACCGGTCCGATTAGTGCCAAGTGAATTTCTCTGTCGGGACAATATCTTACAAGTGTAAAAATAATTGCCATTACAGAGGCAGAAGCGCCAATAAGATACGAAAAGAATATATGCAGATTTAAGTTTGGAATAAAATTGTATGCTGCTATATAAAATAATGCTCCGCCAATACCACCTAGAAAATATAATCCGACCAATTGTTTTTGGTTAAAATACTCAAGAAATATTTTACCAAACCAATACAGAGTTAAAAGGTTGAATATTAGGTGTAAAAAATCGTGGTGCATAAACATATAGGTGATTATGCTCCATGGTTGTCGTATAAGTGTTTGAAAGAAAGCAGGAAGTTCGAGGTAGCTTATCCATATATTTGAAAAACCTATTGTGCTAAAAATGATGCTCAAAAGTTTTACTACAAGAAAAACTCCTGCATTAATATAGATAAGTCTGGTAAGGTAATTACCATTGTTGAAACTTTGCTTAATTTCTTCTAGAATATTAGCCATTAATTATAAAATTTACCAGATTTTTTCCAGAATAAAATAAGAATAAGTCCGAATAACATACCACCTAGGTGAGCAAAGTGTGCCACTCCATCTGCAGTTTGTGCCACGCCGCAGAACAATTCTATTACAGCATAAATAGCCACAAAGTATGGTGCTCTAATTGGATATGGAATGAATAACAGCATCATTCTAGCTTGAGGGAATATCATAGCAAAGGCTAGTAATATGCCAAATAATGCTCCAGAAGCACCAACAGTAACGGCGCTAGAAAGAATCTGCTCTTTTAGCTCCATTAGTCTGCCTATAGGAATATAAGTGTGTTCTGTAAGGTTGGTTAAATATGGTCTTAATAAATTGATATCTTTTGTAGACGCATACATATTAAATGCTTCAGCAGCTTTAGAAAGGTCTATATGCCAAACCAATTCTTGAATAATACCGGCTCCTATACCAGTAACAAAGTAAAAAATCAAAAATTTATTTTTACCCCAGAAAAGTTCTATGTCCTTTCCAAACATCCACAAACCAAACATATTAAATAATAAGTGGCTAAAAGATGAGGTATCGTGTAGAAACATATAAGTAACCAATTGGTAAGGTTTAAATGCTTCGCTTCCCCAATAGTGTAGTCCGAAAAGTTCTACTATATCAACGTTTAAAACTCTAGGTAAAGTCATTGAAGCCAACCAACATAACGCATTTATGATAATTAAATTTTTAATTACCGGCGGAAAGTTTCTGTTTATAGGTCTGTATTCGTTCATGTTGAGAACAGTTAGGAGTTAGGGATTAGGAGTTAGGAGTTAATTATTCACTGACGTTCATCAGTACGTCCTAGCTCCACATTTCTAATCTCTCGTTAAAATTATTGCAAAGTTAGGCAAAAAATTAACATTTATGGCAGAGATATATTTAAAAAGTCAAAAAAAATCTGTATGTTTGTGATAACCTAAAAAATTAAGTATTATGAATAAGACAGAATTAATAGATGCCATAGCAAATAATGCGGGCATAAGTAAGGTGATGGCAAGAAAAGCTTTAGACGGATTTATAATATCAGTGTCTCAAGCATTGAAAAAAGGAGATAAGGTAGCACTTTCTGGATTTGGTGCATTTTCAGTAGCAGAAAGAGCAAGTCGCACAGGCGTAAATCCTAGCACAAAAGAAATAATGACAATCGAAGCAAAAAATGTTGTGAAATTTAAGGCGGGAGCGGAACTATCAGATAAAGTGAATCTATAAATAATCGATTTTAAAGGGTGATTTTCTCGCCTTGCTTGTTCTCACAATCCTCATTTACGTCAAGTAAACTCCGGTTGCTCAAACTACACAAGTCTAAAAATCCCTCCTTTTAAATCAATTATAAAATATGATATAAAAAAGAGTCGCAGATTTGCGACTCTTTCTCGTTTATAGAGGTTTTATTATTCAGCCCATTGTTTTTCCATGCGTTTGTAGCTGTTGTAACGCCATTTAGCGTTGTCTTCAGCTGCTTGGAACAACTCTTCAGCTTCTTCTGGATATTGTTTCATTACAGAAGCGTAACGAACTTCACCTTTTAAGAAGTCTTTGAAGCCTTCCCAATTTGGCTCTTTGCTATCAAGTGAGAATGGGTTTTTACCTTCAGCTTCTAGCGCTGGGTTGTAGCGCCATAAGTGCCAGTAACCACATTTAACAGCATTTTCTTGTTCTTCTTGAGCTTTACCCATACCTTTTTTCAAACCGTGGTTGATACAAGGAGCGTAAGCAATGATTAAAGAAGGACCAGGATAAGCTTCAGCTTCACGGATAGCTTTTAAGCATTGTGCTTGGTCTGCACCCATAGCGATTTGTGCAACGTAAACATAACCGTAGGTAGTAGCAATCATACCAAGGTCTTTTTTACGAACACGTTTACCAGCAGCAGCAAACTTAGCGATAGCACCTACAGGAGTAGATTTAGAAGATTGACCACCTGTGTTAGAGTAAACTTCTGTATCTAATACAAGGATGTTTACGTCTTTACCAGATGCAATCACGTGGTCTAGACCACCGTAACCGATATCGTAAGAAGCACCGTCACCACCGATAATCCATTGGCTGCGTTTTACTAAGTAACCTTTTAGAGCAGCGATACCTTTGCAGATGTCGCAATCACATGCTTCAACAGCAGGAATGATTTTTTCTGCAAGTTCTTTTGTTTTAGCAGCATCGTTTTGGTTTGCAATCCATTCAGCGAATAGGCCTTTAAGTTCATCTGAGCAGCAGTCGCAAGTTTGACCTTTAGTCATAAGGTCTGTTAAGCGAGCTTTCATTTTTTCGTTAGCTAGTTCCATACCCATACCGAATTCACAGAAGTCTTCGAATAGAGAGTTTGCCCAAGCTGGACCTTGTCCTTTTTCGTTTGTTGTGTAAGGAGTAGAAGGTACTGAACCAGAATAGATTGATGAACAACCAGTTGCGTTAGCAATGATTTGACGGTCACCGAATAGTTGAGTTAATAATTTCACGTATGGAGTTTCACCACAACCAGAGCAAGCTCCAGAGAACTCAAATAGTGGAGTAGCGAATTGTGAGTTTTTAACGTTAGCAGCAACGTCAACTAAGTTTTGTTTAGTTTTAACGTTTTCTACGCAGTAATCCCAGTTTGCAGCTTCTGCAAGTTGGCTTTCAAGAGAAACCATCTTAAGAGCAGGACCACCAAGTTTTGGGTTACCAGGACAAACGTCCACACAGTTACCACAACCAAGACAATCCATTACACCTACTTGCATACGGAATTTCATACCTTTCATAGCAGCAGGAGCTTTCATTTCGATCATGTCTGCGTTTAGACCAGCAGCTTCAGTTTCGTCTAGAACGAATGGACGGATACAAGCGTGAGGACAAACGTAAGCACATTTGTTACATTGGATACAGTTGTCTGCAGTCCAAACTGGAACGAATGCAGCTACACCACGTTTTTCATATTTAGCTGTACCTGCATACCAAGTACCATCTTCGATACCTTTAAATGCAGAAACTGGAAGTAAGTCACCATCTTGAGCGTTGATAGGACGAACAACTTCGTTGATGAATGCTGGGTCGTTGTTTGCGATAGCTTCGTCGTCAGCAAGGTTTGCCCAAGCAGCGTCGATAGTAAGTTGTTTGTATTCACCACCACGATCTACAGCAGCATTGTTTTTGTCAACGATGTCTTGACCTTTTTTGCCATAAGATTTAACAATGAATTTCTTCATTTGTTCTACTGCAAGTTCCACTGGAATAACGCCAGTAATACGGAAGAATGCAGATTGAAGAATGGTGTTGGTACGGTTACCTAAACCAATTTCTTGAGCAATCTTGGTAGCGTTGATGTAGTAAACAGTAATGTTGTTTTGTGCGAAATAGCGTTTAACTTTGTTTGGTAAGTTTTTAGCTAGTTCTTCTTCGTTCCAAACAGTATTTAATAGGAATGTACCGTTCTTTTGAAGACCACGAGTAACATCGTACATACGTAGGTATGCTTGAACGTGGCATGCAACGAAGTTTGGAGTGTTTACTAAATATGTACTGCGGATAGCATTGTCACCGAAACGTAAGTGAGAACAGGTGAAACCACCAGATTTTTTAGAGTCGTATGAGAAATATGCTTGGCAGTATTTGTTGGTGTTGTCACCAATAATTTTTACTGAGTTTTTGTTTGCACCTACAGTACCGTCTGCACCTAAACCATAGAATTTAGCTTCGAACATACCTTCGCCACCTACAGCAACTTCTTCTTTTTTAGGAAGAGAAGTGAAGGTTACGTCGTCTTCGATACCAATGTTGAATTGGTTTTTAGGTTCGTTCATTGCAAGGTTTTCGTAAACTGCAAGGATTTGAGCAGGAGTGGTATCTTTAGAACCTAAACCATAACGACCACCTACTACAAGTGGAGCGTCTTCCATGTTGTAAAGAATATCTTTAACATCTAGGTATAGAGGTTCGCCGTTTGCTCCTGGTTCTTTAGTTCTGTCTAACACTGCAATACGTTTAGCTGATTTTGGAAGAGCAGCTAAGAAGTGTTTTGCAGAGAATGGACGATATAAGTGAACTGCGATTAAACCTACTTTTTCGCCTTTAGCCATTAAGTAGTCGATAGTTTCGCGGATAGCTTCTGTTACAGAACCCATAGCAATAATTACGCGGTCTGCGTCTTCTGCACCATAGTAGTTGAATAGACCATAGTTGCGACCTGTAATTTTGTTGATTTCGTTCATGTATTCTTCAACGATAGCAGGAACAGCATTGTAATAGTTGTTGCTGCTTTCGCGGTGTTGGAAGAAGTGGTCTGGGTTTTCAGCCATACCACGCATAACTGGGTTATTTGGATTTAATGCACGAGAACGGAACTCTGCAAGAGCTTGTTGATCGATAAGTGGAGCTAAATCTTCGTTTTCTAGAGCTTCAATTTTTTGGATTTCGTGAGATGTACGGAAACCATCGAAGAAGTTTAAGAAAGGAACACGAGATTTGATAGTTGCAAGGTGAGCTACACCAGCAAGGTCCATAACTTCTTGAACAGAACCTTCAGCCAACATAGCAAAACCAGTTTGGCGGCAAGCCATAACGTCTTGGTGGTCACCGAAGATACAAAGAGCATGAGAAGCTAATGTACGAGCTGATACGTGGAATACACAAGGAAGTAATTCACCAGCAATTTTGTACATATTAGGAATCATAAGTAAAAGACCTTGAGAAGCGGTGTAAGTTGTTGTTAACGCACCAGCTTGTAAAGATCCGTGTACAGCACCAGCTGCACCACCTTCTGATTGCATTTCTTGTACCAATACAGTTTCGCCAAAAATGTTTTTGCGACCTGCAGCAGACCATTCATCTACATATTCTGCCATAGTAGAAGATGGTGTGATAGGATAGATAGCAGCTACTTCTGAGAACATATATGAAATATGTGCAGCAGCTTGGTTACCATCACAGGTTAGAAATTTTTTTTCTTTTGCCATTGTTTTAAAAATTATAAAAGTTTTAAAATTTAATTCATTTATGAGTTCATGGATAATAAAAATTCTTCATTATTCATGGTACCTTCCATTTGTTTTTTTAGGAATTCCATTGCTTCGATAGAATTCATGTCTGAAAGATGTTGGCGTGTAATCCAAACCCTTCTCATAGTGCTTTCGTCTAGTAATAGGTCGTCTCTACGAGTACCAGATGCCATAATGTCGATGGCAGGGAAAATTCTGCGGTTTGCTAGCTTACGGTCTAGTTGAAGTTCCATATTGCCAGTACCTTTGAATTCTTCGAAGATAACGTCGTCCATTTTAGAACCAGTTTCTGTAAGTGCTGTTGCAATAATAGTTAAACTACCACCGTTTTCAATGTTACGAGCTGCACCGAAGAAACGTTTTGGTTTGTGAAGTGCATTTGAATCTACACCACCAGAAAGTACTTTACCAGAAGCAGGAGCGGTAGTGTTGTATGCACGAGCAAGACGTGTGATAGAGTCTAGTAGGATAACTACGTCGTGACCACATTCTACAAGACGTTTTGCTTTTTCGTGTACAATAGAAGCCACTTTAACGTGTTTTTCTGCAGGCTCGTCAAATGTAGAAGAGACAACTTCTGCTTTTACGCTACGTGCCATGTCGGTTACTTCCTCTGGACGTTCGTCTATTAGAAGAATAATCATGTAAACCTCAGGGTTGTTTTCCAAAATGGCATTGGCAAGTTCTTTAAGAAGAACAGTTTTACCAGTTTTTGGTTGAGCAACGATAAGGCCACGTTGACCTTTCCCGATAGGACTAAACAAATCTACTATTCTAGTTGCCATTGTGGTGCTCTTACCACCACATAGGTTGAATTTCTCATTTGCAAATAGAGGAGTTAAATGTTCAAATTGCACTCTATCACGTACAAATTCTGGGTCGCGACCATTTATTTTCTCTACTCTTACAAGTGGGAAGTATTTTTCGCCTTCTTTTGGAGGACGAATAGGACCATCTACGGTGTCTCCGGTTTTTAGACCAAAAAGTCTAATTTGTGATTGAGAAACATATATATCGTCTGGAGATGGAAAATAATCGTACTCAGGAGAACGAAGGAATCCATAACCATCTTGTACTATTTCTAATACTCCTGAACCTTTAATTAAATCATCAAACTCGTATGGTTTGTCTCCTTTGTCGTATGTTTTTTCAGGAATAACTCTTTTTTCTGTCTTAGAAAGTATAGTTTCTAGTTTTTCTGTAGATTCTACATTTTCTTTTGTTTCTTCTGTATCAGGTATAGATGGGGTGGCTATAGTAGTTGTTTCTTCTACTATAGGCTCGGCTGCAGGCACCTCTACTGGAGTAACTTTAATACGTGCCCTTCTTTTCTTTACGATTTCTTCTGCCATAAAAATTTAAAACTTTACTTTTTAGTAAAGTGGAGGGGAATAAATAAGATTTTGTTATTATATAATAATTGAATTTTAAGAGTGTAGTGGGCTCTTAAATTTAAGTCTTGCAAATTTACAATTTTTTTATGTAGTGACAAAAAAAAGCGGTGTTTTTTGCACCGCTTTTTTCAAGTTTTATAGAGATTTGTTATTTACGAATAACTTTGCTTACTACAACGTCTCCGTTTTGTAACATTACGTTTACGAAGTACATTGAAGGAGTTAGAGAAGATAAATCGATGTATGTTGATTTAGTTCTGATTACTTCGCTACCGTTAAGTGCACTGATAACAACTTGTTCTACGTCTTCTGCACAATCAATGTTGATATAATCATTGGTTGGGTTAGGGTAGATGTTTAGTTCTACTGCTTCTGCTTCGATGATATCTAGTGGTTTGCAATCAGAACCTTCACCAAAGTATACGTTGTCTGCTTGGAATTTTAGTTTTAAATAAATAGAGTAGCAACCATCTTCGCTAACGCTAAAGTCTGTACCAGAGCCTGTGATGCTAGAGATACTAGCAGGGTCTACTGTTACACTTCCCCAAGTCTCGCCAGTTGCGTTGTTGTAGAATACAAATGTATCACCAGCTTTTAAAGCAACACCAGTAAGTGAGAATTGGTTGTATGATTGGTCCATATCCCAAGCACCTTCGTCTGTTAAAGCGTAAAGTTTGCTTCCATTAACCAAAATACTATATCCAGTAGTTCCAGGTGTTGGGTCTGGAGTTGGGTCTGGAGTTGGGTCAGGTGTTGGATCTGGAGTTGGGTCTGGAGTTGGAGTTGGAGTTACACCGCTACAATCAGAACCTTCTCCAAAGTATACGTTATCAGCTTGGAATTTTAGTTTTAAGTATACAGAGTAACATCCATCTGCACTAACACTAAAGTTTGTTCCGGTACCACTGATACCTGCAACACTTGCAGGGTCTACAGTTACGCTTCCCCAAGTTTCTCCGTTTGAGTTGTTATAGAATACAAATGTGTCACCAGATTTTAGTGCTACACCAGTAAGTGAGAATTGGTTGTATGTTGGGTCTATGTCCCAAGCACCTTCGTCTGTTAGATTGTATAGGTCTGTTCCGTTAACTAAAAGGCTATATCCTGTAGTTCCAGGTGTTGGGTCAGGAGTAGGGCCAGGTGTTGGATCTGGGTTTGGATTTGGATTTGGATTTGGATTTGGGTTAGGATTAACAGATTTGCTTGTATAATAAGCCCAGCCATTACCGCTACATGCTACTGTGTATCCATCAGGAGTACCAGACCAGCTACCAATGCGGCAGATAAGTGTTCCTTTTGTACCAGTTGCAACAGATTCGTAGTAGCCACTTTTGTTTGTTACTTTAACGTCTGAGTTACTGTTTACACCCATAGCTTTACGTGTTGCAATCATTTGTTTGATAGCAGATTTGTGTTTTGTCCAGTGTTTCCAGAATACGCATGGAATACCAGGAGCAGATAACATTACAGCATTTGCTTGTTCGATGTTGTTTTTTAATTCCCAAGCGCCTTCATGAGGTTCTGCTGTGTCGTGGTTGTCGATGAATGTAACTGCATATTGACGCATGCCAGGGTTGTGGATAAGACCAGCAGGGCGATCTATGTTACCATCCTTCCATACTAGTTTGCTATAGTCTGTACCGCCACCCCAATTATACATTGCTTGTTTGAAGCAGAAGTCGAATACTGTAGATTTTTTGCTTGCTCCATTAACCCAACCAGCTAAGTCGTCGTAGTTAGATTGATAGAATTCACCTACAGAGAAATATGGTGCTGAAGCAGTGTTGTATTCTGCTGTGTATTTTGGATCGTAGCCTTTTACAAGGTCGTAACGGAAGCCATCAAATCCGATATTGTTTTTTAACCATTTAAGGTATGCTTTAATAGCTTCTCTTACTTCAGATTTGCTATGTGCTAAGTCACGAGCAGCTGAATAACCACCCCACATATCGCCAGGTACGTTCCATTTGTAGTCGTAGTCTGTAGCGGCACCATTAGAGTTCTCGTCGTCTTTAGTTACGCATGAGTTAGGAATAGTATGTGAACCATAATCGCCAAAGTTGTCTGTTGGGAAGTTGCCTTGTGGACTATTACCAGAACGGTGGTTTACAACGATGTCAGCAATTACTTTACAATTGCCATTGTGTAAACTTTTGATTAATGTAGTTAATTGAGATCTGTCACCCCAAGAAGAACTTAAGTTTGACCATTGGTATGGGTGATAACCCATATTGCTTGAACCTCCAAATTCTGCTGAAGATGCAGGTGGTAGCCAAACTAGGTCAAATGATTCAGCAATTTCGCCTGCTTGAGAATTTAGTTGTGACCATTTTGTCTCGCCATGTGAGTTCCAGTAGAATGCTTGAAGCATCACATCCTCAGTAGCCATAGGTACTTGTGCAAATAAAGCAGAAATGCTAGCAACAAGTAGTCCTAATAATAAAGTAATCTTTTTCATAGTTAAAAAATTTATTTAGGATTTAGATAATTTTTAACACAAAATCGTTGCAAAGTTAATAATAATAAATCAAACCTGCAAACGATGTCACTTATTTAACGTTTTAAAAACTCCTAACTCCTCACTCCTAACTCCTCACTAATAAATGACATTTGTTAAGTATAGTCCGTGGGCAGGGGCAGAGGTGCCGGCTTTGCAGCGGTCTTTAGATTCTATTATATTGCAGAAACCATCTACTGTGATTTTCTTTGTGCCTACCATAAGAAGAGTGCCTACAATGGCGCGAACCATATTGCGTAGGAAACGGTCTGCACTAATGTGAAATACCCAATGCGATGGTGAAATCTGTTCCCAACGTGCCTCAAAAATGGTGCAATTGTTGGTTTTTACGTCTGTATGTAGTTTGCTGAAACTAGTGAAGTCTATGTAGTTGAATAGTTTGCTTGCTGCCTCGTTCATGGCGTTGAAGTCGAGTGCTCCAGGGTAAAAATATGCTGTCTCTGTGCAGAAAACGTCTTTTTCTGTTACTAAATGATATTCGTAACTGCGTTTTGTTGCGCTAAAACGAGCATGAAGGTCGTCTGCTACAGGTTCTATTTTTTGAATTGCAATGTCGGATGGTAGGAAACAGTTTAGTCTGCGTGGGAGTTCTTTTGTATCAAATTTTACATCAGTATCGAAATGGGCAATCATCATTTTAGCATGCACACCAGTGTCTGTTCTGCCTGCTCCTACAATACTAATTTCTGTGCGCAGAATAGTGCTAAGAGCCTTTTCTATAGTCTCTTGCACGCTACTACCATTTGGCTGTATTTGCCATCCATGATAGTTTTTTCCATTGTACGATAATGTTATAAAGTATCTACTCATAACTCCTAATTGCCTAACGGCGATTAATGGCTGCACTCGGCATAGTTCAAACAAGTTTGACTCTGCTCTCGTTTGCACATTAATTCCTAACTGATAACAATGTTATCTCGTCTTATCGGATAATTATTTCTAAAACTTTCAAAGAGTTCTGGATGCGCTTTTAGGGCATCACTTTCACCTTTTATATAATAATAAGGTATGCCTTTTTCGCCTGGGACTTCTATTTTTATTTCTTTTTTTATGCCAAAAAACTTACAAACTGCTTCTGCAGACATTCGTGTGCCATTGGCTTTGCCATCTACAGAATAACCTGCTATATGTGGCGTGCCTAGAACTACTTTTTTAAGTAATTCGAGGTTGATGCTTGGCTCGCCTTCCCAACAATCTAGCACAATTTCACCTTTATAATTAAGCAAACTTAAAGTATCACATACCTCGCCACGAGCGGCATTTATTATAAGGGGTGTATTTTTGCATGAAGCCAAGAAATCTTCATCAATTAAGTGAAAGGTTTCTTTGTTTAGTGGGGTATGAACGGTGATAATATCGGCTTTTTCTTGTATTTCTTTAAGTGAAACGAAACCAGCGTCTCCTTCTTTTTCTGCACGAGGAGGGTCGTTGAGAAGAACTTTCATTCCTAAACTCAATGCCATTCTTTCTACCCTTGAACCTACATTCCCTACGCCTATTATGCCAATGGTTTTGCCTTTTAAATCGTCAAAAATAGTGGTAAGTACAGCGTGAATATAGTTGTTTACGCTGTCGGCGTTGCAACCAGGGCAATTTGTCCACGCAATGCAGTTTTCTGCGCAATATTTTGTGTCAATATGGTCATAACCTATTGTGGCAGTGGCAATAAAGCGTACTTTGCTATCTTTTAGCAGGGCTTCGTTGCATTTGGTACGAGTGCGAACAATAAGCGCGTCGGCATCCTTTACCGCTTCTGCAGTGATGTCGGCAGGTGGTAAATATTCCACTTTGGCTACGTCGTCTAGTAGTCCTTTAAGGAATGGTATGTATGAGTCGGCAACAATGCGCATATAGTTAGGAGTTAGGACGTGTTGATGACCGTTAGGGAATAATTAGGAGTTAGGAGTTGTACTGTCAACTAACAATGAGTCAATCGCAATTGAATCGTTCAGAATCATCAGCGAATCATTCAACATCCTTAGTGAATCATTTAGCATTAATATTGAATCATTTGGGATAAGTAGCGAATCTACTGGTGTAAAATATTCAATATCAACGATTTTCTCTTCTTCGCCCAGAACAATTTCTTCCAAAATATTGTCGGCTTCGGCATTGTCTAGCAGATACATTAAATAATTTACGTCAGTGGCAATGGTGCGGAAGCTATTGTCATAAAAATATTCGCCTAGTTCTGCTTCTCTGTTGCCAGAGGTAAGCATACCAATGATTTCACCTTTTAGGTTGAACACAGGTTCGCCCATTCTAAATAGCGGTGCATCGCAAGTGGTAAGGAAACTTGTTCTAATGCTATCAGCATCGTTTAGTTTACTGAAAGTAAGCGAATCAAGCGCAGGGCTTTCTAAAATAGAATTTATGTTTATGTCGCCCAAATAAGATATAGCAGAAACACTAAAGCTTGGATTGTTTCTATAAGTGCTAACGTAGCCATATCCCATTCTCAAACTATAGTCTGCGTCTGGGGCATGGTAAAAATCTGAATTTAGCACCAAACAACCTTCTCTATAAAGTTTGTATGCCTTAGCCATGTCTTCGTCAAAACTATGGAAGTAGTTGTAAACCAAAGTTTTATGTTTAAGAATGTCTTTTGCAAGTACAATAAGCATATCTTTGTTGAATACCTCTTCTTTTGGGTTGTCTAGATACTTGTTGAAACGTTTTTCGTCTGTTACAAACGATTTTTTAAACAGTTTATCTAGATATTTGTCGATGTTGCCTTTGTAATTTAGTGCTATATCCGAATAAACATTTGGCAAGAAAATGCTGTCGCAATGTGTAGCGTAGAATTCAAGCATTTGTTTAAGCACAAGTTTTTCTCTTTCTGGTTTGTAACTTTCATAAAGTTTGGCCAATTTGGCATACATTTCCATTGTGTTTTCTTCTGTCATGGTTACAAGGATTTCTCCCATTGAAAGCACAACAGATTTTTCAAACAAAGTTTGACTCAAATTGTAAAGAAAACCAGATTTTCTTCTTTCTGCCTGATATTTTCTCATGAAAGTAATATTGTTTGAGTATCTCAAAGCAGATTCGAATTTCTCATGATTTGCCGCCCAAATGGTAAATTCGTTTTCTTGTTTTTGCTTCTCTTTTATTAGAGTTGGGTATATTAAATTCTCTTTTTTGCTTTTTATTGTTTCAATTTCTTTGTGCGCAAAATAAATAGCAGAGTCGGTCAGGAATTTATAACCAACAATTTTTGCACTATCTACTAGTTGAAATTTTTCGTAAATATCTGTAGATGAAAGATTTCTTTTGCTAATGTTTGGATAACCAAGATAGAAAACAAAGTCATTTTCGTTTGCGTAGTGACGTGTAATTGTTAAACAACTATCTGTTACAAATGGTTGGTTCGTATTGTTGTAGTTTGAATGCTTGTTGTCGCGGTCTGCGTATATTCTAAGCAGAGCAAAATTTGCATTATATCTATTTTTTGAATATTCATTTGTTATGTTTGGCTCTGCAAGTGCTTGGTTTGGAACATAAACCAAACGAATATCACCAAATTTTACACTATCTGGTTGGTTGTGAAAAAATGCAGTTAGATTATAAATAGGTTTTTCATAGAAAACGTCTTCCGCAAGGAAACCATTTTTTAGTGAATCTACACTGTTAATGTATGGTTTAATGGCTTCGTATGATGTAAGTAATAAACCATTTTTAGAAATTAAACTAGCGGTATAGCCGTTGTTTAGGTAAACCACGTAGTTGTTTAAACTTTTTGTAGAATCTGCATTGTAGATGTTTTCTAGGGTAATATCACCTTCTTCTTCAATGTATTCTTGAATAGAATCTGGCACAAAGGCAGGATGCCAAAAACCTTTGTCTGCCAATGCGTTAGAAGCAATTGAAAGACCTACTAGCAGTAGTATAGAATATTTTATTATTTTATTCATAATTTTATATATAGACTGCAAAAATAGTGAAAAAATTGTATATTTGTAGGTTGATATGGTAAGTTATTTGCAAATAGAAGGATTGACTAAGCGTTTTGGCGCCGATTTGATGTACGAAAACGTTGATATTGAGATATCGCAAGGTCAGAAAATAGCGATTATTGCTAAAAATGGGGCAGGGAAGACCACACTCCTAAATATTATAGCATGTGTGGAGCCAATGGACGCAGGTAAGATTACAACAAAACGTGATTTGCGTGTGTCGTATTTAAAACAACTTCCAGATTTTCCTCCAGAAGTTACTGTGCTAGAAACGTTTAGCGAGTATGCAAACGAGCAAAAAGCCAAACAAATTCTAACTAAATTTAATATTACTCGTTTCGACCAACCTATGGGTACACTCTCAGGTGGCCAGGTGAAACGTGTGGCACTGGCAAATGTGTTGATTCAAGAACCAGATTTGCTTATTCTCGATGAGCCAACCAACCATTTAGACCTAGAAATGACAGAGTATTTAGAAAATTATCTAAATAGGTCTAATGTTACCCTACTAATGGTCACTCACGATAGGTATTTCTTGGATAGGGTTTGCAACGAAATTATTGAAATAGACAATAAACGTTTTTATCGTTATAAAGGAAATTATAGTTATTATCTAGAAAAACGCCAAGAACGTATAGACCAAACAAATGCAGAACTAGCTCGCGCTAACAATTTGTTTAGAAAAGAGTTAGACTGGATGCGTCGTCAACCACAGGCTCGTGCAACCAAGGCGAAATCTAGGATTGAAGATTTTTACAAACTTCAAGAAAAGGTGTCGCAAAAGGTTGATAATGGTAAAGTACGACTAGAAAATAAATCAACTTATATAGGTTCAAAGATTTTTGAAGCAAAATATATAAGCAAATCTTTTGGCGACCTTAAAATACTTGACAATTTTTATTATCAGTTTTCTCGATATGAGAAAATGGGTATTATTGGAGCCAATGGTACAGGGAAATCCACCTTTATAAAATTGCTTTTAGGTCTGGAAAAACCTGATGCTGGAAGTTTTGATATAGGTGAGACTGTTCGTTTTGGTTATTATAGCCAAGAGGGGCTTAAGTTCAACGACCAAATGAAGGTGATTGATGCAGTGCGTGAGATAGCGGAAGAGGTAGATTTGGGTGGCGGACGCAAGCTTTCTGCATCTCAGTTTTTGCAACATTTCCTTTTTGCACCAGAGACTCAGCACAACTATATTTACAAACTCAGTGGTGGTGAAAAACGCAGACTTTATCTTTGTACTGTGTTGATGCGCAATCCAAACTTCCTTGTGCTCGACGAACCTACCAACGACCTAGATATTGTAACGCTGAATATTTTAGAAGATTATCTTATCAATTTTAAAGGTTGCGTGATAGTGGTGTCGCACGACCGTTACTTTATGGACAAGGTGGTGGACCACTTGTTGGTGTTTAAAGGTAATGCCGAAATAAAAGATTTTCCTGGCAACTATACCGATTATCGTGATTGGCGAAATGAGCAAGAAGCCATTGCTAGAAAGGCTACTACTAGCGAAAATGTTGCCAAAACACAAAACAATAAACCACGCAACGAAGCCAAAAGGAAGCTTTCTTTTGCTGAGAAACGTGAATTGGAGGCTCTTGAAGTGGAAATTGCTCAGCTAGAAGAAGAAAAGAAAACTCTTGAAGAAGGTTTTGCATCTGGCACACTAGATATGGATACCCTTCAAAAGAATGCAAAACGTATGGAAGAACTTATCCCGCTTCTAGACGAGAAGTCGATGAGGTGGCTTACTTTATCAGATATTTAAAACCCCAAAAATAAAAAACTTTATGAAAAAATTATTCTTATTATTAGTTCCTGCGGCAATGATGTTTGCTTTTGCTGCATGTGAAAATCCGACCCCTGAACCTCCAAAACCAGAAGACCCTTCAAAACCAGAACCTACAACATATAAACTTACTTTAGGTGAGTTTGAGGGTGGTGAGGTCTTTATTAATGGTGCGAAATTAGCTGCATCTGATACAATTTTTGACAAAAACGCTAAGATTTATTTTCAATTTATTCCAGATGCAGATCATATTTTTACAGGATCAAATCTTTTAAAAGGTTGTGCAGCACGCGATTCATTCACAATTTCTAAAGATACTACTTTAGTTCCTGTGTTTGATCCTATTGCAAAACGTGCATATTCAGATAGACACAAAATTTGCAACTACAACATTCGTTATTGGAATGGAGCAAGCGATAGCTCAAATAAAGGTGAACTTTCATGGACTTTTAGAAAACCTTATGTGTTTGAAATGATTCGCAGACATAAAATGGATGTTTGTGGTATTGAAGAAATTACTAAAAATCAATCTCCAGATTTCTTATCAGAATTAACCGAATATGAATATATCGGTTATGGTCGTGACAATGGTAAAGAAAATTTATCAGGTGCATCTGGCGAACAAACAGGTATTATCTATAAAAAAGATAGATATGTGAAGCTAGATCAAGGTCGTTTCTTCCTTTCTTCTACACCATACAGAGCAAGTAAAGTGAAAAATTCAGATTTCAACCGACTTGTTGCATGGATAAAACTTAAAGATAGAACTACAGGTAAGGAATTCTTCTTCTTCTCAACTCACTTCAATCACAACTACACTCCAGAAAAAGTGCAAGTGCGTACAGAACAAGCAGAAATAGCTATTAATGAAGTGCCAAAAGTAGCAGGAAACTTACCATATTTCTTTGTTGGTGACTTCAACTGTGAAATTACAGAACCTGCATACACTATGCTATCTCAACGTTGGTATGATTCTTATAAAATTATGGGAGACCAAGCACTAGGAGCTTATGTATGTAATGAGACTCAACAAGCTAAATATCCAACACAATGTGCTTGGGAAGGAAATACTTATACAGGATTATATAGCTCAAGTGACAATTCTCCTAAAAGAATTGACCTAGTTTTATATGAAAAAACAGGAGCTGAAATTCTATCATATTTAGCTGACGACGATAATATGGGCTTAGCAAAGTATCCTTCAGACCACTTGCCAGTGATAACAGAGATGGTAATAAAGTAAATTCTAAAACATAATTTACAATCATGTAAACATAAAAAAAGCGATGCTCGTTTGAACATCGCTTTTTTTGTTGAGGTTCCTGGCGGATTCGAACCGCCGTAGACGGTTTTGCAGACCGGTGCCTAGCCACTCGGCCAAGGAACCTTAAGGCAGTGCAAAGGTAATACTTTTCTTTTAATTACAAAACAAATCAGAAGAAATTTTCAATAAAATCTTATTTTATCTTATAAAACACGTGTTTAAATTGCTATTATATCAAGAAAAAGTTTAACTTTGCAGTTCTAATACACAAAAAAACTTAGGACGCTGCACGCAGACGTCCCTATACATAAAAATAACAATAAATAATTATATCATGGCAAACAAAAAAAATAATCAAGTTGATGCTGCAGAACAAGAGTTAAAGAACTTTGAAGGTGCATTAAGCACATCTGAGGCATTTTTAGAAAAAAATCAAAAACCTTTACTTTATTCTTTAGCTGCAATTGTTGCAGTATTAGTATGTTGGTTGGTTGTAGACAACTTTATGATTCAACCAAAATCTGCAGAAGCTGCAGAACAAATGGCATTAGGTCAGCTTTATTATGCTGCAGGTCAATACGAAAAAGCTATTAATGGTGATAGCATTGAATTTATTGGTTTTGCTGCTGCAGCAGATGAATATTCAATTACAAAATCTGGCAACTTGGCTAAAGCGTATGCAGGTCTTGCATACTTTAAATTGGCTGATTATGATAATGCAATCTCATTCTTAAAAGATTTTTCTGCTTCTGATAATATTCTTCAATACACAGTAAAAGCTACTTTAGGAGACTGCTATGCAATGAAAGGTGACACAGAAGAAGCTATCTCTTGCTACAAAAAAGCTGCAAAATCTGAAAATATCTTAGTTGTAAGTTCTTCACTTATGAAACTTGGTCGTGCATACGAATCTCTAGGTGATTATGCTAAAGCATTAGATGCTTATAAAGAACTTAAATCTCGTTGCGAAGGTAAAATTACTGGTATTACAGATATCGACGAAATTGATAAATTTATTGAAAACGCAGCTCTAAAAAATGGCAAGTAAGCTACATAACCTTTCAGAATACGATGCAAACTCTATGCCTGATAAGGCTATAGTTGCAAAGCAATCCTATGCAGTTGCTGTGGCAGATTGGAATTCTAATGTTACTTTCAAACTTTTGGAAGGTGCGTTGGAAGCCTTAGAAGAAAATGGTGCTGTAGATGTGGATGTAGTGCATGTGCCAGGGGCATTCGAGCTAACATATGCGGCAAAATATCTTCAATCAAAGAAAAAATATGATGCTATTATAGTGTTGGGTTGCGTAATTCAAGGGGATACTCCTCATTTTGATTATGTGTGTTCAGGCACAACACAAGGCATAGCAGAACTTAATGCACGTGAAGGATTTCCACCTGTTATTTTCGGTTTGTTAACCGTAAATACTCTTCAACAAGCATTGGATAGATGTGGCGGAGAACTCGGGAATAAAGGTGTTGAGGGTGCAATAACCGCAATAAAAATGGCGAACTTATAAAGTTCGCCTTTTTTTATACTAGTTTGTGATTTTCTACTTTGAGAACTTTTCCAGGGTGAGTCTCTAGCAGACCTAGGTTGTGAGTTGCCATTATTATGGCAGTGTTTTCTTTTTCGCAAATGCCGTGTAGTAGGTCTAAAATAGCATTGCCAGTTTCTGGGTCTAGATTTCCTGTAGGCTCGTCGGCTAGAATTAATCTAGGCTTGTTAAGCAGAGCACGAGCTATTACTATACGTTGTTGCTCGCCACCAGAAAGTTCGTGAGGCATTTTATAGCCTTTGTTATTCATTCCTACTTCATTAAGAACCTCTTTTATACGCTTGTCCATTGCGTTTTTGTCCTTCCAGTCTGTGGCTTTAAGAACAAAATAAAGGTTTTCATATACAGTGCGGTCCATTAGAAGTTGGAAGTCTTGGAAGATGATACCCATTTGTCTGCGAAGAAATGGAATCTCTTTGTGTTTAATCTCATTTAGATCGAAATCAAATACTTGAGCGTCGCCTTCTGTGATAGGTAACTCGGCATAAATAGTTTTAAGTAAACTACTTTTCCCAGAACCAACAGAACCAATAAGGTAATAGAATTCTCCTGCAGATATTTCTATAGAAACATCTTTTAGAACTACTTGTTCTTTTTGGCAGATTTCTACACCGTTATATTTTATAAGTGTATTATTGGTTTGGGTACTCATCTTTTGTTACTTTATGACGTTTCTTTAAGTCTTCTGCTAAGTCTTCAATACGAAGTCCTTTTGATGTTAAAAGCACTATTAAGTGATAAAGAAGGTCTGAAGATTCGTAGATAAGGCGACTATTGTTGTTTGCCATAGCTTCGATAACAGTTTCAACAGCTTCTTCACCCACTTTTTGAGACATTTTAGCCACGCCTTTTTGGAATAAAGATGTGGTATAAGAACCTTCTGGCATTTCTTCGTAGCGTTTGTTGATAAACTCTTGAAGAGTGCTTAGGAAAAGTATAGGGTTTTCTTTATTCACTTCGTTGAAACAAGTGTCTGCACCTGTATGACAAACAGGACCAGCTGGATTTACTTTGATAAGTAGTGTATCGTTGTCGCAGTCTTCTTTAATAGAAACTACGTTTAGGAAGTTACCACTTGTTTCACCTTTGGTCCATAGGCAGTTGCGAGAACGGCTATAGAAGCAAACTTTATTAGTTTCGATAGTTTTGTCTAGAGATTCTTTATTCATATAACCAAGCATCAAAACTTTGTTTGTAACAGCGTCTTGAATAATGGCTGGAATAAGTCCTCCTTGTTTTTCAAAATCTAAATTCATCTTACTGGGATATTGTTGTTTTTCAAATATTCTTTCAATTCTTTAATATTGATTTCACCGAAGTGGAATACACTTGCTGCTAGAGCTGCGTCTGCTTTACCTACTAGGAATGCATCTTTGAAGTGTTCCATTGTGCCTGCACCACCAGATGCAATTACTGGGATGTTTAGGCTTTCGTGAAGTGCAGCAAGAGCGTCGTTTGGATAACCAGTTTTCACACCGTCGTGGCTCATACTTGTGAATAGGATTTCACCTGCACCACGTTGCTGAGCTTCTACTGCCCATTCTACAAGTTTGCGTTCGGTAGGAATACGACCACCGTTTAGGTAGCAAATCCATTCGTTGTTTTCAAATTGAGCGTCGATAGCTACTACGCATACTTGAGAACCGAAGTTTTTAGCGATATCGTTGATTAACTGAGGATTGCGAAGTGCTGCAGAGTTGATAGAAACTTTGTCTGCACCTGCGTTTAGTAGTCTTTCTACGTCTGAAAGCTCGCCAATACCACCACCTACTGTGAATGGAATGCTTGTGCTTTCTGCTACGCGTTTCACTACGTCAACAAATGTTTTTCTGCCTTCGTGAGAAGCAGTAATATCTAGAAATACCAATTCGTCTGCGCCAGCTTCGCTATACATAGCAGCCATTTCTACTGGGTCACCAGCGTGACGGAAATTTACGAAATTTACACCTTTTACTGTCTTGCCGTCTTTCACATCTAGGCAAGGGATAATTCTTTTAGCTAACATATTTTTCTAATTCTTTCAATGAAATTTTGCCTTCGTATATTGCTTTGCCAAAGATGACTGCAGGAATGCCTGCTTCATCTAGCTTTATAATGTCTTCCATGCTACTCACACCGCCACTTGCAATAAGGTGTAGGGTAGGGTGAGCATTCATTATTTCTTTGTAAAGTTCAATTGATGGGCCTTGAAGCATACCATCTTTTGCTATATCGGTGCAAATGACTTTGCCTATGCCTTTGTTTATATAGGAGTCAAGAAAAGGGAAAAGGTCTGTGTCGGTGTCTTCCAACCAACCTGTCACTGCTATTTTCTTGTCTTTTACGTCTGCACCTAGAATAATCTTTTCGCCAGAAAATTTACTAATCCATGATTCAAACACAGCAGGATTTTTCACCGCAATGCTTCCGCCTGTAATCATGCTCGCTCCACTTTCAAATGCAATGCGTAGGTCTTCGTCTGTTTTAAGTCCGCCACCAAAGTCGATTACTAAATCTGTATTAGAAGCAATGGTTTCAAGCACTTTGTAGTTTACAATGTGTTGAGCTTTAGCTCCGTCTAGGTCTACAAGGTGTAGGCGTTTGATGCCGTGGTCTTGAAAACTCTTTGCTACTTCTAGCGGATTTTCGTTGTATGTTTTTTTGCTGTTGTAATCACCTTGTGAAAGGCGTACACATTTGCCGTCGATAATGTCTATGGCAGGGATTAATTCTATCATAAATTAATAAAGTTCTCTAAAATTTTTGTTCCTACATCACCGCTTTTTTCTGGGTGAAATTGTGTAGCATAGAAATTGTCCTTGTTAAGAGCACTTGCAAACTCTTGTATGTAATTAGTTGTTGCAATAGCCTCGTTGCATAATGGTACATAAAAGCTATGTACAAAATATGCGTGATTGCCCTCTGTAACGCCTTTCATAAGGTCCGACTTAAGGTTTTCTACCTGATTCCATCCCATATGAGGAATTTTTTCTCTGTTAAGAGGGATAAATTTCTTTACAGGTAAATCAAAAATCCCTAAGCAATCCACATCGCCCTCTTCTGAGTGCTTGCACATAAGTTGCATTCCAAGGCAGATGCCCAAAACAGGTTGAGTTAAACTCTTGATTAGAGTATCCAATCCTCTTTCTTTAAGGTAATTCATTGTGGTTTCGGCTTCGCCTACGCCAGGGAAAATTACCTTGTCTGCGCTACGGATAAGTTCTTTATCGTCTGTTACTACAGGCTCCACACCAATTCTGCGCAATGCGTGCACTACGCTATGAATGTTTCCTGCATTATATTTAATTACAACTACCATCGGTGTATTATCCGAATACTATAGTTTTGTTTTTATAAACTAAAATTTTTCTTTCAATGTGTTTTTCTACACCACGAGAAAGCACCACTTTTTCTAAGTCTTGACCTTTGCGAATAAGGTTTTCGATGCTGTCTTTGTGAGAGATACGAGCCACGTCTTGTTTAATAATAGGACCAGCATCTAGTTCTTCTGTTACGTAGTGAGAAGTAGCACCAATGATTTTTACACCACGTTCAAACGCTGCGTGATATGGTTTTGCACCCACGAATGCAGGTAGGAATGAGTGGTGAATATTGATGATATTGTTTGGATATGCTTTAATAAATTCTGGAGAAATTATTTGCATATATTTTGCTAATACAGAGAATGTTATGTTGTATTCTTTTAGCAATTCCATTTCTTTTGCTTCTTGCTCTTCTTTGTTGTCTTTTGTAATTGGGAAGCAATAGTAAGGAATGTTGAACTTTTTAGCCACGTGTTCTAGGTCTGGGTGGTTGCTTATGATAAGTGGAATTTCCACGTTCCAGTCGCCAGCTTCGTAGTGAGCTAGAAGGTCGTACATACAGTGTGCTTGTTTAGAAACAAACAGCGCCATGCGAGGTTTTTGGTTTTGGAAATGGATTTGGAATTCCATTTCGTATTTGTTCGCAAGTAGGGTTTGGAAATACTCGTTTATCTTTTCGGTTGGGATAAGGAAATTGTCCAATTCCCATTCCACACGCATAAAGAAAATCTTTTCTACCTTATCTACGTGTTGGTCTAGGTAAATAATATTACCCTTGTTGATGTTTATAAACTCGGTCACTGCCGCAATAATACCTTGTTTGTCAGGACAGTGAAGTAAAAGTACTGCTGTATTTTTGTTTGTGTTTTTCATTATTACTGGATATAATAATTTTAAGTTGCAAAAATACGTTTTTTTTTTCAAACATTTTCGATAAAATTCTTATATTTACAAAAAAATGTTTCAATTATGTATGCAGATTCAGAATTAATTCTAAATGCAGATGGATCGGTATTTCATTTGCATTTGTTGCCAGAACAAATTTCTGACAAAATCATATTGGTTGGCGATCAAAATAGGGTAGATTTGGTGGCGTCGTTTTTCGATACCATAGAGTGTCGTGTGGAAAACAGAGAGTTTAGAACAATTACCGGCACATACAAAGGTAAACGCCTAACAGTGCTTTCTACTGGCATTGGCACAGACAATATTGATATTGTGCTTACAGAACTTGATGCACTTGTGAATATCGATTTAGAGAATCGTGAGGATAAGCAAGAAAAAACTTCGCTTTCTCTTGTAAGAATTGGTACTTCTGGTGGACTTCAAGAGTTTGTGCCAGAAGGTACTTTTGTGGCTTCTGAATATTCGCTTGGTTTTGATGGATTATTGAATTATTACGCTGATAGCGAAAGGGTTATAGAGTCAGATTTTAGTGAAGAGTTTATTGCGCAAACTGGCTATTCTTCTAAATTTGCATATCCATACGTGGTAAAAGATTCTGAAGAGCTTTTAGAGCGTATTGCTCAAGATGATATGGTGCGTGGAGTGACAATTTCTGCTCCAGGATTTTATGGTCCGCAGGGTAGGGCAATTCGCCTGCCACTAGCAGATGCCGATTTAAACAATAAGATTATAGGTTTCGATTATAATGGTCACGAAGTCACCAACTTTGAAATGGAAGGCTCTGCCATCGCAGGTCTTTCTGCAATGCTTGGTCACAAGGCCCTTACTATCTGCCTCATCATTGCCAATCGCTTCGGCAAACGCTTCATCGGCGACTACAAACCCTACATGGAAAAGCTCATTAAAACAGTATTGGAGAGGATATAAAAAAAGAGAGGCTAACTTAATGTTAGCCTCTTTAAGTTGTTATCCTAAGTAACTTTTTAGTAGTTTACTACGTGCGCTGGTTTTTAATCTTCTGATAGCTTTTTCTTTAATCTGACGAACGCGTTCGCGTGTTAAGCCAAACTTATCTCCGATTTCTTCTAGTGTCATCTCTTGGCAACCAATACCGAAGAAGCAAACTATAATTTTCTTTTCTCTTTCGCTTAGAGTATTTAATGCTCTATCAATTTCTTTAGAAAGAGATTCGTTCATAAGTTCGCGGTCTGCAATAGGTGATTCTTCGTTGACCAATACGTCCAATAAACTATTGTCTTCACCTTCTACGAAAGGAGCATCCACAGAAATATGACGTCCAGATACTTTTAGCGTATCAGCAATTTTGTCAACAGGAATATCTAATTCCTCTGATAATTCTTTTGGAGAAGGACGACGTTCGTGTTCTTGCTCGAAACGAGAAAATGCTTTATTGATCTTGTTTAGTGAACCCACTTGGTTAAGTGGAAGACGTACTATACGAGATTGCTCTGCCAATGCTTGTAAGATAGATTGACGAATCCACCATACTGCATAAGAAATGAACTTAAAACCACGTGTTTCATCAAATTTTTCTGCGGCTTTTATAAGACCTAAGTTGCCTTCGTTGATAAGGTCTGGAAGGCTTAAACCTTGGTTTTGGTATTGTTTTGCTACAGAAACAACGAAACGTAAATTGGCACGAACCAATTTGTCTAATGCGCGTCTGTCTCCGTTCCTTATCTTTTGAGCAAGTTCGACTTCTTCTTCTACGACAATAAGGCCTTCGCGGCCAATTTCTTGAAGATACTTATCTAAGGAAGCACTTTCACGATTAGTAATGGATTTTACGATTTTAAGCTGTCTCATCTTATAGTATATATTTTTGGCAAATAAAGTGCAAATGTAGTAAAAACTTATGTGATTTTCAAAAATAAATAGTAAAATAAATCATTTTTTTAAAATAAAATACTATCTTCGCATCCTTAATTGCAAACAAGTGTGACGGTTTGTCGCTGGTTTTGCCTCTCGGGGCAAAAAAAGAGGAAAGTCCGGGCAATATAGGACACCGTGTTTCTGAAAGTAGAAGCTATCAGTGATGGTAGGTGAGCGTAGAAGAAAATAACCGCCCGTTTAGGGTAAGGGTGAGAAGGTGGGGTAAGAGCCCACCAGCGTATATGGCAACATATATGGCTGTGCGTACCACGGATTGCAAGACCAAGTATACTGACGCACGTAGGGCTGTCCGTCCGATGTCAGGGGGTAGGTTGCTAGAGACTACTCGTGAGGGTAGTAGTAGATAAATGACAAACACTTTTGTTTAACAAAAGCACAGAACCCGGCTTATAGGCACACTAAAAACTAAGGGCAACATTCTTTTGAAATGTTGCCCTTTATTATTTAGAAAAGTTGTATCTTATTTTAAAACAGCTAAAGCTTCTTTGATGCGAGTGAATGCTTTTACTAGGTTTTCGTCTGATGTAGCGTAAGACATACGGATACATTCAGGAGAACCAAATGCGCCACCACCTACGCAAGCTACGTGACCTTCTTCTAGTAAGTACATTGCTAGGTCTGCAGCATCGTTGATAACTTTACCGTTAGGAGCAGTTTTGCCAAAGAATGAGCTACATTTTGGGAATACGTAGAATGCACCTTTTGGTTCGTTTACTTGAAGACCTGGAATGTCTTTTAGCATATCAAGTACAAGGTTTCTACGACGTTCAAATGCAGCGCGCATATCTGCAATGCATTGTTGGTCGCCGGTGTAAGCTGCTTCTGCGGCTTTTTGAGCAACTGAGCAAGGACCAGAGGTATATTGGCCTTGAAGTTTGTTGCATGCTTTAGCAATCCAAAGTGGAGCAGCAATCCAACCAATACGCCAACCTGTCATAGCATAAGCTTTAGAAACACCGTTGATGATAACCACGCGGTCGCGAATTTCTTCAAATTGAGCGATGCTTTCGTGTTTGCCAATATAGTTGATGTGTTCGTAGATTTCGTCTGCGATAACATATACATTTGGATATTTTGCTAGCACAGCAGCAAGTGCTTGAAGTTCTTCTTTTGAATAAACACTACCTGTAGGGTTTGAAGGAGAACAAAGAATAAGTGCTTTAGTTTTTGGAGTGATAGCAGCTTCTAGTTGCGCTGGGGTGATTTTGAAGTCTTGTTCAATGCCAGCTTCAACAATAACATTGGTACCTTCTGCAAGTTTTACCATTTCTACGTAGCTTACCCAATATGGAGCTGGAATAATAACTTCGTCACCTTTATCTACTAAACATAAAATAGCGTTACATACAGATTGTTTTGCACCGCCAGAACATACGATTTGTGCTGGAGTGTAATCTAGACCATTCTCATTTTTAAGTTTAGCTACGATAGCGTTGCGAAGTGCTGGATAACCAGGAACTGGAGAATAGAAAGAAAAGTTGTTATCAACTGCTTCCTTAGCTGCCTGTTTTATATGATCTGGTGTGAAAAAGTCTGGTTCACCCACACTTAAATTAATCACATCTATGCCTTGTGCTTTAAGTTCTGCACTTTTTTGAGACATAGCTAAGGTTTCTGACTCAGAAAGAGCGTTTAATCTGTTAGATAGTTGGTTCATTTTCTTAAATTATACAAAATTCGTGCAAAGATAGTACTTTTTTTTGAATTACAACATACCTTTTGTACTTGGTAATTCATATTTATAGATATCTCGTTTAATAGCCATTTTCAATGCTCTTGCCAATGCTTTAAAGATACCTTCTATTTTATGGTGCTCATTTTCACCTTCGGCTTTAATGTTTAGGTTCATTTTTGCAGCATCGCTAAGCGATTTAAAGAAGTGAAGGAACATTTCCGTTGGCATTTCGCCAATCTTTTCGCGTTTAAAATCTGCATCCCATACAAGCCATGCACGTCCGCCAAAGTCTAGCACTGCGCTACATAGGCAGTCGTCCATAGGTAAACTATAACCATAGCGTTCAATGCCTCTTTTGTTGCCAAGTGCTATATAAAGTGCTTCGCCAAGCGCAATTGCTGTATCTTCTATGGTGTGGTGCTCATCAACATAAAGGTCGCCTTTTACTGCAATATCTAGGTCGATGCCACCATGTTTTGCAATTTGTTCTAGCATGTGGTCAAAGAAACCAAGGCCTGTGCTTATGTTTGCTTTGCCGTTGCCGTCTAGGTTTATAGATATGTTGATGTCTGTTTCTTTTGTTTTGCGAGCAACAGTTGCTTTGCGTTCGCCTGCGAAAAGAAATTCTGCTATTTGGTCCCAATTTTCAGCTTCAAATGTAGCTTCAGAATTACCTAATTCAGAGGTGATTAAGATAGATTTAGAACCCAAGTTTTGTGCAAGTTTCACATCTGTTAGGCGGTCGCCAATCACAAAACTATTTTCTAAATCGTAACTTCCGTCCATGTATCCTGTAAGCATTCCTGTGCCAGGTTTGCGAGTTGGTAGATTGTCGTGTGGATAAGACTTGTCAATATGAATAGCAGAGAATGTAATGCCTTCACCTTCAAGTATTTCTAGTATTTTGTTTTGAACAGAGTCAAACACTTCTTGAGGATAGTTTTCTGTGCCAAGACCATCTTGGTTTGTCACCATCACTAGTTCAAAATCCAAGTTTTTTGCAATAAAGTATAGATTGCGAATCACTCCAGGAAGGAATGTCATTTCGTCTAGACTATTAACTTGTTCTGTAATAGGTGGTTCTATGATAATAGTGCCGTCGCGGTCTATAAAAAGTGCTTTCTTTTTCATGCTAGTGATCTAAGTGCGTTTAATAGTTCTTTGTTGTCTTGAGCGGTGCCGATTGTTATGCGTAAGCAGTTTTCACAAAGTGTTACGCTGTTTCTGTTGCGCACGATAATTCCTTTTTCTACTAGTTGTTTGTATCGTAGGTTTGCGTCATCTACTTTTACCAATACGAAGTTCGCGTCGGTTGGGTAGATGTGTGTAACAATTGATAGTTGCTCAAGTTCTTCAATCATCAATGTGCGTTGAGATAGTATTTCTTTTACCCAATTTTCTTTGATGTCTATGTTTTCTAGTTTTTCTAAAATAAGTTTTTGGGTAAGAATGTTTATGTTGTATGGATATTTTACTTTGTTGAAGAATGAAATAATCTCTTCAGAAGCAAATGCCATACCGCAACGTGCAGCTGCAAGTCCCCAAGCCTTAGAGAAGGTTTGAAGAATCACCATTTGAGGATATTTGTTTAGTTTTGAAATCCAACTAGCTTTATCTGAAAAGTCTATGTAGGCTTCGTCTATTACCACAATGCCGTCAAATCCTTTTAAGATTTTTTCTATCTCTGTAGTATTTAGCAAGTTGCCAGTTGGGTTGTTTGGAGAACAAAGGAATACAACCTTCGTATTTTTATCTGCCGCAGCAAGTACTTTTTCTGCATTAAGTGAAAAGTCTGCCTCTAGGTTTACTTGTCTGTATTCTACGTTGTTGATGTCTGCGCATACGCCATACATGCCGTAGGTAGGGTTGATTGCTACTACGTTGTCTATTTTAGGCTCGCAGAATACTCTGAATATAAGGTCAATAGGTTCGTCGCTACCCACGCCAAGCATAATTTGGCTAGGTTTCACGTACTTAATGTCTGCGATTTTTTCTTTTACAGCCCATTGAAGTGGGTCTGGATAACGATTGTATAGTGTGTTAAATGGATTCTCATTCGCATCTAGATATGCTTTGGCTTCTCCTTTAAATTCGTCCCTAGCACATGAATATGGTTTAAGTTCCCAAATATTTTCTCTTACGAGTTCTTTAAGTGTTTTCATTGTTTGTTGGTTATATAATAATTAAATTGTAAAGGGTAAGGGTTTGCCTCGCCACTTAGGTTACAATTACTTTTAAGGTTGAATTTAACAGGTATTCCTTCTTTTTCGTTTTCTTTAGAACGTTTTGGAATTATATACAGGGTGCAACGGATATTGCTAATACCTGCATTAAATCTATATATGCCTTCCTCTGGTTTACTATACAAGGGGTTGCAATATTTTAAAAATGCTTCAGTGTCTGCAATAGAGTCTTTGGCGTATTCTCTGTCCATGTCTATTTGAAAATACTCTAAATCATTTACAAAACCTTGTAAATTCATAGTAATTTTCAACGTGTCGCCTACTGGAACAGGAGTGGCTGTACTTTCTATTGATGTAGAATCAATTGCTAAACCAGTTACTTGAATCAATGGACTTCTAGTTGGTTCGCCTATGCAAGAAGCTAGAAATATAGCTATTGCAGTGAATGTCAATGTTTTTATAAATTTCATCATTGTTTTCATTTTAAGAAACAAAGATAAGAAATAATTGTAATCTATTTTGTATTTTTGTGCAAAATTTTAAATCAGTTTCTAATGAATTTTTCTAAAGATATAGTAGATAAATATTTATCTGAAAATAATTTTAGTGAGTGGATGCCAAAAGCTGTGTTTTTTGATATGGATGGGGTGATTTTTGACTCTATGCCACGTCATGCAAAAGCGTGGAGTGAGGCTATGGCGTTGGAGGGTTTGCCTTTTTCTGAATATCAAGTTTATCTTCAAGAGGGTAGAACAGGTTCTGGTACAGTAACGGATGTGTTTTTAGCGCATGGTAGAGGAGTGCCATCTGAGGATGATATTAAACGCATTTATGCAAATAAAAGTCGTATTTTTGATTCTTTTGGAGACCCAATTCCAATGCGTGGAATGGCAGAGGTGCTAGAAAAAGTGAAATCGTTGGGACTTGAAATTTATATTGTAACTGGTTCAGGACAAGCAAGTTTGCTAGATACACTAAACCATTATTTCCCAAATACTTTCTGTAAAGAGAAAATGGTAACTGCCTACGATGTAAAAAAAGGGAAACCAGATCCAGAACCATATCTTATGGCACTTGAAAAAGCAGGCTTACAGCCCAATGAAGCTATGGTAGTAGAAAATGCTCCTCTCGGGGTGCGTTCTGCAAAAGGAGCGGGTATTTTTACCATTGCTGTAAACACAGGCATCCTTTCCGACGACGACCTTTGGCAAGCCGCTGCCGATGTGGTGCTACCCGATATGGCGGCGTTGCTAGCTAAGTTATAATTGTAGGGACGCATGGCTCATGCGTCCGCAATTCAAAATTGCAATAAATTAAATAAAATAAAACCTTATGAAAAAGTTTACATTACTTCTTTCAGCTTTGCTGATGTTATCGTTATCAGTAATGGCACAAATAAAGATGTATCTTCACTTCAATGATGGTACTCGTGTGGAGTATATTGCCTCTCGTGTGGATAGTATCACATTTGATCCTCAGATACAGGAACCAGATGACTCTGATACTCCAGATAGTCCTATTCTTCCAGATGATGAAGACCCAACAGACAAAGAAGATGACCCTGTAAAGCCAGATGATAAGGAAGAAAACGATGAACCTATCAAACCTGGTGACGACCCTGTTTACGATGGTACTTTTGTAGCAAAATCGTTCTCTGTTTCTGAAACAAAAACTATTACTTTCTCTCCTGGCAATTTGCAGTATCATGCAGCAAATGATGAGTGGCGTTTTGCTCCAAATCAAACTGACTATATAGGAGGATATAATGAAAATATCAGTTCTACTTATAATGGTTGGATAGATTTATTTGGTTGGGGTACAGGTAATAATCCTACAAATGCAGTAATAGATTATTATGAATACCAAACCTTTGTAGATTGGGGTGTAAATAAAATAGGTGATTACAAGCCAAATACATGGCGTACATTGACCAAAGACGAATGGGAATATATTATTAGTGGTCGTGCAAATGCTACAAATTTGATGGGTGTTGCAGAGGTAGAAGGCGTTAATGGTCTTATTCTTCTTCCTGATAATTGGACTTGCCCAAGTGGTGTAACATTCAAGTCTGGTACTTATGATGGTGATAGGTGTATAGCATGCTTTGGTTATTATCAAAAATTTGGTGCTTCAGAATGGGAAAAATTAGAAGCTTCAGGTGTTGTATTTCTTCCTATTTCTGGTGCTCGTTTTGAATCTACAATATTGAATATGCTGGATTATGGCGCTTATTGGGCGGCTACAGATATAGATCCAGGCACTGCATATGATTTTTTCTTTAGTTCAAGTAGAGTTACTATAGCCAACAATATTCGCTATTACGGTCAATCTGTGCGTCTAGTTAGGGAAAGTAATAATAATACAGATAATGAAGATGTAGATGATGATAAACCTGTCAAACCAGATGAAGGAGAAGACTCTTCTGTCAATGCCAATGGTCACGAATATGTAGATTTAGGTCTTCCTTCTGGTCTTCTTTGGGCTACAATGAATGTAGGTGCAGAATCTCCAGAAGACTACGGTGATTATTTCGCATGGGGCGAAACCGAGCCAAAAGATTATTATTATTGGGATACTTACAAATGGATGACCGATGGAGCTTCTTCTGGGTCTGCTGTAAATAGATATACCTTTGATGACGGACAAACCTCTGCTGTGTGGTATGATGATTATGGTAATTTTATCGGAGATAATAAAACCGTATTGGAACTAGCAGACGACGCCGCAAATGCCAATTGGGGAGGCGATTGGCGTATGCCAACCAAAGCAGAGCAAGATGAATTAAAAAACACATCATATACCACTTGGACATGGACTACTTTAAATGGTGTTAATGGTTATAAAATAACAAGTAAGATAAACGGCAATAGTATTTTCTTGCCTGCCGCAGGCTGTCGCTACTATTCGGACTTGGACGATGCGGGTTCTAACGGCTACTACTGGAGTAGTTCACTTTATATGTACAGTTCGAACTACGCTTACTACTTGTACTTTAGTTCGGACAACTTCTATTGGTTCTACTACCGCCGCTACTACGGGCAATCAGTCCGCCCTGTATTGCGCGTAGAATAAAAGTAAATCAAAATTTGTAATGAGGCAGACTAAAAATTTTTAGTCTGCCTCTTTTTATTCGACTACAATTTTTTGCCGAAATCCTTTGGTATCGGTAAAAATCCTGCTAGGATGATGCCTGGAATGGTGCAAAGGCATACCCAAACAAAGAACCAATCGTATCCCATCAACTCTTGAAGCCAACCCGCTATCATGCCCGGAAGCATCATGCCAAGTGCCATAAAACCTGTGCAAATGGCATAGTGAGCAGTTTGATATGGACCTTGTGCCACATAAATTAGGTACAACATAAAGGCAGTAAATCCAAATCCGTAACCCAATTGCTCAATTGCCACACAACTGCTAATAACCCAAAAGTTTTCTGGCTGTACAAATGCTAAATATACATAAACAAGATTTGGCAAATTCATGGCGGCTACCATGTACCAAAGCCATTTCTTTAGTCCGTGTTTGCTTGCTACAATGCCACCGATAATGCCCCCTGCAAGTAGGGCTATCACCCCGATAGTACCATATATAATACCCACTTGTTCGGTGCTGAGGTTTAGACCGCCCATTTCAGGACTGTCTAGTAGGAAAGGTGAAGCTAGTTTTGCCAGCTGGGCTTCGCCCAAACGATAAAGCAAAATAAATGCAAGTGAAAGCACAATGCCTTTCTTTTGGAAGAATGTTTTAAAAAGGTGCCCTAAATTACCAAGCGATGCGCCTTTGTCTGCAGTTGGTTTAGGTAGTTGATAACTATGATATAAACCTATGGCAATAAAAAGTCCTGCGCATACAAAGAATACTAAACTCCACGCGTAGGGAATATTACCCGTCCATTTTTCAAGCATACCAGCTAATACAATTAGCAGACCTTGGCCTGTGATAGAGGCTATTCTGTAGAAAATATTTCTGATGCCTACAAAAAGTGATTGCTCCGATTCGTTTAATGCCAACATGTAAAATCCGTCGGCGGCAATATCGTGCGTAGCCGAGCTAAACGCCATTAGCCAAAATATGGCTAATGTGCTTTGGAAAAAGAACGATGTGGGTAGGCAAAATGCAATGCCTGCAAGTCCAGCACCTATAAGTAGTTGCATGGTGGTAATCCACCAGCGTTTGGTTTTAAGTAGGTCAACAAAAGGCGACCAAAACGGTTTTATTACCCAAGGCAAGTAAAGCCAACTGGTGTAAAAGGCTATATCCGTGTTGGATAAACCTAGGTTTTTGTACATAATAACGGATACCGTCATTACCAAAACGTATGGCAAGCCTTCTGCAAAGTATAAGGTTGGTATCCAAGACCAAGGGTTTCTATAATTGTTCATGATTAGTGTAGATTGTTTAATGTTGATTTGTAAATGTAACTCCTAATTACGGACTGCGTCCGTGATTTTTGGCGGTACCTCGGTAAATTAAGTAAACTTATTTGCTCTCGGTTTGCACAAAAATTCCTAACTGGATGTCTGTATTTGGATAATAATGTGCTAAAATCTCTTTGTATGTATATCCTTTCTCTGCCATCACAGCAGCTCCTATTTGGCAAAGACCCACACCGTGTCCCCAGCCTGCTCCGTGCAAAGTGAAAGTGTCGCCTTCTTTTTCAACTACAAATGCAGAGCTGTATAAATGGCTGTTTGAAAGCCATTTACGTATTTCTAATTCTTTGCCAATGATGATGCTGCTGTTTTCTCCCACTATTTTTAATTCATAAATTCTGCCCGAAACTCCACGTTTTAAAGGAATTAGGTCTATAATTTTGCCCAACTGTGGAGCATGGCGTGCTACTAGTGCGGTAAGCTCTTCTTGACTATAAACCACTTTCCAACGGTAAAAATCGATGGTCTCTTGGTCGTAATCGTTCAAAACTTGACTCAAAATCTTTTTGTCATTGGTGTTGCAGAATGCTTCTGGTGAAGACATAATCCACTCTCTAGCACCCTCTTCGGTGGTGAGGTTCATCGGTCCCTGAACTTGTCGAAGGGCCCGATTGGCATTTTCTTCGGTGGTGAGATCAACTCTCCTTTGTTCCCTATCGGTCACCAATACGTCTTTTGGAAAGTCTTCCACTTTTACCAAATAATCAAAGTGCGTATCTTCCCAACAAGTTTCAAACTCCTCAGTTACCCCTCCACAACACTTGTAAAATCTAGCATCACAAATCTCGTAATCAGAGTTAGGAGTTAGGAGTGAGGAGTTAGGAGTTACATGTTCTTTATGACAAAGTATTAATCCTTTCGTTTCTTGCACCGCTTTTATGGCATTTTTGTGATCTTTGGCACGTAGTCCTTGGTAGCGTTGGCAGTGGTCGTCGGCGCACACGTCAAACCCTTCGTGAGGTTCGCTTCCGTACCAACAAATGCGTTTACCTTCGCTTTCTTGGCATGCAAAAGCACTCCCTTGTAGTGAACGCTGAATTTTGCAAAGTGCCCAACTGCGTGATATAACTGCATGTGCCTTAAGTAGTTCCATGTGTGATGTGGCACTCATCTCAGATGAAATCACGCTTTGCAAGTAATCTTCAATATCCAATACATTTACTGCAGTAAGTCCCCCATTTTTTGCTTTCATCACCTCCAAACAGCCCTTAAATGTCTGAGTTTCGTTTCTTTCCCAATGAAAATCAATGCCAATTGTCACATCCATTAGCGAAAAACTGCAATCTTCGCTCATTGGTATGTACCAACCAGCCTCACAGATTTCCTTTTCTCCGCTTATCACTTCCTCTCCGTGCTTGTATTCCCCATGAAATACAGCGCGAATCCTCTCTCTTGTATATATACCAACTCGTATGTTACTCATTTTTGCTTATTTGCTTAAATATATCAATAATCACCTCTTTTGTAATTTTATCAAAGTCTTCTTCGCGGGCGGCGATGAGGTGACCAGTCATGTCAATGGCGCCAGGGCTCATCATGAGGCGGTCTTCGCCTTCGCTAAAAAATTGACGTGGGCGGTGCGTGATACGTGGGAAAATAGTAAACACCCATTCATCATTTTTGTATTCACAAAATAGGTTTGTATGGCTTGCAGGAAGTTCTCCCTCGCGTTGCAACAACTCTAATTGCGCATTTACTTTTGTTTCTAACTCTTCTGCGTTGTTTGAGCGAAGAACAATTTTTTCAACCACTCCAGGCATCTGGGTTTCTACAGTGTATGGGAAATAATCCTTGTTTACAAGTTGAAAATGCATGTGGTCTGGAGCAGACGCACCAGATTTTGACCCATTGAATAGCGCAATAAAGTCTGAATACAGCTTTGCTAAATCTAGAAAATCACGCACTTTACCTTCGATGCTTTGAGGCTCGTGAATTTTTGACACCACAGTAAAATGCTCGTCGCAAATAGGGAAGGGGTTGATGCAAATATCGTATTTACCTTTAAAATCTATAGCAGTTTGTCCTTCGATGCGGTTTTTAGAGCAAAGGAAGCATGGGCGTTCTGCAATGCTTTTTGCATCAAGCTTTGCAAGCGACGACACTGCACGTGCAGGATTGAAATGCACGTAAATTTTATATCCATCAAACTCAAACTCTTTGGTTTTAATTTGTTTTAGTTTCTCATAATTAGCTTTCGCCACAGGCACTTTTTCAAGTTGCTCCTGTAAAAATGTATGTAGGTTCATCTTAATGAATTTATATTTTATTTATAAAGATTTTAATGTGGGGATTTTTAGACTTGTGCCGCCTGAACAACCGGAGTTTAGTTAGCCTAAATGAATTCTGCGGTTAAGCGAGAGGAGAATAAATTTATTTATTATCCCGAGCGTGAGCAGAATCGCCGTAGGCAATGATTGTGAGGGCAAGCAAGGCGTGAAAATCACCCTTTAAAAACTTTATACCCCTAGAACTATTTCTGGTGATATATTAAGTTTACTACAAATCTCACGACCAATTTTTAGGGTAGGCTCGCATTTGCCTGTTAAGTATTCGCTAACGCGAGAAGGACTAACACCAATAAGTTTAGCAAGTCCACCTTGTGTAAGGTTCATTTGTGCCATGCGCAGTTTCATTACTTCTGGTAGTGTAGGCCTGCCAATGTTGAAGTTCTCTTCGGAATAGTCTGATACTAAACCAGATAGCAACTCCAATTCGATTTTCCTCCCTCCGTATTCTACAGAGTCTTCACTAACTACTTGCAATAGCTCTTCAACTCGGTTTACAGCCCAATTGTATTGCTCTATATTTTCTATTTTACTCATATGATTGTTTATTGTTTTTTTGTTTTCTACAAATTACTCGCTACGCTCGTGATTTTATTCACTTCGGTCATCAACTCGTCCTAATTCCTAATTACTCGCTTCGCTCGTGATTAATGACTGCACTCGGCATAGTTCAAACAAGTTTGACTCTGCTCTCGTTTGCACATTAATTCCTAACTCCTAATTATTCGGGCTACGCCCTCATGATTGCTGGCTGCGTATTAGCTTCGCTGAAGTTGCTTACGTTCGGCATAATCAAAGTAAACTTTGCTTCTGCTCTCACTAACTCGCAACATTCGGCATAACTTAAGCAAGCTTAGTTCTGCTTTCACTTGCACAGCAATTCTCTTACGTACACAAACTTCCCTATAAACATAATCTCTATGTTTAGAAACTTGCCATTTATATTATAATGAAAAATAGCAGTTTGTTTGTCTTTTATCTCCACGTTATCAAAATCGATGGTGATGTCATCTATAAATTTCCATTCGGCCTTTTTTATTTTGTCGGCCCAATCTTGAACTGCAACCCTCATTTTGGGATGCCTTTCAATAAAATCAATAAGTGGTTTTTCAGTAAATATTTGCATCGTTTTAAATTTCCACAAATATACAATCAAAATTCTAAAATACAAAATAAAATTCCATAAAATAGATATGGAAATCTAAAATAAAATTTTTATCTTTGTGGTATGAAAAAGAAGATGAATATAATACAAAAGTTAGTTTTGTTGGTATTAATAGTAGGATTTACCTCTTTAATATCAATGTGTAAGAATGAAAGTGCGCCTGTAAACATTTCAGGTGTTAAAATTGAGGATCCTATTACCTTAAACAATGAGAATGAGCAGATTTTAAAACATTATGCTATAACTATAGGGTATAACAAGGATACTTATTTGCCAAATTGGGTTTCATATCTTATGACTCGTGAAAGATGTGATGGAGAATTTGGTCGTGAAAACAAATTTTCACCAGACCCACTTGTTGCAGATCCAGTACTTCACAGTGATTATACCAAGAATCCATACAAAATGGACCGTGGTCATATGGCTCCAGCTGCTTCTATGAAGTGGAATGAAACTGCTATGGAGGAATGTTTTTACACTTCTAATATTTGTCCTCAAAATAGAAGTTTAAATAGAGATAACTGGCTTGACATAGAAAATTTTGTTCGTGATGTAGCTATGAAATACGATAGTGTTTATGTGGTAACAGGTCCAATAGTTTCTTCTGATCCACTTTATATGGGTAATACACACAACATAGCTATTCCAGATGCTTTTTATAAAGTGCTTCTTCGCAAGGGCGAGAAAGGTTGGACAACACTTGCATTTGTTTGTAAAAACGAGGCTGGTTCTAAGCCAATTTTAACTTATATCACAACAATAGATGATGTAGAAAAACAAGCAGGAATAGATTTCTTCCATTCGCTACCAGATGAAGTAGAATCGCAGATAGAGTCTCAGGATAATCTCTCAGATTGGACTTTATAAGAACTAATTTAAAGGGTGCTTTTATTCCCGTTGGTCATCAACACGTGTCGTTGCGCTTGTGCGCAGAATCCTCATTTACGTTTAGTAAACTCCGGTTCCTCGCACTTCGCGACGCCTAAAAAATCCCTCCTTTAAATTAATTCTTAAGAATTGAAGGTAGTTTGAAAAATGCTAACTTTTTACTATCTTTGTAATCTTAATTTAATAAATATGCATAAAGCAGGTTTTGTAAATATCGTTGGGAATCCAAACGTAGGGAAGTCAACATTAATGAATGCCTTGGTGGGTGAGAGAATTTCTATTATTACTTCAAAATCTCAAACCACTCGTCATAGAATTATGGGTATAGTTAATGGAGAAGATTTTCAAATAGTGTATTCCGATACTCCAGGGGCTTTAAAGCCTAATTATCGCCTTCAAGAGTCTATGTTGGAAGCGTCGGAGTCGGCGTTTAAAGATGCAGATGTGCTTCTATATGTGACGGATACAGTGGAGTCTTACGACAAAAATCTAGATTTCCTAGAAAAAGTGCGTAAGATGCAAACTCCTATTTTCTTGATAATAAACAAGATAGATTTATTGTCTTCTCAAAAAGAATTGGAAGATTTGGTAGATAAATGGAAAACAGTGCTTCCAAACGCTCGCATTATTCCTATCTGCGCAAAAGAAAAATTCAACGTAGAAAATCTTTTAACACAAATAAAAGAACTTCTTCCAGAGTCTCCTGCATATTTTGACAAAGATGCTTTAACAGACCGTCCTGCAAGATTTTTCGTAACAGAAATTATCCGCGAAAAGATATTGGAACTATACGATAAAGAAATTCCATATTCTTCGGAAGTGGTAGTTGAGAAATTTGTAGAAGACAACAAAATTATTCACATAAATGCTGTGATTTATGTGGAACGTGATTCTCAAAAATCAATTATCATAGGCAAGGGTGGTTCTATGCTTAAGAAGGTAGGTATGATGGCTCGCAAAGATGTAGAAGCATTTTTCCAAAAGAAAGTATTCTTAGAATTATTTGTAAAAGTAGAAAAAGACTGGCGTAATCGCGACAAACAATTAAAAATGTTCGGTTACCAATTAAACAATCAATAATATGGCATTAGTAGCAATAGTAGGAAGACCTAATGTAGGTAAATCAACTTTATTCAATCGCTTAACAGAATCTCGTAGAGCTATTGTAAGTGAAGAAGCTGGCACCACACGTGACCGTCAATATGGCAAGGCAGAGTGGGGCAAAAAAGAGTTTTCTGTAGTAGATACAGGTGGTTTAGTGACAAATTCTGACGATATTTTCGAAGATGCCATAAACCAACAAGTAAAAATCGCTATCGACGAATCTGAACTAATTCTATTCTTGGTAGATGTGCAAAGTGGAGTTTGCGACTTAGATATGGAAGTGGCAAAAGTGCTTCGTACTAGCAAAAAACCAGTTCTACTTGTAGTAAACAAAACTGATAACAACGATTTAATCTATTCATCTGCAGAGTTTTACAAACTTGGTCTTGGCGACCCATTCTGTATTTCATCACTTAGTGGTTTTGGAACAGGTGACTTGCTAGATGAGGTGGTAAAACAGCTTCCAGACGAGCTTAGCAATGATGGTTTCGACGCTTCACTTCCTCGTATTGCTGTGGTAGGACGTCCAAATGCAGGTAAATCTTCACTTATCAATGCTTTCATTGGTGAAGAAAGAAATATTGTTACCGACATAGCTGGTACTACTCGTGACTCTATTTATACACAATACAATAAATTTGGAAAGTCTTTCTATCTTGTTGATACAGCGGGTATTAGAAAGAAATCTAAAGTAAATGAAGACCTTGAATTCTATTCTGTAATGCGTTCAATTCGAGCTATCGAAAACTCAGATGTATGTATTTTGATGCTAGACGCAACACGTGGTATAGAAGGTCAAGACCAAAATATTTTCTCACTTATCCAAAGAAACAAAAAATCTCTTGTGGTATGTGTAAACAAATGGGACTTGGTAGAAGAAAGAACTTCTAAATCTGTAAAAGTAATGGAAGAAGCTATTCGTGCACGTTTTGCACCATTTACAGATTTCCCAATTATCTTTGCTTCTGCGCTTACAAAACACCATATCTTCAAAGTAATTGAAGAAACAATGCGTGTGTTTGAAAACAGACGTCGCAGAATCCCAACACCAAAACTAAATGAATATCTATTGCCACTAATAGATAATTATCCACCACCAGCAATCAAAGGTAAATACATTAAGATAAAATATGTAATGCAAATTCCTGATACTCAGGTGCCAACAATTTTATTCTTTGCAAACTTACCACAATATGTGAAAGACCCATATAAACGCTACTTGGAAAATAAGATACGCGAACAATGGGATTTCTCTGGTACACCACTACAAATATTCTTCCGTGATAAATCACCAGACAGAAAATAGAGGTAGATTTGCACCTTCTCCTACTGGTAGAATGCACTTGGGCAATGTGTTTAGCGCATTGCTCTCGTTTTTATCTGCCCACTCAAAAGGTGGAAAATGGGTACTTAGAATAGAAGACTTAGATCCTGAACGCAGTAGAAAAGAGTATTCTGAAATGCTAGAAGAAGACCTAAAATGGTTGGGCTTAGTTTGGGATGAAGGAGGAAGTAAAGGGGGAGATTTTGGTCCATATTATCAGAGTGAACGTGCCAAAATCTACGAGGAGGCATTTAATAAACTCTCACATTTAATATATCCTTGCTTTTGCAAGCGTGCAGACTTACTAGCAGCATCTGCTCCGCATTCTTCAGACGGTAGGCCTATTTACTCTGGTAAATGCAGAGATTTGTCTTCTGCGGAAATAATAGAACTTTCAAAACTTAGAAACCCTGCTTATAGAATAAAAGTAGGGGATAATACCATAAATTTTACAGATGGAGTTTATGGAGAGCAATCTAAATCTTTATATGATGTGGGTGGAGATTTTGTAGTACGTAGAATAGATGGCACATTTGCATATCAGCTTGCTGTGGTGGTAGATGATGCAGCTATGGGTATTACAGAGGTGGTTCGTGGCAATGACCTTTTAGATTCTACACCTTCACAAATTTATCTTTACAATTTATTGGGTCTTCCTGTGCCTAAATTTTATCACTTTCCACTTCTAATGTCTGCCGAGAGTGGCGCTAGACTCTCAAAAAGAGATAAATCTCTTGATATGGGTGAACTTAGAAAAAGATACTCTGCCGAAGAAATCTTAGGTCTATTAGGCTATTATGCAGGTATTATCCCTGAAAACAGAAAAGCAACTCTAAGTGAGTTGCTAGATAAGTTTAGTTGGGAGAAAGTTCCTAAACAAAACATCATAGTTTAGAGTGATTGAATTACTCTAAATAAACTTCAAAAAGGAGATATTTAGAATCTTACTCTATCATATGACCACCTGCGTTGTCGTCGTAATCCTCATCATCAAAGTCAAAATCATCACCCCAATTGTCATCTTCGGCTTCGCCAAATGAGCGAGTGAAATCTTTGTCTTTGTGTACAAGTGTTGAATCGAAATACACAGGTTCTTTATTGATTTCGTCCCAAAGAATATCTTTCAATTTGTCTATTCCTTTGCCAGAAACGGCAGAGATAAACACACAAGGAATATCAGGTAGATCTTTGCTAAGTCCTTCTTCAAGTTCGTCGTCGATAAGGTCAGACTTGGTTATAGCAAGAATTCTACCTTTGTTTAGAAGTTCTGGATTGTATTGTTCCAACTCGTTTAGTAGAATCTCGTATGCCTCTTTAATGTCGTCTGAGTCTGCAGGTACCATAAATAGAAGCACGGAGTTGCGTTCTATATGTCGAAGGAAACGAAGACCAATACCTTTGCCTTCGTGTGCGCCTTCTATAATACCAGGGATATCTGCCATTACAAAAGAACGACCATCGCGATAACCAACAATACCAAGGTTTGGTTCAAGTGTGGTGAAAGGATAGTTTGCAATTTTTGGTTTTGCAGCAGAAACTACAGAAAGTAGGGTAGATTTACCAGCATTTGGAAAACCTACAAGACCTACGTCAGCTAGCATTTTCAGCTCCATTACCACTGTTCTTTCTATGCAAGGTTCGCCAGGTTGAGCAAAACGTGGTGTTTGATGGGTAGCTGTGCGGAAGTGCCAGTTGCCAAGACCGCCTCTACCGCCTTTAAGAAGTACAACTTCTTCACCGTGAGAGGTGACGTCGCATAGGTATTCACCAGTTTCTGCGTCGTAAACCACTGTGCCACAAGGTACTTCTATAATTTTATCTTCTCCGTCTTTTCCGAAGCTTCTGTTTGCTCCGCCGCTTTTGCCGTCGCCGGCAAAAACGTGGCGGGCATATTTCAAGTGAAGTAATGTCCAATAGTTTGAGTTTCCGCGCAATATAATATGCCCGCCTCGGCCGCCGTCACCGCCGTCCGGACCACCCTTGGTAATAAACTTCTCACGGTGTAAGTGTACAGAACCAGCCCCACCTTTACCAGAGCGACAATATATTTTTACGTAATCTACAAAATTTGACATAACTCCTAACTACTAACTAATTCTAGAGTCTATTGCTTCTTCTATTTGAGCGAATACTTCGTCTAGTGTACCAGTTCCTTTAATACGAACGTGTTTGCCTTGTTTGTCGTAGAATTGAATTACAGGCATAGTTTTTTGTTCGTAAACATTGATTCTTTCTTGAATTGTAATAAGGTTGTCATCGGCACGACCAGATGTTTTACCTCTGTTAAGAAGACGTTTTACTAGTTCATTTTGATCAACGTCTATATTTAACATCACACCAACGCGAATGTTTTTCTTTTTAAGAATGCTATCTAATGCTTCTGCTTGAGTTACTGTACGTGGGAATCCATCAAAAATGAAACCCTTAGCTTGTGGGTGTTCATTAATAGCATTTTCTAATACTGCGATAATTACATCGTCAGGAACGAATTGACCTTTAGAAATAAGTCCGTCAGCGATTTTTCCAACTTCACTGCCTTTAGCTATTTCGGCACGCAAAATATCACCTGTAGAAAGGTGAACTAGACCGTATTTTTCTACGATTTTATCGCTTTGGGTACCTTTGCCTGAGCCTGGAGCTCCGAAAATTACAACATTAAACATATAATTAAGTTTTTACTAAAGTGTATATAGATTTAAGATTTCTTCCTTTGTTGTTATAGTCCATTCCATAGCCTACAACGAAGTCGTTTTCTATGTCGAATCCAACGTAATCCACCTTTACTCTGCCTTTTAATATATCATTTTTAACAAGTAAAGATACTATTTTGCAACTCTTGCATCCTTCTGCAATAAATTTTTGTTGTAGGTGATAAAGTGTGTTGCCAGTTTCGATTATATCTTCTACAATAAGCAAGTCTTTATCTTTTACATCAATTTTTAGAGGTAATTCCTCTGTGATTACTCCTGTGCTATGCAAACCATCGTATGATGACACTTTCATAAAATATATTTCAGCAGGAGTGTTAAGAGATCTAGATAAATCTGCAGCGAAAACGTAACTTCCATTTAATACAGCAATAAGAATAGGTGGATTGTTATTGTACTCTTTTAGAATAACTTCCCCCAATTCTTTTACTCTTTTACTTATTTCCTCTTCAGAGATATATGGCTTGAAATATAACTCCCCAATTTGAATGGTTTTCATAAAACAAAAATATCGTTCAAAGTTACGAAAAATTAATTGTAAATCCTCACTTTTTGGCTGGAATTTTGGGTAGTGTAGTATTTTTTTAGTCTTTGAGCGGCAGGACCGCTGTTTACATAACCAGTTCCATTGCCTATTTCAAATACAGAACCGCATTTTGGACACTTTAAGAAAAAACCATCGTCTTCCAATGCAATGTTTTTATCTACTTCGTAGGTGCAACAAATGTCGAAGGCATAAAGATTATTGTCGTATGCTCTTACCACTACCACGCCACTATAACCATAACTTCCATTTGGTGAAAGTTTGGAAGGATCTGTTTGTGTGTAAATTTTGGTATTTCCTAAAAGTCCCTCTGCTAGGTGATTGTCAACTCCAGAAATAGATGTGTCTATATAGAAATTTACTCTTGAGTTTGGAATATTGCTATTCTCAGGCTCAGATATACAGCCATATAAAATAGGAATAATGCAGGCTAATATAATCGTTTTAATTTTCATAAGTTATTTAGGTGTTTCGTTGTGTAAATATTTGCAAAATTACTTTAATTTCTTATATTTGCAATATTAATTAACAAATCTAACAAATATGAAAGCGAAAGTTTTAAATCTAATTTTAGCACTGTTGAGTGCATTAATGTTTATATCTTGTACTTTCTCTAAACAGGAGTATAAAGGAACTAAAAAACAAGATTATAGTCGTAATGCTGTAATATATGAGGTAAATATAAGACAATTTACAGAAGAGGGAACTTTCAATGCTTTCTCAGAACATTTGTCATATTTAAAAGAATTAGGTGTAGATATTCTATGGATTATGCCTATTCAACCTATTTCTCAACTTAATAGAAAAGGAGAATTGGGTAGTTATTATGCTGTGGCAGATTATTTAGCAGTAAATCCTGAGTTTGGTACGATGGAAGATTTTAAAAATCTAGTAAAAAAAGCTCATTCGTTGGGCTTAAAAGTGATAGTGGATTGGGTGGCTAATCATACAGGTTGCGATCATGTTTGGTTGGCAGAACATCCAGACTGGTATGAATATGAAGATGGAAAGTTGGTGAGCCCATGGGATTGGACAGATACATATTCTCTTAATTATGCAAATAATGATATGCGTGCTGCAATGATAGATGCTATGAAATATTGGTTGAAAGAAACTGATATTGATGGATACCGTTGTGATGTAGCATCTTTAGTTCCTGTAGATTTTTGGGACGAAGCACGTGCAGAATTAGATAAAGTAAAACCTGTATTTATGCTTGCTGAAGCTACTGAAAAAGAATTAACAGATAAAGCGTTTGATATGGTTTATAACTGGCCATTATTATTTATGCTTGACAATGTATATAAAGGTAGCAACGATATTAAAAATATATTAGAACTTTCAGCAAAACAACTTTCAGATTTGGCTCCTGATGCATATTATATGAATCATATTACAAATCATGACCGTAATTCTTGGGATGGTACTGAGTTTGAACGTTATGGTGAGGCTGTTAAGTCTTTTGCAGTGATGACATACGTTTGGCCAGGTATGCCACTTATTTATACAGGTCAGGAAGTGGGTATGAATCGTAGATTGGAATTCTTTGTAAAAGATACTCCTCCTACAAAAGAAAAGAATGAATGGTTTACATTCTATCAATCTTTAAATGAATTGAAACACAATTCTAAAGCCTTAAGAGCTGGTGATGAAGGCGGTAAAACTACAGTTTATAAAACAACAGAACCAAATGTGTTTGTTCTTAGCAGAGAGTTGGATGAAGAAAATATTGTATATATTGCAAATATTAGCAATCAAGAAGTAAAATTCCATTTTGATGGAGAAGCGCCACAAGGTGAGTTTGTAAACTTCTTTACAAAAGAAAAAGTTCTACTTCCTGCTGCATTTAAATTGGCTCCATGGGATTTCCTATTACTTACAAAATAATTTAAGTAGGGCATAAAAATAGGGCGGTTCGTTAGTGAATCGCCCTTTATTATTTTAGAAGAGAATTAATTAAAGATTATTTTTGATGATGTCTAACATTTTGTTAAGCTCTTCTTGGCACATGTTTAATTCGCCGTTGATATTTTTGATTTCGTTTTTAATTTGTTTCTTTTCTTTGCCTTTAACTGAACCATTGTTTAATTTTTCTTGGTACATGTTGTATTCTTCAATTCTACCAGCGAAAGATTTAGATGTTACATTGCTTCCATAACCGTTATAACCACAAACTACAGTTGGTTCTGTAATGTGAAGTTTGATGCTATTGTCTGAATAAGTTACAAGTAAGTTAAATGCCATGTCTTCTGTGAAGTTGCCAGCAAATGGGTTGTAACGCATTTTAGTGTTTTTTGTTAATTGATAAACAAGTGTGCTGTCTGTAGAGCTTAAAAGATTTCTTCCAGAAAGGGTGATTTTGTTTATTGCCACTTTAACAGCTTTGATTGCTGCTACTTGGTCTTTTTCTGTTGGGATAACAACGTCAATTACACATTCGCCATCTTCATTGTTTGTAAAATTCCATGATTTTACTTCGTCATTTGCCATTGTAGGTAATGCGATAAGCATACTTAATGCTAAAAATAAAAGTTTTTTCATAATGTATAAATATTTAATAGTTTAAAATATTAGACTAGTGTATTTATAAATAGGTTAAAGCGATGTGAATAAAAAAACGGAACCTTTTTGAAGGTTCCGTTTGCTTTGTGACCGCAACAGGATTCAAACCTGTAACCTTCACATCCGTAGTGTGACGCTCTATTCAGTTGAGCTATGCAGCCATCGTTTTTGTGAGTGCAAAGGTAATACAAATTTTTAAACTACCAAAATTTATACTCACTTTTTTGCAAATTATTTAATAAAACTTGTACTTCTCTTCACAAATTTGCTTAAAGCTTCACCTTTTAGCATATTATTTGCAAGTAGAGCAAGGTCTATAATTTGGCGAACCATATCTTCTTGTTTTGCAAATTCTTTATAGATTTCGTCTTTTTTGCCGTTTAGTCCGCTTATTTTGTCATTGTTTTCTTTGATGATTTCTTTGTCTGCTTCAGCAATTTCTTCATCTTTCTTGTCTTTGTTCATCTCGTTAATCTTGTTAACGGTGTCTTGAAGAGTTGAAATTTCACTATTAAGCGGAGCAACTTGAGCCATTGTGCCTTGGCTTATCTTGTCTATTAAAGATTTGATAAGTTCGTGGTCTGTGTTTACAACTAGGTTGTAAGAATCTGGCATTTGACCATAGAAAGACATCATACCACCTTGTAGGGCTGCCATTTCTTTCATTCTACGCATAAACTCTTGTTGAGTTACCATCATAGGCATTGCATCAGCGCCAAGTGCTTCAAATGTTACCATAAAGTTGGTGTCCTTCATTTCTGGAGTTTCGGCAGAGAATACTTTAGAAAGTGCATTCATTTCATCTGCAGTAAGTTCTACCTTAGAAGCGTCGTCTTTCACTATGATTCTGTCGATAACGTCGCTATCTACTCTCACATATCTAGTTTTTTCGTTCTTTTGTTCTAGCATAGAAGCCATGTGAACGTCGAACTGACCATCGAACACTAGTACATCGTAACCTTTTGCTTTAGCAGCCTCGATGTAGCTATATTGTTGTTCGGTATCGTTGGTGTAAAGATAGATTAAATTGCCATCTTTGTCTGTTTGGTTTGGTTCTGTAAGAGTTTTGTATTCTTCAACTGTGAAATATTTGCCATCGGTGTTTTTAAATAGGTTGAATTTCACTGCGCGTTCGTAGAATTTTTCGTCAGTTAGCATTCCGTAATTGATGAAAATCTTAAGGCTATCCCATTTGTTTTCAAATTCAGTACGTTCTGCCTTGAAGATTTCTTGAAGTCTGTCTGCTACTTTTTTGGTGATGTGACCAGAGATTTTTTTCACATTGCCATCGCTTTGTAGGTATGAACGGCTCACGTTTAGAGGAATATCTGGTGAGTCGATTACACCGTGAAGCAGAGTTAAGAAATCTGGAACTATGCCTTCTACGCTATCTGTAACGAATACTTGGTTGCAATATAGTTGAATTTTATTTCTTTGAAGTTCAATGTTGTTTTTAACTTTAGGGAAATAAAGAATACCAGTTAAATTGAATGGATAGTCCACATTTAAGTGAATATGGAATAGTGGGTCCTCACCAAAAGGATAAAGTTCACGATAAAATTTGCTATAATCTTCATCTTTTAGGTCGGCAGGCTTTTTCACCCATGCTGGTTCTGTGTTGTTAACGATATTATCTTCGTCTGTTTCTACATTTTTGCCATCTTTCCATTCGTTCTTTTTGCCAAATGCAATAGGAATAGCTAAGAACTTGCAATATTTATTTAAAAGCTCGTTGATTTTGCTCTCTTCTAGGAAGTTTTCGTTTTCTTCGTCGATATAAAGAACAATATCAGTACCGCGGTCTGCTTTTTCAATTTCTTCCATAGTGTAGTCTGGATTGCCTTCGCAAGACCATTTTACAGCTTTTGCACCTTCTTTATAAGATTTACTTATGATTTCCACTTTTTTAGAAACCATAAATGAAGAGTAGAAACCTAAACCGAAGTGACCGATAATAGCATTTGCGTCATCTTTATATTTGTCTAGGAATTCTTCTGCACCAGAAAATGCAATTTGGTTGATATATTTGTCAATTTCTTCTGCGGTCATACCAATACCACGGTCGGAAATTGTAAGTGTTTTCGCATCTTTGTCAATTTTTACTCTTACAACAGCTTCGCCAATTTCACCTTTAAATTCGCCTACAGATGCCAATGTTTTAAGTTTTTGTGTAGCGTCAACAGCATTTGAAACTATCTCACGTAGGAAAATTTCGTGGTCGCTGTATAAAAACTTCTTAATAACTGGAAAAATATTTTCCGATGTTACTCCAATATTACCTTGTTTCATATAATGATATTTATTTTGTTTCTGCTAATATTGTAGCAAATTCCGTGCCAAAAATATATAAATAAAAAAGAGTTAGGAAAAACTCCTAACTCCTATTTTGCTGTTTTTGTCTTTCTATTAAGATATTGTGTTGAAAATATAACCATATCCCTGTCTAGTAATTAGATTTTTATCGTATGGTTTTATTTTCTTACGTAGTCTAGTGATGTTTACGTCTATAGTGCGTCCTTGAATGAAACTTTCTTCTTTCCAGATTTCTTCTGCTATTTGTTCTCTCGAAAGAACAACATTTTTATATTTAAGGAAGAATTTAAGTAGTTCAAACTCACGTTTGGTAAGGATAACTTCTTGGTCTTTGATTAACAGATTTTTCTGTGTGATGTTAAGTTTTAAATCTTCAAATTCTAAGATATTATCTTGTTTTGATTTTTCTTGTTCCTCATTTGCAATTCTAGTATTGTTTCTAGAAGTTCTATTAAGTACAGCTTTCACTCTGGCAATGACCTCATTGGTAGAGAATGGCTTGCTAATATAGTCGTCTGCCCCTACAGAGAAACCACGAAGCTTGTCTGCTTCTGTATCTTTAGCGGTAAGAAAAATAATAGGTGTGTTTACACACTCACTTATCTTTTTAAGGTGAGTAGCTAGTTTAAAACCTGAAATCTCGCCCATCATTACATCAAGCATGAATAGATTGTAGTCATAGAGTTTCTTTTCTATAACTTCTTCTGCTGAGTTTGCTATGTCCACGATATATCCTGCTTGCTCAAGGTTGAACTGAAGAATTTCGCATAAATCTTCTTCGTCGTCCACTACTAAGATTCTTTCTTGTTGCATAGAGTTTGATTTTTGAAAAACATTCAAAATTAACTAAAAAATATTTCTTACACAAATTTATTGAATGCTACTAAATGCAATTAACTTATCGTATCTGCTGCCAAATGGTCGATGATAAACATAAATTGTGTATTCATTTTCTGTTTCCCAAGCATTACCTTCTACTATACCCATTATTTGGGTGTTGTTGTTTTTGTATAGTGAAGTAGAAGTGCTGCCGTATGGAACAACAGCGTACAAGTAGTTGTAACCTCCTTGTTTAAGTAATAAGTCTTTTTCGTAAGCTTTGGTTTGTGGATTGTACTTCATCAAACCTTCGCTTGTGAGCTTGTTTCCTGTAATTTCACCAATTATATATACTTGAGCGTTGAAAAATGGTTCTTCTACAGGTAGTTTAAAATGAGTGAAATAGTAATCAGCTTCGCTATCACTATCCCATGAGTTTTGTAAGTTTACAATATATCTTCCGTTTACATCTGGATGGTAATAAAATTCTTTTGGTTTTCTGCGCACGTCAGGATACAGTGTTGCGTGAAAATATGGATTGAAATATTCAATGCTTTCAACTTGATCGCTCAGAATATATTCAGAAGAAATGTCAAAACTTCTATAATCATTTCCCGCCTCAAATATTAGATTTTTATTATTTTGGAATCTAAATTTTTTATGCTCATAATAGTTTGCGTCAGTTAGATATACCTGATTGTCAATTCTTTGATTTTGTCTTACTAATATTTTAATTTCATTTGCAGGCTGAGAGATATTATAATCGGCGTAGTCCACTTCTATATCCACTTGTTGGTATGTCTCTTTATAACTCAATACTGTAAGTGGTGTTGATTGAGCATTTAATGCAACCATTGGCTCCACAACCGAAAAGCATGCACTTAAAATAGGCAGATCGTTGTTGTCTTCGTAGATAAGGATTGCATAATTCCCTGATATTATAGGTCTGCAGTCCTCATTTGGGAAATTTAATTCGTAGTGTGAATATGGAAAATATGTGTTTGTCGATGTGCTTTTGGGAGATATGTATCCAGAGAAAAAGCCATCTAAATATTCGCTTTCGCTTAAGTTTGAATTCTTCCACTCTGCATTGCAATGCACTATTTTGTAAGTGTATGTTTCTTCTTTGTTTGATAGGTCGTCAAATTTTAATGTAACGAACTCATCTTCTTCAAGAGAAATAACAGGGTGGTGAGGTTTGTGGAAATAATTGTTTATTTGCACAGACTTTATGTTCTGTTTAAATGATTGTGTACTATAAGTCTGAGCGTATATGGTTGCTGAGCCTATCGAAGCACAAACAATGCTGAATAATATAAGTAGAAATTTTCTCATGTTATATTTAAATAATTGCTAATTTTTCCCTGTAAACCCACTACCAAATAGTGCAAAATCCATTATGGTAGGGTCTTCTGGGTAATATTTTCTGCAGTTTTCGGTAAGTTCCTGTACTGCTTTAAAGTCTGACGCATTTCTTTTTAGTAGTCCTAGGTTTCTAGATACTCTATTTACATGGACATCAAGTGGAATATAAAGTTTAGTTTTAGAAAGTGATTCCCATATACCTAAATCTACTTTATTGTCATCTCTTACAAGCCATCGAAGCATTAGGCAAAGTCTTTTGCATGCAGATTTTTTGTCTTTAGGAATGCCATTTGCTTTTATACCAGCAATAAGTGCATCTAAATAGTCTGCTTCTGTGTTATCCTCTTGATAAGAGTTGATAAATGACTCTAGGTCGTTGTGTTTTTTGTAAATATTGTATAGTGAGTTCATTAGATTATAAAAATCTGAAAATTTGAATAATCTATAGAACGAATTATTGTCTGTTTTATATTGTTGCCAGTTCCCTGACATTAGGAAGTTGTAGGGTTTGCCATTCATTAGAGTGTAGGCAAAATTACACTTTTTGAAAATTTGTTGTCTATTCCCATAAGCAAGCCATGAGCAAACAACTGCCATAATTTCTATGTCAGTTTTCTCTTTGCACATTCTCACCACTGCCACAGGGTCGGTAGTGAAGTACTGTAAGTTGTTATATTTGTTTATAAGTTCTGTGTACAAAATATTATATGTCTAAAATTTTACTCCTAATTACGGACTACGTCCGTGATTTTGCTTACGTTCGGCATAATCAAAGCGAGCTTTGCTTATGCTCTCACTTACTCGCAAAATTCCTAATTAAAAGAGGAAGTTTGTAACACAAACTTCCTCTTTTATGTATTAGGTCAAATTTTTATTAAAGTTGTGGACCTGCAGCAACTAAAGCTTTACCAGCTTCGTTTCCAGTAAACTTGTTGAAGTTTTTGATGAAACGTTCAGCTAGGTCTTTAGCTTTTTCTTCCCATTGGCAAGCGCATTCGTAAGTGTCGCGTGGGTCAAGAATGTTAGGATCTACTCCTGGTAATTCTGTTGGAACTTCGAAATCGAAGAATGGGATTTTTTTAGTTGGAGCGTTGTTGATAGAACCATCAAGGATAGCGTCGATGATACCACGAGTATCTTTGATAGAGATACGTTTACCTGTACCGTTCCAGCCTGTGTTTACTAAGTAAGCTTTAGCACCTACTTTTTCCATTCTCTTAACTAGTTCTTCACCGTATTTTGTTGGGTGTAAGCTTAAGAATGCTGCACCGAAGCAAGCTGAGAATGTAGGAGTTGGTTCAGTAATACCACGTTCTGTACCAGCAAGTTTTGCTGTGAAACCAGATAGGAAGTAGTATTGAGTTTGTTCTGGTGTTAGGATAGATACTGGAGGTAACACACCAAATGCGTCAGCTGACAAGAAGATTACTTGTTGAGCGTGAGGACCTTTTGAAGGAACTGCGATGTTGTTGATGTGGTTGATTGGATAAGATACACGAGTATTTTCAGTTACGCTCTTATCTGCGAAATCAATTTTACCGTTAGCGTCAACAGTAACGTTTTCTAGAAGTGCGTTACGTTTGATAGCGTTGAAAATGTCTGGTTCGCTTTCTTTGTCTAGGTTGATAACTTTAGCGTAGCAACCACCTTCGTAGTTGAATACACCTTCGTCGTCCCAACCGTGTTCGTCGTCACCGATTAGAAGACGTTTTGGGTCTGTAGAAAGAGTTGTTTTACCTGTACCTGAAAGACCGAAGAAGATAGCTGAGCTAGTGCCTTCCATGTTGGTATTTGCAGAACAGTGCATAGAAGCTATACCTTTAAGTGGGTTGAAGTAGTTCATTAAAGAGAAGATACCTTTCTTCATTTCACCACCGTACCATGTGTTAAGGATAACTTGTTCGTTAGTTTTTAGGTTGAATACAGTTGCAGTTTCTGAATTTAAACCTAGTTCTTTATAGTTGTCAACTTTAGCTTTAGCAGCGTTGTAACATACGAAGTCTGGTTCGCCGTAAGCAGCTAGTTCTTCAGCTGTAGGACGGATGAACATGTTTGTTACAAAGTGAGCTTGCCATGCAACTTCTACGATGAAACGTACTTTTAAGCGAGTGCTTTCGTTAGTACCGCAGAATGTATCAACAACGAATAGACGTTTGCCAGAAAGTTGTTTAACAGCTTTAGCTTTAAGGTCAGCCCAAGCTTCTTCTGAACAAGGTTTGTTGTCGTTTTTGTATTCTTCAGAAGTCCACCATACGCTGTCTTCGCTAGCTTCATTTTTAACGAAGAATTTGTCTTTAGGAGAACGACCTGTATAGATACCAGTCATTACGTTAACAGTGTCAAGCTCTGTTAATTGTCCTTTTTCATAACCTTCTAAGCTTTCTTTAGTTTCTTCTTCAAAAAGAACTTCGTAAGAAGGGTTGTGAAGAATTTCTTTCACGTCGGTAATACCGTACTTGCTTAAATCTAAATTTGCCATTTTAAATTAATAATTTAGTGAATTTATAATAAGTTTTAACTCTCTATTATCTACGATTAAAAGTAAATTCCCTTTTAATCCACTATGCAAATATAAATAATAAAATCCAAACTACCAAACTAGACTGCCAAAAAACATAGTCGTTGTACTTTAAATATTATTTTTTTTGTACTTTTGTAATTGTAATTGAAATATGAATGAAACAATACAAAATAACATATTCAAAAGCTAATAATAGTGGAGTAGAAGCAGGGCTACCTGCATCAAAAAGTATTGCTAATAGGGCATTAGTAATTGCAGCTTTGTGTGGAGCTGAGAAAAGATTGAATAATCTTTCGGATTGTGATGATACACAGGCTGTTATCCGTGCTTTGTCTTCTTCAGATGAAGTTAAAAATATAGGTGCAGCAGGCACTGCGATGAGGTTTCTTACTGCTTATTATGCAATTTCTTCAAAATCTGTGCTTATGACAGGTACAGAGAGAATGAAAAATAGACCAATTTCAATATTAGTTGATGCACTTAGAAGTATTGGTGCTGATATAGAATATGTGGAAAAGGATGGATTTCCTCCTCTTAAGATCAATGGAAAGAAGTTGAAGGGTGGGGAACTATATGTGCAAGGAAATGTAAGTAGTCAATATCTTTCTGCTATTTTAATGATTGCTCCTTATACTTGTGATGGAATTAAGCTTATAATAGAAGGTGATTTGGTTTCTCGTCCATATTTGCAAATGACACTCTCATTGATGCAAGAGTTTGGAGTGTCTCATACTTGGGAGGGAAATGTAATACAAATTAAACCAGCAGAATACAAGCAGATAGAATTTATTGTTGAAAATGATTGGTCTGCAGCATCTTATTGGTATTCTGTGATTGCACTTTCTGATAATCAATCTGTTAAACTTAAATATTTACAACCTGAGAGCCTTCAAGGAGATTCTAAACTTGTGGAACTTTATAAACCACTAGGCGTGGAAACTGAATTTGTGGAGGATGGAGTGGTGTTATCTAAAAACAATGCTGTCGTGTTGCCTTCTATTTATGATATTTCTTTAAAAGAACAACCAGACCTTGCTCAAACTTTGGTGGTAAGTTGTCTTTTAATGAATGTGCCATTTAAATTTACTGGTTTAGAGAATCTTAAAATAAAGGAAACAGATAGAATCCAGGCTCTTATTAATGAATGTAGAAAATTAGGTTTTGTAGTAAAAGAGTTGGCTTCTGGTGTGTTGAGTTGGGATGGAGAAAAATGTGCCATAACAGATGAAATTGTGATTGAAACATACGAAGACCACCGAATGGCTATGGCATTTGCTCCAGCTGTGATAAAATTTGGAACACTTGTTGTAAGTGAACCAGATGTTGTAAGTAAATCTTATCCTTCATTTTGGCAAGAATTTCAAAAAGTTTTACCTTGTGAGATTAAGATAATAGATTAAAAATCATTACCTTTGCACAAAATTTTAATTAAATATGAAACCATTAGATACATTACGCGTAGGTATAGCATGTGACCATGCTGGTTATACCCTAAAAGAAGAGTTGAAATCTATTTTCGGTAAACAATTATTTGAATTAGTAGATTTTGGTACACATTCAGAAGAAAGTGTGGATTATCCAGATATGATTCACCCTCTTGCCAAAGAAGTAAACGAAGGAAAATTTGATTTCGGTATTATTATTTGCGGTTCAGGCAACGGCGTTAGCATGGTTGCAAACAAATATAAAAATGTGCGTGCAGCACTTTGCTGGCAAGTAGAACTAGCAAAACTAGCTCGTCAACACAATGATGCTAATATTGTTTCAATTCCTGCTCGTTTTATCTCACAAGCAACTGCTGAACTTATTGTAGAAGAGTTCTTAAGCACAGATTTCGAAGGGGGAAGACATTTAGCAAGAGTTAGCAAAATTGCTGCAGGACTGTAATCCAAAATAAAGGGTGCTTTTTGCGTTACCCTCGTTCTCAAAATCATTGCCTAATGGCGATTCTGCTCGCGCTCGGCAAAGTTCAAATAAATTTGACTCTGCTCTCGCTTAATCGCAGAATTCGAGTACCTCGTGTACACTCCGGTTTTTCGAACTTCGGGTGCCTAAAAATCCCTCCTTTATTTTGAATTACGTAAGAGGCAAAATAAATAAACAAACAGACTTACGGTAGTAAGTCTGTTATATTTTTTCCGAATTTTTGGAGTTCGCGAACTATTGAGGAAGATATTTCTTTTAGTTCGGGAGAAGCAAGAAGGAAAACTGTTTCAACATTAAATAGAGTGTAGTTTACTTGAGCAATTTCGTTCTCGTATTTTAAATCTACATCATTTCTAATGCCGCGTATAATACACGTGGCATTTTCTTCTTTTACTACATCTGCAGTTAGGGTGGTGTAGGTGATAACTTTTACTCTAGGTTCGTTTTTGTAAGCAGATTTTATTTTTTCTAGGTTATTAGCAATGTCTTCTTGTGACTTCTCGCTATTAACTCCAATACCAATAATAACTTTGTCGAACAAATTTAATGCACGAGAAACTATATTGGCATGGCCTATTGTAAATGGGTTGAAACTTCCTGGAAAAAGTGCTATGCGTTCCATTTATTTTCTTATAAAGTCTGCTTTGTTAATTTTTCCCTTCCATACCTCGATGTTAGAAGAATTACTACAGTTGAATATGTAGATGTAATCTCCTAATGCACAAGCTGACATATTTTCTTTTGGAGCAAATCCGTTGGCAGGTCGTTGGTATGATTTTAATGGAAGCCAGCTATAACCATCATTTTTGCTGTAGTAACTTGTTGCTATTTTGTTGTTTTTTGTAATACCTCCACAAATGTAGAAATAATTGTAATAGTCAACAATGCTAGCATTTTTTACTGGTTCATACAACAAAGTGTCAGATTGATTGATTGTGTTTATCCAATAATTACCATCTTGTGTGGCTAAAACGTTGTTGGTTAACTCGCCATTAAGTTCACCTGATATGATGTAAAGTGTATTAGCATTATTAATCTTTGTACTTCCCAATGTGGTAAGCTCATTTAGCATATTACATTTTTCTTCTACCCATTCTGTTCCATTAAAACTCATGTAAATAGGCGAGTCTTTTAATAATGTAGCAAAAAGTTTTCCGTTTAATACACCCCACAAATCAACTATTTCTGCATTCTCTGGTAATGTTATTTGTTTAAATCCTTCATTTATCTCAGATAAATTCATATAGAATAACGATTTGTTGTCATTGCTTGATGCAAAGCATTTTTCGTTATGAATAATTGATTTATAGAAGTTGATGTTAAGTTCTGTGTTTGAATATATTGTATTGAAATCTTTGCCATTATTAGAACTTAACACTTTGGTTTCGCCTGTATTATTAGAAATAAATAGATAAACATTATTGTTGTAGGTGCTAGATTTTATGCTATTTATGCTGTTTTCATTAATTATGTTTTTTACCCAAATGATTGAGTCTGGCTCTACAGTATGTTTATTTATTGTAACTGTATATGTGGCAGTACGTTTTTTATTCCCACCTACTGTAGTGATTGTTATTGGAGAATTCATATTAATGGTGTCAATGTATCTCCAAGATTTTCCATTAATAGAAATAGAACTCAATGATTCGTATGTGTCTGGAACAGGTAATACTCTGCTAAAATCGCAGTTGTATGATGCAGAGTCTTCGTTGAAAATGACACATGTAAATGTATCTACTGTGAACTCGATGTTCTCAATCCCTGAAATTTTAGCATGTTTGTCGAAGTAGAAGTTTTCTATATGAGGATTGCTATAGTTTTTTACGTCATCCTTTTTACATGCAGAAAATATAGTAGCAAGAAGTATCGGTATAAATAATAATATCTTTTTCATAATTGCATTAATAATATGCAAAGATAGTTTATTAAATTGAATAAAAAAAGAAGCTGACTAAAAAGTCAGCTTCTTCATATTTGAGTTTTGTATTTTTATTATTGAACTGGAGCAACTTCAGCAGCTAAGAATTTAGCGAATTCTAGGTCTGTTAGAGCAGATTTAGCCATTTCTTCGTCAAGTTCTTTTACTTTTGCTAAGTTTGCTGTTACACCAGCAGCATCACCAGCACGAGCAGCGCAGATAGCAGCGATGTAGTATGATTTAGCGTTTTTGTTAGCGATGTTTTCTATGATAGAAGCAGCTTTATCTGTGTTACCGCTAAGTAGTTGTGCTAAAGCAGCGTTGTTTGATGTAGAAGCACCGAAGTCGCTAACAGCTTGAGCGTAGTTACCTTTTGTGATGTTTAATACACCTTGAGCTTCACCAAGTTGAGCAACACCAGCAGATTTACCTAGTAGTTCTTCAGCTTTAGCGTTGTCGCTGTTGATCATAGAGATAAGAGCGTTGTTGAAGTTGATTTCAGCTTGTTCGTTTTCTGTTGCAGCAGCAGCTTTTTCGAAAATAGCAGTTGCGTCAGCGTATTTGTCACCAGCTAGTTCTTGAGCACCTAAGTTGTTTACTGTTCTCCAGTCTGCAGCGTAGATTTCAGCAGCAGAAGCGATGAATTGAGCAGCGTCTTCTTCTGTTTCTGCGATAGTAGCAGCGAACATAAGTTCTTCTACGTTAAGTGTGTCTGGGTTAGATTTAGCAAGAGCGATGATTTCTTCGTCTGTTTTACCAGTTACTTTAACAGTAAGAGTAAGGTGAGAACGACGTAGTTTTGGAAGAATGTCGTTTGCTAATTCTTTGTAAGCAGCTGATAGGTTTTTGATTTCAGCTTCGCGTTGAGCTGGATCTTGGTATTGGCTAAGAACACGTAAGATAAGTTCTTTGTCTTGGATGCTAGAAGCATTTACAAGTTCTTGGAAACCTTCCCAGTCTTGAGCGATGTATTTAGCGTCGATAGCAGCTTGGTTTCTACCTTTCATATAGCGAACGGTATTTTTTTCACGAGCAGCAGCTAGTTTGTCGTTTAATTTAACACCACCGTCTGGAGAAGCAGCAGAAACTAATGTTAAGCTTTCTACGTTGCGTAGGCTGTCTTTAAGAGTAGCTTTAGCTACAGCGTTAAGGTTTTTAACAGCGTCGTTTGCTTTAACGTTAGATTGTTGGATTTGGAACATGATGTCAGCTTCTGTAACTTCAAATGTTTCGCGTTGGAAATTGTCTTTAGCGAATGCTGGAGCAATTTCAGATGCGTCAGCTAGAGTTTCAGTAGCGATACAACCTAATGCGATTTCAACTTCTGGGATTTGAACTTCTTTGTCTTTTAATGTAGCTTTGAAGCGTAAAACTAGTTTAGAGTTGCGCATTGCAGGTACATAGTCGAATGAGAAGTTTTGAGATACTGTACCACCAGCTTTGTATTGGATAGTTTCGTTGTTACCTTCTACTTTAGCACCTTGGTAGGTTTTAGACTCAGAAAGAGCTTCGCCACCTTCGTATTTAAGTACAGGAGTAACTTCTACTACACCTTTTTCAGCGAAGTATTTTTCAGGGAATGTAGCGGTAATAGTACCTTCTACTTTACCACCTTTTACTTCAAGTGGGTTAGGGTTTACAGTGAAATAATCTGGAGTAAGTTCGCCTAGGTCTTGGCAAGATGCAAAAGCTAAGGCAACAAGCATACCAATGCTTAAACGGAATAAGTTTTTCATTTTTATCAAAAAGTTAGTTAATAATTTATTCTAATTATCCAATTAATGTACAAAGATAGTTATAATGAGCAAAAGAAAAAAGAGTATGAGGAAATTTTTAGAAGAATGATTTTTGTAAGATTGTTATTTTAAGTATTTTTAACATAGTAAAACTAGAAGAGAAAAATTTAATATAGAAATTTGCATTGTGTACGGTAAATTACTAAGCAATTTAACAGGTTTTCGTTTAACAAACTACTTGAAAGCAAGGGTATGTTATTGTTGTTCAAATGTAATAGGAAATGTTCATTTGAGTGCAAAGCCTATATCTGCTTCCATAGAGCCAGCAAATTATTGCAATTTGTCCTGTCCGCATTGTCCTACGGGAAGAAAACTTATTGATAAAACAGATAAAAGGCTAACACTCAACGATTTTAAGCATTATATTGATTTACTGCTTCCAGAATTGATGTATCTAAATCTTTACTTTCAGGGAGAGCCTTTTTTAAATAGGGATTTACCAGAAATGATACGTTATGCTTCAGACAAAGGTGTGTTTACTTGTGTATCTACAAATGGAACAGCTCTTACGGAAGAGGTGGTAAAGAATATAAAGGAAAGTGGTGTGGGTAGATTTATTATTTGTTTGGATGGGGCTACTGCAGAATCATATTCAAAATATAGAATAGGTGGTGATTTTAATAAAGTAATAAATGGCATTTCATTGTCTGTGAAATATGGATTGCCTTTAGAGGTGCAATGTTTGCTTTTGAGTACTACAGAGAATGAGATTGATGAATTGAAATATTTGTGTAAATCTTTAGGAGTGAAGAGGTTGGTGTTTAAGAAAGCCCAGTTTTATGAGGATTTTCTAGTGCCGAAAAATCCTAAATTTTTAAGGTATAAAAGGGATGCCTCTGGCAATTTGATACCTAAGGCAGAACTTAAAAACAAATGTTGGCGACTTTTTTCTACTATTGTGATAGATGTAGATGGCAATGTGCCTGCTTGTTGTTTTGATAAGTCTGCAAAATATTGTTTTGGCAATCTAACAAATGCAAGTTTGAAGGATGTTTGGTTGGGAACTAAGGCAAATAAGTTTAGACAAGCAGTATTGAACAACAGAAGTGGGATAGATATTTGTAGAAATTGTATATAAAAAATGGCGACCAATCGGTCGCCATTTTTATTGTGTTATTTTATTAATTCAATATCTAGTGGTTCTTCTATAATTAATCTTAGACCAATAGCGTATGAAGAGTTGAAACTATTTCTATTGCTATATCTAACATTAAGTTGTTCTGCTGAGCTAGTTTCATAGTGACCACCACGAGTAACTTTTGATGTGCTAGTCCATTCTTCGATGTTGCCACTCATGTCGTAGATGCCTAATTCATTGGGTTTAAGTTGACCTACCTCATTAAGTGTAGCATCGTAGTCAATAGCACTCCATGCTACTTCTGCAGAGTTGTCGCTTCCGCTAAATGCGTAGCCGTTAGAAAGTTTACCGCCAATAGCAGCCCATTCCCATTGTGCTTCTGATGGTAGAGCAAATTTTCTACCTGTAGCTTGGTTTAGAGCTTTAATAAATTCTGTTGCTTGTGCGTGAGTAATATTGTTTACAGGACAATTTGCTTTATTAGCACCTTCTTTAATAAACTCATTGTCTGAAGGATTGTTTTTCATTATGGCTTCCCATTGAGCTTGTGTTACTTCTTTTGTACACATGTAGAAAGATTTGTTAAGTTTTACTGTTTTTGTTCCCATAGTAAAACCTAAGGTGTCTCTTTTAACTAGAACGAAGTCTCCTGCTTCCATGGTAGTAATTGTGCTTGGCCATGCTTGTTCAATTTCGTCCTGTGTTTTCTCTCTTTTTGTATTTTCGCAAGATGCTAGTCCTAGTGCAAATAAACCTGCGAATAGAATATATTTTAATACTTTCATGGCGTTTTATTTTTTAATGATTCTGTGAGTTGAAATGTTGTTATCAATAAGAACACGTACTATATAGTGACCTTTGGTTAATCCTGCAACTGAAATGTTTTCTGTATTGAATTCTTTTGCAACTACGTTGCCAGAAAGGTCTATTACTTCTACTGCACTTGGTGTTTCTTTAGCGATAATTGTGATATTATCTTCTGCTATAGTTGGTAACACGATGCAAGCATTTTCATCTGCTAATGTTTCGTCAATTGATACTAGATTTTCTAGTTTTCTAGACATTAATATCATTAATTCACCAGCTTTAAGTGTTAATACTTGGTTTTTACGTCTGATATTAACGTTTTCACCTGTTAGATAGTTGTACCAAGTACCAGTTTGTGGAACATCTGCAATAGTATTGATGCTAGTTGTTGCACTAAAGTTTGCTATAATAATAATGTCAATGTCTTTACCTGTGTTTTCTGGATCTTTGTATGAAATATCCATTCTACGTGGTTTGTCCCAACTAGCACCGCTTAAATTAACTGATGTGAAGTTTTCAGCACGGAAAATTTCTGGGTTTTTAGTACGTAGTGAAATCACTTTAGATGATGTTCTATAAGCATTCCAACGATCGATATCGTTTTTCCATCTTGTCCATGGAATTGGTTTTGCGTAGGTACGGCATTCGTCGCTGATTTTGCCATCTGCACAATAGTTAATAGAGAAGTCGTAACCTAATTCTTGGAATTGCCATAACATTTTAGGACCAGGAATAAGAGTGGTGAATGCAATTACTGCTGGAACACGAGACATACGTTCTGCGTGTGCTTCTTCTTGTTTAAGATTGCCGGTACCATAAGCGAATGCTTTGTACATGTTACGTTCTTCGTCGTGGCTTTCTCCGTAGCCTACCCATGTGTCGGTGAACATACCACCTAGACTGTTAGGGAAGTTGTTAGTTACCTTTTTAAGGTCGTTGTTGTCTGCAAAGTTGCTTGAAGCTGCAAAGCCCATTGCTGCTTGGCAGTAGTTATGGTTCATATTTCTCCATGGTAGGATACCATATTTTGCGTATTCAACTTCTTCTCTATTGTCTCCTAAGTGTTCGATAATGAAGTATGTGTTTGGATTGATAGATTTTGCAGCATCGCAATAATCTTTAATGATTTCAATACGGCCTGCGTCGTATCTACTCCAATCGCCTTTTTGACCATTGTCTCCGTAGTTGTGAGTAGTGAAGCCTTTGGTTAAGTCCATACGATAACCATCTACTTTGTATTCTTCTACCCAATATTGAAGAGCGCGTTTAAAGTATTTGCGTGTGCCTGGATATCCGTGGTTAATATCGTGGAATACGTTGAATGGGTGGTGTGCTACGCGGAAGAACCATGGGTTCTCATCAGCTGTTGCGTTTCCATTCCAATATAGTTTAGCCATTGGGCATACGCCTGTAGCATGGTTGAATACCATGTCTATAATAACTGCAATACCTTTTTTGTGGCATTCGTCAACAAATTTTTTGTAAAGGTTTCTGTTGCCGTATGATTTGTCGTAAGCAAAGAAGTGGTTAGGGTTGTAACCCCAGCTGTCATTGCCGTCAAATTCAGTAACAGGCATTAATTCGATAGCATTGATACCTAGTTTTTTAAGGTAATCCAAACTGTCTATAACTGCTTCAAGTGTTTTTTTGCTGTGGAAGTCTCTTACAAGTAATTCATAGATTACTAAGTCTTTAGCTTCTGGAGCTTTAAAGTCTGTTACTTCCCAATCGTAAACTTCTTTAGCTTTAGGACCTTCTAATACAGATACTAAACCATCTGCTTTTGCGTCTCCTGGGTGTTCAGGAAGGGTTTTGTCTAGTCTTCCTTTGATGTATTTGTCGTTCCATGGGTCGATTACTACTTCTGTGTAAGGATCACTGATTTTGATTTTTCCATCTACAAAATATTGGAAACCATATTTAATAGTAGGGTCTGGAACAGCAATTGTACGCCAGAATAATCTTGTAGAGTCGTTTCCTAGATTTACGTCTGAACGATACATTTGGAAGTCTTCGTGGTAAGCCCAGTCGTTGAAGTCGCCAATGATGTAAACATCTTCGTTTAGTGGAGCTCTAAGAACTAATGTGATAGAGTCGCAATCTGTGTGGTAGTTGATACCTTCTAGAAAACCTGCTGGAACTGGTTTTTCTGTTACTGGAGTTGCAACATAGAAACTAGTTGTATCTGATGCAATTACGATATCATCCTTTGTAAGTGTTAATACGATGTTGTATGTGCCAGCTTTTTCTAGTTTGATGTCTGTGCTAATAATATTAGCATCAGCAACTTCTTTAATAACTTCGCCATCCAATTTGATAGCTAGTAAGCCTTTTTCTGAAGTTTCACCTTTGATGGTTATAGTGTCGCCCATTTCTTGTAGGCCATTGCCAGAAGGTGAGGTGATTGCTGCCGCAGGAACGCCTGCTTCAAATAAATCGTAGAAAATGTCTGTGCCACTTGCTGTTTTGCCTTCAACCTTAGCGGTTAAGTCGCGGAATACGAATGCAAGTTTTGTTACAACTTCATCGTCTGCTAGATTGTAATATGCTTTTAAACCACCTGTGATTTCTAGTTTCCAAAGATTTCCTTCTTTGGTCATTTCGTATTTAGGTGAGTTGTCTAACCATGATGGTGCATGTGTCCAACCTCCATTACTTGCTGTTGTTACAACGCCAGCGTGAGCGAAACATCTGTCTACGTTTGCCATTTCTGGATTACTTTGAGCAGGGTCGTAGTAAACATAGAATGTTTCATTAGTTTCGGATGTAATAAATGTAGGCTCAGTAAATACTTGTGCCCATACTGCTACCGAAATAAACAGTGAACTTAAAAGAAGTAATAATTTTTTCATATAAATGTATTTGTTAAAAGATTTCAATAGTACTCAATATGCAAATATAATGAAAAAATCTAATAATAGTAGAGATTTAACAAAAAAGAATATGGTTATTATGTAAAAAAATAGGGCAACAATGTTGCCCTATTTTAAATGTTTTTTTTGCTAGATTTTATTTTTTAGCTTCTTTTTCTAGTTTTTTCTTTTCAATATCGTATGCAATTGGAATTGCAATGAATAGTGTTGAATAAGTACCAATTATAACACCTACCATCATAGCGAATACGAATCCTCTAATGGTTTCACCACCAAGTAGGAAGATAACGATTAACACTAGGAATGTAGAAAGTGATGTACTTAATGTACGAGTAAGTGTAGCATTGATAGCTTCGTTGATTACATCTTTACGATCACGTTTTGGATATAGACCTACAAGCTCACGTACACGGTCGAATACTACCACGGTGTCATTCATTGAGTAACCAATAATGGTTAGGATGGCAGCGATGAATGATTGGTCAATCTCTAGTGAGAATGGCATAATGCTATAAAGTAGAGAGTATAAACCTAAAATGAATATTACGTCGTGTGCAAGTGAAGCTACAGAACCAACACTATAAGATACGTTTCTAAATCTTACGAAGATGTAGATGAAGATACCAATCATAGAGAATAGGATAGCCCAAATAGCGTCTGCTTTAATGTCGTCTGCAATAGCAGGACCTACTTTTTGTGAACTTTGTACACCTAGAGTATTCTCTGCATCAACAGAAGCAAGAACTGCTTTGCCATCTTCTAGAAGATAACCTTTTAGGAACATTTCTTTAGTAACACCATATTGTTCCAATTCTGGTTGAAGTTCGTTGTATAGGATTTCTTCTACTTCGTCGTCGATAGTTTCGCTATTGTCTGCAATTTTATAGTTGGTTGTGATACGAACTTGATCTTCAGAACCAATTGTAATAACAGAAACTTGAGCGTCTGTGAATCCATCTTCTAAGTGGTTGATAATGTCGTCAGTGTTTACTTTATCTGCAAAGCGAACAACATAGTTTCTACCACCACTGAAGTCGATACCTTGGCTAAGACCGCGGAAACCTAGAGATACACCTGCGATAAGTATAAATGCGCATGATACGATGTAACCAATTTTACGAATCTTAATCCAGTTTACTTTCACATTGCTTAGTAGGTTTTTAGATAACTTAGTTGTGAATGACCAGCTTTGGATATCTGCTTTTTCAGCTTTTCTTTCAAAGTATAGACGTGTTAAGAATACTGCTGTAAAGAATGAGGTGATAATACCTATAATCAATGTGGTAGCGAAACCTTTAATAGGACCTGTACCAAAGTAGAATAGGATAATACCTGTTAATACAGTAGTTAAGTTTGAGTCAACGATGGCAGACATAGCATTTTTATAACCATCTTGGATAGCCATTTTGTGTGTTTTACCTGCTCTTAACTCTTCTTTAATACGTTCGTAGATAAGCACGTTTGCGTCCACAGCCATACCCATGGTTAATACGATACCTGCGATACCAGGAAGGGTAAGTACTGCTTTAAATGAAGCAAGGATACCAATTAGGAAGAATACGTTGATTAGTAATGCGATGTCAACTACTAAACCTGGTTTGAATCCGTAGTAAACCATCATATAAATCATAACGATAACAAATGCGATAGCAAATGAAATCATACCTTTGGTAATAGCTTCGTGACCTAGTGAAGGACCAACAACGTCTTCTTGGATAATACGAGAAGGAGCTGGCATTTTACCAGATTTAAGCACGTTTGCTAAGTCTTTTGCTTCTTGTGGAGTGAAGTTACCAGAGATTTCAGAACGTCCACCTGTGATTTCAGAGTTTACGTTAGGGAATGAGTAAACCATGTCATCAAGTACGATAGCGATGCTACGGCCAATGTTTTCTTTTGTAAGTTTAGCCCATGCTTTAGCGCCTTCTGGGTTCATTGTCATACTAACTGTTGAACCTCCAGTGAATTGGCTTAAATCGTCGCGAGCATCTGTAATAACATTTCCTTCTAGAGGAGCTTTTCCGTCGCGGTCTGTAACTTTAATTGCTACAAGTTCATAGTAAAGTCCTTTTTCGTCAACTGGTTTCACTGTCCAACGGAAAGCAAGTTCACGAGGAAGAACTTCTTTTACTTTACGCATATTTAAGTATTCCATAACAGTAGCGGTGTCTCTCACGCTTACTACACCAATAGCAGGGGTAGGGATAAGTTGACCATTGCTGTTTGAAATCATTAATTTGCTGAATAGAGGATTTGCTTTTGCAAATTCTTCCATTTGTTTGATGCTGTCTGCATTAGCTGCATCTTGGTTTGCAAGAACTGAATTTAATGAATCTAGAGAGTTAACAACTTCGTTTTTAACAGTTTCTTCTGCTTTAGGAGCTGCTTCTTCTGTAGATGCAATGCTTTCTGCTATAATTGCGTTAGCTTTTTCTAGGTCACCATAGATTTCTGTTAGGTTGAATGTTTCCCAGAATTCTAGGTTTGCTGAACCTTGAAGAAGTTTACGTACACGTTCTGGTTCTTTGATACCAGGAAGCTCAATTAAAATACGACCATTTGTTTCTAGGCGTTGGATGTTTGGTTGAACCACACCAAAACGGTCAATACGTGTACGAAGCACGTTGTAAGAGTTGTCTACTGTTGCTTGAACTTCTTCTTTAAGAACAGCTAGAACTTCTTCGTTTGTGCTTTTTAGGTTGATACGATCTTTTAATGTGAATGTGGTAAAAATGGCTGAAAGTCTAGCATTAGGGTCAAGTTCTGTGTAGGCTTCGTTGAATAATTCTAAGAAGTCTTTTTGACTATTTGCTTGGCGTTCTGTAGCTAGAGCCATAGCTTTATTAAATGTAACGTCTTTAGAGTTTCCTGCTAATGTGCGTACGATGTCTGGTACAGAAACTTCTAAGATAACGTTCATACCACCTTTAAGGTCAAGGCCTAAACCTAATTCTTTCTCGCGGCACTCTTTTAGAGTATAACCAAGCCAAACTTGCTCTGTTGCAAGAGAATCTAGGTAGTGGTATTCTGCCATTTTATCACCATTTGCGTATTCTTTTGCTTCATTGTTGTAGTAAGAAGTTACTGCATTGAATGATAAGTAGAATAAGCAAACTAGGCTTAATAAAACAGCAAAAGCGGTTATAAATCCTTTGTTTTGCATATTATAAATTAGTTATTAAATTGATTTAAAACGTTTGTTTTTTTGATGCCTTCCAAAAAATAAGGCACAAATATAGTAAATATCCTTAGATTCGCCAAATAAAATTATATAATTAGCATGGCGTCGCCGTAGCAACCAAATTTGTATCCTTCTTTTACTGCTACGTCGTACGCATTCATCACATTCTCAAATCCACCAAATGCAGCTGTCATCATTAGTAGTTGTGATTCTGGGGCATAGAAGTTTGCAACCATAGAATTTGCTACTGTAAAATCGTATGGAGGGAATATAAATTTATTTGTCCAACCATCGTATGTTTTTACGTGACCTTCTGTGCAAACAGCAGTTTCTAAAGCACGCATTACTGTTGTACCAATAGCACAGATTCTTTTTCTTTTATCTTGAGTGCTGTTGATTATTTGGCATGCTTCTTCTCCAACAATAAGTTGCTCAGAATCTGTTTTATGTTTAGTTAAATCTTCAACGTCGATTTCGCGGAAGTTTCCTAAACTTGCGTGTAGAGTAATGAAAGTATGATTAATGTCATAGATTTCCATCAACTTAAGTAGCTCGCGGCTAAAGTGTAATGCTGCACTTGGAGCAACTACTGCACCTTCATTTTGGGCGAAAATAGTTTGGTAACGTTCTTCGTCAGAAGGTTCTACAGGGCGAGTTATGTATCTAGGAAGTGGAGTTTCGCCCATACTATAAAGCACTTCTTTGAATGTATCGTGGTCTCCGTCGAAAAGGAAACGTAGTGTACGACCGCGTGATGTGGTATTGTCAATAACTTCAGCTACAAGTGAATCGTCTTCGCCGAAATAAAGTTTGTTGCCAATACGTATTTTACGTGCAGGATCTACTAAAACGTCCCATAATCTTAGTTCTTCATTAAGCTCTCTTAATAGAAAAACTTCAATTCTTGCACCAGTTTTTTCCTTATTTCCATAAAGTCTAGCTGGGAATACCTTTGTGTCATTGAAGATAAATAGGTCGTCTTTGCCGAAATAAGAAATAATGTCTGAGAATTTCTTGTGTTCGATTTCACCTGTGTCTTTGTGAAGTACAAGTAAGCGAGACTCGTCACGGTATTTTGCAGGATACTGTGCGATTAACTCTTCTGGTAACTTAAATCTAAATTGAGATAATTTCATATTTTGTTTTTAAATGTTTATTTGTTTTAAAATTACTCGCTACGCTCGTGATTTTTATTCCCTACGGTCATCAACACGTGGATGCACCTCGGCAAATTAAGTAAACTTATTTGCACTCGGTTTGCACAAAAATTCCTAACTCCTTTACAAAGTCGTCGTATTGTAGGCAATCTTCTACTTTTATGTCGCCAATACGGGTGCGTCTAAGTGCTGTAAGGTGGCCTCCGCTATTTAGAGCTTCGCCAATGTCGCGAGCTAGCGCTCTAATGTATGTACCTTTGCTACAAACCACTCTCACTACAATTTCTGGCATTTTATATTCCAGAAGTTCTATCTCGTCTATCACTAGAGTTTTTGGCTTTAATTCTACTTCGTCACCTTTTCTAGCATACTCATAGGCACGTTTGCCATTTATTTTTATGGCAGAATAGGTAGGAGGTATTTGTTGAATTTCGCCAATAAACTTTGCTAAAGTCTCTTTTACAAGTTCTTCTGTGATGTGTTCGGTAGGGTATTCTGCGTCTATTTCTGTTTCAAGGTCAAACGAAGGGGTAGTAGCACCTAGTTTGATAGTTGCCACATATTCCTTGGTTTGATATTGAAAACTTTCAATTAGTTTGGTGTTTTTGCCTGTGCAAAGAATCATTACCCCTGTTGCCAAAGGATCTAGGGTGCCTGCATGGCCCACTTTTAGTTTTTTTACACCTAAATGTCTGCTCAATACGCCTCTAACTCTATTTACTAAGTTAAAAGATGTCCAACCTAATGGTTTGTCGAAGTATAATACTGTATCCACTCTTTTAACTTAATAATAGTGCCAATCCACCAGCGATTAAACAATATATAGCGAAGTAAATTAATTTACCTTTTCTTACTATGTTAATCATAAATTTGCATGCGAAGCAGCCTGAAATAAATGCAGCAAGGAAACCTAAAGCAAGGTTGATTGTGCTACTATCCATGGTGATACCTGTTTGAAGGATTTCAATTGTATCAAGTAAGGCTTCGCCTAAAATTGGCACAAGTACCATAAGGAACGAAAATTGTGCCATATTTTCCTTTTTATTGCCTAATAGCAAACCAGTGGCAATGGTTGTACCAGAGCGTGAAAGACCAGGAAGTACTGCGCAAGCTTGGCTAAGGCCAATAATAAAGGCATCTAAGTATGAGATATTTTCTTTTACTCTAGGTTTTGCATAATATGAAAATGCTAGTAAAAGTGATGTCACTATTAAGCAGCAACCTACAATTGTAAGTCCGCTACCGAATAGGGCTTCTACTTCATCTTTAAAAAATACGCCTACTACAAAAATAGGAATACATGAGATTGCTATTTTAGCGATATATTGTTTTTCTGGATTCCATGTTTTGGTGAAAAGACCTTTGAAAAGGAATGAAATCTCACTCCAAAGTATCACTATTGTACTAAGTACAGTAGCAACGTGTACGGCAATAGTAAATGAAAGATTCTCTTCACTTGCTGTGCCAAATATTGCTTGACCTATTTCTAGGTGACCACTACTACTAACAGGTAAAAACTCTGTTAGTCCTTGGATAAGGCCTAAAATAATAGCTTCGTACCAATTCATTTTTTATTCTTTTTGTATAAAATTGCAACAATAACTGATAAATAACCAAAGAAAACAATCATAGGACCTATGATAAGTCTTCTGGTAGAGAAAATATCTGGCTCAAAATTGCCATCGGTAGAAACAGGGCCTACCATCATTAGAACATATCCTATCAAAATAACAACCACACTTATGCTAATTGCAATAAGGTTTTTCTTGCCTAAACGTAGGTTTAGTTTATTCTCTTCTTTCATAATTCTAGATGTAATACATGTCGTCCACTTGTAGTCTTAAGTAGCGTCCTACAGACATAAATGTGGAAATTGTAGTAATTAAAATACCGAAGATTAACATTACAACAAATGAAATAAGTAATGCATCAATGCTTTCCATAGAGAAAAGGTCGCTTAATTCTGATTGGGCTAGGTATAATACTCCAGAAAGTAGTGCCATGCCTATAAATGATGAAATTAAACCAGTAATAGCTCCTTGTGCAAGGAAAGGACGGCGTATAAAACTGCCAGTAGCACCTACCAACTTCATAGTATGAATGATGAAGCGTTTCGCATAAACTGTTAGTCTAACGGTATTGCTGATTAGTGCGTATGAAACTATTATAAGCAGAATAGAAAGTCCCATTAAAAATGCTGAAATTCTATTTACATTTTGATTAATAACCTCTATCAAGTCTTTTTGGTAAATAACTTCTTTTACTAGTGGATATTTATGTAGCTCTGCTTCTATTAGTGCGATACTATCATTGTTGGCATAGTCTGAGTTTAGTCTCAACTCTATAGAACCTAAAAGTGGGTTGTAACCAAGAAACTCGGTAGGGTCTTGACCTAGTTCTTCTGCAAGTTCTTTGGCAGCACGCTCTTTATCAATGTATTCTGTAGATTTGGCATATACAGATGCGTCTATATTCTTTTGAAGTTTTTGCACATCTACTAGTTTTGCTTCGTCTTTTAGTACGATAGACATTGTTAGGTTTTCGCGTACGTACACAGACAACTCGCTAGTTAATAGTAAAATAAGTGTGGTAAGACCAATAAGAAAAAGTACCAGTGAGATACTTATGATACTGGTTAGTCGTGAGTTGAATATGTGTGCAACCGAAAGTTGAGATTTATTGTTCATTGTTTTGTTTGATATAATGTTTTCTAGAATGATTTTAAAAGAGGAAATTTTAGGCGTCCCGAAGTGTGAACATCCGGAGTTTACTAGCGTAAATGAGGAATGTGAACACGAGGGCAACGATAAAGTTACCTTTTAAAATTATTCTTTAAGTGTGCAAAGATAATATATGAAAGAGCCGTTGTCAAGAGAATAGAGCAAATAATTGATAAAATTTTTCCAATATCGTAAGATTTTGGTTCGAAACGGAACTCAATCTCATAGTCGCCAGCTTTCAGCTCCATAGCTCTAAGTAGGTAATTTGCTCTGAAATAAGATACAATTTCACCATTTATGTAGGCGTTCCAACCATCTGGGTAATAAATTTCTGAGAATACTGCCAATTGGTCTTCGGTACTAGAGAATTTATAGGTCATAGCATTTGGCTCATACTTAACAAGTTCAATTTTGCCGTTTGCTGAGTTGTATTTTTTAGCTACGGGAGCATTTTCTGTAGATTTATCCACAATTACTGTGTTTGTAAGTGAATCTAGGCCTAAAGAAAGCATTTCTTCGTCGGCTGAGTTTACCAAGTTTATGTTATCTACAAGCCATGCGTTGCCCATTTTGTATGGGTTTGAAATTGGCATTGCCTGTGGCGCATAAATCACATATTTTGTGTTTAGCATGTTTAGCACAGGGGTGTTTTTGAAGATTTCTTCAGCTTCGCCTAATGTGCTTATAGTTCTTAAAGAAGCAGTAAAATCTCTAATTTCTTTAGAGATATGAACTTCTATAAGTTCTTGATAACGACGTAGTTTTACTGCGCTGTAGCCACCTACGTTTTTATGGAAATATGATGGAGCAGAACTATTAAATACGTCAACTGTAAGGTTTAATACACGGAAATCTTCTGTTTTATCTGCTAAAATGTATTTATCAGCTTCAGAAGCTGTAAATGGTTTGTTTCTAATTTCTTTTTTCACAAAATTTCTTTCGTTTAGGTAACGAGATGCTACAGGAATCATATCTGCTGCACAAAGTACAATAAGTGCTACAGATGCCACTACAGCCTTGATTTTACCTTTAACATAGAAGAAAAGAAGTGCAAATGCAAGTGCAATGAATATAAGTGAACGTATGGCGTCTGATTGAAGCATTGCCATACGGTCTTGAGGTAGTGTTTCGCTTAGGAAACTATAAGAACTGCCGTATGAATTGTCAGATGCAGCGCTGAAATCTCCTGCTAATGAAGGTATTAGAGCGAAAATTAGACATAGACCACCAGTAATGCCTGCTCCTATATAAAGTGATTTTAGTTTTTTCTTTGAATCTATGTTTTCAGAAGTAAGTTCTTTAATGGCAAGGAAAGCCAATATTGCCATACATAAACAACTGATAGTAAGTGTCATAGATACAGTACGGAATTTGTCGTAAAGTGGCACATAGTTTACGAAAAACTCTGTAAATGGCATAAAATTGTGTCCCCATGAAAGTAAAATACCTAATATAGTGGCAGCAATTAACCAATAGCGTTGTCTGTTTGGCGCTATTACGCAGCCTACAATGAATAAGAAGCATACTATTGCGCCAGCATATACAGGTCCTGATGTAAATGGTTGTGTGCCCCAATATGTTGGCATTGGCTGAATATACATAAGTTCAGCAAGGTTTTTAGGAGTTCCGGTGCGTGCAAGTCTTTCTTTGTCGGTGTTTGAAAGGTCTTTGCCAGTATCTCTAAATCCTGTGATTTGTCCCAATTTTTGAGCAGTATGTGTGTCTGTATCTAAGTAGGTGTGTGAAGAACCTCCTTTAAAGTCTGGAATAAGAAGTGTAAGTGTTTCATCTAAACCATAACTCCATGCTGTGATGTAATTTATGTCAAGTCCATGTTTGTCGCCAGAGTCTAGAAGAGTAAGTCCGTTGCTATCGCCACGCATGGTGTGTTTGCTGTATTCTGCAGTGGTTATTAGTCTAGTAGCATTAAGACCTACTGCCAAAATTGCGCCAAGACATAGAAAACCTATGCTAGTAAGGAATTTTTTGATAGTCTTTTCTTTTATTGCGAAAACGATTTCTGAAATCCCAAAAATAATGGCTATAAATAGGGTGTAGTATATGATTTGGATGTGATTTGCATACAATCCTAGTCCTAAAAATAGAGCGAGTAGGGTAGCTCCCAAATAAGGAGTTTTTTTCTTGAATCCAAGGTAAATAGAAGCAATGATTGGTGCCATATATGCTATGGCAACTGCTTTGGTGTTGTGCCCTGCCACTATAATGATAAGGTTGTATGAACCAAAGGCAAAGGCAATACTACCCGCTATTGCCCAATATGGAGACAATCCAAAGGCAATGAGAAGTATGTAAAAGCCTACTAGATAAAGGAATATCCTATAAGTTGGTCCAGGAAGAACACGTAGTGCATCGTCTGCCAATGAGATAACACTGTTATCATCTTTCATACAAATTTGGTAAGTTGGCATACCAGAAAACATAGAACCAGTCCAAAGTGTTTGATTATCGTGGTTTGCGTTGTAGGTGTTGGCCTCTTGTGCCATACCTATATAACTTTGGGTGTCGCCACCAAATATGTCTTTACCTGAAAAAACAGGAGATAGGTACGCAAAAGTGATAACTAAGAATGAAACGATTGCAATAATGTGTGGGATGAATTTCTTCATAGGACAATTTTTCAAAAAAAACGTCCCAAAATTACAATTTTTTTTTGAATTAATGGGTATATACATGCAAAGAAAAAGGCCACTGCTTAAACAGTGACCTCTCTTAGTTGTTTATTATTCTGCAGGTTTTTCTTCTGCCTTAGCCTCTGGTTTTGCAGGGCGTGGAGGACGAGGAGTTAAAACTTTGTGAGAAAGTTTAAATTTACCTGTCTTTTTGTCTATTTCTAGAAGTTTTACATCTATTTTGTCACCTTCTTTAAGACCAGCTTTTTCCATATCTTCGATACGTGCCCAGCTGATTTCAGAAATGTGAAGTAAACCTTCTTTACCAGGCATGAATTCTACGAATGCACCGTATGGCATGATAGATTTAACTACTGCGTCGTATGTTTCACCTACTTCTGGCACAGCTACGATAGCTTTCACTTTGCGTACTGCGCAGTCTAGAGATTCTTTGTTGTTTGCGGCGATTTCTACTACACCACAGTTGTCTTGTTCTTCGATAGAGATGCTAGCGCCACTTTCTGCTTGCATTGCTTGGATAATCTTACCACCAGGACCAATGATTGCACCAATCATGTCTTTTGGCACGTTGATAGTAACAATGCGTGGAGCATGTGGTTTAAGGTCTTCGCGAGGTTCTGCGATAGTTTCTTTGATTTTGCCAAGGATGTGCATACGACCTTCGCGAGCTTGAGCAAGTGCTCTTTCTAGGATTTCGTAAGATAGACCATCTACTTTAATATCCATTTGAGTAGCAGTGATACCATTTTCTGTACCTGTTACTTTGAAGTCCATATCACCTAAGTGGTCTTCGTCACCTAAAATATCTGAAAGTACTGCGTAGTTTGTACCTTTGTTTTCTGAGATAAGACCCATTGCAATACCAGAAACTGGTCTCTTGATTTGTACACCAGCGTCCATAAGTGCAAGTGTACCAGCACAAACAGATGCCATAGATGAAGAACCGTTTGATTCTAAAATATCAGAAACCACGCGTACTACATATGGATAATTGTCTGGAATCATACCTTTAAGTGCACGGCAAGCAAGGTTACCGTGACCAATTTCACGACGACCAACACCACGTTGAGCACGTGCTTCACCTGTTGAGAATGGAGGGAAGTTGTAGTGAAGTAAGAAACGTTCTTTACCTTGAACCAATGATTCGTCGATGATTTTTTCATCTTGTTTTGTACCAAGAGTAACAGTACATAAAGATTGAGTTTCACCACGAGTAAAGATAGAAGAACCGTGAGGTCCAGGTAGATAACCTACTTCTGACCAGATAGGACGAATTTCTGTTGTTTTACGTCCGTCTAAGCGGATGCCTTCGTCTAGGATAGCACGGCGCATAGCTTCTTTTTCTACATCGTGATAGTAGCGATCGATAAGAGCTGCTTTTTCTTCTAGTTCTTCTTCAGAGAAATTAGCTTTATATTCTTCACGAACTGCTTTGAAGTTTTCGCCACGAGAATGTTTGTCTGTGTTGCAAGATTTTGCTAGTTCGTAAGTTTTAGCGTAAGTTTTTTCGCGAACGTCTTTTCTTAACTCTTCATCGTTCACTTCGTGACAATATTCGCGTTTAACTGTTTTACCTACTGCTTCCATAAGTTCAAGTTGAGCTTGGCAGTGAGGTTTGATAGCTTCGTGAGCTGTGCGGATAGCATTTAGAAGGTCTGCTTCAGAAACTTCGTTCATTTCACCTTCCACCATCATAATGTTGTCTAGTGTAGCAGCTACGATAATATCAAGGTCTGCTTTTTCTAGTTGAGCAAATGTTGGGTTAACAACAAATTCGCCATCGATGCGAGCCACGCGAACTTCTGAAATAGGACCATTGAATGGAATATCAGAAACTGCGATAGCAGCAGAAGCAGCAAGACCTGCAAGTGCGTCTGGCATATCAACACCATCAGCAGAGTATAGTGTTACGTTTACGAAAGTGTCTGCGTGATAATCATCTGGGAATAAAGGACGAAGTGCGCGGTCAACAAGACGTGCAGTTAAGATTTCGTAATCTGATGCTTTACCTTCTCTACGAGTGAAACCTCCTGGGAAGCGTCCTGCAGAAGCAAATTTTTCTTTATACTCAACGGTAAGTGGCATGAAGTCTGTGCCAGGAACTGCATCTTGTGCAGAACAAACCGTAGCTAAAAGCATGGTGTTTCCCATGCGAACCATAATAGCACCGTCAGCTTGTTTAGCTAGTTTACCAGTCTCGATGCTGATTTCTCTTCCATCAGCCAATGTGATGGTTTTTGTAACTACATTCATAATAATTTCTTTAATATAAGTCTTAAACTCTTAAAATCAAGCAAAGATAAACAATTATTTTTGTAAATAGCCAACTTAATTTTATTATTTTTGCATTATGGTTAAAATTACAGTACTTTCAGACAACTATTCCAATGCCCAATGCCCAGAATTTTTAACAGAGCATGGGTATTCCTTATATATAGAGTTTCAAGGTTTAAAAATCTTGGTTGACACAGGTGCGTCCGACAATTTTTTGAAAAATGCAGAACTTTTTGGTCTTAATATTTCGGAGATAGACTTTGCTGTGCTTTCTCATGGGCATCGTGACCATACAGGAGGGCTAAAACATTTGATTTCTCAAACTCATTGTCCAATTTACCTATCGGAAAACGTTTTCGGTAAAAAGTTTCATTCTTGTCGTGGCGACAAAGGACTTAGAAATATTGGCACAGATTTAGAACTTTTAGAAAAATATAGCAATCGTTTTAGCATTGTAAGTGAAAATTGTTGGATTAATCCGGGGATAGCCCTTGTTGGAAATAAAAATTTTGGTTTCCCACAGCCTTACGGCAATAAATTTTTGACTGCTGAGGTAGATGGTGAAATTTTTCCTGATGATTTTTCTCACGAATTGCACATGTGCATAGTAACAGAAGGTGGGCTAGAGATAATTTCTCCTTGCTCGCATGGCGGCTTTGGAAATATTGTGTCTGCTTGTCGCGAGTTTACAGGCGTAGAAAATGTCCTACGCTACACCGGCGGCCTGCATATAGTAGAATCTGAACAAGTAGCTGCAGAGGTTGCGTCTTTCCTTGAAGTGAAATATTCTCTCACTCCCTCAACCATCATAAACACCTCTCACTGCACCTGTCCCGAAGCAATGAGGCTTATTGCAGAAAAATGTAAATAATTTTGCTTTTTAAGAAAAAAAACATATATTTGCGCTATAATATTCAATATAGTGAATGTTATAGCGTAAAAATAGGCGTAAATATCAATATAATGATAGTTATATATGAAGGATTTTTATGAATATTCTTCTCCTGAGCTAGTGAAAATGCTTGGTGAAAGATTTAAAGAATATAGACTTAGGTGTAATCTTACACAAAAAGAGATGGCAGAACTTTCTGGTGTAGGGCTTACTACTATATATAAGTTTGAGAACGGAACTGCAGGAAACTTATCATTATCCACGTTTATACAATTGCTTAAAATGGTGGGACGAGTAAATTCTCTAGACGATTTACTTCCAGAATTACCCCAATCGCCATACCTTATGCAAGGAGATAAAAAGGTACAACGTGTGAAGCACAATAAAAACTCTTAAATATGATAAAGTTAGTAAAAATAATGCTTTATAATGAGGAGGTTGGCAGGTTGGTATGGGACGAACACCGCCATCTTTCTTATTTTACATATAATCCAGAATTTATAAAGAAAGGACTAAATATATCTCCATTTGTAGCTCCTATAAATGTGTATAGAGGAATGTTGCCAATATGGGGAGATGATGCCAAGATTTATCAAAAACTCCCTGCATTTTTGGCAGATTCACTGCCAGATGCTTGGGGAAATCAATTATTCGATCTTTGGTGTAAGCAAAATCATATAGCAAATTCACAAATAAATCCGTTAGACAAATTGTCGTTTATAGGAAAGAGGGGAATGGGTGCTTTAGAATTTATACCAGAACAGAATAGAGAGACTAAAAAAGATTCTATAAATATAAGTTCGTTGACAGATTTAGCTCTTCGCATTTTTAAAGAGAGAGAAAATGCTAGCATAAAACCAGAAGAATCTATTACAATGCAGTCATTGCTCTCAGTAGGAACCTCGGCTGGCGGTCGTCAACCAAAAGCTATTATAGCAATTAATAAATTGACGGGGGAGATAAGAAGTGGCCAGATTTCAGGTTTAGAAGATTATGATTACTTTCTTTTAAAATTTGGAGATTCTGAATATTCATCAGCAGAGTTAGAAATGACATATTATGAAATGGCGGTAAAGGCTGGTATAAATATGATGCCATCAAGATTGTATGAGGTTGATGGTAACAATCATTTTATTACTCAAAGATTTGATAGAAAACAAGGAAAGAAACTACATACTCAAACATTGGCTGCTATGTCTCCAGAAGCGGAAAGCTACGAACAACTAATAGCTGTTTGTAGAAAACTTCATTTGCCAGAAGCGGATTGCATAGAGGTATTTAGGAGAATGGTATTCAATATACTATCTAATAATACAGATGATCATAATAAAAATTTCTCATTTATAATGAGCGAAGATGGGCAGTGGCGCTTGTCTCCTGCTTATGATATTACGTACATTATTGATAAAGGTGGTTTTCTGCCAAATGAAGACCATTGTATGTTTATACGTGCAAAATTGAATAAAATTACTCGTACCGATGTGTTGGAATTTGCTCGTGACAATGGTATACGTAGGCCAGATTCTATAATAAGAGATGTTGTAATGGCATTAAAGGAATTGCGCGACTTAGCTACAAAAAATGGCGTTTTACAATCTTGGATAGGAAGAGTAGAAACAGCTATTACAAACAATTTAAAATTTTGGGGTGAGAACTGTGGTGAGAATGTAGAATCAGAAGAAGAAATCAATGGTCATTTAGTTAAAAATATCTCTCTTTCTCAAACTTATAAGGGAAACTATCATCTCCTAGCTAATATAGACGGTGTAGATAAAAAATTTGTTATAGGAAAAAACAAAGAAGAGTATTTAGAAATAGAACAACAAGGACTAACTAATCTCACTTCTGATTTCCTTAAAAACTTAGCAATTAAGTATTTTAAATTGTAGGAAATTTTAAATGAGCAAATTTTATTTTGCAGGAGAAAAATAAATAAATTTTAAGAGAATTTTATTGATTTTTAAATATTTACATTATATTTGCAAGTAAATAGTACCCACGCCGATTAGGAGTGTAGAGCGTTACATGGTTCTTAAAACTTGTATGTACAAAAAAATGTACGTATATTTGCGAAAAATAATATTACTAGAATTATGACAGTAACAAATATTACAGATTTTAGAGCAAATGCCAAACAATATATTGATAATGTAATAAATGACAATAGTGCTTTGGTAATAAATAGGGGTAAAACAGCAGCAGTGTTAATATCTTTAGATGAATACAATTCGATAAAAGAAACAGAGCGATTAATGTATTCTAGAGAGTATGACGCTGTAAAAGAGGGTGTTGAACAATATTATACCAATGATTTAGTTACTGTAGATATAGACGACCTATGAAATTACAGTTTTCTTCTAAGGCTTTAACAACCTTTGAGTTGGTTAAGAAAAATTCTCCTGAATTAGCAGAAAAAATCAAGTCAATTTTAAAAGATATGCTTCTTCATCCTGGAGAAGGAGTAGGAGAACCTGTTTGTCTAAACGGTGAATTTAAGGAAGTTTGGCAAAGGAAAATATCTCATAATGAATATATTAACTATATGTTCAATAATGAGGTGTTAGTTGTTATTTCTATTCAAGTAAATGAATCTACTAAAAATTTAGAAGCTTCTGAGATAAAATTAGAAGGTTTTACAGAAGATGAATACAATTCTGTAATGAAATTAATGTCTTCTAATAGGGGCAAAGACTCAGAACCAAAAGTTGGTATTTTTTGGTATAATAGAGCAAACAAAACTCTCTTTGGAGTCGTGTCTCATCGATTAAGCGATTATACAAAAGCAAATGCTTCTGATGGTAGAATTACTTGCTCAGAAATGCACGAAGATGTATGGAAAAAAGCATATTATAAACAACGTTTTGAAAATAACGGAGTAGGTCCTTTTATTGGTGCCTATCAAGATAAACCAAGAGGTAGAATATTTTATAATATTGAGAATGATGTTTTTGAAGTAGCAGTGGGAAAATGGTTAGAAGAATTTCCAGAAGCTTATGATTTAATATTAAAAGAATTTGATTTGCCACCAGAAAAAACACAACCTAAATATGCAGTACATTGGGATATTGGAATGAGCTGGAGATAGAAGTCTTTGAACTTGGGGCACTCGCTTGAAAAAATCAAACAAGTTTGTTTTTTCAAGCGTTTTTATTATCTTTGTGCTTTAAATTTATTTAACAATTTATAGATTATGAAAAAGTTTCTTCAAGATTTTAAAGCCTTCGCTATGAAAGGCAACGTAGTAGATATGGCTGTCGGTGTTATCATCGGTGGTGCATTTGGTAAAATCGTTACTTCTTTAGTAAACGATGTTATTATGCCTCTTATTGGTCTTGCTGTAGGTGGTGTAAACTTTACAGAACTTAAATGGGTGATCCGTGAAGCTTACACAACAGAAGCAGGTAAAGAAATTGCAGCCGCAACTCTTAACTATGGTAACTTCCTACAAGTAACTTTCGATTTCCTTATCATCGCTCTTTCTATCTTCGTGATGATTCGCGTTATCGCAAACCTATCTCGTAAAAAAGAAGCAGAAAAAGCTGCTGAACCAGCTCCAGCTCCAGCTCCAGAACCAAAACCAACTAAAGAAGAGTTACTTCTTACTGAAATTCGTGACCTTCTAAAAAACAAATAATTAAATAGTAGGGACGCCTAAAAATCCCTTTTCTAATTTAATTCTTTAAAACAAAATATGGGTGGTCAAAAGACCACCCTTAAAATTACGCAATAATGAAATTTTACGTCGTTTGGCAAGGCAGAGAAACTGGTATTTTTACTAGTTGGGAAGAATGCAAACCTCAGATAGAAGACTATAAAGGCGCTCAATACAAGTCCTTTAAGACTCGCGAAGAGGCAGAGCATGCTTTTGCTCACTCTTATTATGCTGCCATAAACAAGGATAAGAAAACAGACGTAAAAATATCTCCAACTCCTCCTTTTATAAAAAATAGCATTGCAGTAGATGCAGCCTGCAGTGGAAATCCTGGCGATATGGAGTATCGTGGAGTAAATGTGTTCAACGGTGAGCAGTTGTTTCTTCAAGGAGTATATAAAGAAGCCACAAACAATATAGGCGAGTTTCTTGCCATAGTACATGGACTTGCTCTGCTTAAAAAGCAAAATTCAGATTGGCCGATTTATTCAGATAGTATGACTGCGATATCTTGGATAAAAGCGAAAAAATGTAAGACTCAACTAGAACGCACTGCAAACAATGCTGAGGTGTTTGCTCGTATAGAGGCTGCTGAAAAGTGGCTTGCTACAAACACTTATACTACAAAAATTTACAAGTGGGATACCAAAGCGTGGGGCGAAATTCCTGCAGATTTTGGTAGAAAATAACCCTATTCTAGGTCTTCAAATTTGAAATCTACACCTGCATTTTTTACATAGCAAGTGCCAAATTCTCCGCTTTTTATAGCACCAGTAGTCACATATCTCACACCTTCTATTGTTAGGTCGTTTTCTCTGTGAGAATGCCCTGAAATAACCATATTTACATTGTTTTTAGCAAACAAATCAAACAAAACAACAGTTTCTTCTTGAGTGAAAGTGCCGTTCTGAAAGCCTTGATATGTGATGTTGCTATGAGTGATAATTATGCAATAGCGATATTTATCTCGTTTTGACAAGACTTCTAAAAGCCACTCATATTGCTCGCGTCCAAGTGTACTACTACCTGTTTCTAAAGCAATATAAAGGTCTTTGTAGTTTGGAGTGGTCACTGTAAAACTATATGTAGAAGACCCAAATCTGTCGTAATATAAGTGCCACCCAAAATATTCGTCGTGGTTGCCACAAGTATAATAGGCAGGTATTTTAATGCCATTGGTAAGAGCTGAATACGCAAAGTCGGCAAACTCCTCTTTGCTGTTGTATAAGTCTCCATTAAGGGCTACAAAGGTGCTTTGTGAACTATTAATGTAGTCAAAAAACTTAGGTAAAAACACGCTGTCTGTGTGTAAATGATAGTCACTTGTGGCAGTGAATGTGTATTCATCGCTATCAACTTTTAAGTCTTGAGCAGGGTGCTCCTCATTGTATCTTCTAGAATCCTCAAAACGTTGATCAACAGAATAGTCTGTCCAACCAAATCGTATTAAGTTGTACTCACAAGAAGAAAATGCAAGCACGATGAATGAGTATAATATGTATTTTAGATATTCCATGTTAAGCCAAGTTTTACTCTCCATTGAGAATGGTCAAAGTATATATTACCAACGCCACTACCTCCGTAAAGTCCTTCTATAAAGTAAGTTAGGTTTTCTGGATAAGAATAACTTCCACGCACTCTAACATGAGGATTTATACTTCTTTCTATGTATAAATCATTGAAATTGCTTATAGCTACGTCTATATTATAAGGATTGCCTTTTTTCCAAACGTATGCTTGTACGCAGTATATAAAGTCGTTGAATTCTGAGTAACGTGTCTGTGCAGAAGAATAAGTCCTGATTAAATAACCAATAGTTACTTCTACATGTGGGTGAACGTATGCTGCATCTATGTGCCAAACATGCTCACTCAAAGTAGTATTGGTATGAGGAAGGTATAAATAACCAGTTCTTAATCTTAATGGGAAATAAGGAATTTTAAATAGATATGCAGCTTGCACTTGAAGTGCATCAAATCTAACATCATTTTTTGTGAAAAGGAGGCTAGAACCTAGATTGAAACTAAAATTTTCGTAGTTGTATCCACCGATTAGTTCGATATTGCCGTGAACATCTTCCAAATAATTGTCTGCCACAGTGCCAGATAAACTCACCCAACCCTGTGCAAAACAGTTTAGCGAGGCAAAGGTTAATATGATAAAAATTAGTTTTTTCATTTAATTCGCATCCATTTAATTTCCGTATCTCTTCTAAACCAAGTCATTTGGCGTTTTGCGTAGTGACGAGAGTTTTGTTTTATAAGTTCTATAGCTCTTTCTCGTGATATTTCACCATCAAAGTAGGCAAACATTTCTTTGAAACCTACGGTGTTTAAAGAGTTTAGGTGTTTTAAATGATAAACTTTTCTTGCTTCTTCTTCAAGCCCTTCTTCTATCATTATATCCACGCGTTTGTTTATTCTATCATAAAGTTCTTCGCGTGGACGTTCAAGACCTATCTTTTCTATCTCGAAGTCTCTTTCTTTTTTCTTAAATGTAAGGAATGAAGAATATGGTTTGCCAGTGAATAAGCACACCTCTACGGCGTGAAGCACACGTCTATGGTTTTTTAAATCAACCTTTTCGTGCCAAACAGGGTCTAGTTCTTTAAGTTTTGCTGTTAAACCTTCAAGACCTTCTGTTTCGTAGATTTTTTGAGCCTCCTCACGTGCTTCTTTAGAAACAGTAGGAATATCGTCGATGCCATTGCAAACGGCATCAATATACATCATAGATCCTCCTGTGAGTAGGAGAGTGTCGTGAGTTTTAAAAAGTTCGTTGATAAGGTTCAAGGCATCTATTTCGTATTGGCCAGCACTATAGTCTTCAGTGAGATCTTTTGTGCCAATGAAGTAGTGTTTTACTAGTGCTTGTTCTGCAGCAGTAGGGGCGGCAGTGCCTATTTCTATGCCTTTGTAGATTTGTCTGGAGTCTGAAGAAATTATAGGGCAACCATAGCGTTGGGCAAGTTCTAAGCTAAGTGCTGTCTTACCCACGCCTGTAGGTCCCAATAATACAATTAATTTCTTCATTAATATGAGTTAATGTCGTCGTCGAAACTTAAATCGCTGAAGCTTTCGTCATCGAATTCATCTTCATTGAAGCCTTCATCTCCGTAGAAGTTTTCGTCATCAAATTCAGAGATTGCAGCTTTCTTACCTTTTGCTTTAGGTTCAAAAATATCTTCTACTTCTTCAAGTTTGTATTGTTCTGGGGCATCGCCAAGAGAAGCTGTACATTCAGCTTCGTCTATGTCTTGTCCAAAGACAATTTCTTTTAATTCAATGAAGAATGCTCTGTCTGAAAGAAAATCAAATACGTAAAGTAGTTTTTGATGTTCGTCAGTAACAAGTTCGCTAATTGGTGTTTCACTCATTACATATGAATCTACGTCTGAGTCTGTATCCATCTCAATTAGTGTGATTTCTTGTTCTTTTTCCCAATCGTCACTACATGTAAAGAATGATGTAATTGCACCTCCTTCGTAGTTTACTGAGTTTAGAATAGCTTCATGTAATTCTAAGAAACTAGCTTCTGAACTAATTGAAATTTCTCTCATGAAATCGGCTTCTTCATCAGAAACCAAAATAAATTTATAAATCATAGATTTAACTATTTAGTTGATTTTCAATTTCTTCTATTGTGCGACGGAAACCTTTGTCCGTCTCTATTAAATCTTGTACAGTTTTGCAAGCGTGTAGTACTGTAGCATGATTTCTTTTGCCAATTACATTACCAATACTAGTAAGTGAGTCTTTGGTGTATTTTTTTGCGAAATACATAGCTATTTGGCGAGCTTGTACGATTTCGCGTTTTCTAGAATTAGAGATTAGGTTTTCAACAGTAACATTTAATGTGTTGCATACTAAATCTCTAATAGATTTTACAGATTGTTCTTTTTCTTCTATATGAACAATATTGCTCACAACCTTACGTGCTAGATTTATGTCAATAGGTTGTTGATATACTGTAGAATATGCAATAAGTGATACAATGCTACCTTCTAGGTTACGAATGTTGTCTGTAACTGTTTCTGCGATATAATTGATAACGTCCTCTGGAAGCTCTAGGCCGTCTTTTTCAGATTTCATCTTTAGGATAGCTTTGCGAGTTTCTAGGCTAGGTGATTCAATCTCTGCAGATAGACCCCATTTGAAACGGCTTAAAAGTCTGTCTTCCATACCTTCAAGGTCTGCTGGCTTCTTGTCACAGGTAAGGATAAGTTGTTTGCCAGATTGGTGAAGGTGGTTGAAAATGTGGAAGAATTGGTTTTGAGTACTAACTTTTTTACCTTCGCCAAACTCTTGGATGTCGTCTATAATAAGCACATCTACTGTTTGGTAGAAGTTAAGGAAGTCGTTTACTTGACCGTTCTTATTTGCTTCAGTATATTGTTGTTGGAATAGGTTTGCAGACACATAAAGAACTTTCTTTTGTGGGTGAAGTTCTTTAGTTTTTAAACCTATTGCATTTACAAGGTGAGTTTTGCCCACACCAGATTTACCATAAATAAACAATGGATTGAAAATGGTTTTACCTGGTTGACTTGCAATGTTGATACCTACGGTGCGAGAAAGGCGGTTGCAATCGCCTTCAATGAAATTGTTATATGTAAGTTCTGGATTTAATTGTGAATCAAATTCAGAAGTATTCTTTTTACGTAATGTTTTGTTTGTTTCAGAACCTGCTAGTTGTGCTGTGCCTTTATCTTCGTTCACTGGGTCAACTACAACGCGATAAAAAAGTTGAGCAGGAGTGCCAAAGACACGCTTGATGGTAGAACATATAAGATCTGAGTATTGAGCATCTATATATTCATAGTAGAATTGGCTAGGAACCTTAATATAAAATTTGTTGTTTTCAAAACTAATAGGCTCAATCGGCTTGAACCAAGTTTCGAATTCATTAATGTCCACATTGTCATTTATAATGTGGAGACATTCCTGCCATTTATTTGTTAAATAATTGTTCATCTCGCGTTGTGTGTTTTTTTGTATTCTTTCTTTAAGTCGGATGCAAAATTGTATCTTTTTTTTGAGAAAAAAAAACTATATTTTTTTTGGAAATTAGGAAAAAAGTATAACTATTTGAGAATTAAACCCTTAAAATAATATATTGATAATCAATCTGTTATAAAGTGCAAACGTGTGCAAATGGCTTAAAGTAATTGATTTTCAAACTATTACAAAAAAGCAAGCATTTTGTGAAATAAATCCGTAAAAATAAGGTAAGTACTTATAATCAAGTACTTACCTTGTAGTGTTAAAAAATGTGAAAAATTATTTATTTTTTATCTTCTACTTTTTTATCTTCTTTCTTTTCTTTTGCTCCGAAAACAGAGAAGTGAACATAGCGTTTTGGATTTGCTTTTAAGTCTATTAATAGAGCGTTTGCACTATTAACTGTAGAGTCTAAGCCTGCATATAATGCTTTATCATTTAATAGAGCTCCTAGACTATTGTCTGTGCTATTAAACTTGTCTGTTGTAGCTTTTAGATTTACCAATGTAGATTCTACAGAACCCAATGTTTTTTCCCAATCTACCTTTTTAAATGCAGTAGTTACATTTGATAGGTCGTTGCATACATTGTTTACATTTGACATAATGGCAGGAACGTCTTTTTGTAGACTTTCTGATGTCTTTTTAAGATTTGCCATTGTGGCATCTGCGTTTACTATTATATTCTTAATTTCTGGGCTAGCAAGAGTGTTTTGTAGGGCGCTGATAGTAGAGTCGATAGTAGGAATAAGTTCTTTGATAGGTGGAACTATTTGTTCTACTATGCCTGCGATTAGACCATTGCTAATAGATGAAGCTAATGTGTCGCCAGTAGTATGTAGCTTTGAGTAGTCTTTACCCAATTTTAATTGGATAGCTTTGTCTCCCATTAGGCCAGTGTCGTAAACTTCTGCTACAGTTCCTGCTGGAATAACTAATTTCTTATCAACAGTAATTTCTAGTACAATAGGAGCTTCTTTTGAGTAATCAAAAATAATATCACTTACGTGACCTACTTGAAAACCATTTACATATACGTGAGTGGTTTTTACTACGCCATCAACTCTGTCGTATTTAGCATAGAAATATGTGTCAGGTTTGAAAATGTTGATACCTTTTAGGTAATTTAAACCAAAGTAAAGCATACCGATAGCGATTATAACTACAATACCTATTTTTACTTCACGACTAAAAAATTTTTTCTTTTCCATATTATTTAAGTTTGTCTTTTGCTTCTTGAATAGCTTCTGGTGTAGAAACTTTTTTACCTTCTTTATATGCTACAATAAATGCATCTGGGAAGTCTTTTGTTATTTCGTTGCGTTTAGTAAATACAGCATTTACATCAAAAGGTCCTATCAAGTATTTGTATAATTTGTTTTCGTTTAAAACTTTAGTAGGAGCATGTCCTTTAAATACTGCATTGTCTGCTTTGTAGTTGTTTTTAGAAACTAGATACTGAATGAAAAACTCGTACTCAGAGTTAGGAGAGATTTCTCCTTTTTCATTTTTAATTTCTTCTTTATTCTCTTTGTTTTCTTCCTTAACTCCTAACTCCTCATTCCTCACTCCTAACTTATTTTCATTTTTTGCCACTTCGACAGGCTCAGTGACCTCTTTTTTCAATTCCTCATTACTCGCTCCGCTCGTGATTTCTGGCTGCACTCGGGATAACTCAAGCAAGCTTGGTTCTCCACTCGTTTGCACAGAAATTCCTAACCCCTCACTATTTGAGTTCCCGCTTTTTTTGTCAAGTTCGTGTTTGTATTCTTTAATGCCGTTGAAAATAGCAGTGGCAAGTTTTACTTGGTTGTCGTTGTTGTTTAGGTATTTTTCTTCCTCTTTATTTGAGATAAAACCTAATTCTACTAGTACAGAAGGCATTGATGTGGCTCTTAATACAAGAAATCCAGCTTGACGCACACCGCGGTCGTTGCGTTTACTTGCTTTAATCATACCTTTTTGGATAAAGTCTGCACAAGTAATGCTTCTGTCGGTGTATTGGTCTTTCATAAATTCAAACATAATGTATGAATCTACAGAATTTGGGTCGAAACCTTCGTATTTTGTTTCGTAGTCTTCTTCGTATTTAATTACAGAGTTTTCTAGCATAGCAACTTCCATGTTTTCCTTGCTACGAGAAACCCCGAGTGTAAAAGTCTCCATGCCATTTGCAGATGAGTTTTTAGAAGAATTGGTATGGATTGAAATAAAAAGGTCTGCTTTGTTTCTATTTGCAATGCGTGCACGTTCGTTTAGATCAACGAAAACGTCTTTGTCACGAGTGTAAATTACTTTGGCGTCTGGAATATTCTTTTTGATCATGTCGCCAACAAGTAGGGTATATCTTAGGTTTATATTTTTTTCTTTGGAGAAACTTCCTACAGCACCTGCGTCATGACCGCCGTGACCTGCGTCTAAAACCACAGTAAATGCAAATGTAGGTAGTGCAAAACCTATAAAAAGAAGGAAAATATATAATTTTTTCATGATTGTATAATATTACACGTTACAAAAGTAGTCATTTTTTATCGAAAGAATAAAAATAAGTACCTAAAAATGTATAAAATCATTATTATCTTTTTTATTCTTCGCCTAAAAATAGTAAATTTGCAACCTTATATACACATAAATAATATAGAAACTCTGTTTAGACAATACTTACATATTATCTTATTACTCCTAGCATCTTCTTTTGCTTTGGAAATGTTTTCTCAAGAAGTAGCACCTTCGCCACTTCCGACTGATTCTTTAAAAACGACGAAGAGAAAGCCTAAGGCGAAGAAGAAATCTAATGCTATAGAGGATGATATTACATATAGTGCCAAAGATTCCATTATAATGGAGGGTAATGATGTGGCTATTTTGTATGGCGATGCTGTGGTAAAATATCAGTCTATGGAGTTAAAGGCTGATTATATTAGGCTTAGCCTAGATAGTAATATTGTATATGCTTCAGGCGTGATGGATTCTACTGGTAAATATGTGGGCACGCCAGTATTTAAAGATGGTTCGGAGGTGATAGAATCTCGTTCTATGAAATATCATATTAAAACGAAGAAAGGTTTTGTGTATGGTACAGTAACAGAACAAGGTGAAGGATATGTTCAGAGTGAAAAAACAAAAAAAGTGGGAGATGATGTTTATTGTCTTCAGAATGGTAAATATACCACTTGTGACAATCACGAACACCCTCACTTTTATTTTGCATTGACTAAAGCAAAAATGAAACAAGGCAAATATATTGTTTCTGGGCCTGCATATATGGTGATTGAGGATGTTCCTACACCATTGGCGTTGCCTTTTGGATATTTCCCTGTTAGTCAAACATATTCTTCTGGTATTTTATTTCCTACCTTGGGTGATGAATTGAGTAGAGGTTTTTATGCAAAAGGTTTAGGTTATTATTTTGCCATGAGTGATTATATCGATATGGCTATTACCTCAGATATCTACTCAAAGGGTTCTTGGAGCATAAGCTTGGCTTCAAGTTATAAATGGAGATATAAATTTAGCGGTAAGTTAAATTTAAGTTACTTGAGTAATGTGTCTGGCGAAAAATATACTCCTTCGTATAAGAGATCTCACGACTTTAGACTTTTATGGTCGCATACACAAGATCCAAAAAGTAGTCCATATACAACATTCTCGGCTAGTGTAAACTTTTCTACTTCAAGTTATGCACAGAATGACGTTGATAGCTATTACAATCCCTCTGTATTGTCTCAGAATACAAAAAGTTCTACAGTAACATTAACTCAAAGATTTCCTGATAGTCCGTTTACACTATCTTTGAGTATGTATGTAAACCAAAGAACTTCAGACTCAACAATCAACTTGCAGTTGCCATCGCTTAGCTTGAGTATGAGTAGGCAATATCCATTTAAAAGAAAGAAACCTGTTGGCAAGGCTAAATGGTATGAAAAAATTGCGCTCACTTATAATATGAGTCTTACAAACAGTACTACAGCCAAAGAAAGTGAGTTTAAAGATATGCAATATTTAAGAGACTGGAAGGTGGGTATGAAGCATTCATTACCTATTTCTGCTTCATTTACCTTCTTTAAATACTTGAATATGAATGTATCCATGAATAATAACCTTAAATGGTATTTCCAAAGAATCGACCAAAAATGGGAAGGTGGAGTAGATGGTGCTGTGGCTAGAGATACAACGTATGGTTTTTACAATATTTATCAGGCAAATGTTTCTGTAGGATTTCAAACTCAATTGTTTGGTTTTTATACTCTTAAAAGCAAGAGTGGAAAGAAATTGCCTGTATTTAGACATAAGTTAGTGCCTTCTGTAAGTTTCTCATATAATCCAGATTTTGGTCATGAGAGATGGGGCTACTGGGGATCGTATGAAAGACCTGCCAATGATGGTACCACTCAAACTGTATATTACGACCGTTATGCCTCTGGGGTATATGGAGGTTCTCCAGGTAGAGGACGGGCTGCTGCGATATCCTTCTCGGTAGCAAACAATTTAGAAATGAAGTATTGGGGAAAGAACGATACCACAGATACAGGTAAGAAAATAAATATTATAGATAACTTTAGTTTTGGAGCTTCGTACAACTTTGTTGCCGATTCCTTAAATTGGTCAGATGTGAATGCCAATTTAAGGCTTAAGTTCCTAGATAAGTTTAGTCTGAATTTAGATATGATTTTCGATCCATATACTTATCAATATAATAGCTTTGGCGACCCTGTAAAAGTGAATGTGTCGCAATTAGAGAAAAATAAGGTGTTATTTAAGTTGAAGAGTGCAGGAACTTCATTTGGTTATACATTCTCAAATAATACATTTAAAAAGAAGTCTAAACCGACTCCAACTCCTACGCCTCAAGAAAATCTTTCATCTGAATTGGAAGAAAATATAGCAGATTTAAGTCCTCTTGAAGATAGAAAAATAGGAACAATTAATAAGAAAACCGATAAAGAGCTTGGTTATCAGGAATTTAAAATGCCATGGAGTTTAACCTTGAACTATAGTGTAAGATATGGTTATTCAGACTTCAATCCTGTAACTATGGAGTATAACAGAGAACTTACTCACAACTTGAGTATATCTGGTAATATTAAGTTTACACCTACTTGGGCTGCTTCATTCTCTACATATTATGATATCACTAATAATACGTGGAACTATATGAACTGTTCTATTAGTAAAGATTTGCATTGTTGGGAAATGTCTATTAGTTTTGTCCCTATTGGTAAATATAAGACATACGATTTCTTGATAGGTGTGAAATCTACAATGCTTAAAGATTTAAAATACGAAAAACAAAGCGATACAAGTAATTTGATTAATTGGTATTGACGAACGAGTGAATGCAATGATAAGCTCGCTTAATCATTGCTGAGCGAGGAGGAAATTTTTGAGTGAGCGACAGCGAGGCTCAAAATATTTTATTATAATAACGAACAAATTAATTTTATATTATTATGAAAAAGATGTATATTGCGGTTACTTACGATTTATTTTGTGGTGAACCAGAAGAGTTAATGGAACGTGCAACAGAAACCCAACCATTTACATTCTATAGTGGTGTAGGTATGGCTCTAGAACGTTTTGAAAATGAAATTTTAGCAACAGAACTTAACGGTACTTTCGATTTTACTATCCCTGCAGAAGAAGCATATGGCGAATACGACGACGAAGCTGTTATCACACTTGAAAAAGAAATTTTCATGGTGGATGGTAAAGTGGACGAAGAATTATTTGTAGAAGGTAATGTGCTTCCACTTCTTGATAGCGAAGGCAACCGTTTCAATGGTTCTGTAGTTGAATCTGATGAAAAGACTGTAAAGGTAGATTTAAATCACCCTCTAGCAGGTGAAAATCTTCACTTTGTGGGTAAAGTTATAATTAAACGTGAAGCATCTGACGAAGAAATTGCTAACGCAATGGCTCCTTCTTGCTCTGGCTGCGGTGGCGGTTGTTCTTCTGAAGGAAACTGCTCTTCTTGTGGCTGTGACTGCTCATGTGAGTAAATTTTAATATTATGAATTCTTTCGGTAATATATTTAGATTAACCTGTTTTGGGGAATCTCATGGTAGGGCCTTAGGAGGTGTTATTGATGGATGCCCTGCAGGTGTTTTAATAGATGAGGCTTTTGTTCAGTCTGAACTAGACAGACGTCGTCCGGGGCAATCTGCTCTTACAACTTCTAGAAATGAAGCTGATAAAGTGGAATTCCTTTCTGGTATATTTGAAGGGAAAACAACAGGTACTCCTATAGGATTTGTTATCTATAATACAAACCAACATTCTAATGATTATGACAATGTAAAGGATATTTTCCGTCCTTCGCATGCAGATTTTACATATACTCAGAAGTATGGTTTTAGAGATTATAGAGGTGGCGGAAGAAGCTCTGCTAGAGAAACAGCTTGTAGAGTGGTGGCTGGTGCTGTGGCGCAACTTTTATTGAAACAAGCAGGTTTTAGCATAAATATAAAGGCCGAAATGACAGAAATAGGTGGCACTTCTGAAAATATTGAAGAAGTAATCCTAAAAGCTAAAGAAAAAGGTGATACTGTTGGTGGTATCATTACTTGTAACATAAGCGGTGTGCCAGTGGGTTGGGGTGAACCTGTATTTGGAAAACTTCAAGCCAATTTGGCTTCTGCTATGTTGTCTATAAATGCTGCAAAAGGGTTTGAGTATGGTATGGGATTTGAAATGGCTAAAAAGTATGGTTCTGAGGTAAATGATATATTTACATCAGAAAATGGAAAAATATCTACTCGTACCAATTATTCTGGTGGTATTCAGGGTGGAATATCTAATGGTCAGGATATCTACTTTAGGGTAGCCTTTAAGCCAGTGGCAACACTTCTTCAAGAACAAGAAACAGTAGATAAGGATGGGAATCCTACTGTAGTGAAGGTGCGTGGTCGTCATGATGCATGTGTGCTTCCAAGAGCAGTACCTATTGTTGAGTCTATGGCAGCTATAGTGCTAGCAGATGCTTATCTTTTAAATAGAACTTCTAGATTATGAAAAATTGGGCGTTAATAGCAAATAAACATGCTGGCACTCGTTCTTCTAAAAATTTTTGGAGAAAGATAGATGAGAAATTCTCCAGAGTGGGGATTTCTGTAGATTATTTCTTTACAGAAAGAGTGGGGCATGCTAGAGAACTTGCTGTCCAAATTATACAAAAAGGTTATGCTAGATTGGTAGTAATGGGAGGTGATGGTACTTTTAGTGAGGTAATAGACGGATTGATGAAATCTAACGAAGACCTTTCTAAGTTTATTGTTGGTTTAATCCCATTTGGCACAGGAAATGATTGGGGAAGGTATTGGAAATTAGATAGAGATATTGATAAGTCTATAAATGTGCTTGCCAATGGAAAACCAACAACTGTGGATGTTGGTAAAATTGAGTACGCAGTAGCTGAAAAATCTATAACTAGATATTTTATAAATGCCTACGGTATTGGTTTTGATGCCAAGGTGCTAGAGTTGACAAATAGCCTTCAACATACATTTAAAGGTGCTTCGTGGACTTATACTTTGGCCTTGTTTCTTACTTTATTTAAACATCGCTCTCAAGTAATGGAGTATGAGTTTGATAATGGAGAAACTTTTAAAGGATTGAGTTATACTGCTTCTATGGGTAATGGTTGTTATACCGGAGGTGGTATTAAACAAACTCCTGAGGCTGTGCCAAACGATGGTTTACTTGATATAATGGTCGTGGAGAATCTCAATTTAGTAAAAATTTTGAAGGCAGTGAAGTTGTTATTCGCTGGTAGATTGTTGGAACACGATTCTGTGCATTTGTTTAAGTCAAAGAAGATAATTGCTAGGTCTGCAAAACCAATTATCTCAGAAGTAGATGGCATCCTTCAAGAGTTTACCAATGAGATAAAAGTGGAGTTATTACCAAAACAAATAAACTTTATAACTCCTAACTCCTAACTCCTAACTGTTACTATGATTTTGCCTTTCTCTTTGCGAGCTACGTGCTTGCCAGTTTTGAAAGTGGTATTTCCCTCTGCGGTGAGCATAGTTTTGATGGTAGCAGGGTGGAAGGAAAAATCTTTCAAGCACTCATAAAGCAATGTAAAAGGTTCTGCAAATTTTTCAATTGCCTTTAAATTTACAATATAAGAATCATCTGTTACTGTAATGGCAGATGATTTTTCTTTTTCTATCACATTTCCATAAATGCATTCTGCAGCAGAGAAATTTTCTGCGTTGCTAAGCATCACAGAGTCAATCTGAGGATTGATTTCTCTAAGGATAGGCATAACAATATTTCTAATCTTGTTTCTTGTATATTCGTTTTCAAGATTTGTAGAATCAGTAATATATCCAATGCCTTGTTCGTGTAGGTATTCTTCAATCTCCTTTCTGTTTACACAAAGCAGAGGACGCACAATATATCCATTTTTTGGGCGAATGCCACAAATACCTTTTAGTCCTGTGCCTCTCAAAAGGTTAAGAAGAATGGTTTCTATAGAATCATCGCTATGATGTGCCACAGCGATAGCTCCAGCGTTATATTCTCTGCGTATTTCTTCAAACCAATTGTATCTAAGTTCACGTGCAGCCATTTCGATAGAGAGTTTGTTTTCTGTTGCAAACTGCTTTGTATCAAAATGTTGCACAAGTATAGTGAGGTTTTCTTGTTTACAAAATTCTCTCACAAAATTTTCATCTCTATCGGATTCTTCGCCTCTTAGATGGAAATTGCAGTGTGCCACAATGCAGTCATATCCCAACTTATTTAATATGTGAAGAAGAAAGATGGAGTCTGCTCCACCACTACATGTTACTACTACTTTTTCTCGTCTATTTAGTAAGCTTTCTTTGTTTATATATGTGAGAATTTTGTTTTTCATACTGCAAAAATAATATTTTAAATTATTTTTCTATCTAAAAATTTGATTTTAAATAAATTATGTTATATATTTGCACAAAATGCCTTATTTGTGCAAGAAAATTTACACATTAAGGTGGATTTGTGCAATTCTTCTTATAATTATAGGTATGCAAAAAACTAAGTTGCTTTTAATAGAATCTGCCAGAAAGGTATTTGCGCGCATTGGTGTGCAACATGCCACTATGAACGATATTGCAGAAGAGTCTGGTAAAGGAAGAAGAACTTTATATACCTACTTTAAGTCTAAGGAAGATGTTTACAACGCAGTGGTGGAGCAAGAGTTGGATACTTTAATTTCTAAATTAAGTTCTGTAATGAATTCTTCGCTTACTCCAGACCAAAAAATTATAGAATTTATCTACATACACCTTGATACCATCAATGATATTGTGAGAAACAACGGAACTCTTCGTGCCGACTTTTTTAGTGATATCAAAGCGATGGAGATTGCTCGTAGAAACACAGACTTAAAGGAAATACAAATGCTTCGTGAAATCCTTACAGCTGGTGTTGAAAAGGGTTCGTTCTCTATAGAAAGTATAGAAACTGCGACCTTAATGATATTCTACGCAGTAAAAGGTTTAGAATCTCCATACAACAGACGCCATATCTCTGGCAAAATGAAAAGTCGCAGAGACCACATTGCAAAATTTGTGCTTAAAGGTCTTAGATAATATAATCTAGTTTTTTATTGTCTTGTAATTTTTGCGCCTAGTGCGTTAAGTCTTTCATCTATAGCTTCGTAGCCGCGGTCTATTTGTTCTATATTGTGAATTACGCTAGTGCCGCTTGCACTTAGTGCTGCCATTAGTAGTGCTATACCTGCACGAATATCAGGTGATGTCATTACGGCTGGGCGTAGGTGGAAGTTTTCTCCCATACCTATAATAGTAGCTCTGTGAGGGTCGCAAAGTATAATTTGTGCACCCATATCTATAAGTTTATCTACGAAGAATAGACGGCTTTCAAACATTTTTTGGTGGATAAGTACACTTCCTTTTGCTTTGGTGGCAAGTACTAGAATAATACTTAAAAGGTCTGGAGTAAGACCTGGCCATGGTGCATCGGAAATACTTAGAATTGAACCATCTATATAAGATTCTACTTTAAATGTGTCTTGCTCTGGCACTACTATATCGTCGTTTTCTATAATTAGTTTTATGCCCAATTTTCTGAAACTATCTGGTATAATGCCTAGATTTTCTATTGAAACATTTTTAATTCTAAGCTGTGAACCTGTCATGGCTGCAATGCCAATGAAACTTCCTACTTCAATCATATCTGGAAGCACAGTGTGGGTGCAACCTTTAAGCTCTTTTACACCTGTAATGTAAAGTAGATTTGAACCAATGCCTTCAATTTTTGCACCCATACTCACTAGCATTTTGCAAAGTTGTTGTAGGTATGGTTCGCAAGCAGCATTGTATATTGTGGTTTTGCCTTCGGCAAGAACGGCTGCCATAATAATGTTGGCAGTACCTGTTACAGATGCCTCGTCTAGAAGCATATATGTGCCTTTAAGTTTGTCGGCAGTGATTCTGTATAGGGAATTTTCTGCTTCGTACCTAAATTTGGCGCCTAGTTTGGTGAAACCAAGGAAGTGTGTGTCTAGGTGGCGTCTGCCAATTTTGTCTCCTCCTGGCTGAGGTAGAATGGCACTTTTGAAGCGAGCTAAAATAGGACCAAGAAGCATTACACTACCTCTTAGCGATGTGCAGCGTTTGTTGTAATCTGCACTGCCAATGTAGTTTAGGTCTATGTTTTCAGCTTTGAAGCTATATTTGTTTTTGTTGATTTGTTTTACCTCAACACCCATTTTTTGCATCAAATCTATGAGCTGGACTATGTCTGCTATATGAGGAACGTTGTCCATTATAACTTCCTCTTTTGTAAGTAAACATGCGCAAATCACTTGTAGTGCTTCGTTTTTTGCTCCTTGTGGAGTGATTTCTCCACTAAGTTTGTGTCCGCCTTCGATTCTAAATGATGCCATTTGTTATTTTTTTACTTTAGGTTTGTTTTTGATATTGTTATTGTTGTTTTTCTTCATGTTGATGTTTGCAGGGCCAATTAGGTCTTTGCTTTCTTTAAGTCTTAGATTGTCTGTGCTTAAACTTAGTCTGCCGTTTGATAATTCACAAAGGTCTGCAAAAATTTTTGTGTCTTCAACAGAAGCTTCCTTATTCCATACAATGAAACTTTTTTTCATGTGGTTGGCTAGAATTGGAATAAGTTTTATCTCGTTTTCTTCGTCTAGGGTATTCACTGCCTCAATGAAACGAGGTAGGATAGTGCCGTAGTGTCTGTGAGAAATGTGACCAGTTGGATATGGGATTTTTTCTGGCTTGCTTTCTAGTTTTTCTGGTTTAACTAGTTCGTATGGGTAGTCTATGTCTAACTGATAGTTTGACATAATTGCCAAGTGGTCCCAAAGTTTGTGCTTGAAGTCGTTTACATCTCTTAAGTGTGGGAATAGATTTCCCATGATGTTTATAATAGTGTGGGCACATCTTGTGCGCTCTTCTCTATCTTCTATAGTCATGGCATATTCCACCATTTGTTGGATGTTTCTGCCATACTCGGTTAAAATTAGTTTGTTTTTATTTGTATAATATTCCATGTTAATAGTTAGGAGTTGGGAGTTAGGAGTTAGGGGTTGAGGCTTTCTCTAGTGGTTTTTGTGATACTACTTAAGATTTTCCTCAACTCTTCACATTTTTTATTTAGGGAATCAAACTCACATTTGTTTATGTAATTTGATTCTTTAAGTAATTCTAACCAATACTGACTTTCAGATACTTCTTTGTATGATATATACATTTTTGAAAGATATTCTTTTTTACTAATTGAACATAAAGCTTCATTGACATTGGCACCAATGCTAGTTCCAGAACGAAGAATCTGTTTTGAAATCACATACTCCTTCTTATTAGTAGTTAAATTTTTGTATAAATTTATTATGCTTAAAGCAAAAACTTTGCTTTTTTCTCGAACAATACTTTTCTTCATAAATTTTAAATTTGGTTATTAATAAAAATAGAATTCAAAACTCCTAACTCCTAACTCCTAACTCCACACTCCTAACTAAAAATAATTCCTGCAACAATCGCTAATCCTACTTTAATCGCATTCGAGACAAAATACGCTTTCCTCGATTCTGCCAATAATGGCAAGGCTCCGTGACCGTCCTGGACGATGCAGTTGGCAAGGAAGATGCCTAATGGCAAGTCGCCGTTGGCAAATAAGATGAGGAAAATCAAATGTGGTCCCGATTGTGGAATGAGACCTATTAATATCGCTATCAATAAAACTATGAAAGGCTTGGAATCGATGAGGTTGTGTATGTTGACGTAATTGTTTAATACAGTGAGACATAATATCACGCCGAATGTCCAGAAGAATATCTTTGGAAGATGAACTTTAATCACATGTTGCCATAAATGCTCTTCAAGGAAATGCTCTTCTGCAACTATGTTTATTATCAATATTGCAACGAATAATATAATCAGAATTATACGAATCCAGTCGGCTTCACCGCCATGATCGTGATGATGGTGGTGAGCTGTTGAACTAAGGCTATCGAACTCTGAACTTTGAACATCTGACTCAGAATGATGATGATGACAATGATGGACGTCTG
>JAZQZD010000021.1:0-74330 GCA_045633865.1 Candidatus Enterocola sp.
TTAACGGCCGTTTGACACAAATAAAATGGAACAACTAAAAAACAGCTCGAAACTAACGTATAAGCAACAAAAATAGAAAAACGTAACAAAACAAATTAAAACAACATACTTATGAAAAATTTTACAAACAATTTTAAACAAATTACCTCGCGCCTAAGCGCAAGGTGGCTTATTATGGCCCTAATGATGCTTGTGGGAACAAGTAGTGCGTGGGCAGCGACTATTACATCAGATGGTACAGCTCGTTTGTACTATAACATGAGTGCTTTAAACTGGTGGATTATAGAAACTGGCAAACAAAATTTTGCATATTTCTTTAATAAAACCACAGGAAAAAATGCGTGGTCATCAAGCTCCTCAGTGTATTCAGGTAATACATATTATGTAACTATTCCTAAAGGAGATTGGGAGTATGTTATTTTAACTCGTGACAAGAATACTACGGCAGATTGGGATATTTATAATCAAACTGTAGATATTACATTAGTTTCTACCTCAAACTATCTTACTACTTTCAAAGAAAATACAAATAACAATAGTTACAATTCTAATTTCTGGGGGACGGCTGTAAAGCCAGCCTCTACTGCTACACTTGCAGCAAGTTCTACTTCTGTAAAAGTTGGTGACAATGTTACACTTACACCAAGTCTGACATCAAATCAAACAATTAACGATATAAAAAGCACAACATATACTATCAGTCCATCTAATGGAGCGAGTATAAGTAACAATACTTTTACAGCTACTGCTGATGGAACTTATACAATTACAGCAACTATAACTTATAACCCTGATGGTTATACTTCTCTTACTAGTACTGTAACCGCTTCTACTACTATTACAGTAGAAGACCCTTGCACCCTTCCTACCAAAATCGAAATCTCAGGTGCAACCACTCCTTGCGCTAGTAAAACTGCAGTGTATGATGCAACAGTAACAGGTGGTTCTGATTATGAATTAGTATGGAGCGTTACTGGTACTGGCTATAGTATTAAAAGTGGCCAAGGTACAACATCTGCAACAATTAATATTGGCACAGGAACAGGTTCTGTTAAATGTACGGCAAAATGTAGCGATTCTTCTACAAAAGCATCTGATCCTATTAATATAGCACCTTATAGTGCAAAACAACCAGTGTTATCTGTATATCCTACCACAGGATATATTTGCGAAGGAGAAAAAGCAACTATTAGTATAGCTGACCCTGAGCTGAATGTTCAATCATTAACCTATCAGTTGTACAATGAAACAACAAAGGCAAATGTTGGAAACGCAATTACACCAACATCAAAACCAATAGAATTCACTGTTGAAGAAGCTGGTACATATCGAGTAAATGTAAATCACACTTGTGGAGGAACACAATCTTCTAATAATATTACTATAAACTACTATGCAAGTCCAGAAATACCTAAGCTGATTTTAACTAAACCTACAGAATGCGGTGGAACAGCCAATGCAAATGGTATTATTGCTATGGGTAATAGCTTGCCTGGTATTACCTATACACTAACAAAAGGTAACACTACTTATAATTTAGATCAAGACGGAACTAAATGGAGTGGTTTAGTCGCAGGTACCTATACATTAACTGCAAGTCAAACAGCTTGTACTACACCACAAACCGTAAGTGAGTCTGTTGTACTTGAGGTAGAAGAAATTAGTCCTGTAGCCACAGTCTCTATCACTGCAGCTAACTACGATATGAATGCGGGAACATTCACAGTAAGTGGTAGTCTAGACCACGCAGGATGCAGTAATGACATATACGTAGGTTACAGATATAAATTATCTAACGATGATACTTGGAGTGAATTGATTAACACTCACCGATTAACAGAAGCAGGAATATTTACCAAAGAAGGCATTAGCATTGCTGGTGCTACAGCAGGTCAAAAATACATTTTCCAAACCTACGCTATAAACGGACATCCTAATTACCAAGTAAGTAGTGCTGTGCTATCTTCTTCTACCATAGAAGTAGAGGTACAAGATGGTTATACCGTTTACGTTCGTCGTCCTCAAAGTGGTGACGGTACCAATGTTTATACCAACTGGTACGAACTATCTTCTGTAAAAGGTGGTGCACCTTATGTAAAAAGTGGTGCTATTAGTGGTACTAAAGATAATGACAAAGCTACAACCAACAACACTGGTGGTACAGAAATGACCTACGCATTTACCGACTGCGACGGTTTTGTATGGGATAGCTTTAAACCAGCAAAAAATCAAACCCAATTCCACATCCACGCATTAAATGATGACAAACAAAATGGTTGGGCAACATTCTCTAAAACAGCTACTATTACCGCAGGCAAAGATAATTACTTCTATTTATCTGAGTGGTCATCAAACGAAAATCTAAAATATGGTGTAACCATTACATCTACAAGCCAACCAACTCGTGGCGTAAGAATTAAAGTCTTAGGTAGCACAGAGGTAATTAGCACCAATATGGCTTCGTTTGCCGCTATTTCGTTTGCAGGAAACTGTACAGGGAAAGAATTGCCAACTGATAAAGATGGTGTTCCCACTAATTGTTTCCAATGGAAATATTATGATCCCGGAACATCAACATGGTCAAACTACGATGGCGAAGGCGCTACATGGAACAACATTCGTCCTACAGCAGCTGGTAAATACAAATTGGTATGTACCATGGAAGATATGACCACAGTAGAGTCTAACGAAGTTACCATAACTAGTACAACAAAAAATTATAACGCAACCGATTTAATCAACATTGAATCAAAACTTCCTATTATCATGGTAAATACTGGTGATAATAATGGATTCCCAGCATGCAGTGTAGCAGGTAGCGATTATCCAAGCAAACATGCCGATAAATTCAAGAAAAAATTATCGGTCGATGTTAAAATTAAAGTAGGCGATAACATTGTGTACGACAAAAAAGCTCGCATGGCTTATCGTGGTTCTTCTTCGCTAAACTTTAAAAAGAAATCTTACGCATTCTGCCCAGGTGCAGATATGTGTGGTCTAGACGAAGATAAATCGCCAGACTTTGTTAAGACTAAAAAAATTGACATGTTAAGCCTTATTACAAATAATAAGAAAAAATCTGTTAAAGATAAGGATTGGGTTCTTTACGCTGCTACTCCAGACCCTTCTATGATGCGTAACATTTTAGCCATGGAAACATTCTCAGCAATGACAGGCAAATGGGGTGTTAAAAATCAATACGTAGAACTTTACGTAGATGGTGTTTACCAAGGTGTTTACGTATTTATGGATAAGATTACCCAGAATATGGGTGAAGACGGCATTCAAAATGATGGTCGTGTTGAAGTTAAATGGGAAGTGGATGGTTCTTCTAAAGGATTCATTGTTAAGTTTGACAAAACTGACTTGGCAGACCGTTACGAAATCCCTAACGGTGACCAAAAAACATTTGAATCTGCCATGAAAACAGGTAACACCGGCGTGATTTCTTACGGCACCGAAATTGACCAACGTTTTGAAATTGAATACCCAGAAAAAGAAGACGTAATAGACGATGGTGGTAGCTGGGCAGATGTGTACACATTTGTTAAAGGTAAAATTGATGCCTTTGAAAGTGCACTAAAAGATGGCGACTTCAACACAGTTCGTACAATTATCGACTACGAATCTTGGGCCGACTTCTTTATCCTTACCGAGTTTGCAAAAAATGGTGATGGTTATCGTGCATCTTGCGTATTTGTTTACGAAGGTGGCTTGCTTAAAGCATACCCACTTTGGGACTACGAGTTAAGCTTTAACAACGAGACTCGCCAAGAACATGGCATTCAAAATACCACAGGTTTGTTAGTAGAAGAAACAACATACAACAAGGTAAGTGGTGAGAATGGTACATTCCCTGCTCCATTCTGGTGGACAGGCAACTATTACAACCAAAAAACATACAAAGGTTTGTTGGATGACCCTTGCTTTGTTGCTATGGTAAATGCAAGATGGACTAAACATACTACTGATAAAGGAGCTTTGACTAAAACAAAAATGGACTCATTAGTTAGTGCATACAATACAGCATTAACCACCACCGATGCTACTGGTACTTATAATACACCACAAATGCGTGAGCAACAAAAATGGCCTTATAATGGTACAACCAGAGGTTTAACCTGTAATAGCAATAATATTGGTTATTATGGCAAAGGAGCTGGTAGTGCAATTTCTAAAGAAGTAGGTTATTATAAACAAAATAATGTAGAAGGCTCTTTGGACCAACTAAATGCTTGGATTGGCGATAGTGGCAGACGTGTTGGATTAGATGCAGAAATTGATAAACTGGCTGAAGACATAGAATTTGCCATTACCGTGGTAGCTGATAAAACAACTACTACACCATGGCGTCCTGTAACCGTTACGGTAAACTCAAACTCTGGTTACGAATACAGCATTACACCAGAGCCTGCTAAGTTGGAAGAAAATGGTCACATGTACACCCTTTACTTTGCTCGTCCAGAGCGTACAGAGGGTCAAAACTTCACTACTATAGAAGATGCTTACACCTTTACTGCAACAACAGGACAAGCAGACCAATGTGGAACCACACAAGGCTCAACTACATCTGCAGAGGTTAAGATTGACTTGGCAGACGTAGAAGAAAATTGCGATTAATAATTAGAACCTTAGTAAGAAAATAAAAAATACACGATATGAAAAGATTTTATAACAATACAATTATGAGTGGGGCTTTCAGCAAAGCCCTACGAGTGCTTGCCTTACTTTGCGTTCTATTAGGCGTTAGCAGTAGTGCGTGGGCAGGAGCTGGAATATTTTCATGGAACTTTAATTATTATCCAGGAGAAGGATCGGATAAATGGTATAATAATTCAGAAGGTCATCAGATTACTAATACAGTAGATTTAGGTAAACTTGAAAAAGATCACTACATTAAGAATATAAGAATGAATTTTTGGAAAGATGGTAGTGGAAATGTATGTTCAGGCACAGTTAAATTGAGTGGTTCTGGATTAAATAATACTGTTAATTTGAATGATTGGGGTGATATATCAGGGAATGATCACTTTATAAAGGGAGGTGCTGATATAAAATTACCTAATACGCCAGGTAATCATACAATTACCTTGTCATTCTCTGCAACTGGATCAACAACGTCATCAAGTGGATGTAATGAACAATTAACATATACTGCAACAATCACCTACACCATAGCTGGCGGCGGTGGCGGTGGTGGTGACACCCCTAGTAGTTCGGATTGTGACCAAACTGGTAATTTCTATATTACTGGTGCTATTACTGGTGGATGGGGAGGTTCTTATTGGAATCTAATGCAACCAACAGAAGATGGCAAAGGATTCTACTATTTCTGGGCACAAGAAAAAGGAGAATTTAAGATTAGTGATCAAACCAATTGGAATGATAATTTTTGGAACGGAGTTAAAGTTTCTGGTGACTGTACTACCATAACAATTCCAAATGATAATGGTAAGATAGGTAATGGTCAGTTAAATACTGCCAACGTATATATCATATACAACCCTTGTACTGGTTATATCTGGACAGAAGAAGTAGCATGCTCTCAGGCTCCTGTATATACTGTTCCAGAGGTAGTAACAGTAGGATTTAACGAAAGCATCGATTTGAACAAAATTTGTTCTTCAACATCTGATGCTACAATCACATTTACTAAGAAATCTGGAACAGTCGCAACTTTAAATGGTACTACATTAACAGCAGGACAAACAGCAGGTACAGTAGTGATAAAAGCTACACAACCTCTAAAAACTCCATATTGTAGCGGTAGCGTTGAATTTTCTGTGAATATAGTAGAAAAAAGTATCATCCTACTAGCAGAAGATGCTGTTAAGGACAGCCGCGACAACTGGACACTTAGTGCATATCTAGAACAAACAGGTTGTGAAGAAGATAAAACTATTAGTGAATATGGTTTCTTCCTTTGTGGAACAGAAACAAATGGTGGTTGCGTACCAACCTCTTCTAGTAACAACATTGTAGTTAAAAAAGAAGGTACCCTACTAAAAGGTGCTCACTTTACAGGTGTGGTGAATGCTAGCGATGTAGTTAGCGACTGGTATGGTTATCGTTCTTACGTAAAATTCACTGACGATACCTATCAACTATCTAGCGAAACACGTTACTTTACTAATTGTAACACAGTTTACGGAGATACCATTTACGTAACTATCGACAATACATTAACAGCAAATAGCAAGTGCGACTTCCGCTTCAAAAGCTTCGACGACGCTTGGGCTACTTTAAAAACCCACAAAACCATTTGTACTGTAGAAAATGTAACTATTGGCAATAAAACCCAAGAAAAAATTACCTTGGTTAAACCTGTGGTAATGCAAGTGGTACCAAATCTACAAGAAACTTATAAAGGAACAGAAGCTGTTGGTTTAAGTGGTGGTGATACGAATGATGCAAAGGCTATCTTCTTCCGCAACATAAACATGAATGGTGGTAAAGAATTGGTAGTACGCTCTATTAGCAAAACAGGTACACGTGCTACTCTAGAGCACATTGCTATTCGTCGTTCTAAAAACATTACATTAGACTATATCAACATTACAGGTACATCAAAAGAAGTGGCTACTGCTGATAATGCAATAGACATTGACAATGGTCAAGGTCTTAACAATACTGAAGGATTGGATACACACTGGAACTGTGCTACTCAAGGTGGTATTAGTGATGCTAACATTACCATTAAAAACTGTTTTATCCAATCATACGGTTTTACTTGCGTTCACGTTTCTGCATATGATGGCGTTACCTTTATAAATAACGAAATTAAAGCGTTGTATGATTTCGTCGCTGCTGATAAGATTAGTCACAGTAAAGGAACATTGGCAAATAATACTGCTTTATGGGGTGCTTCTGCTAAATTCTTGAATTCACAAAATATTACATTCGTTCGTAATAACTTTACAGGTCAACACGCTACTTCAATTCTTTTACAAGGTACACAAAAAGTGTTGATTTACAACAATGTATTCTGGCACGAAAATGCTGTAAAATCTAAATCTAATACAGTTGCAATTATTCGTTTAATGTCATTTGATGGTGATGACGAAGATTGTGCTTCTGAACACCCTGTACAAAATATTGGTATCTATTACAATACCATGTTCTTAAAGGACAACTCAGTAGGTGCTGATTCTTATAACTATTTTGACTTCTTCCGTATTGGTGGAAATGAACAAACTGGATTTACTGGAAACTACTATCCAGGTACCATAGAGTTTGACTATAACAACTGTTATTCTTACGACTACGACGTATATGGTAAGAATAAAAGTAATAATACCACAACAAACTACTTACAATCTATGTCTGAAGACACATGGTGTGGTTCATTTAAGTACAACAACTTCTGGAGTGCATACGAAGAAGAAAAAGTTACTCCAAAACCTACACAATCTGCCTTTACTCTAGGTTCTGGTTGTAATACAAACTCAGGTAAAAACACATTTACCAATGTTAAAAACCTAGTATGTAAAACAGCTGCAGAAGAACCAGGTTCATTGGTAATCAAAGGTGAAGGATTGAACATTGGTGCATATATTAAAACAGACGAGTCTGGATTGTTAACCTCTGATATGCAAATGATAGACCGTTTGGGTAATGCTCGTCCATACGACCCAAGCCATACAGAAGGTGCTGGTAAATACACTGTAGGTGCTTATCAACAATCATTAGGAAATGAACTTTCTAAAATTATTTGGAATGGTAATGTTTCTACAGATTGGGACAACCGTAACAACTGGTACAAACCAAATGGTCAATTGGTAACTTGCGTGGATATTCTAACCGAAGATTTAGAGGTAGTTATCCCTGCTCCAAATACCACCAAATACCCTGTGCCAGAAGGTGGTGTGCTTCAATATCCTAAGTTGCCAAACATTGTGGAAGAAACAGATTTCTCTACCACACGTGCAACTACATGGTATGGCGAAGAAGTAACTGCAGGTAAAGGCCAAATTAGTAAACCTACTCAAGTGGCAAATAGCATTACAATGGAATATGGTGCTGCACTTATTGGTGTAGAACAATTGACAGCTGGTGAGACCGAACGTTATACACAAGCATCAACTGAATTGATTGTTCCACGTAGTAAATGGATTTTGGTTGGTCCTATCATTAGACCATTCGACTCAAAAGGCCAAGCACGTGATATGGTTTCTGGTGATTATTTCATCGAAAAACAAGAACCACACGTTTGGATGCATGAGGCTACTATGAATGCTACAAACGTAGCTTGGAAGAATCCATTCCCAGATTTGAATGTAACAGTTCCTGCAAACAAAGTATTTGCTATTCAAATTGCAGATATGTATGGTACAGGATTTATGCTTCCAGCTGAAGTGTATAACAAAATTAAAGGTACTAATTATGATGGAACTAAACCTATCCAATACACCTTTACAGGTCGCTTTACAAACGAAAGTGCATTGCCTACCTATACAGGTTTACAATCAGGTATTCCTGCGTTATTAAACAACAGTTATCCTGCAAATATTAATGTAGCAACCTTAATATCTAAGAAAGGTGGTACTGTACAAACTTATAATTACACTAATAAGTCATTTGGTGTAGTAACTGAAGGACTAATTATTGCTCAACATGGTTTTGTTTACACAAGTAATGCTAATTCACTAGAAATTCCTCTAGAAGCATTCGAAACAAGTAATACAGAACATCGTAGTGGTTTAGAAATCTTGGCTAAGGCTAGTGTTAAAGTAAGCAATGAAAAAGCTCAAGCAAGTAGTACTGTAAACGTAACTGTTGACTGGTTGAAAGAAGATGTTATCAACTACGATACAGATGCTCCAAAAGTATTTAATGCACAAGAAACTAAGTTGCCAGACTTATACATAATGCGCTACAACGAAAAATGGGCAGGTGTAAGAGTTCCAACACACGAAGAACCTATTCCACTAGGTATAAGAGTTTCTGCGGAAGATCAAATATTTGTATTCTCTTTGGAAAACATGGTTAACATGTCTAGCGTAATACTAGAAGACCGCTTCGAAGGTAAGAACTATAACTTATCTGCAGGAGAAACTTGCACAGTAGAAGGTCTAGAAATTGGTGATTGTGAAGGACGCTTCTTCTTGAATCTAGGTGAACCAAAAGAAGAAGAATCTGATGATACAACTACAGATGTTGAAGATATCTCTTCAGATAAAGGAATATCTATTATCTCAACACAAAGTAGTGTAATAGTAAGTTGTTCTTCTGATATAGAACTTCAAACTATATACATCAATGATATGAGTGGTAAAACTGCTGCATTCCGTGTTTCTGGTCAATATGTAGAAATAGAGCTTCCAGTGGCACAAGGTGTTTACACCGTAAACGTAATAGGTGACACAGCAAGTAAAACAGGAAAGGTGATATTAAAATAAATTAGTTAGGAGTGAGGAGTTAGGAGTGAGGAGTTATTCTCATTCCTAACCACAAAACCTAATAAATATAGAATAATTCAGAATATGAAAAATAGATATTTTATTTTAAGTGTATTGTTTTGGGCAATAGCCTCAGTTTTATTTGCAGTAAAACTACCTAGTTCTGCATATATGGGTGGAACTACTTGGGGAGGTGATAGTTATGAAGCTCAAATATTTTCTGGTACATCTTTTAAAGGAAGTACATTGCTAACCACATCTAATGTAGATGTAGATACTGAAGTTTGTGAAAAAGCTGCTAATGATAACGGTGATCCAACTAAGTGCGGTATATGTTGTTATAATGACGTTTATTTAGTTTGTAAAGACAAAGGTGGCACAGACGAAGAATGTGGTGCTTTAAATGTGCAGTGCAATCAATATTGTACAGAAGGTAGTTCCCTTCCTCTAGGCACTCCACTACTTCTTCTGCCTTTTGCACTAGTTTATGCTTTTGTAAGAAGAAAACGCAAAGAAGAAACTCTTTAAACTATTGAAACTATAATAATAGAGACACAAAGGAACTTCAATTTACATTGGGGTTCCTTTGGTTGCTTAGTTAATGATTTATCAAGTATTCTCTGCTGCCTCGACCTCACCGTCGGGGCAGTGGTGTTTTTAGCGGGGTGTTCTCTCTTTGTCGGGGCAGTTGTGTGTTATTGCGGATGGTTTTATTTTGTTTAAGTAGTAAATTTAAATAATAAACGAAGGTTTTAATAAAAATTATTATCTTTGCAGTTTGAAAAAGTATAATTTATTATCATGGAACACAAACTAACCGTTTACAACACATTAACCCGTAAGAAGGAACAATTCGTACCAGTGCACAACAACTTAGTGGGTATGTATGTATGTGGACCTACAGTATATGGCGATGCTCACCTTGGACATGCTCGCCCTGCCATTACATTTGACCTACTTTTCCGTTACCTGCAAAAACTAGGTTACAAAGTGCGTTATGTGCGTAATATTACAGATGTGGGTCACTTGGAACACGACGCAGACGAGGGTGAAGATAAGATTGCTAAAAAGGCTCGCCTTGAACAAAAAGAACCTATGGAAGTGGTGCAATATTTCTTGAACCGCTATCACAAAAATATGGAAGACCTAAATGTGCTTCCTCCTAGCATTGAGCCTCATGCTTCTGGCCACATTATAGAGCAAATTGAGTTTACACAAAAAATTCTTGATGCTGGCTATGCTTATGTGAGCGAGGGAAGTGTGTATTTCGATGTGGAAAAATACAACAAAGACCACAACTATGGTAAGCTTTCTGGTCGCAATATCGATGAGCTTCTTGAAACTACTCGTGAGCTAGACGGCCAAAGCGAAAAACGTCGTAGTATGGACTTTGCCCTTTGGAAAAAGGCTCAACCTGAGCACATTATGCGTTGGCCATCTCCTTGGAGTGATGGTTTCCCAGGTTGGCACATGGAGTGTTCTGCTATGGGTTGCAAATACCTAGGCGAGGAGTTTGACATCCACGGTGGCGGTATGGACCTAATGTTCCCTCACCATGAGTGTGAGATTGCACAATCTACTGCAGCACTTGGCAAGGAGTCTGTTCACTACTGGATGCACAACAATATGATTACCATCAATGGTCAAAAGATGGGTAAATCGCTAGGCAACTTCATTACTCTTGAAGAACTATTTACTGGCAATCACAAGTTGCTTGCACAAGCTTATAGCCCAATGACTATTCGTTTCTTCATCTTGCAAGCTCACTATCGTAGCACAGTAGATTTTAGCAACGAAGCCCTACAAGCTTCTGAAAAGGGTTTACAACGCTTAATGGAGGCTTACGAACGTCTTGGCAAGCTTACTGCTTCTGCAGCTAGCACAGTAGATGTGAAAGGCTTAAGAGAAAAATGCGATGAGGCTATGAACGACGACTTAAATTCTCCTATCGCTATTTCTTATCTGTTTGATGCTTGCAAGGCTATAAATAGCGTGAGCGATGGCAAGGCTACAATTTCTGCCGAAGACCTTGAGGAACTTAAATCTGTGTTTAAACTTTATATCGAAGATATCTTTGGTTTGAAAACTGATGCTAAGTCTGACGCTGGCACAGATGCTTACAAAAAAGCTATCGACCTACTTCTAAATATTCGTTTAGAGGCTAAACGCAACAAAGATTGGGGTACATCAGACAAAATCCGCAACGAACTTACTGCTCTTGGTTTCTCTATCAAAGATACCAAAGATGGGTTTGAGTGGAATCTATAATAAATTTTTGAAATAATAAAAACTATATAATATGGCTAACGAAATTTTAATTGGAGATAAGATAAAGGCTTTCCGTGAAACTCGTAAATTGACTCGTGAACAACTTGCTGAGAATAGCGGATTGGAACTCTCACTTGTAGTAGAAATTGAGGAAAACACAAACATACCTTCTCTGTCTCCACTTATCAAGATAGCTCGTGCATTGGGTGTGCGCCTTGGCACTTTCCTTGATGACAACAATCACCTTGGACCTGAAATTTGCCGTGGTGGCGAGAGCGAAAAAACACTTAGTACTTCAAACACTAAGAGTCGTTCAAATTCTCACCTAAACTTTATGTCGCTTGCAAAACGCAAGGCTGGACGCAATATGGAGCCTTTCATTATCAATATTGAGCCTGCTGACACAGAAAATCTACTTCTTTCTTCTCACGAGGGCGAAGAGTTTATCTATGTGCTAGAGGGCAAGGTGAATATTAAATATGGCATTAATGAATATGTGTTAGAGGCTGGCGATAGCATTTATTATGATTCTATCGTGGAACACTTGGTTTATGCTACTGAGTCTTCTAAGATTTTAGCTGTTGTTTATGCTCCATTCTAATGTTTTGCTATGAAAAATTACGAACTTTCTACTAGAACCCTTGGAGAATGGGTAGAATATTGGGCTGAGCAGACTCCTGACAAGGATTATATTGTGTATGCAGACCGTGGTCTTCGTTTCACATGGAAGGAGTTCAACGAACGTGTAAACCACCTTGCTAAAGGTATGCTTGCTATTGGCATTGAAAAGGGTACTCACGTGGGTCTTTGGGCTACTAATGTGCCAGACTGGTTGACTTTCCTTTATGCTTGTGCGCGTATTGGTGCTGTTTGCGTGACTGTGAACACCAATTATAAACAAAACGAGCTTGAGTATCTTTGCGAACACTCAGATATGCATACTCTTTGTATCATTGATGGTACTTGGGATTGCGACTATGTGGATATGACATACAAAATGCTTCCTGAACTTAAAACTTGCCAACGTGGTAAGTTAAACAGCGAGCGTTTCCCTAAGATGAAAAATGTGATCTACATAGGTCAAGAAAAACATCGTGGTATGTACAATACTGCTGAGATACTTCTTCTTGGTAGTTCTATTTCTGATGATAAACTAAACGAAGCTAAAGCTAACGTAAATTGTCACGACGTGGTGAATATGCAATACACTTCTGGAACAACTGGTTTTCCAAAGGGTGTGATGCTTACTCACTACAATATTTCAAACGATGGTTTCTTTACTGGCGAACACATGAAGTTTACTTCTGATGACAAACTTTGCGTGTGTGTGCCTCTTTTCCACTGCTTTGGTGTGGTGCTTGCTACTATGAACTGTTTGACACATGGTTGTACACAGGTGATGGTAGAAAAATTTGACCCTCTTGTAGTGCTTGCTTCTGTGCATCAAGAACGTTGTACTGCCCTTTATGGTGTGCCTACAATGTTTATTGCGGAGCTAAACCACCCTATGTTTAATATGTTTGACTTAACTTGTCTGCGCACAGGTATTATGGCAGGTTCGCTTTGTCCTGTGGAGCTAATGCGTCAGGTGAGCGACAAAATGCATATGACTATTACTTCTGTGTATGGCTTAACAGAAACTTCTCCTGGTATGACTCAAACTACTGTGGAGGATAGTTTTGAAAAACGTTGTACTACTGTGGGTCGTGATTATCCTTTTGTGGAAGTGCAAGTAATAGACCCAGAAACTGGCGAGATTTGTCCTCCTGGGGTGCAAGGCGAAATGTGTTGCCGTGGCTTCAATGTGATGAAGGGTTATTATAAAAACGAAAAGGCGACTGCGGAAATTATCGACGCTAATGGATTCCTTCACTCTGGCGACCTTGGCGTGAAAGACGAAGATGGATATTACCGCATTACTGGTCGTATCAAGGATATGATTATTCGTGGTGGTGAAAATATTTACCCTCGCGAAATTGAGGAATTCCTTTATCACCTAGAGGGTGTGAGCGACGTGCAAGTAGCTGCTGTGCCTTCTAAAAAATATGGTGAGGAAGTGGGTGCGTTCATTATCCTTAAAGAAGGTGCTAAACTTGAACCAGAAGACGTGCGCGACTTCTGCAAGGGCAAAATTGCTCGTTACAAGATTCCTAAATATGTGTTCTTTGTGGATAGTTTCCCTCTTACTGGTAGTGGCAAAATCCAAAAGTACAAACTTAAAGAACTAAGCCTTCAACTTTGTGCTGAACAAGGGATTGAGGTGATATAGGTTGCAAAACCAAATCAAATTAAATCAAATACATTATGAAAAAGTTATTACTTCTTATTGCGTCGCTTATTGCTTCGCTATGTGCGTTCGCACAGGTTACTACCGACCCTGCGGTGATTCCATTGGGATACAAAGGCAAGATTGTGGTAACATTCGACCCTACTGGCACTCCTATGGCAGGTCAAACAACTTGCTATGCTCATACAGGTGCTACTACTACAGAAAAGGGAAACTGGACTTGTGCTCCTGCTTGGAAAACAAACACCGACAAATACAAAATGACCAAGTCTGGAACAAAATGGGTGCTTACCATAGACGACCTTTACAGCTATTACGACTGTGCTAAAAGTATGGAAATCACTGGTTTGAACTTTGTGTTCCGCAACCAAGCAGCAACTGCTCAATCTGGCGACATTCTTTATCCTTTTGGCTTTGAAGACAAAGCTCCTACTACAAAAGTTCGTCCTAATGGCATTACAGAAGGTATTTTCTACGATGCCGCAGACCCTACAAAAGTGACTGTTTCACTTCAAGTGCCTCCAAGTAAATCTAATGTTACTGCAAAAAATGTTTACATTCTTTGCGAAGCAAATCATTGGAGTTTCAACAACAATTATCAATGTTATAAAGATGGCAACTATTTCTGGTACACCTTTACTGGCTTAACTGCTGGCAAGGAATATGCTTTCCAATATGGCGTGAAAATGAGCAACGGTTCTTTTGTGCAAATTTCAGACCCATATTCTACAAAGGTGCTTCACCCAGACGACAAATGGGAACCAAAACAAGTAGATCCTACTCTTATGGACTATCCAAATGGTGGTAATGGTTATGTAACTGTTATTCAACCAGGTAAAAAAGCTTTTCAATGGAGCGATGCTACCAAAAACTTCAAACGTCCAGATAAAAACAACCTTGTTATTTACGAAGTTTGGCCTTATATTTTCGCTAGTCAACGTAGTTTTAAAGCTATGCTTACTCGTTTAGACTACTTTGAAAACCTTGGTGTGAATGCTATTGAATTTATGCCTCTTTGCGAGTTCGACGGCAACTTAAGCTGGGGTTATGCTCCAAACCACTATTTTGCGTTGGATAAAGCATACGGTAGCGAAGAAGATTTCAAAACACTTGTTGACGAATGTCACAAACGTGGTATTGCTGTGATTGTGGATATGGTGTACAACCATGCTACTGGCAACTGTTCTCACGAAAAACTTTATGGAGGCTATGGTAACTTAAAGGACAATCCATATTTCAATGTGAAGGCTCCTCATGGTGCGGCTGTGTTTGAAGACTGGAACCACGACTATGCTCCTGTAAAAAATTACTTAACAAATGCGTTGAAATTTTGGCTTACAGAATATAAAGTGGATGGTTTCCGTATGGACCTTTCTCATGGCCTTTGTGGTCCAAACTGTAACTCTCGATCGGCTAATATCAATTACTACTACAACAATGGGGTGAAAGCTGTGGCAAGTGATGCTTACTTCATTCTTGAACACTGGGAAGGTATGGAAGAACGCGGTGGTTATGTAAACAATGGTATGATGTGTTGGGAAAATACCAACAACAACTACATGCAACTTGCTATGGGTTGGTTGAAAGATGGTGATGCACTTGATGGGGCAAACAGAGACGGTTATGTGAGTTATACATCGTCTCACGACGAACAACGCCCTTTCTGGAAGGCTAAAAAATATGGTAATGGCTCTATTGCAACAAATGAAGCTACACGTTTGAGTCGTATTGCTGCTACTGTGGGTATGTGTGCTATGCTAAATGGTCCTCAAATGTTCTATATGTTTGACGAAATTGGCTACGACTATTCTTTCTGCTCAAATGCTACTGGCACTGCAGGTGACAAAGACAAACCTGCATATGGAGAGCCAACAACAGGATGTTACGACCTAGACCCTAAACCTATTCCAGAGGTGAAAGGCTGGTATACCAATGCAAATCGTATGAACCAATATCAAAAACTTGGTCAATTGATACAACTTCGTACCAAACTTGCTCCTTCTGTTTTTGCTGGCAACCCTGCATCATCAGATTTAGCTAGTGGCAAACAACTTCGTAGCATTATCTATGGTAGTGGAAACTCACGCATCTTTATTATTGCAAACTTTGGTACAACTGCCAAATCATTTACCTTGCCTACAGGCAATAGTTGGTACGACTATCTTGCTGGAAGCCCTTCTCAACTTGCCGCAGGAAAATCTATTAGCCTTGCCGCAGGCGACATCAAAGCATACACAGCTACAAAATATGCTCTTCCAGATGTGCCAAACGCATACGCATTCGTAGGCATTGAAGACGTGGAAGCAGAAGAAATGGCTAAATCTTCTATCTATCCTTCTATCACTTCAGACTTTGTGAAAATAGATGCAGAAGAAGCAATCTCTGATGTTCAGGTAGTAGCACTTTCTGGTGCAATGTATTCTCCAAAATACACAGAAGAAGGCGTGGTGGATGTTACCTCTCTAGAAGAAGGCCTATATCTTCTAGTAGTTCGCTTCCAAACATACGAAAGAGCATTCAAGTTTATAAAAGAATAAAATTGGTTCTTAGGAATAAAGATTACTATAATAAAAGTTTAACATAAGTACAATTAATTTATCTAAACCTCCCACTGCCCTGCAGGGAATGAGATTATGTTCTCACCCGTGGGGCAGTGGTGTGTTTGGGGAAATTATTTTATTTATTGCAGATTTGGTTTAAAAAATTTTTTTTGTAATTTTGTAAATAAAATAACGTGAAATAAGTATAATTAATTGTATGACAGATGGAATATTTGAATCAATTTCACAGGGAATCAGTAGAGAGAAAACTCAGGAAAATAGAAGAATTCAAGAAATCGCCGATGAACTCAGAAGACGCTGTTGCATATATGAGAAGAAATATGGAACTAGCAGCTCAAATGTAAGCATAGTACTAGAAAGAAAAGTTGCAGAAGAATTTGCTTCTGAGTTAGACCTATGGTTGCCAGTTAAACAAATGTTCGAAATAGGGGAACCAGGTCCATCTGGTAATGAGAATGATACTTATATTAAGCAAGAACATATTTACAAAGTTAATAACTTATTAAATAGTCAAGGAAGTGTCATACGACTATTTGATAAGGTAATACTACATAATACAATTTTCCCAGAAACTTCATACACATTTTATAAATTCACAGGATTTAAGGGTAGTTCTATTATGCCAATATTTAGGCAAAATTTTATAAAGAACTCTTCTCCCGCTACTCAAATAGAGATTACCACGTATATGGCGGCTCTAGGCTTTGAATCTACAGAAAAGAAGGGCTGTTATACAAATTCTAAATATAAAGTTTGGGATGTGCTTCCTAGAAATGTTTTAAAGGATAAGGATGGTGATATTTTCGTAATAGATGCAGAAATAGAATTATTATAATTTCTCAGTTTAAGCGAAAACGACCTAAGTTCGAGTGAAAACGACCTAAGTTCAGGCAAAAACGACCTAAGTTTGAGTGTAGAACTTTTAGCGTTAAGTGTTAATATATTTAACATTTGACGCTATTTTTTTGTCTTTTTTTTTTAACATTTCCTCCCTTCTTTACCCCCTCTTTTTACCCTCAAAACCTGTTCCATTTTAACGGCCGTTTGATTAATTAGTGTATTCGACATAAAACAAAGATATAGCAATGAAAGAATTACCTTCTTTTATGATAGACTCAACCTTAACAGACGGTAGGGCAGAAACTATAATTGATTTTATGTTGTCGTGGTGCATAAGGTGTGCATCCATAGAGTACAAGGTGGAAGAGTACAAGATATTTCACAATTATTGCCGAAATATCCTAGCGAAATTGTTGGGAATTGAAAAGATAAACGATGATATACAATTTCAAAATATCCAAGTATGGAAAGGATGCCAATACATAGACTTGTGGGTAGAGTTGGAAGTAAAAGAAAATGAGCAAATAAACAAACATGCCATACTAATTGAGGATAAATATTACGGACCATTAAGACAATGTAAAGATGACGACGGGGAGTATAGAAATCAATTGTTTGTATATAAAAAGAGGTTTGATGCGCATTACGAATCGGTTCGCAAAGAACAAGAAAAAAAAGGTCTAAAGCCAGAAGTTTGGCTTCCGCATTATGCACTAGTAACCTGTATTAAAAAGGAACCCCAAAAATTTGCGATATACGACGCAGCAGGCGATTTAGGTTTTAATAAGTTCTACATAAAAGAACTTTTAGGTGAAATAAATAACAATCCAGCAGAAACCGAGAGTGACATATTCAATGAATTCTGGTTCAGGTGGTTAAGCGACTAAATAAAGAGAAATACAAAACAAAATAATTAAAAACAACATACTTATGAAAAATTTTACAAACAATTTTAAACAATTTACCTCGCGCCTAAGCGCAAGGTGGCTTATTTTGGCCCTAATGATGCTTGTTGGAACAAGTAGTGCGTGGGCTAAAATATTTTATTCAGGAGACATTATTTATGTAGATGCAACTGATTGCTCATGGTATGAGGGCGATGGATGTAATGCTTCAATATATTTTTGGGGAACAAATACCACTGGGCCTACTCACATGACTAGAATTGCTGAAAGAATATACTCTTACACATTCACTAGTCAAATGAATGTAAGTAATTTTAAAGTATTTAGACAACCTACATCAAGTTCTGGTTGGGATAATCAATATAATGGATTTGAAGGAAACTTTGATTCAATGGGTTCACATAATACTATCAAGGTAAACTCAAGCAGTAATGGTTTCTCTTGGTCTACCTACACCCCTCCTTGCACTCCTCCAACATTAACATTAACAACAACATCTGCTACTGTTAACAAAGGAGAAACTGTTAACCTAACTACGTTGTCGGTAGCAACAGCAAGTAATGGTGGTACGATAGAATGGTCTACTAGTACAACTGGAAGCCCTGTAATTGATGCGAATGTCACTATATCTGCAACTAAAACATATTATGCAAAGGCAGTAAAAGACGGTTGTAAATCTGCTTCAAAATCTATTACAATTACAGCTGCTTGTTCAAAAGACTTCTATTTAGTAGGTTCTGATGCCACACTTTTTGGTACCGCATGGGAACCAAAAATTGAAGCAAATAAAATGGTTTGTGATCTAAATACATTAACAAAAACATATACAAATATAACTGTTGCTGCAAATACAACAATAGAATATAAATATACAGGTTCAAGTGGTTGGGGAGATGCAGAATACCCTTCAAGTGGTAATGCATCATTTACAATTCCAACTGCAGGAACTTACAATATTACATTTACAGCTACCACTGATGGCAGTAAAATTACTGGTACTCCAGCTGTCACTTGGGAACAATCTTGCACCTCTGCTAAAGTAACTATATCAGATTGGAATATTTCAACTTTGTGCCCTGGTTCTTCTGGAACATTTAAATACACAGCTGCTCAAGGAGTTACTGTAACATGGGAAATGAATGAAAACAATAGTGACTACGCAATAGTTTCGGACAATGGAACAGTAACTATTACATATAAAGGAACTTCTACTACAAATTCAAATAAACTGTTATATACTGTTTCAGGTGATGGCATTTGTCCAGAAGAAGATGTAGATTCTAAAAAAACAATTTCTACAGCGGCTAAACCATCAATTTCTGCGTTGTCAGACCCAACTCAGACTATTTGCGATGGCACTAATGCTACTTTAACTGTAACTTCAGGCAAAGGAACCTACAATTGGGTAAGTTCTAATGGAGGAGAAGAAATAACATTAACTTCTAACTCTGTGCCAGTTAGTATAGCAGGAACATATACTGTTACTGCGACACAAAATGGTTGCGAAAGCGAACCTATTGAATTTACAGTTTCAGTAACTCCTGTTCCTGCCATTAACGATTTTGATATTACTCTTCCAAATAATCCAACATACAATGGTAGGCCACAAAATGCAATTGTAACTCCTAAGAATGGAATTACAGGTATGGGAGATGTAAATATTAGTTATTATAAAGGAGGTCAAAAAACAGACCCAATTAATGCAGGCGAATACACAGTAAAAATCTCTGTTGCAGCAGGTGACTCTTATTGTGCAATGGACGAGACAGAAATCGGCACATTCACTATCAACAAAGCAGATCAAACAACCGCATTAACTATTACTGCTTCTACAAATATCTGTGGCAAAGAAGCTACATTCTCTGTAACTGGTGGCGATGGTACAGGAGATTACTCATATTCATTAGATAAAAATGATGCGGGAGTTTCATTAAATGGCACTACATTAACTGCTACACAAAATGGCTCTGTTACTTTAAAAGTAAAAAAACTAGGTGACACAAACTATAATGATTCACAAGAAACAACAAAAGAGTTCAACTTCACAATGCCAATTGAGAATGTAGAATTGGCCATTATAGAAGGTGAAAGTGCAACTGGTAAGTATTGTGTTGGACACCAAATCAAGTTCCAATTAACATACACTGGTTCTACTCCTACTTTTGATACAGAAAACTTCAGTTGGATTTTAGATAATTTTGAGTCTGAAATAAGCAATAATGTTGGAGGTATTGCATCTGGTGCAACATGGACAACTACATTAGGTGCAAATGACACATCTTTAAAATTAAAATTAAAAGATTGCAACGGAAGTTGGAAAGAATCTACACCTATTACATTTGAGGTATATGAACGTCCAAGTGCTCCTGTATTTAATCCAAACTCTATTACAGTTTGCCAAGGTCAACCATTTACACTTCCTGGATCAGAAGCAGAAGGTTATATCTGGAGCGATGCAACAGGCAAACCAACCACACCAAATAAGCCAAATGGTATAGATGCTACTGCAGAGTACTACGCTGTAATTAGCTTTGGTTGCCCTTCTGATGCAACTTTGTATACTGTCAATGTAAATAAGATTCCTACAATAACAGGTGCTTCTGTAACACAAACAAATAAAGAGATTACTTTGGAATCAGCTGCAGGTGCAGACACAGAGTGGTCTGTAAGTCCTACAGAAAACGTAACATTAACAGATAATCGTGATGGCACTGCCACATTTGTTGCTACAGCAAATGGCGACTACACCATCACTGCTTCAAATGGTGTTTGTGCTCCTGTTTCTCACACAATCAAAGTTAGTGACGCCTTCTACATTTGGGTGCGTAATGCGAAAGAAAGTGATACTGCATATGGTCAGTTTTACTATCCTAACGAGAACTCAGAAGCAGTTCGTGGTGGTGCTATGTTCTATGCAGAATGCGATGCTCTTCCAACTAAAGACAATTATACCACTTATAACAGAGGTGGACGCAAAGCTGATATTGTAAATGATGACTGCGACGGATACACATGGTATGGTTTTAAAGCTAGTGCAGACGTAATAGCAGGAACTAAATATTTCTATGTTCATGCTACAAATGACCTAAGTGATGGTGGCTACTATACCCACTCAAAACCACTAAAGAGCGCCTTATCTGGTGATGTATATTATACACTAGGAACTACTGGAGATAGTTATAAAGGTTGGAATCTATCAACTGCTTCGGCTCCTTACGCAGGTCCTAAAGTTTATGCCCTAGGTTCAACCGTACTTGGCACTAACAAATTTGCAGCGCTTTATGTGACAGATTGTTCTGGTAAAGAAATTACAGGTTATCAATGGTATAAAGATGGACAACCTTATTCTTCTGTATGCTCTTACGTAGGCAAAAAAGGTGCAGAAGATAGCAATGCAGGTTTAAGCAACAACATTCGTCCTGCAGAAGCAGGTAACTATAGCTGTACTGTAACTTACGAAGATGGTACTACAGCTACTTCTGCAGCAGTTGAGATAAGTGGTTCTTATAATCGTTCATTTACCTCTAACATACCTGTTTTAGTAGTAAATACAGGTAGTAAAGGTTTCCCAGATTGTACTGGTTTGAGCGGTCAAACTGCATCAAAAAATGCTTCTACATTTAAAGAGAAACGTTCTGTTGATGTTAAGATATATGAAGGTGAAACACTAGTTTACGACCGTAAGGCTCGCATGAACTACCGTGGTTCTTCATCGCTAAACTTTGTAAAGAAATCATACGCATTCTGTCCAGGCGATGCTAATTGCGAAGAAAAAGATGGTCAAGCAGATTACGTAAAAACAGCCAAACTAAATATGCTTGGCGTTGGTACTGCATGCGACAAAGATTGGGTTCTTTATGCTGCCGCAGCAGACCCTTCACTTATGCGTAACCGCCTAGTTTTTGACTCTTATAAAGCAATGACAGGTAAATGGGGCGTAAATAGTCGATATGTAGAACTTATTGTTGATGGCGTATACAAAGGTGTTTATGTATTCATGGATAAAATTACTATGAACAATGACCGTGTAAAAATAAATGAAGATAAAGGTTTTATAGTAAAATTTGATAAAACCGACAGAGAAGACCGCGTAGGTGGTCTCAATGGTGTATTTGGAGACGAAAAAACCTTTAAAACATCACATACTGGTAAGGATGATATCGGCACCTACGATACTAGCATCGACCAACGCTTTGAAATAGAATACCCTGAAAAAGATGATTATAAAACAGGTTGGAAAGCAAGAGTGGATGGAATTCAAGGTATGTTCCAAGCCTTTGAGGACGCTCTAAAACAAGGCGATTATGCTACCGTACAAAAATACATCGACTATACATCTTGGGCAGATTGGTTCATCATTAATGAATTTACCAAAAACGTAGACGCCTATCGTGCAAGCTGTATCTTCGTTTATACAGGCGAAGCAGGTGCTAAAATTGAGGCTCGTCCACTTTGGGACCAAGAGTTGAGTTTCAATAACCAAGCTTCAAATGGTACTAGCGATAAAGGTAGCAATTCTACTACAGGTTTATTAATACAACACTCTAATGTATACTCTGATGCATTTGGAGCACCATTCTGGTTTACTGGTGGTGGTTCAGATATAACAGGAGGTTTATTAAGCGACCCATGTTTTGTGCAAGTAGTAAAAGAACGTTGGAATATGCATCAATCTGGTGCTTTGAGTAAGAAGTCATTAGAAGATTTAGTTGATGAATATGAAGACGACCTAGCTCCAGAAGGAACTACTGAAAATGCACTAAAACGTGAAACCACATTCTGGATAGGAAAAAGCCGTGGCACATGTGATTGTAGTTACGATACAGACAATGCTACTGCAACTGGTTATCAAAACAAAACTTTCGAAGAATCTAAAGGTACTATTACCAATTGGATAAGCGATGCTGCTGCAAGCGAAGCCAAAGGTCGTCGTGCTGGTCTTACTACAGCAATTAACGGTTTAACCGGTGCAAGCTTTAGCATTCAAATTATTCCATCTGAAGCTAAAACAACCCCATGGGAACCTGTAGAAATAGCAGTTAGCGTAACACCAGCTGGTTATGATTATAAGTTGGAATATACCGACAATGACTTGGGTAGTGTGGCAAACACAATTATAAAAGAAGAAGGTGACAAAATCACTTATCGCATTCCTCGTCCTAGTGCATGGGGAACAGGTGATGCAGAAGAAGGCGCACGTGCTGATATTGAATATGGCATTAAAGCTACGTTGAGCGTTCAAGAAGGTACTACCGTTTGCGGTAGCCAAGCTGCCCCATCTTCAACTGGCAAAATTATCTTGCAAGACGAAGATAATGACAACTGTAAATAATTAGAACCTTAGTAAGAAAAATAAAAAATACACAATATGAAAAGATTTTATAACAATACATTAATCGGTGGGGCTTTCAGTAAAGCCCTACGAGTTGTAGCCTTACTTTGCGTTCTATTAGGCATAAGTGGCAATGCATGGGGAGCATACTACCTACATTATAACAATACTGGTTCCCACACCAAAGATGTTGGTGCTTCTGATTTAAAATGGACAGATGGAGTAGAGCCAGTAGATAATGTATGTACTTGGACAATCTCAACTTCAGCATGGGATAACTATGTTTACATTATGTCTAGTAAAACTAATAAAACAATTTTAGATATTACTGGAGCTACGATTTCAAATAAATCATCAAATATAGATTTTGGTAATATTTCTGACCATAATAGTAAAAAACTATTCTATTTTAAGCAAAAAAGTGCTAAACAAATAACAATAACAATTACCTATAATCTATCTACAAAGGTTATTACACTTGCAGACGGTAGTGCTGGTACTTGTACCCCTTCTGCTACCATTACAGGTGCATCTTATGATGGAACAAAAATTACGTTAAGCGGGACTGTAACTGAAGTATGTACAAGTAGTATTGTAACATGGTACGGTTGGCAATATAAAACTGATGTTAATGCAGATTGGTCTACTAGTACGTATATAGAAGGAAAGGGAAAGGCTGGTTCTAACCAACATCAAACAACAACATCTCCTCTTAATTATACTAATACTTGGACAGGATTTGAAGAAGGTAAAACCTATTATTTTAGAGCTTATGCCCTTCAGGGTTCAACATGGTACTCAGACAATAAAATCTTATCTGTAACCATCCCCAAAGGTGGTGGTAGCACAGGAGAAGCCGATTGTAGTGGTGTGGTTTATTTGGATCCAAATATATACGTTGGAGATGATGCTTGGTTTGCTGCTTATTTCTTTGGTAATGAAGATATATGGGTTGAAATGACACCTGCGTGTGATGGTTTATATAAAGCAATGATTCCAGATGGAGCCACAGGAGTAACTTTTGTTAGAAAAAATCCAGCTGATAAAACACTTGAGAGCTGGAATAATAAATGGAATCAAACTGTTGATTTACAAATACAGACTAATAAATATTTTAAGGTAGAAAATTGGAATGCTTCAGATGGTAAGGAAACAGGTACTTGGTATGATACCGATTGCACCGATGGTTGTATACCTGCTGAGCAACCTTCTACCAACGTGCTACTTTCTCGCGAGGCGATTGTAAACAAATCTGCTAAAACAGCACAACTTTTTGGTTACCTAAAATCAATTAAGGCACCAGATTGTCCAACGTCTGAAATTGCTGATTATGGTTTCTTCTATTGCATGGTAAACGATGGTGATACACCTTGTACTCCTACTCCAACTTCAAGCAGTACAAAAATAGCTGCAGATCCAAGTCCGGCCTTGTCACGTGGCATGGAATTTACTGCAACAGTTGGTCTTATTAAAGAACCATCTGATGCTCTTCAAGATGGTAAAACATATTACTATCGTGCGTATGCAAAAATTGATGATAAATATATTTTATCTGGTGAGATTCGCTCATTTAGCACCGACCCTTGTATTCCTCAATACGGTGGTTTGTCTGATAAATACAATGGTAAACCTATTGTATATACCATCAATGCAGATCCTTCGTTTGCAGCCAACGACTGTAAATTGCACTTTAACTCATTGCAAGCTGCTATCGACCACCTAAAAGCAACCAATACAAAAGATGATGACTTTAAGTATGTAACTTTGAATAATGGTTCATATAACTTGAATCAACCAGTAGAAATGCGAGTAGTTTACTACGACGATACCCCAGATGATAATACTAAAACTTATATCTATAGAGGTAAAGAGATTGGTGAAAACGAATCTTTTGTCTATGCTGGTGACGACAAACCTGCAAATGCCAATCTGATCCAGGATTTTAATAAATCAGGAGCAGATGCCAAAAATACACTATCTATTAAAGCTGGTAGCGATAAAGCAAAACCTTGGATTCACCACATTGTAATACGTAATAGTAAGAACATACTATTAGACTCTCTATGTATTTATTCTGATCCAAAAGATTATGATGCAACAAAAGCTGGTAATCAACTAAAAAGTGATAACGCTTTAGAAATAGACATCAATACAACCAAATGGAATATGATTGAAGTGCAAAGCGATTGCAACTCGTATACAAGATCAGATAATGATGGTAGCTTAACATTTACCAATATGTGCGATGCTAATATTGTGGTACAAAACTGTATGATTGGTTCTGCTGGTTTTACAGGATTGCACCTATCTGCATACGATGGTATTACCTTTAAAAACAATGAATTTGAAGCAATATTTAGTGCTCAAGCAGATAATAATGTGAAGCATAGAAATATGATTAATTATGGTGCTTCAGCTAAATTTGTTGCATGTAAAAACATCAAGTTTATTCAAAATAACTTCCGTGGCTCGCACCCTACACTAATGTGGTTGCAAGAGTGTCAGAATGTACTTATTATGAATAATGTATTCTGGTACACCAATGAATTAGACAAGAAAAATGCTTCTGATGCCAATGCGGATACACCTGACAATGCTGCATTGCGACTTGTACACCAATTTGGTGCAAAAGATAGTGTAGAAAACGTTGCTGCTTATTATAATACATTCTATGTAGCAGAAACCGATGTAAAAGATAAGTACAACTTCTTGTATTTTTCTAATACAGTTAATAATAATAGTTCATCGAATGCAAAATTTAAAATTAATACTATTTATTTCAAATATAACAATTGTTATAGCTACGATTCTGGAGTTCCAGGAAGATCAAATAGTAGTAAGACGATTACGGATAATAATAGACAAAACGCTGCCTATATTCCCGAACCTTTCTTAGGTAAGGACGTAGCGACAAACAATTTCTGTCCTAACAACTTCTGGAGTGAATATGACCAAATAGAATACAACAAACTTGCAGAAGATAAAAAAGCAAGTTATGTTTCTGCTTTTGCATTTGGCTGTACAGATAATGAATTTATAAACGTTAAAAGCCAAGTATGTTCTACTACAGCATCTGGTCCAGCTTCATTAATAGTAAAAGGTAAAGGTATGGATTATGGTGTTAAACCTGATATTAGCACAACAGGTATTACACTAGAACCTAATGAACAATATGCAGACCGCTATATCATAGGTGCACGTCCTGCAAATGGAGAGAAATGGACTTATGGTGCATACCAAAGTAAAGATGAAATAACTACTCAAACTATCTATTGGGTTGGTGTTTCTAGTGATTGGGATGACCGCAACAACTGGGAATACGAAACAGAGGTTGATGGTAAAATGGTTCGTCAACGTGTATCTTGTATCAATACACTTTCTGAAGATTTAAAAGTAGTAATTGAAGAAATTGGTACTGTAGAAATTGCTGGTGGTAGAAAATGGCCTCAAGTACCTGCAAGCTTTACAGAGAATAGAACCAATAGCGAATACGATGAACACGTATCTGCTGGTTTAGGTACCGGTAAAACTCCTACCAAGTTCGCTAGTACTATCGAACTAGAATATGGTGCTGGTCTAAGAGGTGTGGAAAACTTAAATGATGGAACTATGCGTTACGACCAAGCAATTGTTCATTTCGATGCAGAACGCAACAAATGGTTGCTAGTTGGTCCTATCATTAGACCATTTGACACAGAGAAAAATGATGGAACAACACGTAATGTAAATTCTGGTGACTATTTCAGAAACTTTGAACCTCAAATTTATATGCACGGAACTGTAGTGGATGGTAACACTATTTCTTGGGGCAAAACATTTGGAGATTTGAATGTAAATGTAACACCAGATACTGTATTTGCAATTAATGCATCAGTTCTATATGGTAAATATTACGACACAGCAGAGGATTACCTAAAATATGAAGGTATTAAAGTGGATGATAAAGCTCCAATACCTTACAGATTTACTGGTCGTTTTGCTGTAGAGGAGTATGAAACAGAAGGTGCATACCAATATACACTAAAGAAAACCAACGATAAGAACCTTATAAACAACGTTTATCCATGTAACCTTGATGCTAAATATATAGAAGAACAAGGATTTGGTACCATTAACGTATATGACTATAACATAGCTTCGTTTGTAAGTACTAGCGAAGCAAGTCCAACGGGCAACGTTTATATCAAAGCTCAAAATGGTTTCGTGTTTACACCAAATGAAGGTAAACAATTAAAATTGACCAATGATATTCTTGCAGAAGGTTCTACACGTACTCGTGCAGGAGAAATTCCTTTACCAACATTCTCACTAAATGTGGATAATGCGAATACAACAAAACCTGGTGCAAGTAACATTGTAGTACGCTACGACGAGTTCTTAGGTACATCTGAAGAATCTCTTCTTAACACACCAAAAGTATTTACCAGAAATTCTGACACACCAGAAGCATACATCATTCACAATGATGGTAAATATACTCGTTTAGATGCTGGTAAAGAAAAAGTAACTATCCCATTGGGTGTACGTTTAATGAAACCAATGAACTTAACATTTGAAAAAGTTTATAACGAAGGTTACGACGAAGTAGTATTAGTAGATACAAAAACTCAAAAATTCTATAACCTACTAAAACGTACATACACTACAGATGTGTTAAGCGAAGGTGATACAGAAGGTCGTTTCTATCTAAACTTAACTGTTTCTGGCGATGATGACCTTGACGATGAAGGTGATAACCCAGGAGGAGACGATATTGTAGATGATGATGATGTTTCTACTGAAGTGGAAGAAACTATTGAAGAACCTCAAATCAACATCTATACTGTAGACAACAGTATTGTTAGAGTTTCTTCTGTCGGCACAGTTCTAAAAACTATTTACGTAAGTGATATGACTGGTCGTACAGATGAATACAGCGTAGATGGTAATTATGTAGAACTTCAATTGCCAGTTTCTAGCGGTGTTTATACTGTAACAGTAGTAGGTGAAACAGCAAGTAAAATAGGAAAAGTGATACTTAAATAGGTAGTTAGGAGTGTGGAGTTAGGAGTGAGGAATTTTGCGAGTAAGCGAGGGCAGTGATAAGCTTGCTTAAGCACTGCCGAGCGAAAGCAAAATCACGAGCGCAGCTCGTAACTTCTATCCTAAGAAATAAAAAATTATAGATTATGAAAAATAGATATTTTATTTTAAGTATATTGTTTTGGGCTATCGCCTCAGTTTGTTTAGCGATTAAATTGCCTGCTTCTCCATTTATTTCAGAATATGCATACGCAGACTCTGATAATGAATCTTATGTATCTAGTATTGGCACCCAAATTATGAATCATGCTATGCTAAGTGCGTATAATGGTGAGTGTGATGAATATAGAGAAGGTGGTCAATTATGGCAAGGTGATGCCAATGGTTGTACTGAATGTTGTGATCGCAACTTCCCTTCTGGTGTTGACCGTGAAGGACGTGCAAAATGCTATGATATGTGTGATACTCCACTTGGTATGCCTCTAGGTACTACACTTTGTTTAGCACCTTTCGCACTTGCCTATGCTGGTTTTATGTTCTACCGTCGTAGAAAAGAAAATGCAGAATAAGCCTAAACTTCTTATGTTTCCATAATAAAGATTTAACATAAGTACAATTAATTTTTCTAAACCTCACACTGCCCTGCCGGACATGAGATTTTGTTCTCACCGGTAGGGCAGTGGTGTGTTGAATAAAAACACAAAAGACTGATAACCTTGCGATTATCAGTCTTTTTGGTACCCAGACCCGGGATCGAACCGGGATGGAAGTGAATCCACTGGTGTTTGAGACCAGCGCGTCTACCGATTCCGCCATCTGGGCAATTGGCTTGCTTTGTTTTCAAAAGCACGGCAAAGGTAATTAATCTTTTTTAGATATGAAAATTTTTTTGCATAAATTCTTTTTGTTACCTTTGCCCGAATAAAACTTAAATCAAATACAGATATGGACTATAATAATTTTTGTGTGATAATGGCTGGTGGTGTAGGTAGCCGTTTTTGGCCATTTTCACGAAACGATAAACCTAAACAATTTCTAGATTTCTTTGGTACAGGTCGTTCTCTTTTGCAAATGACATTCGACCGTTTTGCTAAAGTGATTCCTGCTTCAAATATTATCATAGTAAGTAATGCGGCTTATAAAGACTTGATTATGGAACAACTTCCTATTATCAAACCTAGTCAAATTCTTCTTGAGCCTTGCCGTAGAAATACTGCTCCATGTATTGCTTACGCTATGAGTCACATTAAGGCTATCAATCCAAATGCAAGCATGGTGGTGGCCCCTTCAGACCACCTTATTACCAAGGAAATGGAGTTTCTTAATGCTATAGAACGTGGTTTAAATTTTGTAAGCAACAACAATAGTTTGCTTACACTTGGTATTAAACCAAATCGTCCAGAAACTGGATATGGATATATTCAAGCTCATGTGGATGCTGATGGCGACTTTAAACCTGTGAAAACTTTTACGGAAAAACCAAACTTAGAACTTGCGAAAGTATTTGTAAATTCTGGTGAGTTTTTCTGGAATTCTGGTGTGTTTATGTGGAGTGTTAACACTATTGATGCTGCATTTAAAGAGTTCCTTCCAGAGATTTCTCAAAAATTTGAGGCTGGTATGGATAAAATGAACACAGAGAATGAACAATCTTTCATAGATGAGATTTTCCCTACTTGTCAAAATATTTCTATCGACTATGGTATTATGGAGCATGCTCGTGAGGTATATATGCTTTCTGGCGACTATGGTTGGTCTGATATGGGTACTTGGGGTGCACTTAAAGATATTGCAGAAGGCGATGAAAATGGAAATGTTGTTTTAAAATGCAAAAGCTTAACATACGACAGCAACGATAATATTGTGGTGCTTCCAGAGGGTAAACTTGCTGTTATTCAGGGACTAGAAGGATATATAGTAGTGGAGTCTGACAATGCTTTATTAATATGTAAAGCTTCTGACGAACAACGTATCCGTCAGTTTGTCAACGATGTTAGTATGTTGGAGGATAACGAAAACTTTATTTAACGAAAGATATGAGTGAAGAAAAGATGATTCTCCGCACGGAGCATTTAGTGAAACGCTATGGCAAACGTACCGTAGTAAACGACGTTTCTATTAATGTAACTCAAGGTGAGATTGTTGGTTTGCTTGGTCCTAATGGAGCTGGTAAGACTACTACTTTCTACATGACTACTGGATTAGTAAAACCTAATGCGGGGAAAATCTTTCTAAACGATTTAGATATTTCTAAATATCCTGTTTATCGCAGAGCACAAATTGGTATTGGTTATTTGGCACAGGAGGCGTCTGTTTTTCGTGATATGTCTGTTGAGAACAATATACGTTCTGTGCTTGAGATGACAAACTTTTCAAAAGAATATCAAAAGGAAAAACTTGAATCTCTTATAGAGGAGTTTCACCTTTCTCATGTGCGTAAGAGTCTTGGCACTCAGCTCTCTGGTGGTGAACGTCGCCGTTGTGAGATTGCTCGTTGCATGGCTATTGAACCTAAATTTATAATGCTTGATGAGCCTTTTGCTGGTGTGGACCCTATTGCTGTGCAGGATATTCAACAAATAGTTTCCAAACTAAAGGAAAAGAATATAGGTATTCTTATTACCGACCACAATGTACATGAAACTTTATGTATCACAGATAGAGCTTACATGCTTTTTGAGGGTAAGGTGATGTTTCAAGGTACTGCAGAGGTGTTGGCAGAGAATCCTATTGTGCGTGAAAAATATTTAGGTGTAAACTTCGAACTACGTAAAGTAAATGGCTGAGATACAGGATTTTTTCCTTAATATTTTATCGGATTTTAGTGGCTTCCTTTGGGGAGTGCCAATGATAGTGTTGCTATTTGGTACACACTTGTTTTTAACATTTAGAACTGGAGGTGTGCAACGTCATATCGGCACAGCTATAAAGATGACTCTTAGTGGTAGCAAGGCTGGTGGCGACATAAGCAACTTTAGTGCTCTTATGGTAGCAATGGCTGCTACTGTAGGAACAGGAAATATCATTGGTGTGGGCACTGCTATTGCTTTAGGTGGACCTGGTGCTGTGTTTTGGTGCTGGCTCACAGGTGTGTTTGGCATTGCTACCAAATATGCAGAAGCTCTTCTTTCTGTGAAATATCGCTACAAAACAGATAGTGGTACTATGATTGGTGGCCCTATGGTTGTGCTAGAAAAGGCTCTTAAAATGAAGCCTTTAGCTATATTCTTCTGTATTACTACTATTGCAGCTGCGTTTGGTATTGGTAATATGAATCAAGCCAACTCTGTGTCTGTGCTTCTTAACGAAAACTTTGGTGTGTCACCATATATCACCGGTATTGTAATGGCAGTGTTAGTTGGTATTATCACTTTTGGAGGTATCAAATGGCTTGCTCGTGTGTGTGAGGTGTTTGTGCCTTTTATGGCTGTGATATATATAATAGGTTGTGTAGCAATACTTATTCTGAACTATGAGTATGTAGGTGAGGCTCTAAAACTTATTATCACTTCTGCTTTCACTCCTGTGGCAATAGGAGGTGGTTTAACTGGTGGTGGTATAATGATTGCCATGCGTTATGGTATTTCTCGTGGTCTTTTCTCAAATGAATCTGGTCTTGGCTCTGCTCCTATTGTGTCTGCTGCAGCTAGAACTGAAAATGCTGTGAAACAAGCACTTATAGCATCGTCTGCTACTTTTTGGGATACAGTAATTATCTGTGCTCTTACTGGTATAGTGCTTGTGACTAGTGTGCTAGTCTATCCAGATATCAATTTCCACGATGGTGCTGTGCTTACCAATATGGCATTTACAAAACTTCATGCTTGGGGTGGTCCTCTGCTTACAGTTGCTCTACTTACCTTCGTCTTTTCTACTATTTTAGGTTGGTCTTATTATGCCGAACGTTGCCTAGAATACATAAGTGGTAAAAAAGCATTAGTTTACTTTAGAATAATTTGGTCTTTAGCAATTTTTGTAGGTTGCGTTGCAAAACTAGACCTTGTTTGGGTGTTCTCCGACTGTGCTAATGCCCTAATGGCTATTCCTAATATTATTTCGCTTCTGCTTCTAAGTGGTGTAGTAGCGTCTGAAACAAAAAAGTATCTAAACAAGGATCGGATAAACGAATACGATCCAACAATACAGCATTAGAGTTTTTTAAGGGTGTATTTCTCGTTGAACGAAAAAAATATAATATGAAAAAGATAATTACTTTAGCTTCTTTAATAGTAATGATGGTGGCCTGTACAGTGCCATATTATTATGGTAATGCAGACTTTGAAGATATACCACTTCCAGAGACTGGCTATATGGATGAAGGACTTCTTGGTGGATTTAAGTCTGGTGATATTTTGTTCACTTCTGAGTGGGTGTCTGAGTTTGGTGGATATTCAAATGGTGGTATTTACCCATCAAATCTTCACGACTCTCTTACCACTGGTATTTTAAATCAATATAGTTCGTATCCAAAACCAGAGGGCCATTTTGCTGTAGTGCATTACAATGATTATATAGCTAGTACAGAGAAAAATAAGGCAGCTTTCATTTTGCCAGAACCTACTGTGGTGGAGTATGTGAAAGTGGCAAATTCTACATATACCTATTGGGCTATCAAAACTGGTGATGATGGTTTTGGTTCTTGCCGTGCATACAAAGATGGTGATTGGTTCAAGGTAACATTTACAGGATACAATGCTTGTGGAGAAAATGTGGGTTCTGTGGATTATTATTTAGCAGATTTCCGTGAAGGAAAGTCTTTTATTGAGGAATCTTGGGCCTATGTAGATTTGTCAACACTTGGAAGATGTGTGAACAAGGTAGAAATCTCTTTTAGTGGCACAGATATAGGTGAGTATGGACTTAATACTCCCACTTATTGCGTGATAGATGAAATAGGCTATCGTATATATGATTAAAAATTGTGGCGAATGTCACAATTTTTTTTGTATTTCTACGTTATATCCTTATAAATATCAGCAATTTTATTAACTTTGTCGGTTCTTAAGATAAGATAAATTTATGTTTGAATATATAAACGGGGAAATTACTTCATTATCACCTACTTATGCTGTCTTGGATGTGCACGGAGTGGGTTTTGGTGTAAATATTTCTCTTTCCACATATACAGCCATTCAAGATAAAAAGGATGCAAAATTATATCTTTATGAAGTAATTCGTGAAGATTCTTTTACTTTGTATGGTTTTGCTACATCTGCAGAAAGAAGTATGTTTCTTCTTCTTTTGTCTGTGCAGGGTGTGGGTGCTGCTACTGCTCGTATGATTCTTTCTTCACTTTCTGTATATGAAATTTGTGATGCTGTGCAAACAGGCAATGCTGTTCTTATCAAGGCCGTGAAGGGTATTGGTGCAAAAACTGCACAACGTATTATTTTAGACCTTAAAGATAAGGTTCTAGAAATTTCTGCCTCTGAAGGTGCTCCTGCTGTGGCTCCAAAGGCTTCTCCTGTGTCTTCAGAAATTCAGAATGAGGCGGTTTCTGCACTAGTAATGTTGGGCTTCGCAACTTCTGCTACCCAAAAAGTGGTGTCGTCTATCTTGGCTGAAGAACCAGACCTGAAAGTAGAACAAGTAATCAAAAAAGCACTGAAAATGCTGTAACTCCTAACTCCTAACTCCTAACTTGAAGAAGTTTTTCTACATATTAGCATTACTTTCTGTTTCGCTTGCGGTTTTCGCTCAGGCGACAGGGGATAGTATTGCCAATAAAGAAGAGTCTCAGCTTCGTTTTCCTATTCCTAAAAACTACGTTGAAAATTACAACGACCTTGGTCAATCTACACCTGCGTCACTTCCTATTCCAGACAATGTGGTTACAGAGGTGGTTTACGACCCAGATACAGACAGATATTATTTTCAATCAAAAGTTGGTGACGAAGACCTAGGAACTCCTTTTTATCTTACAAGTGAAGAGTTTGCAGAATACCAAGCTTTAAGGTCTCAACAAGAATATTATAAAGCAAAAGTGAGCGAAGAAAAGGGTAAAAAACATGAAATTTCGTTCACAGATATGAAGTTTGATATTGGCCCTGCCGACAAGGTGTTTGGACCTGGTGGTGTGCAACTTAAGCTTCAAGGTTCTGTAGAACTTATCTTTGCTCTTCAATTTAAAAAGCTTAAAGACCCAGCGCTTAGCGAGCGTTCTCAAAATCCTGCTCCAACATTCGATTTTGATGAGAAAATTCAGCTGAATGTGAGTGGTTCTGTGGGTGATAAACTGAATTTTGGACTTAATTACAACACAGAGGCTACTTTCGACTTCGACCAATCTATGCTTAAACTGCAATATGAAGGCAAGGAAGATGATATTATCAAAAAATTGGAAGCAGGTAATGTGAGTATGCCTCTTACTGGTTCTCTTATTACTGGTAATACTTCACTTTTTGGTTTTAAAACAGACCTTCAGTTTGGTAAACTTAATGTGAGTGCAGTGGTGTCTCAACAAGAGTCTGAGTCTCAAACTATTAATACTACAGGTGCTCAAACTACCGATTTTCATATTTCTATTGACCAATACGACGAAAATCGCCACTATTTCCTTTCTCATTTCTTCCGCGAACACTATGATGAGTGGATGAAGGATGTGCCAAATATTTCATCTGGTGTGTCTGTCACAAATATTGAGGTGTGGGTAACTAATAAAAACTCAATTAACTATCAAAATACTACAAATGTGGTGGCTTTCGCCGATCTTGGTGAACCAGAACGCATTTATAATTCATCTTTTGCTTCTTCTGGAAGTATTCCTTCAAATGGTGCGAATACATTGTTCTCACAAGTGGTGCAAGCCAATAACGGTTTGCCAGATATTTATGAGGTGGATTCGTATCTGAAAGCTTGGAATATGGAGGCAGGTACAGACTTTGCAAAACTTGAAGGTGCTAGAAAACTAGAATCTTCAGATTATGTGCTAAACAAGGAATTGGGTTATATCTCATTGAAGTCTGCACTTAATAATGATGAAATTTTGGCTGTGGCCTATCAATATACCTACAAAGGTAAGGTTTATACTGTGGGTGAACTTAGTACTGCTACCACAGAAACTACGAAGCCACTTGCCCTTAAATTGCTGAAATCTACCGACAAGTCGCCACTTCTTCCTACGTGGGATTTGATGATGAAGAATATCTATTCTCTTGGTGCATATCAAGTTCAGAGCAATAAGTTTACTCTGAATATTATGTATAAAAATGACTCTACAGGTATAGATTTACGTTATATCACAGAAGGTCCTATTGCCAAGAAACCTCTTTTATGGGTAATGAACCTAGACCATTTAGACTCTCAACAAAATGAAAAACCAAATGGTGATGGTATGTTTGACTTTGTAGAGGGTTATACTATTATTTCACAAAATGGTAAAATTATCTTCCCAGTGGTGGAGCCTTTTGGTTCGCATTTGGCTAAAAAGCTAAACAACGACCCTTATTTAGTGAAGAAATATGTTTACCAAGAGCTTTATGATTCTACATTAACCACAGCTCAAGAGTTTGCTGAAAAGAATAAGTTCTATCTTGAGGGTGAATATCGTGCTTCTTCTGGTAGCGAGATTAGGCTAAATGCTATGAATGTGCCTAAGGGTTCTGTGAAGGTTACTGCTGGTGGTGTGCAACTTACTGAAAATGTGGACTATACCGTCGATTATATGATGGGTGTGGTAACCATTATGAATCAAGATCTTATAGATTTAGGTACTCCTATTAGTGTTACTATGGAGAGCCAATCTATGTTTAATATGAAGCGTAAGTCTCTTATAGGCACACACTTAGACTACGCATTCACCGACAACTTCAATGTTGGGGGTACTGTGATGTACCTTTCAGAAAAACCTCTTACAGAAAAAGTTGGCTATGGCGACGACCCTGTAGCAAATACTGTATGGGGCTTGAATATGTCGTATAGAGACCAATTTCAATCTGTTACCGATTGGTTAAATAAACTGCCTATACTCAACCTTAAGCAAGCTTCTACTGTGGCATTTGATGCCGAGTTTGCTCACATGATTCCTGGCACGGCCAAGGGCGCGCAAGGTAAAGTTTATGTAGATGACTTCGAGTCTACTACAGTTGGTTATGATGTTAGATATGCAAGCAATTGGCGTCTTGCAAGTACTCCTTCTAGATTTGCGGAGTCTGGTTTGTCAAACAATATTGAGTATGGCAAAAACCGTGCTTTGCTTTCTTGGTACTACATAGACAATATGTTTAACCAATCTACATCTAGCACTCCTAGCCATATCAGAAAGGATAAACAACAACTTTCAAATCATTTCGTTCGTCAGGTTTCTGAAAATGAAATTTTCCCAAATAGAGAGTTGGTTTATGGTCAGTCTAGTTATATTCAAACTTTAGACTTGGCTTATCATCCAACAGAACGTGGTCCTTACAATATTTATGCAGAAAACTTCGATTCTGAGGGTAAACTTATCAATCCAGCTACTAAGTGGGGTGGTGTGATGCGTAAGTTGGAAACTACAGACTTTGAGACCAACAATATTGAGTACTTAGAGTTTTGGGTAATGGACCCATTTGTGTACAACGATGGTACAATGACTGGTGGTGACCTTTATTTCAACTTCGGTGATATTTCTGAGGATATTCTAAAAGATGGTCGTAAGTTCTATGAAAATGGACTTCCTGTGGAATTGGACGAAAGTGCAATAGTTTCTACCGTTTGGGGTAAGGTGCCTACAAAACAATCTGTTGTTTATGCATTTGATGCCACAGAGGCTGCTAGAAAAGCTCAAGATACTGGTCTAAATGGTCTTTCTACAGAGCAAGAGTTCAATCATGAATCTTATAAGACATTCGTAGAAAAACTATCTGCCAAACTTTCTCCAGATGCTCGTCAGAGAATGATGGAAGATAAATTCTCTCCACTCAACGACCCTGCTGGTGACAATTTCCACCACTATCGTGGCACAGACTACGACAATGCCGAAGTAGGAGTGTTGGAACGTTATCGTTATTATAATGGTACGGAGGGCAACTCTCAAACCACATCTGAAAACGAGTCTTATACCACAGCTTCTTCAAACAAACCAGATTATGAAGATATCAATGTGGATAATACTTTGAGCGATAGTGAAAAATATTTTGAATATAGGGTTTCACTTCGTCCAGAGGATATGAATGTGGGTCAAAACTATATCACAGATATGGTTACCTCTTCTGTTACTCTTAAAAATGGAGAAACAGGTACAGTGCGTTGGTATCAGTTCAAAATTCCACTACGCGATGCAGACAATTATACTTCTTATGGTAGCATTCGTAGCTTTAAGTCTATACGTTTTATGCGTATGTACTTAACTGGTTTCACTCACGATGTAAACTTAAGGTTTGCTAGAATGGAACTAGTAAAAGGTGAATGGAGAACATATCAAAAAGAACTTGACAAGGCAAATCATAATGATGCCACAATACTAGAGGTGTCTTCTGTAAACATTGAAGAAAATGCTGACAAACAACCAGTAAACTATGTGTTGCCTCCAGGTGTTTCTCGTGAGATAGACCCTTCTCAACAACAAGTTCGCCAAGAAAACGAACAGTCTATGGTGCTTAGAATACACAATTTGTATCCAAAAGATGCTCGTGCTGTGTATAAGAAATTTGGTGGTTATGATATGCGTCAGTATGGAAAACTTGAAATGTTTGTCCATGCAGAGGCTCTACCAGAAGATGATACCAATCTAACTGATAGAGATATGAAGTTGTTTATCAGATTGGGTTCAGATTATCAAAACAACTATTATGAATATGAGGTGCCTCTTACCCTTACACCAGCTGGTATTTATTCTAACAATACCACATCGGATCGCAAGGTTGTATGGCCAAGCGAAAATAAAATAGAATTACCATTGGAGCTTCTTACCAACCTTAAAAAGGCACGTAATGAAGAGAAGAATCGTAACCACTCTTCTGTAACCAACCTAACAGAATATTCTACACTAGACCCTGCAAATCCTAACAATAGAATTACTATTATGGGTAACCCAAGTTTGGGCGAGGTGGAAGTGTTTATGATTGGTATTCGAAATGCTTCAAAGGCAGTGAAGAGTGCAGAGGTGTGGGTAAATGAACTTCTGCTTACAGACTTCGATGAGCAAGGCGGTGTGGCTGCTCGTGCTAGTTTGGATATTGCTCTTTCAGACTTCATTACACTTAATGCTGCTGGCCGTATAGAAACAATTGGTTATGGTGGTATAGAACAAAAAGTACAAGAGCGTCGTCAAGACGATTATTATCAATACAATGTGAATGCTGGTATCGACCTAGGTAAACTATTGCCAGAAAAGGCTAATACTGTCATTCCTATTCGTTATTCTCTTTCTCATGAGATTGTAAATCCAAAATACAATCCGCTAGATAAGGATATTTTATTGAAGGATGCTCTAGAAGCTACAGCAAATAAAGAACAACGCGATTCTATTTTAAATGTGGCTCAAGATATGACCATGACTCAGAGTCTTTCTGTGCCTGGTATTCGTGTGGGTATTACAAGCAAAGATGGTCCACGTCCTTGGGACCCTGCAAACTTCACAGTAGGTGGCTCTTACTCTCAAACAGAGTCTCGCGATCCAAATACTACTCGTGAGGTAGAGCAATATAGCAATGCTTATGGTCAATATGAATTCTCTTGGAGTCCAAAACCTGTAGAACCATTTGCCAAGATTAAGTCTATTCAAAACAATAAGCACATGAAGTGGCTTACTGATTTTGGTTTCTACTATGCTCCTAAATTGTTCTCTTTCAAAACAAACTTTGTGAGAAACTACTATGAGCAAGTGACAAGGGATTTTGAAAATCCAGACCAAAAAATGGACCCAACATTTGCCAAAGATTTCATGTGGAGCAATGAGTTCGACCTTGCTTGGGATATTACAAAAAATATCAAATTCACATTTACATCTAGCAACAATTCTCTTATCACCGAAAATGATGGAGGTGTAAATAGCGAGTTGTATCCAGATGAATATGAAATGTGGAAGGATTCTGTTTGGAATAGCCTTTCTCACTTAGGTTCTCCTCAAGACTACAACCAACGTGTTACATTGTCTTGGAATGTTCCATTCAATAAAATGCCTGCTCTAAACTGGATTCAAGGTAATATTAAGTATGATGGTACTTACCAATGGTTAAGTGGCACAGATATTATTGCCAATACTGCTATGAGTAAAGGTACTATTCAAGCAGATGGTAAATTCAATTTTGAATCTCTTTACAACAAGTCTGAATATTTAAAAGAGATAAATAGAAAGTATGGTTCTACCAATGCTCCAAAACCTAAGAAACAAAAAGAGTATAACCAGAAACTTAAACTTCAAGCTGGTGATACTGTTGTGGTTCGCCACCGTTTGAACGATAAGAAGGTGAGAATTAAAGCTACAGCAGATGGTAAAGCTGTGCAATTAAAACATAAAGTGCTTGATGCAAACAGTATTAAAGTGTTTGCAACAAAAGGTGCTGAGGTGGAACTTACAGTAATTTCTGGTGGTCCTCAACCTGCCAATATGGTATTTACCGATGTGTTGGCTCGTGTAGCTATGCTTATCAGAAATGTATCGTTCAATTACTCTCAAACAGATGGAACTACACTTCCTGGTTATCTTCCTTCTGTTCAAGGCTTGGGTATGAGTTCGTTCAACAACAAAACTGCTCCTACATTTGCCTTTGTAGTAGGTATTCAAGAAGATGATATTCTAGATAAAGCTCTTTCTAATGGTTGGTTGCTAACTACCGATGCTGTTTACAATCCTGCTCAGTTTGTGCATACCGAAACATTCAAGGCTACAGCCTTAGTTGAGCCTTTCCCAGGTATTAAAATTAACGTTCAGGCAGACCGTCAATATGTAAACAATCGTAGTGTTCAGTTCTCTTCTGGTAGCAATTTAACAAACTTAGATGGTAGTCTTTCTATGAGTTATGTTGCCATTGGTACTGCATTTACTAGTGTGCGTGGTGGTGTGTTTACCGACGAACTATTCAATAATTTCTTAGCATATAGAAATGTAATTAAGAACAGACTTGAAAGTCAAAACAATCCTACCTCTGGTTATTCACTAAATTCTGATGATGTGTTAGTGCCAGCATTCCTTGCTGCATATGCAGGTAGAGATGCATACAAGGTTGATACTAAGTCTGTGCCTAAGTTCTGGTCATTCCTTCCAAACTGGCAAGTTACTATCACTGCATTAAATAGAATTCCTTGGGTGAAAGAACACTTCAGAAGTGTAAATATTACTCATGGCTATACCTGTAAATATCAAATTGGTTCATTCTCTTCAGACCAAACATTTACCTCTATAAATGGTGATGACTTTGGTTATGTTGAAGATGTGCTTTCTGGTGGACTTCTACCTTCTAGCCGTTATGCTCTAGGTGCCGTTACAATCAACGAACAATTTAGTCCTCTTGTTGGTCTTGACATGAACTTAAAAAATAGTTTAAGCTTCAAGGCTGAATGGCGTCGTGGTAGAAATATGGGTCTTAACATAGCAAGTAACCAAATTGTTGAATCTTCAAACAACGAATATGTTGTGGGTATAGGTTACAAGTTTAGCGACCTTAAGTTCAATATGAAGACAGCGAAGTCTTCAAAACAAGTGAAAAACGACCTTACTCTTCGCGCCGATTTCTCTATCAAGGATGCAAAAACATTAGTTCGTAAGATAGAACTTAACCAAACACAAGCTACAGCTGGTGACCTAGTTACCACCTTCAAATTTGCCGCAAACTACGTATTTAGCGAACGTCTAAACTTTAGCTTATTCTACGACCTACAAATGCGTACTCCTGTGGTATCTACTTCATATCCTACTTTGAACTCTGAGGTGGGTATTAGTGCCAAGATTCTTCTTACTCGATAATATCGATTTTATAAGGTAATTTACTCGCTACGCTCGTGATTCTTGGCTGCACTCGGCAATGCTTAAGCAAGCTTATCATTGCTCTCATTTGCACAAGAATTCCTCACTTTTTAACGAAAAAAATTGCATTTTTTTCGTTAAAAATTACTATCTTTGCCTCAAATTTGCATTTTTATGCAGTATTTATGTATAATTATGCAAAATTTATGAATATACAGGAATATTTTTGGAGAAATAACTAAACTTTTAATAATATGAACTTTATTTTATTACAAGCAGCTCCTGTAGCAGAATTGTCAAATTGGGACAAATTCATCGAGGCTCTACTTCTTATGGCCATTGGTATGCTTACAGTGTTCGCTGTACTTTTAATTATTATTGCGTTAGGTACGCTTCTAATCAAAACAGTGAATAAATTCTTCCCAGAAGAAGTAAAACCAGTTGCAAAAGCTGCCGCGGCAGTGCAAGCAGTTGACCAAAATATTCAAGAAGCCATCAACAAAGCTATTATGGCTATAAGCGGTGGTAAAAAACAAGCACAAAAAATCGAAAAAATATAAAACTTTAAACTATGGCAAAGAAAAGACAAGTTAAGTTTTCTCTATTATTTAGAGATATGTGGCAATCCGCTGGTAAATATGTACCACGTGTTGACCAATTAGTTAAAGTAGCTCCTGCTATTGTAAAAATGGGTTGCTTTGCTCGTGTTGAAACCAACGGTGGTGGTTTTGAACAAGTAAACCTACTTTACGGCGAAAACCCAAATAAAGCTGTACGTGAGTGGACAAAACCTTTCCACGAAGCAGGTATCCAAACTCACATGCTAGACCGTGCTCTTAACGGTTTACGTATGAACCCAGTTCCAGCAGACGTTCGTCAACTTTTCTATAAAGTGAAGAAAAAACAAGGTACCGACATCGCTCGTACTTTCTGTGGTTTAAACGATACACGCAATATCATACCTTCTATTAAATATGCTCACGATGGTGGTATGATTTCTCAATGCTGTCTTTGTATTACTTTCTCTCCACTTCACACTGTGGAATATTATACAAAAATGGCGTTTGAACTTATCGAAGCTGGTGCAGACGAAATCTGCTTAAAAGACATGGCTGGTATCGGTCGTCCTGCTTCTCTAGGCGAAATCGTTAAAAACATTAAAGCTAAATATCCAGAACTTCCTATCCAATATCACTCACACGCTGGTCCTGGTTTCAGCATGGCTTCTATTCTTGAAGTTTGTAAAGCTGGTTGCGACTATGTTGATGTAGGTATGGAACCACTTTCTTGGGGTACAGGTCACGCAGACGTGTTAGCTGTTCAAGCTATGCTTAAAGATGCTGGCTTCGACGTGCCAGAAATCAACATGGAAGCTTACATGGAAGTACGTACTCAAGTACAAGCTATGATGGACGACTTCTTAGGTTATTACATCCCAGCTCGTAATCGTCAAATGAACTCTCTTCTTATCGGTCCTGGTCTTCCTGGCGGTATGATGGGTAGCTTAATGAACGACTTAAACGACGCTCTTGATAGCCTAAACAAATATTTTGCTAAAAACGGCAAACCAGAAATGACCCAAGACCAAATGCTTATCAAACTATTCAACGAGGTAGCATACGTATGGCCAAAAATGGGTTATCCACCACTTGTAACTCCATTTAGCCAATATGTGAAAAACATGGCTCAAATGAACGTTATCCAAATGGAAAAAGGTCGTGAACGTTGGAGCATGATTGCAGACGATATTTGGGATATGCTTCTTGGCAAATCTGGTAGTCTTCCTGGACCTATCGCTCCAGAACTTATCGAAAAAGCAAAACAACAAGGTCGTGAATTCTTCACTGGCAACCCACAAGACTCTTATCCAGATGCTCTAGAAGGTTTCCGTAAAGAAATGGCTGAAAATGGTTGGGAACTTGGCGAAGATGACGAAGAACTATTCGAGCTTGCTATGCACCCACAACAATATCGTCTATACAAATCTGGCCAAGCTAAAGCAGACTTCGAAGCAGATCTAGCTAAGAAGAAAGAAGCTAAAGCTGCTGCTGGTGGTGCAGCTCTTCCTCAAACTGTGGAAGTACAAGTAAACGGTGTTTCTTATAAAGTAACCGTTGGTGAAGCTGGTGCAATGCCTGCTGCTTCTGCTGCTCCTGCTGCTGCCGCTGCTGCTGGTACTGGCGAAGGTAAAGAACTTGCTGCTCCACTAGAAGGTAAATTCTACCTAGTAAAAGCACAAGGCGAACCTGCAGTGAAAGTAGGCGACGTAGTGAAAGCTGGTCAAACAGTTTGCTACATCGAGGCTATGAAAACTTTCAACGCTATTGCTGCTGAATGCGATGGTGTTATTACAGAAATCTGCTTCAACGCAGGTGCTGCAGTATCTGAAGATGACGTATTGATGAAAATCAAAGGATAAGAACTATGGGAGAAATATTAAGTAAAATCTATGACATGACAGCCATAGGCGCCATTGTGGAAGATCCTCGCTTCCTTATTATGTACGCCTTAGCTTTCGTCCTTCTATACTTAGGTATTAAGAAGGAATTTGAACCACTTCTTTTAGTGCCAATCGCTTTCGGTGTGCTTATTGCAAACTTCCCTGGCGGTGGTATGGGTGTGCTAGGTGCCGATGGTGAAGGCCTAGTTCACTACATGAAAGATGGTGTTGAGGTTTCTAAAAACGTGTACGAAATGTCTCTTCCAGAGATTGCACACGACTTAGGCATTATGAACCTTATTTACTACGCATTAATCAAATCTGGTCTGCTTCCTCCTATCATCTTTATGGGTGTAGGTGCGCTTACCGACTTTGGACCAATGCTACGCAACCTTAAACTTGCTATTTTCGGTGCAGGTGCTCAATTTGGTATCTTTGCAGTACTTCTAGTGGCTTCTCAATTCTTTACACTACAAGAAGCAGGCTCGCTTGCTATCATTGGTGGTGCCGACGGTCCTACTGCTATCTTTACCACACTTAAACTTGCTCCACACTTGCTAGCTCCTATTGCTATTGCTGCATATTCATATATGGCGTTAGTGCCAGTGATTATTCCATTAGTGGTAAAACTTACTTGCTCTAAAAAAGAACTTATGATCAACATGAAGGAACAAGACAAACTTTATCCTTCTAAAACTGAGTTCAAAAACATGAGAGCGCTTAAGATTATCTTCCCTATTGCTGTTACTACTATCGTGGCTATCATTGTGCCAGATGCAGTGTCTCTAGTAGGTATGCTTATGTTTGGTAACCTTATCAAAGAAATTGGTGCAAACACTTCTCGCTTGTTTGAAACAGCTTCAAACGGCATTATGAATGCTGCTACCATTTTCCTAGGTCTATCTGTAGGTGCTACTATGACTGTAGATGCTTTCCTAAACTTCCAAACTCTAGGTATCGTGGCAGGTGGTTTCCTTGCATTCGGTTTCTCTATCTTTGGTGGTATCCTTTTAGTGAAAGTAATGAACCTATTCAGCAAAAAGAAAATCAATCCACTTGTTGGTGCAACTGGTCTAAGTGCTGTGCCTATGGCTTCTCGTGTAGCTAACGACATCGCGCTTAAATACGACCCTAAAAACCACGTGTTAAACTACTGTATGTCGTCTAACGTGGCTGGCGTAATTGGTAGTGCTGTGGCAGCGGGTATTTTAATTTCCTTTTTAGGTTAATCCGCCTACAAAACAAAATACATTTACAAAGCGTTTGAGGAATTTTCCTCAAACGCTTTTCTTTTTTTATTTAATTTCTTATATTTGTGTACTTATTACCCCTGTAAGGGGTAACTCTTAAGTTGTAGGCAGGTGTTAAGCGTTAGCGCAACGCCTGTATTAAATGATAATAATAAAGGGCACCCCCGTAGGGTGGTGCAACCGAGCCGTAGGCGAGCAATGCAAATCAAAAACAAATATATCAACCGATTTCTGCAATCGCGCATTGTGAGAAACACTAGCGTGCTTCTGAGCGGCAATATGCTTGCCCAGATAATCACTTTGGCGGCATACCCAATCATTTCTCGTATATACAGTCCAGAAGAGTTGGGTACGCTCAATCTGTTTGTTTCTATATTTGCAATTTTTGTGCTTCTTGCCAATGCAGAATACCAAAACGTATTGGTTTTTCACAAAGAGGAAAAAGACCTTCCATCTGCGTTAGCTGTTTGCTTATCTTGTGTAGCTTTGGTTTCTGCGATTGTGCTTATTACCGTGCCATTCTCGGCTGAAATCTCATCTCTATTTGGTTCTACCGACCTTGCCGATTGGTATTTTCTTATGCCACTCTACGTGGCGGCCACAGCTATTTGGAATATCTGCGATAGCCTTGTGATTAGAAAGAAACTATTCAAGTATATTTCTTTTTACTTAGTTCTAATTGCGCTTTATAATGTAGGTCTTAAAATCCTTTTAGGTCATCTTGGTTGGGGTACAGCGGGTCTTATCATTTCTGCAGTTTCAGGTTCTGTATTGATATTGTTAGCGGTATGCTTATATGCACAGTGGAGAGACAAATTATTTTCTTCATTAGGTGAACGACCAACATGGGCATCAACTCTAGCTATTGCGCGTGAATATATCAAATTTCCAAAATTTTCTCTTAGCAGAAAAACCTTAAATTTGCTATCTAAGTCGCTCCCTATATTTCTGTTGTCTGCTCACTTTGGTATGGAGGAGATAGGACTTTATTCTATGGGTCTTTTGCTTGCTCATACTCCAATAAATGTGGCATGTGGTTCGCTTTATAAAATCATGTTCCGCTTTGTGTCTGAAAAGGTTTGGAACAAAGAAAAAATACTTCCTGTTATAAAGAAATACATAGCCTCTGTACTCATGGTAGGCATTCCTTCTTTTGCGTTGTTGTATTTTATCCTTCCAGATCTTACTTCTATTATCTTAGGTGAAAATTGGCGTACTTCTGGCGAATACATTCGACTAATGCTCCCTTGGCTTTTGGCGTTTAGTATATCAAATGTTATAGACTTCCTTCCTCAACTTTTTAAGAGACAAGAGGGACTACTTATCTTTGAGATTATTGATATAGTTTGTAAACTTTCAGTGTTGCTATTTGGTATTTATCTTGGTGATTTTTATATTACATTAATAATGTTTTTTATTATTTGTTTTGTTATTAATGTGTTTAAAATATTTTGGTATATAACTGTGGCTTTGGGATATGAAAAGGGATTACATTAAACTTAATTTATCAAATGCATGGACGCAGAATGATTGTGTTTATGTAATGGGTTATGCATTTGTTGATGACAGATATTTGTCTTCCCAAAACTTAGTTGATTTCTTTTCAAATGTTGCTACTATCGATGAGTTTTCACAGAAGCTACAAAGACTAAATGGTATTTTCTCTGTAATTATTTGCCGAGACAACTTTGTTGTTGCTGCTATAGATACTACACGTTTATATCCTATTTTTTATTCGTATGTGGGTGGTACCTGGAACATTACAGACAATCCATATTTAATATTGTCTCAGCAGAGCACTATTTCCTCTACTTCGCTCAAGCAAATTCGTAGCTCGTTTGCTGTATTGGAGGGAAATACCCTAGTGGAAGGAATTTATCAGATAAAGCCAGGGTCGATTATAAGATTTCTTGAAAATGGATTAACTGAAAATTATCAATATTTTCATTACAATGTAGCAGGCCAAGAGGTCATAAGCGGAGAAAAGTCTCAACTGCTTTTGGTGTTGAAACAGGCTGTAAAACGACTAGTTCAAAAGGCAGATGGAAGACAAATTGTAGTGCCAATGAGTGCAGGATACGATTCTCGCATTATCCTTTGTTTGCTTAAAGAGCATGGCTACAAAAATGTACTTACATACACTATGGGGTCCAATGTTGAGAGTTCAGAGGTACATATAGCCTGTAAAGTGGCAAATACTCTCGGTTATCCTCATTTCCAAATAGATTTAAATCTAGTAGGAGAGGAACTTGATTTCTCAGATTTCAATGATTATGTAAAGCATGAGGGGGCACTTACAAACTTTTGTTGGTGCGAGGAATATGCGTGTGTTAAGTGGTTGCAAAAAAGATCACTTTTGAATGAAGATGCTATTTTTGTGCCTGGTCATGCTGGAGATTTTTTTGCGGGTTCACATCTTGCCAAGTCTCTTATTACAGAACATTCTTCTATGTCCGCTCTAGTTTATGGTATATTGTTTAACAATTTTGAGGCGAATAGAGGGTTTAAAACATCTTATATAAGGGAAGAATTTAATTCATTAAAGACGTACGGAGATTATCCTCCTTCTCTTTACAATGCATTTGTATTTACTAATCGTTTAACGCATTTTATTACTAATTCTGCGCGTGCTTTTACATTCTTTGGGTATGAAGTTGTTATGCCTTTGTGGGATTTGGACTTTTTGCAATTTATGAGAAGACTTCCTATGCAACAGTTGCATCATTGTGCTTTATACAACGAGTGTGTTGAGGTGGTTTTTGAAGAGTATAATGTAAATTTCTCAAAGAAAAAACTTCCTGTTTCAGTTTATCGTAAACAATATATAAAGAACGTACTAAGTGTATTTTTGCCTTCTATATTGTTATCAAAACTCAAGAAATCTACTATAGATGTGCTAGGTGGTTGGCACTTAGCTAATATTCTGTGCAAGGATTTTACATATTATGCAAACAAGTCTGCCAAGCCCTATTCTATAAATTCAGCACTTACAGAATGGTATATTGGCTCTGTTAAGAAACTACTAAATAAAGATTAGATTATGAAAATACCCATTCTTAATTCTTTGCTAGATTTGGTTTTCCCTAAACTTTGTGTTTGTTGTGGAGGTGTGCTTATGGAGGGAGAGGAGAATATCTGTCTCACTTGCCTTTATACGCTTCCTCGTGTGGTAGAAAAGGATTATACAGACAACAAGGTAATGGAGATATTTCTTGGTCGTGTGAGGCTAGAAAAGGCTATGTCGTGGTGTCATTTTGATAAGGAGACAAAAGTCCAAAATATTCTTCATCATATTAAGTATAAGGGTAAATCTAAATTTGCAAGTCAGATAGGGGAGATAATGGCTCGTGAAATGCTAGATCTCTTTGCGGATATTGATGCTATAGTACCAGTCCCTTTACATCCTAAAAAGGAGAAGATGAGAGGTTATAATCAGTCTGAGGAGATTGCCAGGGGCGTGCAAGAGGTTGTGGGTTTGCCTATATTTTCGCAGCTTATTGAGCGTACTCGTTTTAGTGAAACTCAAACTCATAAAAACAAGGAGGAACGTTGGAAGAATGCCGTAGATCTTTTTAAACTTTCTCCAAACGATGGCTTTGAGGGTAAACATATTCTTCTTATCGACGATGTGCTTACTACTGGTTCTACCGCCATAGCGTGCCTTAAATGCCTCGAACAAATTCCAAATGTAAAATTGAGTTTTCTTTCGTTAGCAGTAGGAAGGTAAAGTAACTCCTAATTGATATGAACATTACTCGCTACGCTCGTGAATACAGTCTGCACTCGGCATAACTTAAGCAAGCTTAGTTCTGCTCTCGTTTGAACTGTATTTCTTTAAACGCATATCTACGTTTGTTGCCTTCCATATCTTCGATGATAAGATGTCCGTCGTTTTCCACATCCACAATCTTGCCTAGGAATTTTCCGTTTTCGTCTACATACTCTCTTACTTGGCTATTAAATAGTAGGTTGTTGAAGTAGTTTTCACGTAGTAGCTCCACGTTGGAATACGCAAGAGAATAGACTTTGTCAAATCTTTCTAATATACTTTGTAGGAGTTCCGGTACAGATGTCTCTCGGCCTATAATGTTGAATAGTGAAATAGGGTTTGGAGCATCGCTTTTAAATATCTTTTGATTTACATTTAGTCCCAAACCTATAATGCAAGTACTAATGCCTGCTGAGGTAAGATTGTTTTCAATAAGAATACCTGCAATCTTGTCTTCCTTGTAGTAAATATCGTTTGGCCACTTTATGCTAAAGCCATCGGTATATGAATTAAGCACATCTACTATTGCCACAGATATAGCTTGGGATATTAGGAATTGACTTTTGATTGGCAGACTTGTTGGGCGAAGCAAGATACTACAAAGTATGTTTTGCCCCGCTTCTGCTTCCCACACATTGGTAAGTTGTCCGCGTCCTTTCGTCTGAAAAGACGTAGAAATCACAATGCCTTCTTGTGGGTCGTCCTCCATTACCAACCTTTGCAAATATGCATTGGTAGAGTCGCACTCGTTGATATGTATAATGTTAAATCTGCTTGTCATTGCTTTCGCTTAATAACAAAATTATTCGGGCTACGCCCTCATGATTGTTGGCTGCGCTCGGCATAACTTAAGCAAGCTTAGTTCTGCTCTCACTTGCACAACAATTCCTCACTCCTCACTAAACCTACACACCTGCGAAGCCTCGCTTTCGTTTTGCATTCGGTTCACTGCAGTTACTATGTATTTGTAGTGAAGTGGATTCATATCTTCAGGGAAGGTATATTCAGTTTCAGAACCTACATAGATAATCTTTGTAGGGTCATATTGGTCTATTACGCTACTTTTATAGTCTATAGCATAAACTATATAATACCACGCTTTGTCGGCTTGTTTTGGAGTCTTATCTGCGTCCCAACATAGTTTAGGTTTTGAACCCATTAGTTCGAGTCTTACATTCTCTGGTTTCACAGGGGCAGTATGACTCAATTTAGGATAATTAGGTGCGATTGCGTGGTGCTTGAAGTATGCTGTTTGCAAACTGTCTTTATATTCATTTTTGTTTGCAAGAAGCATATCACCACTCCAAAAACAATTGCCACTAATATTCTCTGCCACTCTAGTAGGGTTCAGTTTTTTTGCGATTTGGTCTTGACTTCTGCTCACATCTTGTCCAATATACATTTGCACATCTGGTGCTTTATTTTCTTTCCACCAATTAAATAATGTGGTATAGTTTGCTGCAGGGTGACCCACTTCCCAATAAAGTTGAGGAATTATATAGTCTACCCAACCATTGTTTGCCCAAAGCTGAGTGTCGGCATATAGATTGTCGTAGTTACTTAGTCCGTTTGTTTCACTTCCTGTTTCGTCTTGTTGCTTATTTCTATAGATGCCAAATGGGCTAACGCCAAACTTAACGTATGGTTTAATAGCCTTGATTGTGTCAGATAGTTCTTTTACAAGTAGGTTTACATTATCTCTACGCCAACGTTCTATTTCTCCTTGTTCGTAGCCTTTATTTAAACCATACTTTTTAAAGGTGTCGTTGTCTGGAAGTTTCAGACCTTGTATTGGATATGGATAGAAATAGTCGTCCATGTGAATGCCATCTATATCATATCTTTTTACTATATCGGAAATTACTTTCACAATATGTGCTCTACTATCTGGCACCCCAGGGTTAAACATAAGTTGGTTTCCGTATGAGAAAAACATATAGCGTTTTTCATAGTAGATATGATGCCATACTAGTCTGTTTTTAGTCTTATTGGCATTCGCTCTATATGGGTTTACCCATGCGTGAAGTTCCATGTGGCGTTTATGACATTCTTCTGTCATAAAATGTAATGGGTCAAAGAAAGGGTCTGGACTTTTCCCTTGTTCGCCAGTTAGGAATCTACTCCATGGCTCATATTCAGATTCGTAGAAGGCGTCAGCTTCTGGTCTTACCTGAAATATAATCACATTAATTCCCAACTTTTGATATTCATCTAGTTGTTTTCTTATATACTCTTTCCACTCGTCAGAGGAAAGGGTAGGATACACATTATTATATATAGTATGCATCCACACTCCTCTAAACTCACGTTTTGGTGCTTTGTAGGCAGATGTTACTTCCTGAATTTCCATTTGTGGAAGTTCTTCTATAAGGCTTTTCTTCTTTTTTGGTCTTGCCTCTACACCCATGCAAACAAGCGCCGCAAGTAATATAAGAAATATTCGTTTCATATTTTAACTCCTAACTCCTAACTCCTAACTCCTAACTGTTGCACCGCAACCTCAAGTCTTCTTAAAGTTTCTTCTTTACCAATAAACTCAGTAATGTCAAACATGTGAGGACCTTTGCCTTCACCTACAATGCAAAGACGGAATGCATTCATCACTTGACCAGTATGTTTGCCATTATCTGCTATCCACTGCATCACTGCTTGTTCTGCATTGTGTGCAGAGAAGTCTTCAAGGCTTGCAAGAAACTCGCCTAGTGCGCGCATATCTTCTGGTGAATTTTCTTTCCAACGTTTAGCACGTGTCTTCTCGTCGTAGCTAGTTGGTGCCACAAAGAAATAGTCACAGTTTGCCCAAAGATCTTTTACAAAGTTGCAACGAGCTTTAGTAAGTGCTACCACTTTTTCTACCTTTTCAGCGTCAGCTTTAATGCCTTTTTCTTCTAGCATTGGCATAAATGCTGCTGCGATTTCGCTATCAGATTTTTGTTGTAGGTATTCGTGGTTGAACCATTTGCCTTTTTCATAATCAAACTTAGCACCACTTTTGCTCACGCGTTTAAGTGAAAACTCGTTGATAAGTTCTTCCATTGTGAAGAATTCTTTATCTGTTTCGCCGTGCCATCCTAGTAGTGCAAGGAAGTTTACTACTGCTTCTGGGAAGTAGCCTGCTTCTCTATAGCCAGAAGATTTGTCTCCTGTTTTAGGATCCACCCAATCTAGTGGGAACACAGGGAAACCAAGTCTATCACCATCACGTTTGCTTAGTTTACCATTGCCGTCAGGTTTTAGTAGTAGAGGTAGGTGAGCAAATTCAGGTCTTTCCCAACCAAAGTATTTATAAAGTAGCACGTGAAGTGGGGCAGAAGGCAACCATTCTTCGCCACGGATCACATGTGATATTTCCATTAAGTGGTCGTCCACAATGTTTGCAAGGTGGTATGTTGGTAGGTCGTCTGCAGATTTGTAAAGCACCTTGTCGTCTAGGATAGATGAGTTAATCTTCACTTCACCACGAATAAGGTCATTTACTATAATATCTTCACCTGGTTCAATCTTTATTCTCACTACATAGTTTTCGCCGGCAGCTATCTTTGCATCGGTAGCTTCTTTGCCAAGTACTAGTGAGTTGTTCATCATCATACGAGTTTTGGCATCGTATTGGAAGTTTGCAATTTCAGCACGTTTAGCCTCAAGTTCTGCAGGGGTGTCAAATGCAATATATGCAAGGTCTTTGTCTAAAAGTTCTTTTACATAACCTCTATAAATATCTCTTCTTTCACTTTGTCTGCAGGTAGCTACTCCGTTTTCAATACCTTCGTCGAAACGAATGCCTAGCCATTCAAGTGATTCAATAATATATTTTTCTGCCCCTGGCACAAAGCGGGTAGAGTCTGTATCTTCTATACGAAGAATCATTTTACCACCGTTTTGTTTTGCAAACAGATAATTGTATAATGCTGTACGTACGCCCCCTATGTGTAGAGCTCCTGTTGGACTTGGTGCAAATCGCACTCTAACTTCTTTCATCATAAAAATTTATTTTCTATTTCGTTATTATTTATTATCACTGATATTTTTTTACCCTGAGTGGTATAGATTTGGTTTTCACATTTAGAAAGTTTTTCTATCAAACCTCTCATTTGAGATTCACTTAGGGTCGTGCCCCCTTTAATAGCTTTTCTTTCTGCTATCTTGAGTGCTAAGTTTTTCTTAATCTCTGTCTTTACATCTTTTTCATCCATACACATGGTAATGAAATCCTCTAGTAGTGCTTCTGCACTAATATTGTTCATACTATTTGGTACGGCTGTAATTTGGTAACTGTGTTTCCCAAAACTTTCAAATGTAAATCCTACCTCTTCTAGTTCTTCTTTAATCTCGTTGAAGATTAGGTCTTCTTTTGTATCTAGTTCCACTGCTTCTGGGAATAGTAAAGGTTGGCTATGCACTTCTAATAGTTCAAGTTCTTTAAGAGTGTCTTCAAAGTTTATTTGCAGACTAGCCCTGTATTGATCTACCACTTTTATTCCTTCACGAACAGGCAAAATTATGAATTTATTTTCAGATTGCATCACGTGAAGGCTGCTAAAGTCTTCTACTATTTCCAATTTCGACCATGAACTTTCTGCCTTACTTTCCTTTACTTCTCTTGCTGCATTATAAAGAGTTTCCCAATTTTGTGCAGGTCTATTTGAGCTAAAGGTCTTTTCAGAATGTGTGTGAAATGGATTATAATTTGGATTATAACTTACTTTTGGTGGAGCAACATATTCCATTGGTTTGCCTGTAAAGGCTGGAATATCTGGTGCATCTTCTTGGTCGAAGTCGATACTTGGCACAGAGTTCGATTTGCCTAGTGCTTCTTTCACCGTTGCCGAAAGAATAGGGAAGATAGATTTCTCGTCTTCAAACTTTACCTCTGTTTTAGTAGGATGAATATTCACATCAATCTTATCTGCATCCATTTCAAAGAAGATAAAGTATGCAGGTTTCACATCTGGCATAAGTAGTTTGTCGTAAGACATACTTATTGCCTTATGGAAATATGGATGTTGAATATACCTATTATTAACAAAAAAGAATTGTGGACAATTTCTCTTAAGTGCTGCTTCTGGTGTGCCAATGTATCCAGAAATCTTGCCCAATGTCGTCTCTATAGAAATAGGTAATAGTTTTTGATTCCATTTCAACCCAAATAGTGAACAAATGCGTTGCAATCTGTTTTCTTTTGGCAGATTGAATACTGTTTTGTCATTATGCACTAAAGTAAAAGCTATCTGTGGATGAGCAAGTGTGATTTGTTCAAACACAGAAACTATATGCCTAAACTCAGTATCGTTTGGTTTAAGGAACTTCCTACGCGCGGGTACATTATAAAATATGTCTCTTACAGTAATGTCTGTACCTTTTGGGCATTGTATGCACTCTTGACAAACTAAGTCGGCTGCAGTATATTCCACTCGTGTGCCTAGTGTGTCTTCTTCTCTTCTGGTTCTCACCTCTACAAATGCCACAGCTGAGATAGAAGCAAGTGCTTCCCCTCTAAAGCCCATAGTGGAAAGAGAAAACAGATCATTTACATCTGCTATCTTCGATGTGGCGTGTGGCTGAAATGCCATTACAGCGTCGTCGGCAGACATACCTTTCCCATTATCTATTATTCTAATGGAAGTCCTGCCTGCTTCTTTAATGTAAATATCAATTTTTGTAGCACCTGCGTCTATAGAGTTTTCCACAAGTTCCTTCACCACAGAAGATGGTCGTTGTACCACCTCTCCCGCAGCAATTTGGTTTGATACTACTTCAGGTAATATGTGTATTATATTTTCAGACATAATTTATAAATAGGTAAGCACCCACTATAATAATACCTATAATGATACCTAGTCTCATTTTTGAGCTTTTGTCGGCTCTTGTATCTTCTAGACTTTCTCTAAACTTGCCACGAATAGAATCTTCAAAAGAGTGCTTTCTTTTACTCTCGTACTCCATTTCTAGTTCTTTACGCACTCTCTCCTCCGACTGTTGAAGCCTTTCTTTATGCTCGTCGTAATATCTAGGTTTTAGATTAAACTGACGTGGTTTTCTTAATTTAAATAATCCCATAAATTTTAATTTATTTGAATATTACGTAATGCTTTCGCATTACGTGATTACAGGCGTCGCTCGGCAATGCTTAAGCAAGCTTATCATTGCTCTCACTAGCACTGTAATTCTACATAAATCGGGCAGTGGTCTGAATGCACCACGTGTTGCCAGATTTCTGCTTTCACAAGTTTGTCTCTTAATGGCTCAGATGCCATGTGATAGTCTATTCTCCAACCTGCATTTCTGCTTCTAGAGTTAAATCTATAGCTCCACCAACTATATTGTTCAGCACGGTCATCGAACACCCTAAAGGTGTCAATCATTCCACTTTCAAGAAACTCAGTTACCCAATCGCGTTCCTCTGGCAAGAAACCAGACACACCCTTTTGTCTCTCAGGGTGATTAATATCTATAGGTGTGTGAGCTATATTGTAGTCTCCACACACTAGGATATTAGGTCTTTCTTTTCTTAGTTCATCAATAAAGACTTTGAAGTCTGCAAGAAACTCCATCTTAAATGCTTGACGTTCGTCGCCAGATGTGCCCGAAGGAATATACACACATATAAGAGTAAAATCGCCATAGTCTGCTCTTATCACTCTACCTTCTGAGTCGTACTTAGCATTTCCCATGCCGTAAACTACATTGTCAGGTTTCACCTTAGTAAATATAGCCACTCCACTATAACCCTTTTTCTCCGCACAAGTATAATAGCAGTTAAACCCAAGTTCCTCAAAAGCCTTTGTGTCTATTTGGTCGGCTTGTGCCTTGGTCTCTTGTAGGCAAAGCACATCAATATCAGTTTCACCCACCCAAGAAATAAGGCCTTTGCCAATAGCCGCTCTAATGCCGTTTACGTTATAAGAAACTATTTTCATTTTTTTGTTTGATTTTCTTTTACCTTTTTAAATAGTTCAGATGCGAAAACTAGATTGTCTAGGTTTTCGTTGTTTGAAGTAAAGATAGTATCCTTGCTACCTTCCCAACCTTTCTCACCTTTATGAATGAAAAGGATTTTGTCTCCAATCTCCATCACAGAGTTCATATCGTGAGTGTTCACAATAGTAGTAATATTGTTTTCACGAGTAATCTCTTGTATAAGTTGGTCTATAGTAAGAGAAGTCTTAGGATCTAGACCAGAGTTTGGCTCGTCGCAGAAAAGGTAGGTAGGTTCAAGCACAATAGCACGAGCAATAGCCGCACGTTTTTGCATACCACCACTTATCTCAGAAGGGAATAGTTTTGCAGCATGAGAAAGTCCCACGCGGTCCAAACAAAATGCCACACGTTTTTCCCATTCTTTTCTTGTTTTGTCAGAAAACATCTCTAGTGGGAAACGCACATTTTCTTCCACAGTCATAGAGTCGAATAGGGCAGAACCTTGGAAAAGCATACCAATTTCTTGTCTTAAAAGAGCAGTTTCTTTATTAGACATTTTAGTGAAATCTCTTCCGTTGTATAGAATTTGACCTTTATCCACTTGGTGAATACCAATCACGCTTTTCATTAGCACTGTCTTACCAGAACCACTTTGACCAATGATAAGGTTGGTTTTGCCTGCCTCAAAGGTAAAAGAAATGTCTTTAAGCACTTCTTTACCATTAAATGATTTATATACGTTGCGAACTTCTATCATACCAATAAAATATCAGTTAATAATACATTAAGTAGTAGGATAATGATACTACTATTTACCACAGCATTTGTACTTGCTTTACCCACGTCTAGTGCGCCGCCGTATGCATAATATCCATAGTAAGACGAAACCGACGAAATCACAAATGCAAAGAAAAGTGACTTAATAATAGAATATGTTACGTAGAAAGGTTCAAATGCGTATTGAATACCGATTACATATTTTGAAGGAGAGATAATTCCAGAGAATGAAATTAAATATCCACCCAAAATACCAACAAACATACTAAATACTACTAGCACAGGCATAATGGTAACAAGACCTAAAATCTTAGGTAAGATTAAATAGTTTGGAGCATTCACACCCATAATTTTTAGAGCATCGATTTGCTCGGTGATACGCATTGTGCCAATCTCAGATGCAATATTAGAACCTACTTTACCAGCCAAAATTAAACAAAGGATGGTAGATGAGAATTCCAAAAGAAGTGTATCACGAGTAGTAAGACCAGTTACATAGTCTGGAAGCAAAGGGTTTTCTGTGTTAAGCACCATTTGCATGGTAATCACCGCCCCAATAAAGAATGAGATAATAATAACGATACCCAATGAATCGATACCCAATTTCTCCACCTCTTTCACATATTGTTTGCCTAGCAAACGCCATCTTTGTGGAAGTTTAAACACTCTTTGCATAAGCAACGAGTATCTTCCTACGTGTTCTATTATATTCATAATTTAAGTATTATATTCTAATTAAAACTTATAAAATCTTTCTGTAGTGAAACTTCCATTTTTATGGTCAACAACCAAAATATAACAACCATTGCTTAAATTTGGCATCTCCTCATTAGGTTTCAAAGAACCATAGTTTCTACCACTAATATCAAAAATGTTAATTCTTAAAGCAGTATCCCAAATCTCAGGATTAATTTGACCTGCACTCAATGCAGAAATTGTCTTCTCTGTATTAGTATCTTCTATATCTGTACTAAAAGAGTTACTTTTAGTGTAAACATAAGCAGAAATATTACATTTAAAAATTTCTTCAGTGGCATCCTTACCCATTGGTTCCCATTCTCCATCAGAGAAGAACCATTGATTGTCGTGTAAAACAATACCTTCATTGTAATTCTCTTTTATAAACTCAACAGGAACAGCGAATTCATATTCAGCGGTGAATATCATTTCAACAAATATAGGTTCACCTTTAGATACTACTGGAGTCGTTAATTTATGAAGGTGCATGCCAGGATATTTGATAGTTTCCTCTTCACCTACGTAAAAAGGAGTCACTTCTCCATTTGTACCTCTCACTACTATTCTAAGTTTGGTATTAGGATGAGGAATATAAGTTGCTATATATTCTATACTTTCATCTTTTTCTATTTCATATGCTATTAAAACAGTAGTAGGTTCATTTGCTTCAAACCCAATTCTAGCATTACTATTAGATTTAGAATATGTATAAACATTATCTATCTTGTCAGTAGAAATGAAACCATTGAATGATGTACATCTTTTATCTATTTCGGTGTCTTTATAACTAACCCAGAAATAACCCTTATCACCCCATTGTTCTCCCCAAGTATTTCTTACTAACCATGCTCCTTTGCTATCATCCCAACCTATTATGCTAATAGCATGATTGGAAACATCTTCATCCTCACTTCCAATAAATTCATAAAAGTAGGTGTCCTTATTGTAAAATGTATTATTGAAATACATAGATGCAAATACAGAACCATATTCCATGATAGCTTCCTTAATCGCTATTTTATCATCTTTTGGTAAATCGCTAGTTTCTATAATATAAGCATGAATATCCTCTACAGAATAATTAGGACAATCGTTATTCCCTTCTTCTATCTCTCCAGTCGCTTTCAAATATACAGGAGTTTTCAGCATATTATTTATTGCAGAAACAATGGCTTCATTTCCTCCTGATTGAATATTGATACCTTTGAAACCAAGTTCTTTTGCACAATTTACATAAACTACAGGAGAAAGATAACCACTTTCAGAACCATTTTTATAAAATAAAGATTGAGAAACGTCACATGCAGTATATGCCCAACAGGTATTTGTTTGCCCTTGGTCTCTTGCAGGTAGCATTATATTCAAATCCCTTGAATCGTATTCAGAAGGCAAAGTTGACCTCTTATGCGTTACACTATACTTGTGAAAATCAAAGGGAGCAGGAGTATAAGAATATATTCCCATGCAATAAATAAGTCCAATTAATAGCAATAATTTCTTTTTCATAGTTATTTCTTTATTTCTGGATAAGCAATTCTAGTATGATAAATATTCTTTAGTTTTTCCTTAAGTATTTCTTTAGCTTCGCTAATTTCTTTTAGTGTAATAGGAGCTCTATCTAGATAGTGCTCAGAAATCTGCGCATCAACAATTTTATCTACCAAATTGTTGATACTTTCATCATTATATTCAGGCAAACTTCTAGAAGCAGCTTCCACGGTGTCGCAAATCATTACAATAGCTTGTTCCTTCGTATAAGGATTAGGTCCCGCATAGCTAAATTTTTCCGCATCCACATTTTCATTAGGATGTTCGTTTACATATTTATTATAAAAATATCTAGTAATACTCTTACCATGGTGAGTTTCTATAAACTCAATAATACTTCTAGGAAGTCCATATTCTTTAGCAATCTTAACACCATCTTTCACATGATTTGTAATAATGATAGAACTTTCTTCTGCATTCAATTTATCATGAGGGTTAATGCCCTTTGCCTGATTCTCAGCAAAGAAAGGTGGATTGCTAATCTTGCCTACATCGTGATATAAAGCACCTGCTCTAGCCAACAATGGATTTGCACCTATCTTGTTGGCAATCTCCACCGCTAGATTCGAAACTTGAGTACAATGTTGGAATGTGCCAGGAACAGTCTCAGAAAGTTTTCTCATCAGCGGAGTGTTTATATCACTAAGTTCTATAAGTCTAACATTAGAAATGAATCCAAAAATTTGTTCAATGATATAAATGAAAGGATATGCAAAAAGCAATAAAAGTCCATTAATAACAAAAAATACAAAAGTCATCCAATTCACCTCAAAAATACTAGAGTCAGAAGTCAGTCCATAACCAAGGAAGAACAAGCAATATGTACAAATAATGAAAATAGCTGTTCTCACAAGTTGAGAACGTTGAGATAAATCTCTTAAAGTACTAACAGTTACCATACCCGCAGTAGCTTGTAGTAAAACAAACTCAAAAGGTGAAGGTACCACAATAGATGAAATAAAAATTGTGATATAATTAGCATAAAGAGCAGTTCTAGTATCAAAGAATGTACTTACAATAATAGGCAAAATAGCAAACGGAATAATATAGATCAACGACGCAGAAGCGTGAGTTATAATAAGAGAAGTTCCGCCACAGAAGAATACTATCATAAGCAGCAACAACGTTATAACTCGTTTACTATTGTAAAGTTGTTGTCTAAACAGTCTTAAGTAAACATAAAATAAAGCCATCAAACAAATGATAAGTAGAGAACGACCAATCAAAAGTTTAGAACGTTCATTAAATGTTTGCCCTTGTTTCTCTTCTTTCTCCTTGCTAAGTGAATTAAGAATCTTTGCCTTTTCCTCAGTAACAATATCACCACGGTCAATAATTCTTTCTCCAGCTTGAACCATACCCTCAGAGATAGAAATATTATTTATACGTTCAGTCTTAATAAGGTTTGTAGTATTGGCATCATACAACACGTTATTACTGATATATGATTCAATCTTCCACAGTGAAAGCCAGTTTGGATTGAAATAACTAGGGAAATCTTTCTTTATTTCAGCCATAGCAGAAGTAGGAGTATAAAGACTACTAGCAGAAATAGCAGAAGTAATCATGTCTCTTTTGAGCATAATAGTGCTATCCTTGCGGTCTGTAGCTACCTTCAAATCATTTGCTGAAATTACCCCTATATTATAAATTTCATGAAGTTTGCTTTTAACATAATGAAGAGCAATAGAGTCCTCAGCCTTTAGAGTATATTCACTCTTAAGCTTATTTTCTAAATTGGTTAGATTCTCAATCTCTGTTCTATAAACACTAGAATCATACTCGAAATAAGAAGGAGATGTTTCTATATTTTTTCTCTCAATAGCTAAATCATTAGAAGTTTTATATATAGGAAAATCGTATGGCGCAGTCAATAAATCGTTTTGCCATGGCTTGCCTATCTCAAACTGAAACGGGTCCAGTGAGGTGCTAGGTAATAAAAGGATAATGACTACTATAGAAATGATGAATAACCCATTCTTATAGATTTCACTCCATATTTTAGAAGATTTTTTACTCATGTTTGCTTCCTTAAGATATATAATCAATCTACAAAGATACGAAAATATTAAGATATATCTGTAATTTTTGCTAAATTTGCACCTTATTTAATATAAAAGAATAATTTTTAAAAGAAAATCAGCGATATGAAAGACGAAAAATCAACCACTCAATTAAATATTGAGATACCAGCAGATTTAGAAGAAGTATATTCAAATTTAGCAGTAATAGCACATTCATCAAGCGAATTTGTAATAGATTTTATTAGGGTAATGCCAAATATGCCAAAATCAAAAGTAAAATCTAGGATTATTATGAATCCAGAACATGCAAAACGCTTATTAGCTGCATTAAGTCAAAATATTGAAAAATATGAGCAACAATTCGGAGAAATTGTTTTACCAGAAAATAGAAAGTCTATGCCAATTTCAAATTGGAACTTCAAAGGAGAAGCGTAATTTAATTAGGAATTAGGAATTAGGAATTGTGAAATTTTCGCTAAACAATAAAAAATCAATATTTTAGCAAAAAAAGATAAGTGAAATTTTGCAGATTAAAATAAAATCCGTACCTTTGCAACCCAAAAGTGTAAAAGAAGCAAAATAACATAAATAATTTTAAACTAAACTTTTAAACAATGCCTACTATTCAACAATTAGTAAGAAAAGGAAGAACAGCCTTGACAGAAAAGAGTACTGCTCCTGCGTTGGATGCATGTCCTCAACGTCGCGGTGTTTGTGTAAGGGTTTACACAACAACTCCTAAAAAACCAAATTCGGCATTACGTAAAGTGGCACGTGTTCGTTTAACCAACCAAAAAGAGGTTAACTCTTACATTCCAGGAGAAGGACACAACCTACAAGAACACTCTATCGTAATGATTCGTGGTGGTCGTGTTAAAGACCTTCCAGGTGTACGTTATCACATCGTTCGTGGTACTTTAGATACTGCAGGTGTAGCAAGCCGTACACAACGTCGTTCTAAATATGGTGCTAAACGTCCTAAACCAGGTCAAGCTCCAGCAGCCGCAAAAGGCAAAAAGAAATAATTAAGAAATAACAGTTATTAATACTGTTTTGGTTTGAGTCCTTCGGGACTAGGTTGAGTAAATTAGTTCAGCGGAACTTTTTGAAGACGAAAGGCAACCCAAAACGGAAAAATTTAAAAACAATGAGAAAAGCTAAACCAAAGAAAAGGGTCGTATTACCAGATCCTATTTTCGGCGATGTTATGGTTAGTAAATTTGTTAACCACCTAATGTACGATGGTAAAAAAACTATCGCCTATACTATTTTCTACTCTGCCTTAGAAGTCGTTAAAGGCAAAATGGCTAATGAAGACAAGCCAGCTCTTGAAATTTGGAAAAAAGCTCTAGAAAACATCACTCCACAAGTTGAGGTTAAATCTCGTCGTATCGGTGGTGCTACTTTCCAAGTTCCTACAGAAATACGTCCAGAACGTAAAGAATCAATTTCAATGAAAAACTTAATCCAGTACTCTCGTAAAAGAGGCGGTAAAACTATGGCTGATAAACTAGCAGCTGAAATCGTTGACGCTTATAATATGCAAGGTGCTGCTTACAAACGTAAAGAAGATATGCACAAAATGGCAGAAGCTAACCGTGCATTCGCTCACTTCCGTTTCTAATTTTTAAAGACAGAGAAAAATGGCAAAAGCAGATTTAAAATACACCAGAAACATTGGTATTATGGCGCACATCGATGCTGGTAAAACTACCACATCAGAACGTATCCTATTCTATACCGGTTTAACACACAAAATTGGTGAGGTACACGACGGTGCGGCTACAATGGACTGGATGGAACAAGAACAAGAACGTGGTATTACTATTACATCAGCAGCTACTACCACATTCTGGAACTATAAAAACGACAAATATAAAATCAACTTGATTGACACCCCAGGGCACGTTGACTTTACAGTGGAAGTAGAACGTTCACTTCGTATTCTTGACGGTGCTGTGGCTGCATTCTGTGCTGTAGGTGGTGTAGAACCTCAATCAGAAACAGTATGGCGTCAAGCTGACAAATATAGCGTTCCACGTATTGGTTACGTAAACAAAATGGACCGTTCAGGTGCAGACTTCTTCGACGTAGTTCGTCAAGTAAAAGAAGTTTTAGGTGCAAACCCAGTTGCAATCCAAATTCCTATCGGTGCTGAAGAAACTTTCAAAGGTGTAGTTGACCTTGTTAAAATGAAAGCTATCGTTTGGAACAACGAAACCATGGGCGCTGACTATTCAGTAGAAGATATTCCAGCAGACTTACAAGCTGAAGCAGAAGAATGGCGTGCTAAAATGTTAGACGCTGTAGCTGAATTCGACGACGAGTTAATGGAAAAATACTTCGAAGATCCAGAAACAATCACAGAAGACGAAATCAAACGTGCTATCCGTAAAGGTACTCTAAGCATGTCAATGACTCCAATGATTTGTGGTTCTTCATTCAAAAACAAAGGTGTACAAACTATGCTAGACTCAGTTTGTGCTTACCTTCCATCACCAATGGATACAGAAGAAATCATCGGTCACGCAGCTGATGACGAAGAAGTACAAATCGTACGTCACCCAGACGAATCAGAACCTCTATGTGCATTAGCGTTTAAAATCGCTACTGACCCATATGTAGGTCGTCTATGTTTCTTCCGTGTTTATTCAGGTAAAATCGATGCAGGTTCTTACATCTGGAATGCACGTTCAGGTAAAAAAGAACGTATCTCACGTATCTTCCAAATGCACTCAAACAAACAAAACCCAGTTGATTGTATTGGTGCTGGTGATATCGGTGCAGGTGTAGGTTTCAAAGATATCCGTACAGGTGACACACTATGTAGCGAAGATATGCCAATGACTCTTGAGTCTATCGACTTCCCAGATCCAGTTATCGGTATCGCTATTGAACCAAAAACTCAAAAAGACTTAGACAAACTAGGTAATGGTCTTGCAAAACTAGCTGAAGAAGACCCAACATTCACAGTTAGAACTGACGAACAATCTGGTCAAACTATCATCAGCGGTATGGGTGAGCTTCACCTTGAAATCATTATCGACCGTCTAAAACGTGAGTTCAAAGTAGAATGTAACCAAGGTCGTCCACAAGTATCTTACAAAGAAGCTATCACCAACACAGTTGACATCCGTGAAGTTTACAAAAAACAATCAGGTGGTCGTGGTAAATTCGCTGATATGGTACTTAAAGTTGGTCCAGCTGACGAAGATTTCCAAGGCGAACTTCAATTCATCGACGAAGTAAAAGGTGGTAACATTCCTAAAGAATTCATCCCTTCTATCCAAAAAGGTTTCACAGCAGCTATGCGTAATGGTGTGCTAGCAGGTTACCCAGTTAACCGCCTTAAAGTAGTAGTAGTGGATGGTTCTTATCACCCAGTGGACTCTGACCAATTATCATACGAAATTTGTGCACAAATAGCATTCAAAAATGCTTGCGCTAAAGCAAGACCAGTTCTTCTAGAACCTATAATGAAAGTGGAAGTTGTTACTCCAGAAGAAAACATGGGTGATGTTATCGGTGACTTAAACAAACGTCGTGGTCAAGTAGAAGGTATGGAAACCAGCCGTTCTGGTGCACGTGTTGTAAAAGCTAAAGTACCTCTAGCAGAAATGTTCGGTTACGTAACAGCTTTACGTACTATCACATCAGGTCGTGCAACCTCTTCTATGGAATTCTCTCACTATGCTGAGGTTTCTACACAAATTGCAAAAGCAGTATTAACTGAAGCAAAAGGTAGAGTAGATTTACTATAATAATTAACCGAGTAGAGGGTTAGTAAATGATTCTTAACCCTCTCTCTTAAATAAATAATAAAAATGACACCAAAAATCAGAATCAAACTAAGATCTTACGATTTCAATTTAGTTGACAAATCAGCTGAAAAAATCGTTAAAACAGTAAAAGCAACAGGTGCAGTAGTAAGCGGTCCAATTCCATTACCAACTCACAAACGTTATTTCACTGTAAACCGTTCAACATTCGTTAATAAGAAATCTCGTGAACAATTCCAATTGTTCTCATACAAACGTCTTATTGACATTCACAATTCAACTTCTAAAACCATTGACGCTCTAATGAAATTAGAATTACCAAGTGGTGTACAAGTTGAAATCAAAGCGTAATAAATATATTTTACAAATCATTTAATAATACATTGAAATGCCAGGATTAATAGGAAAAAAAATCGGAATGACATCCGTTTTCAGTGCTGATGGTAAAAATGTACCATGCACTGTTATCGAAGCTGGTCCTTGTGTTGTTACCCAAATCAAAACTCTTGAAAAAGACGGTTATGATGCTATCCAATTAGGTTTCTCTGAAAAATCAGAAAAACACACAAACAAAGCAGAAGCAGGTCTTTTCAAGAAAGTAGGTGTAGCTCCACAACGCCACTTGGTTGAGTTCAAAGGATTTGAAGGCGATATCAAAGTAGGTGACGTTATCACCGTTGATATGTTCGCTGATACCTCTTGGGTAGACGTAATCGGTACCTCTAAAGGTAAAGGTTTCCAAGGTGTTGTTAAACGTCATGGTTTCGGTGGTGTAGGTCAATCTACTCACGGTCAACATAACCGTTTAAGAGCTCCAGGTTCTATCGGTGCTTGTTCTTACCCAGCAAAAGTGTTTAAAGGAATGCGTATGGCAGGCCAAACAGGCAATGCACGCGTTACCGTTGAAAACCTTGAGATTTTAAAATTGATTCCTGAAAATAACCTTATCTTAATTAAAGGTTCAGTACCAGGAGCAAAAGGTTCAATCGTAATAGTAAATAAATAATGGAACTAAGTATATATAACATCGAAGGAAAAGACACCGGCAAGAAGATTTCATTAGATGAATCTATCTTCGGAATTGAGCCTAACGATCACGCTATTTACTTAGATGTGAAACAATACATGGCTAATAATCGCCAAGGTACTCACAAATCTAAACAAAGAAGCGAAGTAGCTGGTAGTACACGTAAGTTAGGTCGTCAAAAAGGTGGTGGCGGTGCTCGCCCTGGTGATATCAAATCACCTGTTCGTGTAGGTGGTGGTCGCATATTTGGTCCAGTGCCACGTGATTACAACTTTAAACTAAACAAAAAAGTTAAACAACTAGCACGTAAATCTGCGCTTTCATATAAAGTTAGAGAAAATGCTCTAGTTATCGTAGAAGACTTCAATTTTGAAGCTCCAAAGACAAAAAATTACGTTGCAATGCTTAAAAACTTAAAATGTGACGATAAAAAATCACTTTTAGTTTTATCAGAAGCAAATAAAAACGTATATTTGTCAGCTCGTAACTTAGCAAAAGCTAACGTTATGATTTCAGCAGACGTTAATACCTATAGCATCCTTGATGCAAAATACATGGTGTTAACTGAAAAAGCAGTGGCAGATTTAACAGCATCATTTAACGCTTAAGGAGGAAATAAGTAATGAGTATAATTATCAAACCTATCGTTACAGAAAAGGCAACTTTACTTACAGAAAAACTTAATCGTTATTCTTTCAAAGTTAATAAAGATGCCAATAAAATACAGATCAAAAAAGCTGTAGAAGCTGCTTATAACGTGACTGTAGTTGATGTCAACACTTCTATTGTACGTGGTAAAAACAAAACACGCTACACTAAAGCTGGCATCATTAAAGGTGCAACTTCTGACTACAAAAAAGCAGTAGTTACACTTAAAGAAGGAGATTTAATCGATTTTTATAGCAACATTTAATAAAATAAAATGGCTGTACGTAAATTCAACCCAACAACACCGGGGCAAAGACACAAGATTATTGGAACATTTGACACAATTACTGCAAGTGCTCCAGAAAAATCTCTTGTAGTTGGTAAAAAATCAACAGGTGGTCGTAACAACGCAGGTAAAATGACCATGCGCTATTTAGGTGGCGGACACAAGAGAAAATTCAGAGTAATTGATTTCAAGCGAGAAAAAGACGGTATCCCTGCAACTGTTAAAACAATCGAGTACGATCCAAACCGTTCTGCTCGTATCGCATTATTATTCTATGCTGATGGCGAAAAACGCTACATTCTCGCTCCTAATGGTCTAGAAGTAGGTCAAGTACTTCTTTCTGGTGCAGAAGCTGCTCCAGAAGTAGGTAACTCTCTACCACTTCAAAACATCCCATTAGGTACTGTTATCCACAATATTGAGTTAAGACCTGGTCAAGGTGCTGCTTTAGTGCGTTCTGCAGGTACATTCGCTCAGTTAACCTCTCGCGAAGGCAAATATGCTATTATCAAATTACCTTCAGGTGAAACACGTATGATTCTTTGCACTTGCAAAGCAACCATCGGTGCCGTAGGTAATTCAGATCACGCTCTTGAACAATCTGGTAAAGCTGGTCGTTCTCGCTGGTTCGGACGTCGTCCACACAACCGTGGTGTAGTTATGAACCCAGTGGATCACCCAATGGGTGGTGGTGAAGGCCGTCAATCAGGTGGTCACCCAAGATCACGTAAAGGCTTACTAGCTAAAGGCTATAAGACACGTGCTCCTAAGAAAGCTTCAAGCAGATACATTATCGAGAGAAAGAAAAAGTAATTTGATAATTTAAGAGAAGTAACATGAGTCGTTCATTAAAAAAAGGACCTTTCATCTGCGTAAAACTTGAAAAGAAAGTTATCGCAATGAATGAGGCAAATAAAAAATCAGTAGTCAAAACTTGGTCAAGAGCTTCTATGATTTCTCCAGACTTCGTTGGTCACACTATTGCTGTACACAATGGAAACAAATTCATTCCAGTTTATGTTACAGAAAACATGGTAGGCCACAAACTAGGTGAATTCGCTCCAACTAGAACTTTCAAAGGCCACAGTGGTAACAGAAAATAAAATAATTAGATATGGGTGTTAGAAAAAGACAATCATCAGACAATCGTAAAGAGGCTAGAAAGTCTGTTTACTTTGCCAAGTTAAATGATGTGCCTACATCACCTCGTAAAATGCGTCTTGTCGCTGACATGATTAGAGGTGTAGAAGTACACAAAGCGCTTGGTATGCTGAAATTTTCTACTAAGGAAGCAGCTGGTCGTTTAGAAAAACTTCTTCGTTCAGCAATCGCTAACTGGGAACAAAAAACTCAGCAAAAAGCAGAAGACGGTAACTTATTCGTAAGTGCTGTATTCGTTGACGCAGGTAGAACTTTAAAACGCTTACGTCCAGCTCCACAAGGTCGTGGCTATCGTATCCGTAAACGTTCAAACCACGTTACAATATGTGTTGATAGTATGAACAATAACGATGCTAAATAATAGATAGTATGGGACAAAAAGTAAATCCAATTGCAAACCGTTTAGGAATCATTAAAGGTTGGGATTCAAACTGGATCAGCCGTAACAATTATGGTGATACTATCTTAGAGGATTCAAAAATCAGAAAATATTTGAATGCTCGTTTAGCAAAAGCTAACGTATCTCGTATTATCATAGAACGTACACTTAAGTTAACAACTATTACCGTTTGCACCTCTCGTCCAGGTATGATCATTGGTAAAGGCGGTCAAGAAGTTGACAAACTAAAAGAAGAGTTAAAGAAAATCACCGATAAAGACGTACAAATTAACATCTTTGAAATTAAGAAACCAGAATTAGACGCTGAAATCGTTGGTAACCAAATCGCTCGTCAAATCGAAGGTAAATTCGCTTACCGTCGTGCTGTTAAAAACGCTATTTCATCAACAATGCGTGCAGGAGCAGAAGGTATCAAAGTTCAAGTATCTGGTCGTTTAAATGGTGCTGAAATGGCTCGTTCAGAAATGTATAAAGAAGGAAGAACTCCTCTTCACACATTCCGCGCAGACATCGACTATGCACAATGCGAAGCTCTTACAAAAGTAGGTCTTATTGGTATTAAGGTTTGGATTTGCCGTGGTGAAATTTACGGTAAAAAAGACCTTACTCCACAATACACTGCTGCCAAAGAAAACCACGGTGCTGGTTTCAACCAAGGCAAGGGCTTTAAAAAGAGAAAAAAATAAACTGTTAATTCAAAGAAATTATGTTACAACCTAAAAAGACTAAGTTCAGAAGACCTCAGAAAGGTACTATGAAAGGCAATGCCGGTCGTGGTAACCAATTGGCCTTTGGATCTTTCGGGATTAAAGCTTTACAATCTAAATGGATAACTGGCCGTCAAATCGAGGCTGCTCGTATTGCGGTTACCAGATATATGCAACGTCAAGGTCAAGTGTGGGTACGTATATTCCCAGACAAACCTATCACTAAAAAACCAGCTGACGTACGTATGGGTAAAGGTAAAGGTAACCCAGAAGGCTACGTAGCTCCTGTAACACCAGGACGTATGTTATTTGAAGTAGAAGGCGTACCATTTGCAATCGCAAAAGAAGCATTACGCTTAGCTGCTCAAAAACTTCCAATCACAACAAAATTTGTTGTAAGAAGAGATTACGATTTTGAATCTGAAAACGCGTAAATAGTATGAAAACAGCAGAAATTAAAAATTTAACAGACAAAGAGCTTATTGAAAGACTTGAAACAGAAAAGGCTTCTTTATCAAAAATGAAGTTGAGCCATGCTATTTCTCCGCTAGAAAATCCTGGCAAAATTCGTGAGTCACGTAAAACTATCGCTCGCATCGAAACCGAGCTACGTCAAAGAGAAATAAACAAATAATAAATGCAGTCTGATATGAGAAATCTAAGAAAAGAAAGACAAGGCATCGTATCTAGCAACAAGATGGATAAAACCATCACTGTTGCTGTCAAATGGAAAGAAAAACATCCAATTTACGGTAAATTCGTAAATAAGACAAAAAAATACCACGCTCATGACGAAAACAATGAATGCGGTATTGGCGATACGGTAAGAATAATGGAAACTCGTCCTTTAAGCAAACTTAAAAGATGGAGATTAGTAGAAATAATTGAAAAAGCTAAATAAGTATGATACAACAAGAATCAAGACTTACCGTAGCTGACAACAGTGGCGCAAAAGAAGTGCTTTGCATCCGTGTACTAGGTGGTACCGGCAAGCGCTATGCCACAGTAGGGGACATAATTGTTGTAGCAGTTAAATCGGTAATCCCTTCAAGTGATACAAAAAAAGGTGCTGTTTCAAAAGCAGTAGTAGTACGTACCAAAAAGGAAATTAGACGTGCTGACGGTTCATACATTCGTTTCGACGACAATGCATGCGTATTATTAAACGGTGCAGGCGAAATGAGAGGTAGCCGTATCTTCGGTCCAGTTGCCAGAGAATTACGTGCAACTAACATGAAGATTGTTTCATTAGCACCAGAAGTTCTTTAATTAAGTAAATTTGATAGAGAATGGCTAAATTACACATTAAAAAAGGTGACACCGTTTACGTAAACGCAGGTAAAGACAAAGGTACTGTAGCTCGCGTTTTAGAAGTACAAGTTGAAAAACAACGTGCTATCGTAGAAGGTGTTAATATGGTGGCTAAACACACTAAACCTAATGCAAAAAGTCCACAAGGTGGCATCGTTAAGAAAGAAGCATCTATTCATATTTCAAACCTAAACCCAGTAGACAAAAACAACAAACCTACTCGTGTTGGTCGTAAATTAGTAGATGGTAAATTAGTACGTTACGCTAAAACTACAGGGGAGGAAATTAAATAATGAATACCGCTAGTTTAAAGAAAGAATATGCAGAGCGTATAGCTCCAGCTTTAATGAAGGAATTTGGTTACAAATCAACCATGCAAATTCCTGTGTTAGAAAAAATCGTTCTAAACCAAGGTTTAGGTCAAGCTGTTGCTGATAAAAAAATCATCGAAATCGCTATCAACGAAATGACAGCAATTTCTGGTCAAAAAGCAGTTGCTACATATTCTAAGAAGGATATTTCTAACTTCAAATTGCGTAAAAAAATGCCTATCGGCGTTTCTGTAACTTTACGTCGTAACCAAATGTACGAATTCCTAGAAAAATTAGTACGCGTGGCTCTACCTCGTATTCGTGACTTCAAAGGAATTAATAGCAAAATGGACGGTAGAGGTAACTACACCTTCGGTATCCAAGAGCAAATTATTTTCCCAGAAATCAACATTGATGCAGTTTCTAAAATCATGGGTATGAACATTACATTCGTAACTTCTGCTAAAACTGATGAAGAAGCATTTGCATTATTGAAAGCATTTGGTTTACCATTTAAAAAATAATACGGAATATGGCAAAAGAATCAATGAAAGCCCGTGAGGTGAAAAGAGCAAAATTAGTTGCCAAATATGCTGCTAAACGTGAACAATACAAAGCAGAAGGTAATTATGAAGCTTTACAAAGCATTCCTAAAAATGCATCTCCGGTAAGATTACACAACCGTTGCAAATTAACTGGCCGTCCAAAAGGATATATTCGTTTATTCGGTATTTCACGTATTCAATTCCGTGAAATGGCTTCTAAAGGTTTAATCCCAGGCGTTAAAAAAGCAAGCTGGTAATATTAAAAAGATTTTATTAACTAAATATTGTCAGGGTAGTCCTGATTAATTTAATTTATAATTTTATGACAGATCCAATAGCAGATTATTTGACGCGTTTACGTAACGCTATTCAGGCTGGACACAAAGTGGTTGAAGTGCCTGCGTCAAATTTGAAGAAAGAACTTACAAAGATCTTGTTTGAACAAGGTTATATCTTGAATTATAAGTTCGAAGAAGATGGTCCTCAAGGTACTATCAAAATAGCTTTAAAATATGACAAAGCTAACAAAGTTAACGCTATCAAGAAATTGGTGCGTGTTTCTACTCCAGGTTTGCGTAAATATGCAAGCCATAAAGATCTCCCACGTGTATTAAACGGTTTGGGTATTGCAATCATTTCTACCTCTAAAGGTGTAATGACAGATAAAGAAGCTCGCGAACTTAATGTTGGCGGTGAAGTATTATGTTACGTTTATTAATAGGAGGATAAAGAAATGTCAAGAATTGGAAAATTACCTATCAATATACCAGCAGGTGTTACAGTTACTGTAGGTGCTGGAAACGAAGTAGTCGTAAAAGGTCCAAAGGGAGAACTAAAACAAGTAGTTAATCCTATCATCAACGTTGAAGTTAATGGTAATGAAGTAGTTCTAACTCGTCCTAACGACGAAAAACAATCTAAAGCTATGCACGGTCTATACCGTGTGTTAGTTAACAACATGGTTGTAGGTGTGTCTCAAGGATACCAAAAAACTTTAGAACTTGTAGGTGTAGGTTACCGTGTATCTAACCAAGGTCAAGTAATTGAATTCTCTCTAGGTTATACTCACGCTATCTACCTAAGACTTCCTGCAGAAGTTAAAGTTGAAACTAAGAGTGAAAGAAACCAAAACCCACTTGTTATCCTATCAAGCTGTGACAAACAACTTCTAGGTCAAGTATGTGCTAAGATTCGTTCATTCCGTAAACCAGAACCTTACAAAGGTAAAGGTGTTAAATTCCAAGGCGAAGTTGTTCGTCGTAAAGCTGGTAAAACCGCTGGTAAATAATTTACGTAAATTCCTGAAATATTATGATCGGAAAATTAGAAAGAAGACTCAAGATAAAAGCGCATATCCGTCACAAAGTATCGGGTACTGCCGAAAAACCACGTTTGACTGTATTCCGCAGCAACGCGCAAATCTATGCTCAAGTTATCGACGACGTTGCAGGCAAAACTCTTGCTTCTGCAAATTCACTTGGCATCAAAGAAAAAATGACAAAATGCGAACAAGCTGCCAAAGTTGGTGAACTTATCGCTAAAAAAGCTCAAGAAGCTGGTGTTACTACTGTAGTATTTGACCGTAACGGTTTCTTATATCACGGACGTGTTAAACAATTAGCAGATGCGGCTCGCAATGCTGGTCTTAAATTTTAATGAACTATGGCAGAAAATAATAAAGTTAAAGCAACAAATGATGTTGAACTCGTTGATCGCTTAGTTGCAATCAACCGTGTAACTAAAGTTACAAAAGGTGGTCGTGCTTTCAGTTTCGCTGCTATCGTTGTAGTTGGTAATGGTAATGGCCTCGTTGGTTGGGGTCTTGGTAAAGCCGGTGAGGTTTCTGCTGCTATTGCTAAAGGCGTTGAAGCTGCTAAGAAAAATCTTATTAAAGTTCCTGTTCACAAAGGTACTATTCCTCACGAACAAGTTGCTCGCTTCGGTGGTGCTGAGGTATTCATTCACCCAGCTGCTCACGGTACTGGTATCAAAGCTGGTGGTGCGATGCGTGCTGTACTTGAAAGTGTTGGTGTTACTGACGTGCTTGCAAAATCTAAAGGTTCGTCTAACCCACACAACCTTGTGAAAGCTACTTTTGCTGCTCTCGCAGAACTTCGTGATGCTTACACTGTAGCTCAAAATCGTGGTGTAAACTTAGATAAAGTGTTTAAAGGATAAATCTTAATGTATTATGGCAACTATTAAAATTCAACAAGTAAAAAGTAGAATCAAATGTCCTAAAGTGCAAAAACTTACTCTTGACGCACTTGGACTTCACAAAATGAATGCCGTAGTAGAGCACGAAGATACTCCTTCTATTCGCGGTATGGTAGAAAAAGTAAAACACTTGGTTAAAGTTATTGACTAATTAAAAGTAAAAAATCGTTATGAATTTAACTAATATCACTCCTGCTGTTGGCTCAACTCACAACAGCAAACGTATTGGTCGCGGTCAAGGTTCTGGTAAAGGTGGTACTTCTACTCGTGGTCACAAGGGTGCTAAATCTCGTTCAGGTTACTCTCGTAAAATCGGTTTCGAAGGTGGTCAAATGCCTCTTCAACGCCGTTTGCCTAAATTCGGTTTCAATAGCCCTAACCGCGTAGAGTATAAAGCTATCAACCTTTCTACTCTCCAAGAACTCGCTGAACAAAAAAATCTTACTAAAATCGATATCAATGCTTTGTTAGAAGCTGGTTTTATCACTAAAAAACACTTAGTGAAAATCCTTGGTAACGGTGAACTTAAAAATAAAATCGAAGTTGAAGCACACGCTTTCTCTAAATCAGCTGAGGCTGCTATCCTCGCTGTTGGCGGTAGCGTAGTTAAATTGTAATTACAATGAAATTTATAGAGACTTTAAAAAATATCTGGAAAATCGAAGAGCTCCGCAATAAGTTAGGTATGACTATTTTGTTCATCCTTATTTATCGTTTCGGTTCGTTCATCGTTCTTCCTGGTATCAATCCAGAAGCATTGACTGCTCTTCAAGAACAAACAAGTAGCGGTCTTATGTCTCTCCTTGATATGTTTTCAGGTGGTGCATTCTCAAATGCTTCTATTTTTGCCTTGGGTATTATGCCTTATATCTCTGCCTCTATTGTTGTGCAATTGCTTACTATTGCAATTCCTTATTTTCAAAAAATGCAACGTGAAGGAGAGAGCGGTCGTAATAAAATTAATAGAATAACTCGTTATCT
>JAZQZD010000022.1:0-68055 GCA_045633865.1 Candidatus Enterocola sp.
GAAGGTTCTACTCGACCGCAGACTTAGTCTCTTACATTCGGGGCTACTCCCCTCACTCCAGAGACTAAGTCTAATAATCTACAAAGATATAACTTTCAATCTTTTTCTATCTTTCTGTGTCTACTTTTTTAATAGCAACAACAACCAACATCAACTCCTAATTTTTGACCTCAATTTGTTTATTTCTTGCATGGTCCAGCCATCGCGCAGGAGTTCGTCGGTATCGCGTTGTATTTGAAATTCTATAATTTGTTTTAAGGGGTTGTTGTTCACATTAGTCATCGGTACGTCAGTAAGTTTATGAACTACACCTTCGACAAGTTCAGGGAACTGCTTTATTTTCATAGTCTAACATTTTATATTTCACACAGCAAAAATAAAAGCAGGGTGTATCATTTTTTGCTACACCCTGTGAGAATTATCCGCTTTCCCGTCAAATTTAAAACAGCACTTTACCCGATTTCCCGGAAATTTGACCGATTAAAACAAAAAAACTCCAAACCCGATTTTTCAGATTTGGAGTATTTGGGATTTATTCTGAGATCTTTACTACGGGGTATGTGTTGGAGTATTTTGTGTATACTCCTATTTGACGCATACATTTTCCTGCTGGCATTTTTATTATTTGTTCATCAAAGTATTTATTCTTCTCTTCGCTTTTTATTACAACTTTTATAGCATATTTAGAACGATATTTTTTTAGAACAGTATTATATTCTACTTCGTCAGCTATTGCATAATACTCATCAATTACTTCTTCTATTTTAAAGGCACTAGTACTAACACACTCTGCAGGTTCATCGAAAAGATTTATATTATAATCTTTAACTTCTGATATAAATGTAGTTGATTTCCCTTCTACACTTCTTTCTGAATAAGAACTTATTGTATCACTTGTCGTCAGTGCTGACATCACCATAATAAGAAGTAAAACAGATACGAAACCTGCTATATAACCACCTATAAAAACTAAACAACCTCTCATAATATTCGATTTATTTTCTTTAAATTATCACTATTTTGAAATTTGTCGACATTACAAAGATATAAATTATTACTAAATTTGAGAATAAAAAAGTAAAAGAAAAACGTTAATAAAACTCTATTGATTTACAACACTTTTATCTCAAAATAAAAAAAATCCAAACAAATAAATTGCCACAAATCGAAAAAATCCAAACAAATAAATTGCCACAAATCGAAAAAATCCAAACAAATAAATTGCCACAAATCGAAAAAATCCAAACAAATAATTTGCCGTTTCTTGAAAAAAATCCAAAGAATGGAAAAATAAAAACAGTCCGTATCAAAACGCGGTTTTTCTCACATAATCCGTACTTTTTCTCCCTACTCCTTTTCAAAACCTACTGGTTTTACTCGCCAATACCTTTCTGACCATTGTTTCTGTGCACGTGTTTTAAAAAGACTCCATTCACTAATGATGCAACCTGTGGTTAAATCATCTGCAATCGCCAAAATCACATCGGATAGTTCTACTATTTCTTCCAATTTCTTTCCTTTAGGACAAAGCAAATTTGCATTTTTGATATGCTCATATCCATAGATTGCACCCATGATATTGCCTGTTACAGCCCCTGTAGAATCGCTATCGCCGTCGTGATTTACCGAAGCTATCAATGCCTCTTCTACACTATCAATATGGCGAATCGTAGCAAACAAAGCAATTGCCCACGTTTCTTCTGCCACCCATCCTTCGCCAATTTGGATTATAGCCTCTGCATCTGGCGTATCAGAAAAAGCCAAAAGCATCGCATTACGTGTCAGGGTTTTAAGGGTATTTTTATCATATACATATTGGTCAACATAAATGGCATCTAGCACTTGTAAACATTCTTCTACTATTGTCTCTAATTTATTTTTAACCTCATCAACAGACAACAAGGCTATTTTATAAATAAACACGCCCAATAGTGCTGCAGGCAAAAATCCCAACGGATGTTTGTGAGTACAGGCTGCTATTTGGGCACACAACTCTGCAACAAGCACAGAATTGTCACAGCTACCTGCATCCTTAATTAGATACAACGGTATAGGCGCCACACGCATTATGCCGCCGCAACCTTTGCTGTTGTTATTAACTTCTCTGCCATTTATTATATCCCAACAAGCGTTTAAACACGTAACACCCGGTGCTCTGTTTTTATGCAAACCAGCAATATGATACAGCCAAGTACATGGAACATAGTCTTTGGCAGCTACATTTTGTGTATAATACCAATCTTTATAAGCTTCTTGCACATATCCTTCTAACTTACCACACAATCCCGTCATACAGCCTCTGGTATCACCGTACAAAATACCTGCAGCTGTAAAAAGTGTCATTTGCGTATCGTCACTTATTTGTGCTTTACCATGATTATCTAATGCCAACTGGGTAATCCCCTTTTCGCCATATTCAGCCAATATTGCACCACGTCGCATAAATTCCACTTCATAACCCAACGCATCGCCCATAGCACCTGCCATAAGCGACCCACGAATTTTATCTTTAAAATTTACTTTTTTCTTCATAATTGCCATATGTTTAAATTCCACTTTGCAAATATAACATATTTTTTGCTATACCCTTTTAACAAAAACAAGGACAAACATTTCTGCCTGTCCTAGTTTTTCGTTCATTGAGTGTTATTCTGTGTTTAATATTCTGATGCAAAGATATTACCAAGGGTGTATCATTTTTTGCTACAGGTTTCAAAAAAAATCACATTTACTTGCTTCAGGAATTCCTAATTGGAGATAGCTACAGCTATTTTTTCATTATAATTGGTATTTTAAATAATATTTTTCTTACCTTCGTAAATCAATATATAAAAACTAAAGAAACTATGGCACTACATATTATAGACCACCCGCTTATAAAGCATAAGTTGAGTATTATGCGCAACAAAGAGACTTCTACTATTAAGTTTAAGCAGTTGCTTACAGAGATTTCATTGTTGATGGGTTATGAAGTAACGAGAGATTTCCCTATTGAGTATGAGGAAATTGAGACTCCTCTTATGAAGATGAATGCTCCAAAAATTTCGGGAAAGAAAGTGGTGATTGCCCCTATTCTTAGGGCGGGACTGGGCATGGTAGATGGACTTACCACACTTATTCCGTCGGCACGCATTGGCCATATTGGCATGTATCGCGACGAGGAAACAAGCCTGCCAGTGTTTTATTACTACAAAATGCCGAGCAACAAAGACCGCCTTGTGATAGTAACAGACCCTATGCTTGCTACTGGTGGGAGCGCTTGCGATGCCATTACTCGACTAAAAAACGACGGCTACACCAACATCCGCCTAATGTGTCTTGTGGCTTCGCCTAAAGGTGTGGAAGCCGTAACTACCCAACACCCAGACGTGGATATTTTTCTTGCTTCACTAGACGAAGGTCTAAACGAAAGAAATTACATCCTACCTGGCCTTGGCGATGCAGGCGATAGAATTTTCGGCACAAAATAAAGATATTGCACTACTTATAGAAAAACTATATAATTTACTAGAAAAATGAAAAACTACATATTTTTTATATTATCACTAATATTACTTTCTAGTTGTGCGGAAGACCCACATGCATACAAAGTAGAAGAGGAATTGGACATATACGCTCAAAGATTCTTCACCTATGCAAAAGAATATGGTCATAATTTCGACGACAAAGGACTAATTATGAGGTTCTCAGATTTAGGAGGCCATAGAGCTGGAACATGCTATATAAATAGAATTCCAATTGAGATAGAAATAGACAGTATATACTGGAAAGGACTTACAAAGAGTTATCTTGCCGACGTTCGCAAAGAACTTGTTGTATTCCATGAAATGGGACATGGTTTCCTACGACGCGATCACTTCAATGATGTACTTAAAAACAACGATTGGAAGAGCATCATGTGTGGAGGCGAACTTCCAAATGGTAGAGCAAGTAATACCAATTATAGAGGAATGAGAAGAGAATATTATATAAAGGAATTATTTACTCAAACCACAGAAATACCAGAGTGGAGTACTTTTGTACCAAACTTTTCAGGCATGTTCCAACACTTACTTTACCAATTAGATATCAATAAACCACAATTCCCTATCATAAAACAGGACAATTTCTATAGTAGAATTGAAAATGGTGAATACGTAGCAACTTCATACAGTGGCAATCACGCTGCAAATTTTTCTAGTTCTGTTAACACTTTAGATAATTTTCTTATAGAAGCTCATATCAAAGTTGTTCATAATACAGGTAATGCCTCAGCATTAGTTGGTATTTGTTTTGGAGAGCTTGATACCGACAAAGATGGCGCCAATATACACTATATATCACTAGATGGTGAGCAACATATTCTTGTAGGAGAAAACATGTGCGGATTTCCATTTATAGACCTATACAATACAAAATACAATTTGAGCGACTATACCAAAATTAAGATATACAAACAAGGTCAATTTGTATACTACTTTATCAACGATACTTTTGTATATCATAATGATATTTCAGACCTTGTACAAGGAGGAGAAGAGACTGGTTTGATGATATACTCAGGAAATACTGTTTACGTAAAAGACTTTAAAATTTACATAGACAAACCTGCAGATAGATCATTTAAAGAAATGGTTCCTCAACTATATGAATTTCAGATAGCTTTCGAAGGCAAGCGTAACGCAGGAGTTCACTTTTAATTCAGCCCCTAAGCAATACCGAAAAGTTCTATCTCAAATATCAACGTAGAACCACCAGGGATGCCTGATTGAGAGAACTTGCCGTATGCAACTTCGGCAGGCAGATAAATTTCCCATTTCGCGCCCACTGTCATTTGCTGAATAGCAATAATCCACCCTTCTATTAGGTCACTTAGCCTAAAAGCAACAGGCACTCCGGCACGACTACTATCAAATTTCTTTCCGTTTATAGTCCAACCTGTGTAATGCACTGTTACTATGCTACGAGGGGTTGGTTTCTTGCCATTTGCATCACCTTTGGTTATTTCTTTATAATAAATCCCTTTAGGAAGTGCCTTCACGCCCTCCTCCATTGCCTTCGCTTCCAACCACTCCTTATTCGCCTTTATATAATCCTTTTTATTCATAAAGTTTCATTATTAGTATTCCTAATGCAAATATAATAAATTTTTCACAACCGAATCACCCTCTCTTTTTATACGTCCAGGCGGCTAATAAATTAAGCACAAGGGCAAACACCCCTAAGGCAACAAAATTGCGCCAAAGTTCTACAAAAGTAGTTCCTTTAAGATAGACAGAACGCAATATATCAACAAAATATCGCGGAGGCAAAAAGTAAGTAATCTTTTGAGCCCATGTTGGCATGGAATCTATTGGCGTTAGCATGCCACTCATAAGCATAAATATCATATTAAAGAAGAATATCACAAATATAGATTGTTGCATGGTGCTAGAGTAATTTGCTATAGTCACGCTCAAACCAGAAATGGTCAATATAAAACAAATGGCTCCTGCATATATAGTAAACACCGAACCAATAGGTGTCAATCCATAAACCAACCAAGCCACCATCATAGCAATGCTAATATCTATCAACCCAATTAGCCAATAAGGTAAAAGTTTAGATAGTGTAAACGTAAATCTCGACACTGGGGTTACATTTATTTGTTCCACAGTGCCCGATTCCTTTTCGCCCACAATACTTAGTGCTGGCACAAAACCACATATCAAAATCAACACAATAATCATCAGCGCAGGTATCATGTAATAACGATAATTGAGTGTTGGGTTATATCTATTTTCAATGGTAACAAGTTCAGACACTGCTACATTATTTTTCTCTCCACGTACTTCCTTTAGCGCACTAGCAATAGTTTGTACCACATATTGCATACCTATTCCGCCTTTTGTGGCATTCACAGCGTTTGCCGTTAGGCTAATACGTTCTGGCGCCACAGCCAACATATTGCGTTCAAAATTGTTTGGCACTTGCACTATCACATCCACATCGCCTTCTTCCAATGCCATCATTGTCTCGTGAAACTCAGAAGTATTTTGCACCAAAGTAAGATAAGACGATGCCTCAATATGCGAAGCAATACGTTGAGAGGTAGTACTATGATCCAAATCTACCAATGCCACATTCACGTTTTTCACGTCCATTGTCATAATAAGTGGCATTAAAAGCATAAGCATAAAAGGAAACGCCAACACAATGCGTAGCAAAAACGGATTCCTTTTTATCTGTATAAATTCTTTCTTTAAGAGAACTATAAATGTACGCATATCATCTCTCCAATTTATCGTTAAACTTTTTAAGCGACACGGTAATAAGCAACACTGTCATACCGATTAATATTACCACATCGTGCCATACATCAACTATAGAAACACCTTGTATCATCATTTTTCTAATGGCATCGTTGTACCAACGCGCTGGAATAATATACGACACCACTCTAAAAAATGCTGGTAGATTTTCTATAGGAAACATCATACCAGAAAGCATCATAATAGGCATCATCATTACCACAGCCGACACCAAAAGAGCTACCAACTGGGTTTGGGCAATAGTAGAGACCAACAGACCCAAAGACAATGCCAGCATCAAGTATAATATCGATACCACTAAAATGCCCCATACTCCGCCCGACATAGGCACATCTAGCAAAAACCTTGCTAAAAGTAACATAACAATGAGCACCACAAAAGAAATGGCAAAATATGGTATCATTTTAGCAAAAATAATTTTAAAAGGTCTAACAGGAGAAACCAAAAGCACCTCCATTGTGCCCACTTCTTTTTCACGAACAATAGACACCGATGTCATCATGGCGCAAACCAAAATAAAGATAAAACCCATAATACCCGGCACAAAGTTGTATGCACTTTTCATTTGTGGATTAAAAAGCATACGAGTTTCAAACATAGATTGCTGGGAAGCGCTTCCTAATAATATGCCTTGCATATATGCCACAGAAGAATTGGCTGTATTCACATTCGACGCATCCACTATCAGTTGAATAGCCGGTGTAATAGGCACTCCAGCTTGTTGTTGCACCAGTTTTTTGTCAAAATCTGTATCAAAAACCACCACTGCGCTCACTTTTCCTGTGCGCAACTGCTCATCTATCTCACCTGCTGAAATATACCCTTTAAAAGAAAAATACTCATTGTGTGCCAATCTATCTACTGCTTTTTCCACACCGTCGGTACGATTTGGCGCTACCACTGCCACCGGAATATTGTTTACCTCGGTAGAAATGGCAAAGCCAAACAACACCATCAATACCACAGGTATCAACATCACCACAAGCATCGTACGCGTATCGCGCAAAATGTGTAACGATTCCTTTTTTACAAACGAACCAAAATTTTGTTTCATACTTTTAATCTCCTCGTTTTGCACTGCGTGCCAATGTTCTAAAAACCTCATCCATAGACGTTGCTCCAAATTGTTTTTTCAACGCTTGCGGAGTATCCAATGCCTCTATTTTTCCGTCCACCATAATAGACACACGCGAACAATATTCCGCCTCGTCCATATAGTGAGTGGTAACGAAAATAGTGGTTCCACTTGCCGCTTCCTCGTATATCAATTCCCAAAACTGACGACGTGTAATAGGGTCAACACCACCTGTTGGTTCATCTAAAAAGATTACCTCTGGCTTGTGAATTGTAGCAATTACAAAAGAAAGCTTTTGTTTCCAACCCAAAGGCAAAGACCCAACTACAGTGTCTTTTTCAGACATAAATTGTAGTCTATCAAGTAACCAAAGTGCACGATCCTCGCTCTCTTTTTTGCTCATTCCATAAATACCAGCAAACAGCATCATATTTTCCCAAATGGTAAGGTCGTTGTAAAGCGAAAAACGCTGACTCATATAGCCAATATGACTTTTAATCTCTTCTGCCTCGGTCATTACATCAAATCCAGCCACACTTCCTGTGCCAGAAGTAGGAAAACTCAAACCACAAAGCATACGCATAGCCGTGGTTTTCCCCGCACCATTGGCACCCAAGAAACCAAAAATCTCGCCTTTCTTTACATCGAAAGATATGTTATCCACCGCTGTAAAACGTCCAAACTTTTTGGTTAAATCACGTACAGAAATTACTATCTCGCTCATTGTTTCATCAGTTTAATAAACATATCTTCTATGGTAGGCACCACTGGTTCTATACAGAAGCCTTCTACATTTGCCAATGCTTTTTTCATATCCTCTGCATTAAAACTAGCATCTGCCACCAAGTGGTGCATCTCTCCAAACGGATAACAATTTAGCACTCCCGGTTGTTTTCTTGCCACATCAAGCAAAGCAAACATATTATCTGCCTTTATTCCATAAAGAGCTGAATCAAAACGTTTTACCATATTTTCAGGCGTATCAATACCCAATATCCTCCCCTCATTCATAAGTGCTATTCTATCGCAACGCGAAGCCTCATCCATATAAGGTGTAGATACCAAAATGGTAATACCTTGCTTTTTAAGGTCACTCAGCATATCCCAAAACTCACTGCGCGACACAGCATCCACACCAGTGGTTGGTTCGTCTAAAAACAACACACTTGGACAGTGAATAAGAGCGCAAGAGAGAGCCAATTTTTGCTTCATACCGCCAGAAAGTTTGCCAGCGCGACGTGTTTTAAAAGGTTCAATCTGCTTATAAATTGGCGCAACCAAATGATAAGATTGCTCCACAGTTACCCCGAAAATTGCAGCAAAAAATTGCAAATTTTCCTCCACTGACAAATCTGGATAAAGCGAAAATCTACCAGGCATATACCCCACTCTTGTGCGTATTTCTCGATAATCCTTTATCATATCAAGTCCATCTACAGTGGCACTGCCCGCATCAGGATTTATCAAGGTAGTAAGCAATCTAAAAAGCGTGGTTTTACCAGCACCATCAGGACCTATCAAACCAAAAAGTTCGCTTTTTTTTACCTCAAACGACACATTGTCTAAAGCCTTAATCTGCCCGTAAGATTTACTAATATTTTTTATTTCTATGGCATTCATATTATAAAATCACTTCGCCTGCCAAACCAATTTTTAAACGACCATCATTTTTCACTGCAATCTTCACAGCATACACTAGGTTGGCCCTAGAATCTTTTGTTTGAATAGTTTTTGGAGTAAACTCACTCTCAGAAGCAATCCAGGTAATGGTTCCCTCATATTCATAACGTTCTTCTGCTCCGAAATCTGCTATCACCTTTACTGTATCACCTAGTTTCACATTGGCAAGTTGCTCAGAAGTAAAGTAAGCACGTAAGTACATTTTATTCAAATCTGCCACCTTAAACAATGGTTTTCCCATAGTAGCCAACTCTCCCACTTCGGCATATTTTACCAATACCACACCACTTATAGGAGAAAGTACTTTGCATTTTGCAATGCGATCTTCTAAGGCTAAAATTTGCGCTTCTAGTGCAGCCGAATTGCTATTTATAGTAACTGTATTTTTTGTCAAAGTAGATAAAGTTGCATCCAATTGACTTTCTAGCACACGCAAGTGAGCTTCCATGTCGTCGTATTGTTTTTGGGTAGTAGCCCCGTCACGTAACATATTGGCAAAACGCGCCAACTCAGTTTTTTGTTTTGCAATTTGCTCTTTAATAGTGGCCACTTGCTTTTGCACATCTGGACGAGAACCCAACAAAGCAGACCTTTGAGCGATAAGTTGTTTGCGTTGCAAATCTAGTTGCAAACTATCTATTTCACCTACCAGCACATTAGCTTGCACTTGTGTGCCTTCTTCTGCATCTAAACGCATAATTTTACCCGATGCCTCAGACGACACCACCACTTCTGTTGCTTCAAAAGTTCCTTGTGCATCAAATTCAGCATCATTGCCACAAGACACAGCCAACAAGGCCAAAGCTATATACATTATCTTTTTCATATTTTATTGGTTTAATGTGTTTTTTAATTGATAAACAGCTTGTAATAATTCTATTTCGTGAGTACTTTGATTTAGTTTCGCAGTAGTTTCATCGGTTATTTTACGAAGCAAATCGGTGGCATCTATCACATTGTTTTCTAATTGAGACTCAGCAGCTAAACGCACATTTTTTCTAAGTTCCACAATGCGAGCATCATCTGCAATCACCTTTTTAAGTCGAGCAATTTCAGCATCTTCTTGAGTGGTTTTTAGTTCCGTATTGAAAAGGAAAATATCTCGTTGCACCGCAATATTTTCTTGTGCATTTGTTATCTTTTCAAGATTGTTTTTATGGGTGTAAAAACCACTTATATTCCATTGCATACGCACACCAACAAGTCCGTTTAGAGACCAATCTGACGATGTCATACTCTTAAACATATCCATACCCGGATAACCATAATACCCTTGTGCAAACAGCGAAAAGCGAGGTGTCACCGCAGTGGTTATGGTTTTCTTTTGAGCATCCAGCAAAGCAGATTGAGCATCAAAAAGTGCCAATTCTGGTCTATTTACAGTTCTATCTCCCACTTCAACCATGGCAGGCATTTGCAATTTTGCATCTGTAAGTTGCTCACCAATAAATAGTTCCAATATTTGTCTATAACTTCCAAGCGATGCTTCCACCTGTGTAAGTGCCTGACGAGCACCCAACAACTCTGCCTCTATCACATCCACATCGGCCTGGCGTGCTACACCATTTCTATATTGAGAACGCATTCTAGAAAGATTACTTTCAAGCAATGCTATCATCGCCTCGGTTTGTGCTTGCTTTTGCTCCAAAAGCAAAATACCAAAATAGATATTATCCACTCTTGTTTGCAAATCGTAAAGAGAAACATCCGTTTTGCTACGTTGCTCTGCAGCTTCTGCCTCAGCCACCATTTTTCCTGCCTTAGACACACCACCATCCCAAATATTTTGGTTGATATCCAATGCTATTTTATATTGGTCGTTGCGCATACCTGCCATTTCAAGTCCGCTCGCTGCCAACATAGCATTCAACTTTTCTGGATAAGTAGGCGTAGCCGATTGATAAGTAGCCTGTCCCGACAACACAATCTGCGGAATCCATGCTCTAGCCGCATTAGACACATTGTACTCCTCCGCCTTATTAATTAGGTCGTACTGCTTAATAGCAGGATAATGTTCGCGTGCCATACTCCTACACTGCTCCAATGTTTGAGCACACAAGCTCACACTTCCCCACAAAAGCGTTAAAAATAAAAAGTAACGTTTCATATAGTTATTAAATTGATAATTTTCTTCTGATTGTATCGGCAATTTCTGCTTTTCTTTTTGCTTTAAAATCTTCGTAACTAGGTAAAAATCCATCTGCTATTTGGCTCATAAATGGATAAATAAGTACACCGAAAATATTTAGCGATATAATATCCATCAACAAGTCAGCCGCATCAATTTTTCTTATCTCTCCACGACTTGCAGCCATATCAAGCTGAGCCTGCAGGTTTTGATACACGTTTAGCGTAATCCACTTTACCTTTTCACGTATCATAGTGCTACGCTCAGGATTGGACAAAATCTCATGTATCATAAACGCAGGCAGTTTTGGGTCTTTTGAAGCTATATCAAAGTGCACACCCGCGCCATGCACAATACGGTCCACAATAGGTAGCGAAGAATCTGCAATCACAGAAGCCACCGTCATAGCCACCATACCAAACTTTTGCTCCACAACACGGTTAAACAATTGCTCTTTTGTTCTAAAATAATAATGTAGCATGGCATGCGTTACCCCTGCTTTTTGCGCAATAGAAGTGGTGCGAGCACCATCATATCCTTTGGTAAGAAACTCTTCTTCTGCTGCTAGAAGAATGTCTTGTTCCTTATTTTGTTTTTTCTCTTTTGCCATAATTAATTTATTTTTTTGTAATCCAAATCCATCTAACAAATTTGTTTAACAGTTTTGTTAATACAAATGTACAGTTTATTTTTTAATAAACAAGCATTCCCATACATTTTTTTCACCCCCTCTTTGTTATTTATTTTATCAATTGTAATTTTTTTGAAACGCACCACCGCCCTAAAATATGATTAAAAACACTTTTTCTAGTTAAGAAGGTTTGCAAAATTTTAAAATTTCATTTCCTTAAACTCAATTTATCAATTTTAAAACACAATGGCAAATCAAGCATCTATTTTTGTTACAGCGTTTGAGGCCAACGCTACATTGACTCATCGCTCATAACCAAACGTTGTAGCAACAATAAAAGTTATTAATTATGAAAACATATTATTTAGGACTCATTGGCTTTGTATTAATTGTAGCCATGGTCGATTGTAAAAGAGATAGTGTATTAATGTCTGAACCAGACAATGAAACAGAGAAACATTCATCAGATATTCCCACTGAAGGAAGCGTAATGTATAGTGAGCTACTTAAAGACAACCAACTGATAGAGCAGAGTGTGGACTCGCTAGTAAACCTAGGCAGTAAGGAGGAACCTGCATATTTTTATGTAAACCTTTCACACACGGTAAATAACAACCTTGTATCAGAGAATCAAATAAACAACTGTGCTTTCTATTCAGTAGCACTAGAAGATCTAGAAAAATTTATTACAATGTATGCAAAGTCACAATCATTGTTTAGTGGCATAATAATGACAACGGAAGAAAAACATTCTGCTTACCATCATTTATACAACTTTCTATTAGAAAATAAAATTGATGCTGCTCAGTTGGTAACTATGACTCTGCAAAACCCCTCTATATTAAATTCTACACTAGAAAGTGGCAATTTGGAACCTGAAAAAGGACCTCAATATATAGACCCCACAGATCCAAATATCCCAGACGAGTTGTTGCCTCATGTTTTCAATGTACAATCTAAAGGAGATGCAGTGCTTGACTCACTTTTAGCACATATCGTACTTCTAAGAGATGGTCTCAAATTTCCTTTCGACATTGAAATTGAAGATGATACTAACGCTAGTGGTCCAGACCCTTACAATAGCAACACATACGTTAGCTACATCAACGACACAGACCGTGATTCAAAAAATTATTACGACGAAAAAACTTTTAAATCGCCTATTTATACTTGCAGATATGGCACCAAAGGTTGCCCAATGGTTGAAAGCGAATTTCACATAGAAGGTTGGTACAATAGTAAACGCAAAGGAGACACCAAAGATATTTTATATGTTCCTTACTTAAAAACATTTATAAATAATATTCACGTGGGCGTTACAATGCATTTAGATGGTACTGTAACATATACACAACCTGATATAAGAAATTCAGAAGCAGACGAATACCCTGTTATAGGTGGCGGAGAAGTCGTTATTAAATATGGAGATGATTGCGCAGTTAAACGTGTTGGCAGATTAAAATTTACAGTTGACGGTAAAACTGGATACAAAGAAGAATATTGGGACAACAAAGAATAAAAAAAATTATTCTAGTAGATTTATTGTATTGGAGTTGAATATTTTTATTCAACTCCTTATAATATTTTTTGTACCTTTGTATCAAAAGCTGAAAATTATTCCCCAACCCTTATGGAAAGTTTTATACCACACAAAATAGAAGGCTCATTTGAGAGCGAAATGCTTGGCGATGTAAAGGCCGGTTTCCCCTCTCCTGCCGAAGACATGCGCGAGCACTTAGACCTTATCAAACTCCTTGTAAAACACAAGGCATCTACATTTTTCTTTCGCGTAAGCGGCGTATCTATGATAGATGCAGCTATGGACGAAGGCGACATTCTCATAGTAGACCGTGCCATAAATGCATACAACAATTGCAAAGCAGTTTGCTACATAGACGGTGAATACACGGTAAAACGTGTGGAAATTCATGAAAATGGCGCACGCCTAATGCCTGCCAACGAAAACAACACAGCCTACAAACCTATTGAAGTGACCACAGAAAATGAGTTTATGATTTGGGGTGTGGTCACTTACGTAATAAAGAAAATGTAAAATGTTTGCCTTAGCCGACTGCAACAACTTTTTTGCCTCTTGCGAAAGGGTTTTTCGCCCCGATTTGCAAGGAAAACCTGTTATTGTTCTTTCCAACAATGACGGTTGCGCCGTGGCGCGTAGCAACGAAGCAAAAGCACTTGGCATAAAAATGGGCGACCCACTTTTTAAAATAAGAGACATTGTAAACAAACACAAAGTAGCAGTTTTCTCTGGCAATATGGCACTCTATGGCGACATGTCGCAACGCGTGCGCTGGGTACTAGAAGACTTTGCACCATCAATAGAAGTGTATTCCATAGACGAGGCATTCCTCGACCTACGAGGCATGCAAAACATAGACTTCGACCAATACGCCAAAACCATATCGAAGACTTGCTACAAGATGACTTCTATACCTGTTTCAGTAGGCATTGCTCCTACCAAAACACTTGCCAAAATCGCATCAAAACTCTGCAAGCAATACCCACGACTGCAAGGTGGTTGCTATATGCACCGCCCAGAAGACATTGAAAAAGTACTGCGCAAATACCCAATAGAAGACGTTTGGGGTATAGGTCGCAAAACTGTGTATAAACTAAAACTTATGGGCATCAACACCGCCTATGACTACACACAACTGAGCGAATCTCGAGTGCGCAGTTTATTTAATATCACTGGACTTAGAAGTTGGAAAGAACTACAAGGCATACCTTGCATAGAATTTGAAGATGGTTTCGAGGCAAAACAATCAATCTGCGTATCACGAAGTTTTTCCTCAGAAATCTACGAAGTAAAAGAACTTCAAGAGCAAATTGCCAACTTTAGCGCCTCTATGGCAGAAAAACTGCGTAAACAATGCTCAGTAGTGAGTGAAATAGTAGTTTTTGCCTACACAAACCGTTTTAAAGAAAACGAGCCACAGACTCACGGTAGTGCTCTAATATCGTTTATCACACCTACAGCAGACGTCAGAACCATAGTATCCAAGGCTGTTGCTGCTACCAAAGCACTATTTAAGGAAGGTTACGGATACAAAAAAGCAGGAGTAATTGCCACAAAAATAAGTTCGGACAAATGCATTATGCACTCGCTTTTTGAAGATACCGAGGCCAATGAGCGCGAACACAAAATCACCTCCGTGCTCGACAACATCAACAAAACATTTGGCAAAGGCACCATCAAACTAGCCGTACAAGGCAGCGGCCACATCAAATCCTCAAGCGACAACCAATCGCCCCACTACACCACCCTCTGGACCGACATTCCAAAGGTAACAGTGAAGTAAAAGCAAGACAACTGCTCATTACTTGCCTATGCAGAACTTACTAAATATCTCACCCAACACTTCGTCGGAAGAGATTTGTCCAACGATGCTACCAAGGGCATCTAGGCAGTCGTGCAGGTCCATAGATAGGAATTCGCCTGATAGGCCTGTTGCCAAACCTTCTTGCACCTTTAATATTGCAGTGTGAGCAGAAACCAAAGCCTCGTAGTGACGCATATTTGTTACAACCACATCGTTGTCGTCAATTTCAGCCATGTGAGAAGCCTCAACAAGAGCATCGCGAACAGCATCCAAACCATTATCAAATTTGGCAGAAATAAAGAAACGTTGTGCTCGAATATTTGCAAACATACCGTCTAGCACAACACGCTCTTCGTCTGAAAGTTTATCAATTTTATTAAACAGCAAAAACAATTGCTTACCCTCGGTACGAGGCACAATGCGTTCTGCCATCCAATCGATATGCTCGCTTACCTGAGTAGAATCTATCATCCAAAGCACAATTTGCGCCTTCTCTATAGCACCATAGCTACGCTTAATACCCAGATTTTCAATAGTATCTGTAGTTTCACGAATGCCAGCAGTATCGATAAAACGGAAAAGCATACCGCCAATATCGGTAGTATCTTCTATAATGTCACGTGTAGTACCATGAATATCAGAAACAATTGCCTTGTCGTCGCCAAGAAGAAGGTTTAGCAATGTAGATTTACCAGCATTTGTTTCACCAACTATTGCCACAGGCACACCATTTTTCACAGCATTACCTGTTGAGAAGGAATTAATCAAGCGAGTTAAATCGCTTTCAATCTCATTTGACAATGCTTTTAGCTGGCTACGGTCTGCAAATTCAACATCTTCTTCACTAAAGTCTAGTTCAAGTTCTATAAGAGAAGTAAACTTAAGAAGTTGAGCACGAAGCAATTGCAATTTACGAGAAAAACCACCACGCATTTGGCTCACAGCCACCTTGTGAGCGGCCGCACTACGAGAAGCAATCACATCTGCCACCGCTTCTGCTTGCGAAAGGTCCATTTTACCATTCATAAAGGCACGTTTGGTAAACTCACCATGGTCTGCCATACGGCAACCTGTAGCAAGAAGCAACTTAATAGCCTCGCGTTGAATAAATACAGAACCATGCACTGCTATCTCCACCACATCTTCACCAGTAAACGAATGTGGAGCACGGAAAATGCTCACTAATACTTCATCTAAAACCTCTTCATTAACTCCTAACTCCTCACTCCTCACTCCTAACTCCCTTTTCACCAGTTTTCCAAACGAAACTGTATTCGCTTTTTTCTCTGCCAAAGGTTTAGACATAGAAAGCACACTATCCGCAATGCTAATAGCATCAGGACCAGAAACACGTACAATAGCTACTCCACCCACTCCCGCAGGTGTAGAAACCGCACAAATAGTATCTTTATCTACAAACATCATGGCGCAAAATTACAAAAAATAAAAATGGTTGACAAGTAATTGCCAACCATCTATAATATAACACTGTTAATAAGAGAATTTTTAAGGAGGGATTTTTAGGCGCCCCGAAGTCTGAGAAACCGGAGTGTACACAAGGTACTCGAGGATTTCGAAGACGAGGGCAACGACAAAAGCACCCTTAAAAAACTCTTATTCGATTCCTAATAACTCAACCTCAAATATCAGTGCAGAAAAAGGCTTAATAGAACCTGTTTCACGATCACCATAAGCTAATTCTTGTGGAATATAGAATGTGAATTTAGAACCTACAGGCATAAGTTGCACACCTTCTGTCCATCCTGGAATCACTTGATTTAGAGCAAATACGATAGGCTCGCCACGTTCTACAGAGCTATCAAATACTGTACCGTCGATTAAAGTACCATGATAGTGAACTTTCACTTTGTCGGTAGCAGAAGGTTTTTTACCTTTACCCATTTTTGTAACTTTGTATTGAAGACCAGACTCGGTTACTTGCACACCTGCAACAGCTTTATTTGCTTCTAAGAATGATTCACCTGCTAGTTTATTGTCGGCATACACAGCACTCATATTAGCTTGTCTCACCTTCTCTGATTCAGACAAAAAGTATGCGTTAGCTGTTTGCATATCTACTAAAGTATTTTCTCCTTTAAGTGTCGCCATAAATGCTGCAAAGAAAATATCTGCATTAAGAGAGTCATTTCCAGCAGGATAAATAGTTGAATTCATATAAGGAAGAATTTGGTTTTTAAGTTGAGAACCTAGTTGACGACCAATGTTTTTTGCGTCACTTTCTGGTGAACCAGATTTAAATGATTCTTCTATACCTTTTAATACTTCAGGCACATATTTTTCATCAACTCCCATACGAGTTGTAATGTGTTCAATCAAACGATCTGTATTCACTACACCTGCAGCATAAGCAAGTGAGTCTGCAGCATTTTTAACTTCTACATTTGTGTTATTTACACATGATGTAGCAAATATCATAGCTGAGAAAACAGCTACTGAAGAAATAATTTTTTTCATCTTAATTTTTATTTAACAATATCTAATAATTCAACTTCAAAAATTAGTGTAGAATATGGAGGAATAATATTTCCAGCTGCTCCTTGAGCACCATAAGCTAAGTTATAAGGAATATAGAAAGTGAATTTAGAACCAGTTGGCATTAGTTGTAAACCTTCTGTCCAACCTTTAATTACTCTATTTAAGGTAAATTCTGTAGGTTGTCCGCGATCAATAGAACTATCAAATTTCTTTCCATCAATCAAGAAACCTTCATAATGCACTTTCACCTTGTCTGAAGCAATTGGCTTTGCTCCATCCCCCATTTTAACTACTTGATATTGAAGACCTGAAGCAGTTGTTTGCACACCTTCACGTTTAGCATTTTCTGCTAAAAAAGATTCTCCACGTTGAATTGTTTCTGCAGCTGCTTGTTCTTTAAGTTTCTTCTCATAAGCATTTAAGAACATTACTGCACTATCTGGAGATATTTTTAAAGGTGCATCATATATAGCATCAACCAATGCTTGAACAAACAAACTTAGATTATAATCAGAAGAAGACAATTGCATAGACATCTGCTTGCCCATATAGACTCCTAACGCATAACTAGCAGAGTCTGAATCTGTTATTAGTTCTATCTTAGGCGCTACAGGTTCTTCTACTTTATTATTCTTCTTTGGTTTGGCCTGCATAGCCATAGAAAAAATAAAAATAGCAAACAGAATTACACTAAGTCTTTTCATCTTATTTTACTTCAATAAGTTCAACATCAAAAATAAGTGTTGCGTGAGGAGGAATAGAATTACCTGCGCCACGAGCACCATAAGCCATATCTGATGGGATAAATAGTCTCCATTTATCTCCTTCTTTCATAAGTTGAAGAGCTTCAGTCCAACCTGCAATCACTTGATTTACACCAAATTCTGCTGGCTCGCCGCGTTGTACAGAGCTATCAAATACAGTTCCATCAAGTAGCATACCTGTATAGTGACATTTCACGCGATTTGTAATAGAAGGACTTTTACCTGCACCAGAGGTTAAGATTTGATATTGAAGACCACTTGCAAGTTCTACAACACCTTCTTGTTCTTTATTCTTAGCTAAGAAATCTTTACCTGCTTGGATATTTTTTTCATTGATTTTATTTGCTAAATCGTGGAAGAATGTATCCAACACTTGTTTAGCTTCTTCGTATGACATTTCTGGTTTTTCACCTGCCATAACAGCTTTAATAGCTTTTACAAACTCTTCTGTATTAAGGTCTTTAATACCACTACCTAGTAGGTTATTGCCAATGCTTAAACCTAATGCGTAACTTACTTTTTCCATTTTATAATATTATTAATTAAATTTCATTTAAAACGTTGCAAATATACCTAATTTACATCTAAACTATTGTAAAAATGATGTAAAATAAACTTAAATAAATTAGGAATTCCGCGAGTAAGCGAGAGCAGAGTCAAACTTGTTTGAACTATGCCGAGCGGGAGCGGAATCATGAGGGCATAGCCCGAATAATTAGGAGTTAAAATCATTGTTAATAAATGTTAATATGTAACATTTTTGTAATAATAAAAAATGGTCTCCGACAAAATGTCAAAGACCTAATTTTTTGAGCCTTCTAAGGGACTCGAACCCTCGACCTACTCATTACGAATGAGTTGCTCTACCAACTGAGCTAAGAAGGCACAAATATTTTTCGGTTGCAAAGATACTTTATTTTTCTAATGCAAACGTATAAATTGTAAATTTCTGAAAAACCTAAATGTTAATGTTTATTAAATATTATATTTTAATTATGCTGTAAAACATATAAACACACATAAATTATTAACTTTGCTGAAAATTAATCACCCTAAACTAGAAAAAATTATGTTTGAAAAAGTAGGAAACAACGCTGGTGCTGTATGGCAAGTGTTAAACGCTGCAACTGAAGCTGTTAACGGCAAAGACCTTAAAAAAGCTACTAAATTAACAGAAAAAGATATGTATGCAGCTCTTGGCTGGTTATTACGTGAAGGTAAAATCAACGTAGTAGAAGAAGGAAAAGAATTATTAATCAACCTTATCTAATTCATTCCTAACACATAAAAAAGTCTCAACCATTTGGCTGAGACTTTTTTATTATACAAGATTTTAGAGATTACCACACACTAATTTGTTTGTTGCCTCTACTTGTTACTACTAAGTAAACACCTTGTAAGGTTCCATTTAAAGAAGTTACATTCAATCCTGCTAAATTGTATATTGTAAATTCTTCGTCACAATAAATTGTACCCTCTTTAGCAAAAATATTTAGTGCTTCATCTTCTTCAATATCAGTTGTAATACTTTCTATTGCAATCGCAGTGAAATCAATCATTTCTTTTACTACACCATCAGCAGTAATTGTAAGTGCACCATTGAATGTACCCGCAGTAGTTGGTGTAAATACTATTTCAACTAAGCCATCTGCCTCGCTTAAGATGCTAAATGCTTCGCCAGAAAGTTCTACTTCTACAGCAGAAGCGTTTGCAACAGAGAATGTTGCTGTTCCAGTTGCAGTCTCTCCTACATAGATTTGTGTAAACTCAGGAGCAACAAGGTCTGAAATCACAGGTTTTAGGATTGCTGTTACAGAGAAGTTTATTGTTTCTGTTACTACTTCGTCAGCAGTAATTGTAAGTGCACCATTGAATGTACCTGCGGTAGTTGGTGTAAATACTATTTCAACAGAGCCATCTGCCTCGTTTAAGATGCTAAATGCTTCGCCAGAAAGTTCTACTTCTACAGCAGAAGCGTTTGCAACAGAGAATGTTGCTGTTCCAGTTGCAGTCTCTCCTACATAGATTTGTGTAAACTCAGGAGCAACAAGGTCTGAAATTACTGGTTTCAAAATTGCAGAAGCAGAGAAGTTTATTGTTTCTGTTACTACATTATCTGCAGTAATAGTTAATGTGCCATTGAATGTACCAGCGGAACTAGGAGCAAACTTAATTTCAACCGCACCATTAGCTTCGCTAACAACACTAAATACATCGTCACCACTCAACACTACCTCTACATCAGTAGCATTTTGAACTGAGAAGGTTGCTGTACCATTAACAGTTTCACCAACATATATTTTAGCAAACTCTGGAGCAACTAGATCTGAAATCTCTGGTTTCAAAATTGCAGAAGCAGAGAAGTTTATTGTTTCTGATACTACATTATCAGCAGTAATTGTTAATGTGCCATTGAATGTACCCGCGGTAGTTGGTGTAAATACTATTTCAACAGAGCCATCTGCCTCGCTTAAGATGCTAAATGCTTCGCCAGAAAGTTCTACTTCAACATCAGTTGCATTTTCTACAGAGAATGTTGCTGTTCCAGTTGCAGTCTCTCCTACATAGATTTGTGTAAACTCTGGAGCAACTAGATCTGAAATCTCAGGTTTTAGGATTGCTGTTGCAGAGAAGTTTATTGTTTCTGTTACTACGCCATCTGCAGTAATTGTAAGTGCACCATTGAATGTACCAGCTGTGGTTGGAGCAAATAGGATTTCTACAGAACCATCAGCTTCGTTTAGGATGCTGAATCCTTCGCCTGCAAGTTCTACTTCAACATCAGAAGCATTTTGGGCTGAGTATGTTGCAACGCTTGTTGCGTTTTCACCTACATAGATTTCACCGAATACTGGAGCAACTAAATCTGAAATCTCTGGTTTCAATATTGCAGAAGCAGAGAAGTTAATGATTACTGTTACTACTCCGTCTGCAGTAATTGTAAGTGCACCATTGAATGTACCAGCGGCACTAGGAGCAAACTTAATTTCAACCGCACCATTAGCTTCGCTAACAACACTAAATACATCGTCACCACTCAATACTACCTCAACATCAGAAGCATTTTGAACTGAGAAGGTTGCTGTACCATTAACAGTTTCACCAACATATATTTTTGCAAACTCAGGAGCAACAAGGTCTGAAATTTCTGGCACTGGGCATGTTTCCCATGCACTAATAACAGAATTTAAACCAGAAGTACGATTGGTAATCCATGATTTTAATGAACTTGTGCTAACAGATGCATTAGTTGAACTACCGCTCAACACAGTTTTTAAACTATCAATTTTAGTATTTAGAACTGTAGAATTAAGCGCACCATCAGCAGCAATATATTTAGCCCAACGTTCTTTTACAATTGCTCTAAACTTGCAGTCGCCAAGAATACCATTGCAACCAGATTTTCCTTTACCTGTCCACCAGAATGGAGTTGGAAAATCATCGTCGTAATATGTTTGGTCTTCTACCATTAGGCCAGATGTTTTGGTATCTTGATAACCCCAACCTAGTTCATAATCCCAAAGTGGGTTTGCTACTATTTTGTCGCCAGAAGCATTGATTGTAAACACGCAAGAAATACGATAAGCATCGGCATTACGAGAGAATTCATTCATAATAAACCAATCTGCCCATGACTCATAATCTATAATTGTTGCAAGTTTATCATAATCATTTGCCAAAATAGCATTTTCCATCGCAGTAAACATACCCTTCACTTCGGCTACTTTTGCATCCCATGGAGCGTCATTTACCACATTGCCATCATCGTCAAATTCTGCAATATCCTCACGTTCTGGATATTCAATTTCAAATGCTTGGTCTACATATTGATCATATGTGCTAATATGTCTTCTACCTGTATTAGATGTAAGGAAGGTATTACGTTTGTAATCCTCATTGGCACCCGCGTATGCATCGTATGAATCCACCTCATCGGTTTTGTCAAACTTAACAATAAAGCCAGTATCTTCGTTTACATTAACACGGTTTTCGTCTTGGGTAATTTTGTCCATAAACACGTAAATACCTTTATATTCACCATCTACATAAAGTTCTACGTGACGGCAACGCACACCCCAAAGACCTGTCATTTGTGCATATTGGTGGAATGACAATACATTGCGCATATAGGTAGCATCTGGAGCAGATGCATAAAGAACCCAATCTTTTTGCGCAGCTTCACCAAACATTCCGAACTTTTTGGTTTTAACCTCGCCCAATTTTTTAGGATCGCAATTTTTATCGCCAGTTACAAATGCGTAACTTTTCTTATCATTACGAAGACTTGAAGAACCACGATAATTCATACGTCCTTTGCGGTCGTAGTGAAGCATATCTGCATTGTTAACATCTGCATTAGTCACTGCACCACCCTCTTCATTCCAAAGAATCTTAACATCAACACTACGTTTCGCCTTCATTTCAGCCACGCCATCGTTGTCTAGATATGTTACATTTGGAAAATCTTTTGATGTACGCACTAGGAATACAGGAAGTTTACTACTAAATGTAACAGTAGAACCACCATTTGATTTAATTTGAAGAATATTTGAAACTTTTTCTACAGCTTCGCCGTTTACATCGTATGTTATTACTGAGCGATAATAGCCAGCTTTATTTGGACGAATATTGTCCCAAGAAGCACCTTGACCATCAGAATATTTAGCCCAAGTATTTTTATCGGTAGAATATTGCCAAGCGTATGAACTTAATGTGCCTCCTTCCACAGTAGGAAGTCCTGCAACATAAAGACCTGCAAAGTCTGTAAAGTCGTTTGTATTAATGCTTAATCTATCTCGAATAGCAGCAATAGTAAAGTCAACTTCTGGCTCTACAACAGAAGATTCTTTAATAGTAACAGTGATTTTTTCTGTAATAGGGTTGAATGTAATTGTTACATCAGATGCTTTTGAAAGTGTTACAACCACATTACCATCGGTATCATTTGTAAGACCTGAAGTAGAAGTTAGTGCTGAGTAGCCCCAGTTTTTGCTCCATGTACCGTCTGTAACTTTAAATTTGTATTCACCAGCAGCAAGACCTGCATATGTTACAGTATTGTTTGTAAGTGCACAACCCGCTGGGTCCCATTTTAGTCCACAACACCATTCGCCACCAGATACTGCTGTGCCATTTTCTATAAGAGCACCTGCTATATAATAGCTTGCTGTTGGTGTATCTTGATCATCATCTTCGTCACATACAGTCCAACCGTTGATAATACTATTTAAACCAGAAGTTCTGTTTGTAATCCAAGATTTTAATGTTGATGTACTAGAAGAAGAGTAAGTATTCCATTTACTCTTTTCTCTTGCACCTGCACCTTGTGAAAGTACATTTGCTAAACTGTCTATTTTCGCATTAAGCACAGTAGAGTTTAGTGCTCCATTTGCTGCTGTGTGTTTTGCCCAACGTTCTTTAACGATGGCTTTAAATTTGCAGTCGCCTAAAATACCATTGCAACCAGATTTGCCCTTGCCTGTCCACCAAAATGGAGTTGGAAAATCATCGTCGTAATATGTTTGGTCTTCTACCATTAGGCCAGAAGTTTTGGTATCTTGATTACCTAAACCAAGTTCGTAGTCCCAAATTGGGTTTGCAACGATTTTTTCTGACGCAGAGTTGATTTGGAATACACAAGAAATACGATATGCGTCAGCATTTCTAGAGAATTCATTGAAAATAAACCAGTCTGCCCAGCTTTCGTAATCAATAATTTGAGCTAGTTTGTCATAGTCATTTGCAAGAATTGCATTTTCCATAGCAACAAACATAGACTTCACTTCATTTACTTTAGCTTCCCAAGCAGAGTCGTCGGTCACATTGCCGTCGTCGTCGAATGTAGCAATGTCTTCGCGTTCTGGATATTCAATTTCAAACGCTTGGTCCACTTGCATATTGTATGTAGTGATTGTTTTCTTACCAGTGTTTGAAGTGATAAATGTACAACGTTTATAGTCTTCGTTTGCACCTGAGTAGCCATCAAATCTGTCAACCATATCAGTTTTGTCGAAACGAACAATATAACCAGTGTCTTCGTTTACATTGATACGTGTTTCATCTTGTGTCATTTTATCCATAAATACGTAAATACCTTGGTATTCACCATCTAGGTACATTTCCACATATCTACATTTTACGCCCCAAAGACCTGTCATCTTAGCATATTGGTGATATGAAAGAATGTTACGCATAAATGTTGCATCTGGATAAGAAGCATACATCACCCAGTCTTTGTGTGAGTCGCCATCAAACATAGCAAATTTCTTGGTTTTTACTTCGCCAAGTTTTTTAGAGTCGCAGTTTTTGTCGCCTGTTACAAAGGCAAAACTTTTCTTAGGGTTGTTCAAACTTGAAGAACCACGATAGTTCATACGCGCCTTGCGGTCGTAGTGAAGCATATCTTTGTTGTTGATATCGCTGTTTGATACGTTGCCTCCATTTTTGTTCCAAAGGATTTTTACATCCACACTGCGTTTAGCCTTAAGTTCTGCCACTTGCTCTGTGGTAGGATAACCACTTGGAGGAGTAGGGAAATCTTTTGAAGTACGAACTAAAACCACAGGAAGGTTACTACTGAATGATACAGAAGAACCACCTTTATTTGTAATTTGTAGTGTATTTGATACAGCTGTTTGTGTTTCGCCGTTTACATCGTATGTAAGAGTACAACGGTAGTAGCCAGCTTTATTTGGACGAATGTTGTCCCAAGAAGCACCATCGCCTGCAGAATATGCAGACCAAGTAGTATTATTTGTAGAATACTCCCATGCATATGAACTTAATGTTCCGCCTGTAACTGTAGGAAGTTTTGATACATAAAGACCAGCAAAGTCGGTGAAGTCGTTTGTGTTAATTGAAAGACGACTGCGGATAGCTGCAATTGTGGCAGTAAGAGTTACTGGCTCGTCTGGATCTATAGGAGTGCTAACCTCAGTAATTGTAACGGTGATTTTTTTAGTTGATGAATTGAAAGCAATTTTTACATCACTTGTTTTAGAAAGGGTAATTACCACGTTGCCATTGGTGTCTTCGGTACATCCTGTTTTAGATGTTAACGCACTGTAACCCCAAGAACTATTCCATGTGCCATTGGTGATTTTAAATTTGTATTCACCAGCAGGAAGTGTGCTGAAAGAAATACTTCCATCTGTTAGTTCACAACCACTTGGAGTCCATTCTTGGCCACAACACCAATCAGTACCAGATACACTTGCTATACCAGCCATGCAATAGGTGGCAGGTGCATCGTAAGTAATGGTCGCATTCCATGTACTGCTGTAATAATATGGCTTAGAAGCGTTTACAGTTAAGTCACCAGTTTTCTTTCCATTATCACCATTGTTGAAAATAATTCTGTCGGCAGCTGTGCTTTCAAATGTATAAGAATATACATTTTTGCCGCCCATAGTTTTTGACTCAAGTGTAGCTTGAGTGCCAGGCCAGCCCCCAAGATTTGCTTGAGTGGAGTTTTTCCATGCGTATGCATGAATGTTGCCCCAACCGCTTTCGTCCACGAAGTAAAGCGTAAGGCTTGCTGCAAGCATATTAAATGCCGTAAACAGCAACAAAAATAACGTTGTAATTTTTTTCATAGATATTTGATTTAAAATTTGATCTTGTAAGGACTACATTCTGCAAATTTAATATTTTTTAAACAAATTCAAAATTCTACAAACAAAAAAAGAGAGGACAATTTAAATTGCCCTCTCTGTATAAATATTTAGAATAATGGTTATTTATTGTAAATAGAAATCAAATTGTCGTAATCACCTTTGATTTGTTTGTTTACGTAATCTAAGCATTTTTTAAATGTTTCAGCGATAGATACGCCTTCACAATCATCATATCCCCAATACAATGCAGCATATTTTTTTACTTTATGAGTTTTTGATTTATATGAAGCAACTACATTGTTGTTCATATCCATAAAATCCATCTCTACCATCATATTTGTTGTAGCAGAAATAAATGGCATACCAAAAAGGTTTGGAATACACAATGTACATGCACTTAAAATAGTAAAACCAATATTTTTATCAGAATCACCAGTTACAAGACGGCAAACAACTTTACCTTTCTTTTCACCTACTTTACTAATGATGTTATCATACATATTAGTGTAGTAAAGAGATTTTAGATTGTTTAAATCTGAGCTTGCGTATGATACAGATTTGCTGCTTGTAGAGCCATATGCCCAATTTGTGTTTGTTGAATAATCAACATAAGTAGAACCTTTAGTCTCTGTAGTTTCATAACCTGTAATAGTTGCAAAACTAGATTCATCTAAGTTTACTTCCATTGCTGGTAATTTCTTTGCTAAATCCACACTTGGAGTTGACTCCATAAATGAATAACTCTTACAGCCCACCATTGCTACGGCCGCAACTAATAAAAATAAAAAATTCTTTTTCATATTAAGTATTAAAAAATAACTGCGCAAAGATAATACTAAGAACAACATGCAAATACAATTAGTAGTGAATTTTTACAAATACACTACTAAAACATCTTAATTATTAATTTGTATTTCAAAAGATATTCTATCCAAACAGATTGATTATATGCACTTTAGTACAAATAATACTTAGAAGATTTTGCTTTAAACTCTTCCTCTCCACCACGCCAATATGGCAAAATATCAGAGACTTTGTAGTTTTTAGAAAATTCTGTGCGGATGAAATCTGTGCCACAAACCTTGTCGAACATATTGTTTCTTTTCTTTGTTTCTTCAGAGAAAAGTTTGTGTTCTGGATAAAGCTTATGCATCATTTCTATCACGTGAAATTGTATTTCTGAGATACGTGCAGCATTGAAGTCTGTAATGTGAATTTGCACACCTTGCACATATTTGCCTTGAAGTGAACCAAATAGAGGTTTGAAAGTGATAGGGCGAAAATCTACTCCTTGCAAGTCTAAAGCATTTAGCGAATCGGCAAGTTGCACAGCATTTGCCCATGGCGCTGTCATTACCTCAAAAGGAAGAGTATATCCCACACCAACATTTAAGAAGCCCATTTCACCTATTATGCCTGTGGCAGGATAACAAATAGCCGATGTAGTAGATGGTATTTGTGGAGAAGTAGGCACCCAAGGAAGCCCTGTATCTTTAAAATTCATTGTGCGTTCCCAACCCAGCATTGGCACTACTGTGAGAGAACAACATATTTTCTCGTTTAAATAAAGTGCAAGTTCACCGCAAGTGAGACCGTATATATAAGGTATATCAAATTGACTTACAAATGAGAAATACCCTTCACTCACTCCGCTACCTTCTACTTTTAAACCACCTAATGGATTTGGTCTATCTAGCACAACTACCTCAACGCTATTTTCTAAAGCAGCCTCCATTACTAGCCCCATTGTGCTAATGAAAGTGTAAGATCGACAGCCAATATCTTGAATATCATAAACCAAAACGTCCACACCTGCAAGCATTTCTGCAGTTGGTTTGCGAGTTTTGCCATATAGAGAATATACTTTCAAACCAGTTTTTGCATCAATTTGGTCGTTTACCTTTTCGCCTGCCACCACATCGCCTCTCACACCATGTTCAGGTCCGTACAGCGCCACAAGATTCACCTCTTCTGCTTCAAAAAGAATATCCACAGTAGATTTCAGATTGCTATCTACCCCAGTAGGATTTGTTATCAACCCCACTCGCTTCCCTTTTAGGCATTCAAATCCCCCCTGACGCAGCACCTCCACGCCAGTCATAACTCTCTCCGCTGTTCTCCCGAAAGCAAAAAACGACGATATAGAAAATAATATAATTAAAAGAATCCTCATAATGTTTAATTCAATTTACACATCCTTAGGAGGGTGTATTTTAGAGAGGTGAGTTTTAGGCGTGCGAGGTGTGAACAACCGGAGTTTACTGACGTAAATGAGGATTGTGAACACGAGCACAACGACAAAATCACCCTATAAAATCACTCGACAATTATTCTACATACAACACCAACCCTTTCAAATACTCCCCTTCCGGATGGTAAATGTTGATTGGGTGGTCCACAGGTTGAGTTACTTGGTGAAGAATGCGCACTTTGCGGCCGCTCATGGCAGCAGCAGAGAACACAGCAAGGCGGAATTGGTCTTTGTTTACCGCTTGCGAACAAGAGAAAGTAAACAAGATACCTCCAGATTTAATTTTCTCAAATGCCTTAGCATTCAGGCGTTTATAACCTTGAAGAGCATTGCGCAGAGCATCACGGTGTTTTGCGAAAGCTGGAGGGTCTAAGATAATTAAATCGTAATCGTCAGACATATTATCTAGAAATTTGAACGCATCTTGTGCAAACGCCTCATGACGTTTATCACCAGGGAAGTTCATTTCCATATTTTTGTTTACAAGGTCGATAGCCTTTGAAGAACTATCAACTGAATGCACGCAAGCAGCCCCACCACGCATTGCATAGCAAGAGAAACCACCTGTGTAACAGAACATATTTAGCACCTTGCGACCACGAGAATATTGTTCAAGTAGTTGACGATTGCTACGTTGGTCTATGAAGAAACCTGTTTTTTGACCTCTTTCCCAGTCGATGCAAAATTTAATGCCGTTTTCAAGAGCAATAGCATCTGAGTCTGAGCCAATTAGATAACCATTTTCAGCACCAGTATCTGCCTTGTAAGGAAGAGTAGTTTCAGATTTATAATACACATTTTTTATTTTGCCTTCGCTTATTTCCACAAGGCACTGAGCGATCTCTTCACGATGCATATGCATACCCACAGAGTGAGCCTGCATCACAGCAGTAGATCCGTAGAAATCCACAATTAGACCTGGCAAAAAGTCACCCTCACCGTGCACAAGGCGGAAAGATGAGTGTTCTGCAGTATAATCCAAACCTAAATCTTTACGCATTTGATACGCAGCAGAAAGACGTTTCACCCAAAAATCGTGATTGATTTCTTGTTGGTCAAAACTCAACACGCGCACTGCAATGCTACCTATTTGGAAGTGCCCAACGGCAATAAATTCTTTATTTGCAGTATAAACTTCTACAATTTCGCCTTCGGCAATGTTTTTGTCGGCATAAGCCACTGCGCCAGAAAACACCCAAGGGTGAAAACGCTCAAGAGAAGACTCCTTCCCTTTCTTTAAAAATATCTTTTTATAGTTCATCTTTTATCACATTATATATATCCATACAAGCCCAAGCATCCACTGCTGCATAAGTTTGTTGCTGAATGGTAAGGTTTGGTGCTTGCCAATTTGTTAAACGTTGCGATTTAGAGATTTTCTTATTAAACATAATAGCATAAATCTTTTGAAGACTCATATCTTTTATGCCAAATTTGTTTATAACAGACTGAATATCAAGAAAACCTGCTGGCTTAAAACTTCTTCTTCTGTTTAGCATCTTATAATCATCTTTTAAAGAAAGCCCCACTTTAAGTGGCTTCTCAGAAGATAAAAGTTCTATAATAGAATTTTGCATCCCAAGCACATTTAGTCTTATTAAATAACATGTATCTGCTGTAGAAAATTGCAAAAGTGCTACTTTGTTTGTTTTTCCTTTTTCAAAAGAAGGTTTTGTTTCCGTATCAAATCCCAAAACATCTTCATTTTTCAAGACCTCTATAGTAGTTTTAAGTTTACTCAAAGTATCCACTAAAACTATATTTCTACCCTCGTACTCCAACACGGGCAGACTGTTTATCTCTTCCTTTGAAATCGACTCTCTAAAATTTAACATAACTCATCCAATTCTGTATATGATATTTTGTGTATTGCACTTAAAGCCTCCAACAATCTACCTCCCCAATATGTTTGAAAATTATCTATGCATTTTTCAATTGCATCATTCATCACATCTTCCATTCCTGTCTTATAATTTGAAATAAAATCTTTAATGTCTTGATAAATATCCGCCACACATTCTGAAATAGACATTGGTTCATGACCATTATAAAAGTCATCTTTATCCTCTAAAATATTGGCAATAGTAGCCCTAATACTTTCATAATCCACCTCGGTAACATAAGTTCCCAACTCATCCTCTCCTAAAACAATAGGTTTTTCCACCAACGTAGCTTTAAGGTACAAAAATGGCAATAATTTTTGTAACACAGGCACAAATGTATCAAAACTTTTCTCATTTGCCTTTTCAATAAAAGCACAAAACTCTACTCCTACTGTCACAAATTCTACAGTATTTTTTTCATATACATTCATTTTTCCAATAAAATTTTTTTAAATAAAATTTATGTTTTAATTTCGCACTCAATTATGAGCAAAAACGATTTTAAAGATAATGCACAAGTCTTCAGGTTATTAAATGATCCTGCCACTTGTAGAAGTACGTTTTCTAATATAATGCGTACTTATCAGCAATGCCTATATTGGCATATAAGAAAAATGGTTTCGGTGCATGATGACGCCAACGATATTCTACAAAACACCTTTATTAAAGCGTGGAAAAACATTTTAAAGTATCGTGGCGATGCCAATATTTTAACATGGCTTTACAGAATAGCCACAAATGAAACCATAGATTTCTTAAATTCCTCTTACTCTAAACACGCGGGCGAATGTGTTGATTTTGAAACCAATCTTTCTACACACTTAAACAACGACCCACTTTTTGAAGGTGATGAGCTAGAAAAACTTTTGCAAAAAGCAATAGCTACACTACCTGATAAACAGCGACTTGTGTTTAATATGCGATACTTTGATGAGATGCCGTATGCCGAAATGTCTGAAATTTTAGGCACGTCGGAAAGTGCACTCAAAACATCGTATCACCTAGCTGTTAAGAAAGTTGAAAAATATATTTTGTCAATACGTTAAACTTATAGTTTAATTACACGTCAAATTTAGGCAAAAATAAGTGAATATGAAAACAGAAAATAACATATTAGAGAAAATTGGCAATAAAAATCCTTACAAAGTGCCAGAAAACTACTTTGAAGACTTCGCCAACAACATGGATAAAATTTTAGATACCATGCCTTTACCTGAAGGAATGGCTGCTGAAGAAGCTCCAGTAGCTTCTGAAACTGCAGAAATAAAACCTACCGTTGAAACTCAAGTGAAGCCTGTAGGCAAATCTATTAGCCTTGGCGATAGACTTAAACCTCTTATGAGAGTTGCTGCTGTGGTAGCTATCCTTTCAGGCACAAGTTATTTGGCTGTTCAGCCAATAATTGAGCGTGCTCAGGAGGAACAAATGATGATGGCTGAAATAGAATTTACAGAAGATGACTATGAATATCTTCTTGATGAATATGAAACCGAAGATATGTATTATTTATTAACCGATAACAAATAAAGACAATTATGAAAAAAGCTACATTATTTATTATAAGTTTAGTTTTTTCTTTAGCAATATTTGCGGAAGAAGAAGCTCCAAAAAAAATTGATTTTACACAATTAGAAATTGAATATATCTCTAATGAAAACATATTAACAGAAACTGAACTTGAGGCATATTCTAAAATCAGCAAAGAGTTTGACGAAAAACACAGAAATCTAAAAAGAGAAATTAGAAAATTGGAAAAATCTATTAAAGACATTACTTCAAACGAAGAAGCTGAAAAAGTAATGTACGAAATAGTTGATAAGAAAATTGCTCAAGAAAATTTGGAAAAAGAATACTTAGGAATGTTTTTAAAAGAAATTCCTGCAACAAAACTTATTCAAGTGAAGGCTGCTTGCAAGAAATTTAAAGGCGAATTGTTTAAAAACATGCATAAAGCTCGCGAAAAAGGCGAAAAGAAATTTAGCCAACCAATGAGATAAGAAAAAAAATGCATTATTTTTGAAAAAAGTTACTCAAAAATTTGCACGGTTCAAAAATAGTTGCTACCTTTGCATCGCAATTAAGGGAAACCTCACAGCAAATAGCGGAGATTCGCTAGCTCAGCTGGTAGAGCACAACACTTTTAATGTTGGGGTCCTGGGTTCGAGCCCCAGGCGGATCACAAAAACCGAAGCAAATGCTTCGGTTTTTTTTATATTACACAGGCCTTGCACTCGTCTATCGACTCGCTTAAGACCTGCCTACAATAAAGAGCAACCCTCTACGAGGGTTAAGCAATTATAACTCTTCACTCTTCCCCTTGAAACTTTAAACTCCTAATTATTCACTGACGTTCATCAGTACGTCCCAACTCCTAACTCAATAATCATCTCATCAAGTTTCTTGGTTAATTTCGCCGCACCAATTGTATTAAGGTGGTCTGGGTCATAAAAATCATCAAATACAAAAGAAGAATCTTTTAGCAGATTTAAATAAGTAGTATTTTCAAACTCTTCTGCTAGTTTTTCACAAGTGTTTATTGTCAACGCCAAATGTTTCTCATCTAACAGACTATAATAACTTTCATGTGCTGGCGTAGTAAGTAGAATCACTTTTATATTACGTTGCTGACAGGTATTTATTATATCTACAATGCGATTTAAGTTTGTCTCTATAGACAATCCTATACCACTATTGTGAAATTCCACCGCATTCATAGCTAAAGATGTGCAATTTGGTTTTTGATTGCCATATTCACGCTTATTCCCCCACCCCAACGAGTCGCAAGTAACAAAAGATAAATCACTTCCAATAATCTTAACTAATCCTATATACTTTTCCTTATTTATCAGTTCTAAATTATAAATAGGATTATATGCATTCCCCTCATATCCCATATAAATACTATAACCTTTAGCATGAGCCCATCCTGCCTCATCTTCCAACTCATTAACTAAAGAAAAATAAGAAATTGGTAAAATTACATATTTCAAATTAGGACATTTATCCACGTATTTATAAAACAAATAATGGTCGTATTTTATACTTTGAGAAGGCATACCCATATTAAATGCAGGCAACGACATACAATCTGGACGTATGCCGTAATGTCCGTGAGAAGAACCAAAAGAAAGCAACTCTACCTCAGCACATCTAGAAGACAACATTTTATCTTTGAATACGTAATCATTTGGGATGGAACGCAATGTCCATTCCACTGCACATAGAAGTAAAATGAGAGGCAATAAAAATGTAAATATTAGTTTTACTAAAAAATTCTTCATGTCAAAATTGGAAATAAATAAAGTTCTGTTCTGGACCCATGTTTATTAAAATAAGAAATGCAAGAGTAAAATAGATTGCATATCTGACCAACTTGTTTTTTACCTTTACCAATGTTAATCCATGAGAACAGTTTCTATGAATCCACTCCATAGCTATCATTATTATTAAAGGCAAGAATATAAATACTCTATTTACTAAATAAGGCATTCCCCACAAAGAGGGGTCAAACAACCTATTTAAATAACACACCAACACTTCAATACTATCTGCACGGAATATTATCCAACCTATGGTTGCAAGGATAAATGTTATCAACATCCTTAATAGATCTTTGAATGTTGGTAATAATTTTCCCTCTGCCACCACATCTGTGTATTTCCTATTTTTCTCTAATAATATCAATGGCAAAAACAGCAAAGCATGAAATGCGCCCCACAAAACAAAAGTCCAGTTTGCTCCATGCCAAAAACCAGAAAGAAGAAATATTATAAAAGTGTTGCGCACCACAACTGCTTTTTTGCTAAAACCACAGAGTGCAACACCCTGTTTATTTATTGGGCGAGAACCACCTAATGGTATGTAAACGTAATCACGAAACCATGTGGTAAGTGAGATATGCCACCTTCTCCAAAACTCAGCAATATCACGAGAAAAATATGGCACGTTGAAGTTGCGCATTAGGTCTATACCAAAAAGTTTTCCAAGACCTATAGCAATGTCGGAATATCCCGAAAAGTCACAATAAATTTGAAAAGAAAATAGCACTGCAGCAATGGCTAGTGTTGAGGCATTATATCCTTCTACATTACCATAAATTGTATCTACAAAAAATGCACAATTGTCTGCCACCACTACCTTTTTAAACATACCCCAAAGTATTTGGCGAAGCCCATCTACAGCTTTTGTGTAGTTGAAACTACGTTTTTTAAGAAATTGAGGAAGAAGATTTGTAGCACGTTCAATTGGCCCTGCCACTAGTTGAGGAAAGAAACTTAAAAAGGCAAAAAACGAAACTATATCCCTCGTTGGTTCCAACTTTTTTCTATACACATCTATACTATACGAAAGAGCTTGAAATGTATAAAAACTTATTCCTACAGGCAAAACAAGATGTAGAAGATGTGTTTCTGCATTGATATTAAAGGCGCTAGCCAATGAAGACACAAAGAAATCATAGTATTTATAAACTCCTAATATAGAAAGATTTACAACTACATTTAAAACCATCCAAAAGGTTTTAAGCTGCTTTGTTGAGGATTTATCTATGGCTATTCCACTTAGAAAAGAGCAAAGTGAGGTAAATGCTATCAACACAAGAAAACGCCAATCCCACCAACCATAAAACAAATAACTAGCTGCTACAACTAGTAGATTTTGAAATAATAATTGATGTTTAGCTTCTTTAATTAGAAAATCAAAGACCCACCAATATAGAAGAAAGAATACTGGCAGAAAAACAAAAAATTCAAATGAATTGAATAGCATAAAAATCTAGTTTCTAAAATAATCTCACAAAGATAAATTTTTCTTTTTTGTTTTATGTGAATATTTTAATAATTTTGCCGTTGTAATACATTTAACCATGAACATACGCATTATTATCAATCCAGTTTCTGGCACAGACGCAGCTAGAAAAAGAGCAAAGAAAGTGGTTTTAGCACTTGAAGAAGAGTTTAATATAAAAGGCATTAAGACCGAACGTGCTGGACATGCTACCGAGCTTGCAAGACAAGCTGTAAACGACGGAGTAGAAATAGTAGTGGCAGTGGGTGGAGATGGCACGGTGAACGAGATTGCGTCTGCACTGGTTGGCACAGAGACTGCTCTAATCATAGTGGGCACTGGTAGTGGCAATGGATTGGCGCGCGATTTGGGTATGTTTGGACTTTCTACCAAACAGATTATCGAGCGAATTAAAGAAAACAAATCTTATCGCATAGACTGCGGCGAGGTATTGGGCAGAAAATTTTTCTGCACCTGCGGTAGCGGTTTTGATGCGCTTATTGGTCACTTGTTTGCTCAAACCAAGGTGCGTGGTTTCTTGACATACGTAAAGCTAAGCTTAAAAGCTTACAAAGACTATGCTCCCCTTTCATATCATTTGAGTTTTGGCGGGGACAACACTTGCGGAAGCGATGATTCTTGTAATGATGAAGTTGCTGGGGCTCGCATGGAGAGTAAAAAAGGTGAGGCATTTGTGGTGAACATTGCCAACAACAAACAGTTTGGCAACAACGCCTACATTGCCCCACACGCAAACCTTATGGATGGACTTTTTACTGTTACCATTATTAAACCATTCAAATGGTACAACATACCTTACATGGCATATAGTTTATTCTTTAAACAAATGCACAAAAACAAGTTTGTAGAAACCTTTGATTGCGGAGACTGCATACTTGATGTAGCGGTAGGAGCCTACCTTCACATCGACGGCGAACCTATCAACACCAACAGCAACTCATTCTCTGTGAAGATGATACCAGCAAGTTTAAAGATTATTTAAACACCCCCTGCCCTTTTTGGCCTTCGATAAAGTACTGAGCGAGCACATGTGTGTTAGTTACAAAACAATACTATCGTTTACACATGGCACTATTTCATTTCCTTTTGTATCAATTACGCCCCATAAGCCTGAGGAATCTTTAACTGCTGCTCTACCATCTCTAAATGCACGAACATCTTCATATGGCAAATTAAATGGGATTACAATATTGTTATTTAAATCTATAGCACCGTATTTACCTTCTTTTTTAGCAATCGTAATACCATTTTCAAAGGAATATAAATAATCATATTCAACAGGTATTTTTTCTTCGCCTTGTTCGTTTATATAGCCATAGAAATAATCATTTGGTGTATCCAAACGAACCATACACAACCCATCTTCTCCAAAAGACCAGAAATTGTCATATTCTTTAAATCCAGGAACTGGTAATAAAGTATTAACATCCATTAAATACCATTTATTATAGCGATTTATTACTGCTATCCAACCTTCACGACCTATTGAGTCAATAATTTCTGGCATTTTAAAACAATACTCTGAATCTTTATTTCCTAGAACATAAGCAATATCGTAGTTAAATAACACTTTTGCTGCCATCCATTGTTCTAAATTTCTACAATGATAATCATACAAATCCCAACCTTTTGAATATCCACCTCCTTGATTTTTAACAAAATCCTCTATAAAAGAAGGTACTCCTTGCCTAGAGTATAATACACTTAAGGCTATGGCATTCGCATACGCTTCCTCATAGAATCTATATAGAATATCGTTATTATATGTAAAACTAAGTTTTTCTGAGCGACCATACAACTCTACATCCATCAAACCATGTGCCATTTCATGAGCAAACACTAATTCAAATAAGCTTTTTGCATTATCCAAAATTCCCCCTGCACAATCAACAATCTTATCCATCCAAATAAATATTTTCTTTGGACTCGTTTCATCATTCTCAGACACATAAACACCTAAACGATCATGAATATCTTTTTCTTGAGAAGTTAATTCTATATCGCTTAGTTCTCCTTCTTTTTTATTAAGCCATTCTTTTAAATTTAATTCATTATTTTCTTCACTCCATAAATCTGATGGGATTTGAATTAAAGAATTACAATTAGGCTCAGCCACTTGTTTTTCTTTCATTGATGTTTCTACTAAGAACACCGGAATCTCTTGTAATTTTGATTTGATATCACTTGTATCAAACAAATGACTTAATTTATAATCCCTTATTAAATATGGCAATTCATTAATACATTCTTCTATAGTACTACATGAAGTTGAATTGAATATATCACTATATTTACCATTGGTTAAATCATATATCTTCATAATCTTTATACGGTTGCCTATACACCACAAGGTTCTAATTATTAATCCATTTATAAAATTATTTTTATACACAAATTAATAAAATTTATTTCAAAAAACGTTGGCTCTTTTTGGCCCTAATTTGGCCCTTTTTGACCCTTTTTAATGCTGTGAATAAAAATATATCTATCTTTGTAGTATGGCAATAGATACAAGCATACCACAGGTTGCAGCATTAAAATTGGCTGTCGAAAAGAGATTTGGTCATCCTATAGAAACTAGAAGTGACTTTACACTTCTGGCTGCAGATATAGAGCGCACCACCAGAGACCACATTGCAGAAAACACTCTGCGTAGGCTATGGGGTCGCATATCTAGTTACGACACAGTATTTACTAGAACATTGGATATTCTGTCTAAATACATCGGCCACGAACAATGGAAAAGTTATTGTGATTATTTAAGCAAAGAAAAAAATCCTGAATCTGAAATAATTGTGGAAGCAGTATCAATTAAAGTAGAAGACCTAAAATCTGGCGACAGAATACGCCTTGGTTGGTTGCCATATAGAATCTGCATTGTGCAATACATGGGCGGAAAAACATTTAAGTGTATTGATGCTAAAAACTCTACTCTACAGATAGATGATACATTTGAGTGTAGCCTTATGTTAAAGAACTTCCCACTATTTGTAGATAATCTTGTGCATGGAGGCGAATACTGCAACCGCTACACCATGGGCATGATAAATGGCATCACCACATTGGAGAAATTGTAAAAAGGAATATTCATAACACTTCAAGAGTTGCTATTTAGCAACTCTTTTTTTATACAAAATCAACCTAAAAAAAAAGTAGTTTCTTGTGCATATGAAATATAAAATGTAAGTTTGTAATGGGTTTTGACTTTAAGAGGCAACAAAATCAACTACAAATGCAATATTTTCTAGAAAATACTATTAGCGAAGGTAATATGTTTGTGCTGCATAAGGCAAGATGTGGCACAAAGTATGTCATTCTCAAAACTACACGAGAGAAGGATGCTATGTTTTGCGAAATTCTGCGTCGTGAGTACGAGATAGGCAAAACCTTGTCGCACGCATCAGTGGTTTCTACTCTAGGTTTTGAAGAAGACACACCTGTTGGATCTGCTATTGTGTTGGAGTATATAGATGGGGTTACACTTAGAGAGTATTTGTTAACATCTCGGTCACTGAGCCAGTCAAAGTACCCGAAAGGCAAAGCTAATAACGTGCATATTATGCACGATATTCTTGACGGCATCGACTACCTACACCATCGTGGCATACTGCACAACGACATTAAACCAGACAATATTATTATAAACTCACTTGGCAAAGCCAGAATAATAGATTTTGGTTTATCTTCTAGCTACGACAGCATTTATAGCGGTGTTATTGGCGGCTCAGAGGGTTATACTGCACCAGAGATTTTAAATGGAAACGGTCACGCAGGAGCACCTTCCGACATCTACTCACTTGGTCTTATTATCAGAGAACTTTTCCCTAAGAAGTACAAGAAAATCTCTGCAAAGTGCACACAAATAGAGCCATCGCTACGCTACCAAAGCATAAGCGAACTAAAAAGAACTATACTCCTTGCAGATCGCAAACCATACCTTATAGCAAGCATTATTACCCTTGCTATTATTGCATTTATTGCTCCTTTGCCTACAGCAAAAGAAATACAAACTGTACACCAAGAAGCCGACTACAAAGCAGAAGCTACTGCCTTTTTAGACTCAGCATATCAAACCACATTGCAGCGTATAGAAAAACTCCCATATCACGAGACTGCAACCGGAGCTAGAAACTTTTACTTAAAGTATTACAACGACATATACACTACCCTACCACAAGAAAAACGCTCAGCCTACGACGTAGTACTGAGCGAACAAATAGTTGTATTAGATTCACTTACAAAAGGTCTTCCTAGCATACTTACCCTACCCACCGAAGAGTTAGACCCTATCTACCAAGAGGTGGTACAGTGGGGGAAGTGAAATAAATAATGGATTCCTTTGTTACTTCGCATTTTATTAAATTGTATTTTTATAATACCACTGGTGTACCATAAAAATTTCTTTTATTTTGTGGCATTTTGTGTAGTCTAATTAGATCTTCTGTCCATTCATCCCAGACAAATTTAGTTAACTGTGTTTTATAATTGTCATAATATTCTTCCAACACATAAATATCTAAACCTACTGGATTGTAAGCCAATCTTTGAATATCTAAATTTTTGGCATACACATAAACTTCGCCTTCCATTTCTTCACCAAAGTCCAATGGAAATCTAATAGAACGCACTGAATTTGGAATATAAAGTTCATTTAATTCACACGCACATAAGAAAGACTTTTCTACCACTTCTACCCCTTGAGGGATAACAAAACGAGTAAGTGGCATGCTCACATATTTAACCATGTACTCTGGCAATACTTTCAATTTTGTAACTTTAGAAAAATCTAATTCTTCTATATCATTCTGTTCTGTAATTCAATAATAGAAGCAATGAGAGCTGTAAAAGTCCATACCCAGATTTCAGAAATAACTTCCGCACTACAAAATGCAAACACATTTAAATATAACAAGACTATCATAACTCTTCCAAAGATTCAGCTATTACATCTCTTTTCTTTGCCATAATAAATATTTAGTATATAATCATATTATCACTTAAGTTATACCTAAAACTAATCTCGCCTAAAAGCAATTAACCACAAGTCATCATAATAAGCCATTGATGCAACATAAAAACCTCTTGCTCTTCCTTTAGATATGTTTTCTTTTATTTCTTCCGTTGAACATATTATTAAACGTTGTTCTACATCTTCACGAGCTGAACTTGAAGTCACAACAACTAAGTAGCCAAACATATTATGCATATCTGTGATTAATCTATCATCAATTAAACATTTATTCTTTAGTTCCTTTAGTTCGGCACTACTGCGAACAACATCTATTGATTGAGAATAAGAAATATGACCGAATCCAACTTCACTAGAAATAAAAAGATATGTATCACCTTTGCATGCAATACTAGTAACACGCCTATTCTCTCTATATTCCTCCTTCAGACAATCCATACAATAATCCCATTTGCCTATTATATAACTTTGGTCAGTATAATAATGAGCAGTAGTTGCGAAACAGATCCACTTCCTACCATCGTAGGTAATACTAGTCACACATTGACCCTTTTTCCAGTAACTCTTGATTTTGTTAGTTAAATCTGAAAAATCCCGAGAAAGAAACAAGGATTGTCCTGAACTAGGAATTGTTTTTGTCATCACAACGGACCATCCTCCATCTCCATAGTCAATATCTGTCACAATATAGTCTTTATTCCAACCTTTTTTAATTTCATCTATCACCTCATCCCATTCATAACGAAAGAACCATCCCTGACCATCATTGAAATAAAAATCAAAAAGTATCATAATTCTAAAAATTAAAAAAATAGTACATAATATAAAAACGTGTCACCTATTAAAATAAGCAACACAAATTAACTAAAATAATTTCAGAAAACGTTTGCTCTTTTTGGCCCTAATTCGGCCCTTTTTGGGTCGCTTTTGAACATTGGGACATAAAAACTCCCATGCAAAATATTTGCACGGGAGTGAAAATGTAAAACAAAACGTTTATTTCTTAATTATTTCTTTTTCCAGTGTTTTTTGTGAGGTTTGTAGTTTGATTGGAGAGTGCCGTCGAGATTGAAACGCTCGTATTTCTCAAGGGCATTTTTTGACCACCTATTTATCTTTTTTTGCAGCTTAATAGGGTCAGACTCAAATACAGCATCGGTGCCATACACGTCTGCAAAGCCAGGTCCTTTGGTTTCATAACATACTTTTGCTGCTTTCTCTATCGCTTCATCTACAACCCTATCCTTTTCAATATTGTTACGAATAATATCTGCCATATCTTTTGCTTTAAGCAGATGAGCATTGTCATACACAAGTATCTCATAACCAATACGAATGGTTACTGCATTACAATCTTTACCACCGCCCAAACGCACCATTAGGTTTTTATTTTGCACTGCCTTATATTGTTCTTTATTATCACTACCTACCACAATATTTTGCTTCACATCGTTTACAATGGCAGTACGATTGGCAAGCGAAGAAGTAACATCATTCACAATGGTGTGATATACCACCTCATCATCTTTAAGCACTGTGCTACCATATTCCATGGCACTTAGCTGAATGCGATTTTCAAGTTTTTTCGCCTTATCTATAGCCAAACGGCTAAACTGCACTTGGGTTTCGGTAGTTTTATGAGTACCCAACACCACAAAGAACCAATGTTTCTCACCTCTTGCAGTGCTTTGCTCTTTAAGAGAAATAAGGTCATGGATAAAATGCAATGCTTGCGACTCCACATTTTCCTTCATTTCGTAGTCGTCCATATTATCAAGAGCCTCGCTACTTAAAAGGTAAAAATTAAGGGCATCTACTTGGCTAGGGCTGAGTTCCTTACTCACAAAATTGAAACATCCCATTGCTGCCATGCTAAAAGCAAAATTACTTGGACCTAATATGTCTGATGTTGAAATAATAGTAACATTAGATTCACGATTTATAAAGCAACCATACTCGGTATTGATAGGCATATGAGCCACGGCAAGCATATCATTTTGCTTATTTCCAGACACCGTAGAAGATAAATTTACCAGACGAAGGTCTGGAGCATATTGCACCGCATCTACAATATCGTTCACATTAAGCCCTGTTTTCACTTGCAAGTAACTTAATGAACGATAACGAGGCACAAATTTGTAAGACGCATTGCTACCATCTTTCATATAACAAGCCTCAGACTGCATCATACGATTAAATGTTTTGCGTATAGCAGTGCTTGCCTTGTAAAGTTTATTTTCCTCTTCTTCCTTTGCCACAGCATCACTAAATCCACTCGCAACCAAACCTGTAGGCACTGCAAAAAGAGCAATTTTCAAAATAGAAATAATAGCCCACATTATTTTCCCTACTACTGTTATAGGGTCGTGCAAAACAAAATGATCTGGGTGTTCATCCAAATAAGCACAAAAAGACCATACTAGGTTTCTCCAAAAATTGTTGTAAACCTCTGGTTGAGCAGCACTTTCTACACAATATAATATTATAGAAAGAAAGAACGTAAGTATCAGTAACAGCAAAATAGACACCAAAATTTCTTCTTTACTATTTTTTAATCCTTTAAAAAAGAAACGAAATCCACTCAACATCTGATTAATCGTACTCACGACTTTATCTTTTGATCTTTTAAAACGGGAAACGCTATTTACTACATGTTTTTTCATAAGATTTTACATTTATACATCCTTTCAACTAAACAAATCATCAGCATTATTTTTTTAGATAAAGGTAAGAAAAAATTGTAAAAACACGCAAAAATGAGGGGGTTTTTGACCAAATCTATGTTTTTTTTCGAGATTTGGTCATTTTAACATTTCAATTTTTCGCATAAATTTTTCAATAGAGGTACTTTAGCAACAAAAATAACTACATAAAAAAGGACATAGCGCGCTATGTCCTTACGTATTTATTAAACCATTTTCAGTATTTCCTGCACAAAGCAAAGGGCGTGAGTTAGTTCGGAGAAGACAGTGTATTCGTCGGCAGTGTGGGCGTTGTAGTAACCACAACCAATGTTGCAAACTGGGATGCCGAGTCCTCGCATTTTTAGCTCCACCACGTCGGTTTTGCCTCCCTTTACCATTTGGTATCCGTATTGCGACAAAATTGACTCTGGAATAAAATCTGCAGGGCATAGAAGCGTATCATCTTTGCCTATTTGCACCACATCGTTTGCACCCTTTCTATCTATTTCTAATACGTATCTTGCATCGTCAAAGAAAGACAAATCGCACGCACGTGCACCTCTGCAACCTGGAATATCATCAGAGACTTTCTCTTCCAACACAAACAAGGCAACTTTCAAAACTGGTTCTGTGCGCAAAAGTTGGATTATCATCCACAAACCATTTTTGTCGTCGGCACCGCAACCTACTCTCTCGTTTGCCTTATCTACAGCATAAATTACATCGCCATCCACCACAATATCTCGCTCACATGGCAAATGCACCTCATCTAGATGCGCTGCCACGCAAGGATAACTTTCTGCAGTACCTTTTACAAAGAACAGATTCCCTATCTGGTCGGTAATCACCTGCATAGGTATGTCCTTTACATTTTCCAATATAAAGGATTTTATCTGCTCCTCATTGCCAGTCTTGGCAGGTATTTTATATAGTTCGGTTAGAAGTTTCATATCAAAATTATTTCTTTTTTGCTTTCTTTACTGGCTCCATTTCCACTATAAGTGAATGAAGTTTTTTTGGTAAGCGTTGGATATAATAATCTTTTTTCTTTGCTGGAACGTTTATCACTTTTAAAGAAGTACAACCATTGAAGGCACTCTCATCAATTCTATTTACGCCTGTAGGTAATGTTATACTCTCTAGTGCAGTACAATTGTTAAAAGTACAAGATTCTATCTTCTTTATTTTTGCATTTATTATAACACTTGTTAGAGAGGTACAACCATCAAAGGTATTGTAAAATATCTCTGTTACACTAGAAGGAATAACAATACTTGTTAGAGAGGTACATTCTCTAAAGGTTTGATTTTCTATCGCTGTTACACCTTCTGGAATTTCAATACTTGTTAGAGAGGTACAACCATTAAAGGTTCTTTCACCTATCGTTGTTACACTAGAAGGAATTACAACACTTGTTAGAGAGGTACAATTATAAAAGGCTACGGGACCTATCGCTGTTACACCTTCTGGGATTACAACATTTGTTAGAGAGGTACAACCATCAAAGGCAGATTCACCTATCTCTGTTACTCAAAGTTTTAGCCAATGCCATATCATACTTCGGTTCCAAACCAAAATCTGACACAGTAAAAATCTCCCCATTAGCATATGAAGCCATTTTCTCCTTTACAACATTAGCTATTTTCATAATTAAAACTATTTTTCTGCAAATATACAAAAGTCAAGTTTTTTACGCAAATATCTTGACATTTATTTTTAGATTTCACTCTCTGTAAAAGCATATGGATTTTGATATGAAAACCTCAAATCTTTGAGGTGGTCGCAATATTGCGACCACCTAATTCTTCTCGACATAAGTCAATTGAAAGATAAAACGTTCATAGATTTTCTAATCCAACACCCATCCGTCTGCTACAAGTTCTTCCATTGAGTTGTAACTTGCCACAATTGTTGCATTCTCCAACTTGTCATTTTCACCCAAAATAAATTCTGCAAGAGGAATTATTCTTACATTAAACTTGTAATCAAATAAGTCTGAACAACTTATATAAGGCACCATTCCATCAGGCACGGCATCATGGTATGTCTTAAACACAGGTCTAGGCGGCATACATGTCTCATAAATTCTATTCAACATTTTTAGTTGACGTTCTTGAGATTCATTCATAACAATAATTACGATTTCCTACACATCGAGAGGTTTTATATTTTCCACCCTATAAACATAGAAACTTCTTGGAATTTTTTAAAGATTTATTGAGATTTTGTATAAAAAAATTACCCGCACTGGCATTTGGTTTGCCAAAAATAGCTTTTTATTTCTTCCCACATAACAAATATTTTTAAGGTTGAAAACCATAGCCCTTTTTGGCTCTTTATGGATTTGCTTTTCTGCATAAAATTTTGTATAATTGTAAGATTGAAATTTCTCTATACTATGAAATACCTTTTCACGCTAATTTGTTTGGGCATGAGTTTTTGGGCGAGTGCCAATAATATGATAAACAACCACTCGTTTGAGCAAGGCGAGGCGTACTGGTCTACTTGGGGCAATGCCGTTGACAACAGCAAGGCACACAGCGGAAGCAAATCGCTTCACAGCAAAGGACGTGGTTTTTGCACATTAGTGGCCAATTACACTTCTACCCTTTCGGTAAAAAAGAATACCTACTACAAATACAGCGGATACATTTTTAGAACTGACGATAGCTCTTGGGCATACATTGATATGAACGATGCCGCTGGCGAACTTCAACTGCGCAGCACCGAATACGGCAAATGGGAATACGTAAGTGGTATTTGGAATAGCGGAAACAACACCTCGGTGCAAATAAGGGCTGTGGTGGAACGAAATTGGACCAATCCAGGCAGTGGAGTTACGGGCGATATTTGGTTCGACGACATCACATTTTCGCCCTTGCAAGCCAATGCTTATAGCGAAACAGATGCCGTTTTGAGCAACAATGCCATTTATACTACACTGAAAAACAGCGACTTAAAAGTACAAATAGGCATTGATAACAATAATGTTTACATCTCAGAGTTGCAAAACAAGACAAACAACCAAAGTTGGATAAATGGGGCTACTCCTATCCCACTTTTGCCTAAAGTAAACAACCAAACAATTAGTTGGACTTATCAAGAGCAAACAGCAGAAGATGGGCATTTTATTGCCACTTTTGCTGCTGGCAATTATTTGCTAAAATGGCATGCACAGCTACAAGAAAGTGGTCCGCTGCATATTTGGCAAGAACTAGTAAACAACAGCAATAGCAACGTTACTGTTTCGGCACAAGATATGCAAGGCATTGATTTCCAAATAAATGCACCAAACAAAACTACTCTTTGGCGATTTAATCGTTCGCGTTTCAACAATGGCTTGGACGGCAATTTCACCACTGGGGTACTTAAACAAACTATTGGCACATCGTTTTATCAACTCTCACAAATAGAAAACTCGTGGCTGGTATCTACGGGCGAGTTGCCTTTGGTAGTGTTGGAGGTTGGAGGCGAAATTGGAGGTTCGGGCCCGTTATTCCCTTCGGTCATCAATTCGTCGACAGGCTCAGGGTCCGAAGGGCTATACCTTGCCCACGATTGGAACTTTGGACTAATGGAAGTGCAAACCCAAAGCAACGCCAAACGCATTAGATTGCGTGCCAACTTAGGGTTATCGACCGAAGAAATTACTTGCGAGAAAAAGACCAATTGGCATTTGCCAGGCGTATTTATTGGACTTTACGCAGGCAGTACAGACGATGGTTGCAACCAACTAAAACAATGGTTTTGGCAATACCACGCCCCTGCTTCGCTAAGAGAAAACGCCAACGAGCCTCTTATTGAAATACATTACAACGCTTTTAGTGAAAACGACTTTAGATATTACCTAAACCGCTACAACCTTCCTGAGTTGGGCGTTGGACTAATAAAAATGGACTACTGGTGGACTGTGCCAACAACAGGAGCAGATGCCAACAGCGGCTTTGACCCTGTATTAGAAACGCAATGGAACCCTTACGCTGGCAAATGGCCTAACGGCATGACTTTTGGCACACTTACCAAAGCCAAATACACTACCATTAAAAATTCGCTCTACATGTGCGACACTTATCTTGGTCAAGACATTGCCAAAAAAGAAGCACAGCAGGCACAGATAAATGCGCTCGCACATCGCATTGAAAACTGGAAAATAGATTATTGGCGAAGCGATTTCGACCTTGAAAAGGCAAACTCCTACGCATCGCACCAAGGTCTTTTAAACATTTTAGATGCCCTTATTGCCCGTTATCCACAGTTTAGATACGAACATTGTAGCGCTGGTGGCTCGCTAAAAGACTTTACCACCCTACGCCGCATGACATTTATGACCATGGAAGACTCGGGCGGTCCGCTCAACCACCGTATGGCGTTTTACAGCAACAGTTACATGATAAATCCTGTGCAACTCAAATTTGACGTAGGCTACGATTGGACATCGGCACAAGATGCAGGCAACATAAATAGCAATCCAGAAAGTTGGGCAAAATACGTGCTTAGAAGCAGTATGATGGGTGCAATGATGGCTTGTGCAGTGGGCAGAGACATGAGTACGATAGAATTTAATCAGGCTAAAATTCATTGGAAACTATACAACGAGAAGCAACGTGCCATACTGCGCGGAGGCAATGTTTACCATATTTTACCTATGCCTGACGGCAAACATTGGGATGGCATGCAGTTTTACAATCCTACAACTGAGAAAGGCTCTGTTTTCTTGTTTTCTCACCTAAACGGTGGCGGTATAGATGGCAGTAGCAAGCGAATTTACTTGCAAGGTTTGGAAGAAACTGCCAACTATAAAATCACTTTCCAAGACCGCACCAAACTTTCTTGCACCAAATCGGGCAAAGAACTGATGAATGATGGTTTACTGGTTACAGGCATGACCAAACATTTTGACACCGAAATTATTTGGATAGAAAAACTAAGTAGCACCGATATCGAAGAAAATACAGAAACTACCTACAGCATCTATCCAAACCCTACTCGCATAGGTGAAAATGCCACCTTGCAAGGCATAAACGAAGAAGACGAATGGATTCTTTACGACATACAAGGCAGATGCCTACAAAAAAGCAGCGGTAGTGCCACCGAGGTGCCTACCACTGCTGGTATATACTTTATTCAGTACAAAAATCATGTGATTAAATGGGTGGTTGAGTAAAACGACCCAGTAAGACTACTTACTCACTCCCACTTGCACTATTTCTTTTAGATTTGGGCTGTTAAGCAATGCTTTAGCAGCCTTTTGTATGTCTTTGGCCGATGTTTTTTCAAGACGTTTTAGGTAAGTAGCAGCACTGTCCTTGCCATACATTTGAATTGCTTGCAAACGTGAAGACCAATAATTGTTGTTTTTTTGTTCATCGGCAAATGTCTTTCTTTTGTGCTCTTTCACCTTTTGCAAATCTGCCTCACGAGGACCATTTTCTGCAATATTTTTTAATTCTGCATACACAATTGGAATCAACGCATCTACTTTTGCTGCATCTGTTGAAAACTGAATAGTTAAAGTTGCGTAAGATTTAGGTTCTTTGTTTAAAGACACATTGGCAGATACCCCGTATGTACCGCCTTGCTCTTCACGCACTTTTTCGGTGTAAACCAAATCTAAAATATCTTCAAGCATAAAATACGCCAACTTATTAGCCGAAGATTTAACATCCACAAAATTGCGTATAAGTACCCAAGTAGCAGGCACTTGCATTTCTTTGTTGAAACGAACTGCGTCTTTCCCTTTTTGTTCCAATGATTCAGCACGTTTCACTTTTTCGCGAGTTTTGCTTGCTGGAAGCGAAGCCACATATTTTTCCAAAAGTGGTTCCAATGTTGCTTCATCTATGCTACCCACAATGGTAAATTTAAAGTCTGCAGCATTGGCAAAACGTTCTTTAAAAATTTCTATAGAACGTGCATAGTGCAGTGCCGACAGGTCTTCTATTTTTATCGTTGTAATAAGTTTATTGTCGTTGTACAATTTATGTTCAATTGTATCAATAAAAGCCGTAAGAGGCCTATTATCACGGTCTTTGTTGTTGGCTATAAAACGTTCAACAAAAGAACGATAGGCAGTAGAATCTTGTCTTATTGACGTGAAATGTGCATACAACAATTGGAAAAGATAATCTACATCTTTCTTTGAAGCGTAACCGCTAAGTCCCTCATTGTAAGTGCCAATAAAAGCATCAAGAGAAGTGCGTTTGTCCGACAAAAATTTTTCCATCTGCACCTTGTTCATTGTACCTATGCCACCTTCAGAATATAGTTCGTCGGCAAAACGAGAATTCACATAATCGGTAGAATCTAGTAATATTGCTCCGCCAAAACTATTTGCAGAAAGCAAAATTTCATCGTCTTTAAAGTCTGTTTGTTTAAAGTAAACTTGCACTCCGTTTGATAGTTTATACTCAATGGCACCGTTTTTAATAGCACGTTTTTTAAGTATTTTTCCTTTTGCAGGCAGTTGTGAGTCTAAAATGATTGCCTCTGGTAACTCAACATCTTCGTACTCCTTAATTTCCTTGTTTGGCAGAGCCATCAATTCATTTTTAACAAATTCTTTGGTAGGTAAATTTTCTAGTGAAGAGCCTGCAAACCAAATAAATACGTTGTTTGTATTCCAAGAGTTAACCCAAGCATTCACATCGGCTACAGTAACTTGTGAAACAATTTTTTTACTTACATTGAATGTGGTTTCATCTGAAGGCATAGCTTCATTATTCAAAAAATTATCAATACAAGCACTTACATAATAATCATTTTCATGTTGGGTTCTGTGATTGTAAATCTGCTCAAGCAGAGCTAAATATGATTTTCCTGCTCGCTCCAACTCGTCTTGTGTAAAGCCATAGCGACGCATTCTTTCCACCTCTTCCATCAAACGAGTAAACGCCACCTCAGCACCCGCATTAGACACTTGCGCACCAATTTCAAAGCATTTTTGTTTGCCCGAAAGCAAAAAATCACCATAATAAGCATTTGCTCCTACAAAAGGAGGTTCAGCCTCTTTCATCACATCAGAAAGTCTGTCTGACAGCATCGTTGCCACAACATCACGAATAAATGCCTGTTTTAGACCCTCTTCTGTACTTTTTAGTGAATCTGGAATATCATCCACCTTTTGAGAATAAGTAAGGAGAGTGATAGGAGTTTCTGCATCGGCAGAAATCACGATGCAAGGTTTTTTATACTCAGACACTGGATAATAAACACGCTCTGGAGCACCCTCTGGCACTTTTGCATTGGCAAACAGCTCTTTAATTTTCTCTTCGGTGCGTTTCACATCTATATCACCAACCACCACAATACCTTGTAAATCTGAGCGATACCAAGTGTTGTAATAACTACGAAGGGTATCGTATGGGCAATTTCTCACCACATCCATACTGCCAATAGGCATACAATCGGCATACTTATCGCCTGCATAAATCACAGGCGCATTATCTTCTATCTGACGCTGAATTGGATTGTTGCGAGTACGCCATTCTTCTTCAATCACGCCTCGTTCTTTATCAATCGCTTCGGCTTCAAGCAAAATACCGTCGGACCAGTCGCGAAGAATAAGCAAACAAGAATCAATAGTACTAGTACGTTCTGTTGGCACATCGGTTATCATGTAAACAGTCTCATCCACAGAGGTATATGCATTTAGGTTTGCCCCAGATTTCACACCAATGGTTTCAAGATAGTTGATAAGTGCTTTATCTGGATAATGCTTTGTGCCGTTGAAAGCCATGTGTTCCAAAAAGTGCGCCAAACCGCGTTGTCCTTGCGTTTCTTGAATAGAACCCACCTTTTGAGCAATATGAAATGCTGCCCTATTTGGAATATAATCGTTGTGACGGATGTAATAAGTTAACCCATTTGGCAACACACCTTTTACAACAGCACTATCTGCTGGTATATGAGTGTACGCAAAAAGACTAATGCCACTTACTAAGCAACATAAAGCAAGAAGAATTCTTTTCATAATTATTGTTTATCTTTAGGGTAATTCTTTATCTGTTTGTAGAAAAATACTGCGCCAAGAGCAAGCACGCCCGCCAACATAAAATTTGTGGTTTCTGGCATCACCACACACAAATACACAGATGCGGCAAACGCCAACACACTCATCACAAATGTTATAATAAGAAGTTTTTTATGCATAATTTTAAATTTTAGTCTATATGCAAAAATACATCATTATCAGCAAATATCTGAAATATAATAAGATTTTTTATGAAAATTTGTAGTTACACTCCTCTACCACTTTGGAGTGATACCTAAGAAAAGCTGGAAGTTGATGCCTGGCATTGGACGAGAAAGTACCGACATATATTCCTCGTTGAAGAGGTTGTTTATATTGAATTTTATTGAAATATCAGACCAAGAAAATTTAAGTAGTTTTTCAATGGTAATATTGCTCATAAAGTACGTTGGAAGTTTGCCAGAAAGAGTGATATCGTTGCTAGACATGGTGTATCTCTCACTATAATAACACCATTTATACATAAAAGAGAAAGTCTTCCAAGTGATTTTTCCATTCACACTTGCAGAATACAGTGGCACGTATGGTAGTTGTTTGCCTATAGATTGGTCGGCTGGCGACATTGGTTCGCCATTGTTTATAGACGGAGTCCAAGAAAATGTGCCATTTAAAGAGAGACTCCAATCTTTTGCCCAGTAAAATGTGGTGTTTGCATTTAGTTCCACACCGTAGGCATGCACGTCTTTAATATTTTTTGGAGAAAAGAAACCTTTGGTGGTAGGTAGCCAAATAATCCAGTCTTTCACGTACGAATCAAACCATGTTATGCCACCAGAGAGTTCGTAAAGTTCCTCTCTGCCCATTTTAAAGGTTAGTCCAGCGTCATATGTCCAACCACTTTCTTTTTTTAGGTCTGGGTTGCCACCTGGTTGAAAGTATAGGTCGTTGAGTGATGGAAAACGGAAGTTTCTAGACACAGAAGCCTTGGCTGTAAGGTTGATACTTGGCCAAAGTATACCATCTATAAAAAACGCAGGGATAATTGGTGACCAATCGGTGCCAAACATTTCTTCTCTTATTGTTAAAGACATTCCAAGTCGGTCAATTGGTTGCCATTTTACTGAAACAGCACCAGAAAGCTCAGTCCTTGCCTTTTTATAACCCACAATAGCTTGATTGCCATCTACTTTTATAATATTTTTATCTCTACTTTCCACAAAGTGTTGATAGAAAGCCATGTTTGCAGAAAATAACCATTTCTCTCCAAGATAATATTCTCCATCTGCTTGCACGTATGCTGTGTTGATTTTGCTCCTAGACTCGGTCATAGACGCCATAGTACCATTGCCTACATCACGTTTGTAGTCGTATGCCATGTAGGTATATACATAGCCAGCTTTGGCAGATGCCTTCCAAGAGTTTTTCAAAAAATCGTACGATAGCACGCCTCTAAATGTCTGCTCACGTTGCACATTTTCAAAACTAGTATCTTCGGCGTAGTCTGTGGTGAGCATTGGAAGTTCGCGTTTCGACTGCAAATACCAAGCATTTAAACCAAACTTATGCCCAGTACCAGTATTGTAGTATGCTTCTTGCAAAAAATGAAAGTCTTTATAAGCACCACTTTTATTTTCCTCTATTGGGTAGTATTGACCTATGATGTTCATGTCTTCATCATAGATATTTTCCTTCTTGTCGTGGTTGCGATACTCGAAGTTGTTTGGCGAGGTGGACAACACGGCACGTGTTGAAACCTGCCAATGCTTATCGCCATATGTGAGGCGCAGAAACTCGTCGAAACTGTTGAACGACCCAATACCTTGTATATACTGCAAACCAAAGCCATGAGCATTGGCAGGTTTCGTGGTCATACTGACCAGTCCACCTAAGCCGCCACCAGTTTGGTTCACCGATGATGTGCCATGAAGAAGCGATGCGTCATCTATAAAATAGGAAGGGATCATAGAAAAGTCTGTACTACCCAACATTGGGTTGTTGAGTTTCATTCCGTTCCATGTTACCTGAGTGTGCGAAGGCGAAGTACCTCTAAAAGAGACTGTTGAAAGAGTTGCTCTGCCATAGTTTTTCACATAAAGCGAAGAGTTGTAGGTAAGTACATCACCCATTGAGAGCGATATGTTTTCTTTAAGTTCGGTTGAATCAAAAGCAGTTTTTTGTACTCCAATTTCTTTTAATGGACGTTGCCCATAAATAGTAACATCTTTTAAAGAGATGCCTTTGCTTAGCATATCAAAAGAGTACAGATTAAGTGAGAAAATTACCCAAAATAATCCCAGTAAACAGCCTTTTATGATTTTATTTTTCATTTTTCCAACAAAATGCTCCAGGGATTATACCTGCATAAAACTCAGAAATTAAATATCCAGAGGCATCGTATCTATAAATTTTGCCTTGCTGAACATAATCTATAGCATCTGCCACATACACATCGGAAGTGTTTGGGCAAACAGTTAAACCGTAATAAATAGTTCCTTTGTCTTCCAAAAATGGTTTTTCTGGCAAGAAATCGGACTCAATTGGCATTTGCCAAATAGATTTGTTTATCCAATAAAGTGTTCTTCCATCGCCACTAAGTTGCAATTCAGAAGGACTATCACCATATTCAAATGGATATTCTCTCTCCACCGTCATGTTTTCTGGATTGATACAATACAGATAGGGTGCCTCACTTCCGTATGGAGAACCTTCGTAGCCACCATCGGTAATAGTCCACAATTTTCCTTCTGCATCTAGCACCACAGAAGTAGGTTGAATGCCCACTTCTAGCTCAGCCACCACCTTATCGGTTTCAGTATCAATTTTGATAATACGATTTTGGTAAGACCAACAGTTTACATACACATACTTTCCTTTTTGCACTATCTGCTCGGTAGAACCACTTTCCATGGTCATATTAGGAATTTGTATATAACCAGTTATCTCATACTTTTTAGGGTTTACAATAAAAATTCTGTTGTCCCAAAGTTGAGTGATATATGCTTTAGTATCAGAGACAAAATGCATATAACGTGGTGAAGTAAGGTTGGTTATACGTCCTACTTCTTTAAAGGTAGATGTGTTTATTGCAAACACCACGTGAGAGTTGTTTACCACGAGCCAAGCAATGTCGCCACGAATAGTCATAGATTGTGCTACGTCGCCAAGTTTCATTGCATTTGCTCTAAAGAATACCTCATTATACACAGAGTCTTGCGCAGGGTCATAATAAGAAAGCGTTGCATTCCCGTACTGAAAGTTGCCTTCGTTTACCACAAAAAGCCCCTTGTCAGACACCTTAAAAGGTTCCTCATAACCATAGTCCCACTCCATACACGAAGTAAGCACCACCGACAATATCAACGCGATATATTTTTTCAAAAGTTTTATGTTAGTTTAATTGATTGTACAATAATAAAATTTGAACGCCTAACTCCTAACTCCTAATTATTCACTACGTTCATCAGAACGTCCTAACTCCTAACTGTATTACACTTGTTACCTCACATGAAACTTCTCCCAGCCAGCCACTCTTGCTTTGCACCGCAGACTGCACCTTCACAAAATCTATAAAATACAAATCCACAGGTTTGCCATCTTTATCAATAGCATTAGAAATTTTAAATTTATTCATTCTAGGAGTATCGGCAGGTCTATCCACAGCACTAAAATTGTCTGCATACCCCCATTCATACTCAGGAAGTACCCAATAAGAACCTTTGCCAGATTGGTCAAAATTTCTTGCCTCCAATCTAGTGCCACTTAATGTATAAGAATCTGCTTCCACCCACAGAGGATAATAATACTCTTGGTCGTGAAAGTTCTTTAAATAATCCACTTCACCTTCACCGCCTTTATTGTCTGTCCATTTTACAGGTTGTCCTGGCTCGGTTGGGCGATAGTAAGTCACTTCATAATCTTGAATTGTAGTTGCCTTTCCAGCTTCAGAGCCATGTAGTTCATACCAAGTGTCGTTTGGCATACCATCGCCGTTGGTGTCTTGCATTACCCATACCACACCCGGTTCAGATGAGTTCTTAAACATATTTCCCATAATGCCAAAATCATATCCACCTGTATTATCAATACTATGGTCGAAACCAACCACAATATAGCCACCAAAAGCACCTAGTGAGACAAACAAATTTTTCTTTATGCGTTTCATTGCATAATTATTTGCATCAAACTGAGTTGTCTGATTTCCGTCAAAACCACCTGTTTTCAGTTCATTAATAAACTGTCCTGGAGCAGGCATATATTCATAAACCATATTGCAAGTGTCGTTAGATTCACTTGTTTTAGGTCTATAATATCCTATTCCATCAGGATTTGAAGGTCTAACAGGGCCAGGGATATTAGGATTGCCTGATTCACCAGTTCCTCCTGTTTCTCCTGAAGTAGGAGGAGTAATTATTTCACTAAAATCCTCGTCGGAATTGCAAGAAACCAAGGCAAGCATTAAAGCACTTGCCAAGGTAAATAGAATATTTTTATTGAACTTCAACATCATCAAATGCAAAATATAGTGGTGTTTTATAATATTGTCCGTAACCGTAATCGTCTATTTGAGCCTCTTCCATGTGGAAACTAACAGAAACTACTTCGCCTAAAGCGCTTAAATCCCATTTAGTCCAGTCAATTGCCCAAGTGTCATAATTATTGCCTTCGGCTAAAACAAATTCTACAGAACTTTCACTTCCATCTGCTTTTTTGCCTGTAGCAACAAGTTTTAAAATGTCATCTTCGTCGTACGCCTCAGAAAACTGGTTGCCATTTAACATACAATATAGTGTGATGGCAGGTATGCAAACATACATACTTTTAATAGTGTGAGCATTCCCGTCTGCAAAACTAAGAGTGTTTTTCACTTCAGTATTCACTTGAGAGTCGTTGTAAGCTATCGCAAAATTGCTAGAACCATTTGCTCCAGTTTCATTTAAAATAGACAACTGATGATTGTAAATGTCATAGTCTTGCTCCATAGCTTCTAAAGTGCTAGTGATATTTGAAACTACCATGCCACCACCAGAAAGTGAATATCCACCCCAGTTGAATGGGAATGTATGAGATAGACCAGTATTATTTTCGTCACTCCAATTGTATTTAGCATTGTTGCTCATCATATCATAAATTAGAGTGCTCGCTCCGTATGCTTGCTCAGAAGCATCTGGAATTAAATCCGACCATTTTTCTACAGTTACACCGCAATAATCCAATGAATATGCAGGGAATTTGGCATCGCTATCCTCAAAAGTAAGCACTTTAGTAGTAACCACAGGCTCTTCTGGTCCTTCTGGAGCTGTAAAACTAATTTTCTCTACATCAGAAACTGCATAGGTTTCTACTGTGCCATCTGTTTTATAAACATAAAAATTTGTTTGGGCGATAGCCATCAATGGCAATAAAAATAATATAGTGTGTAATATCTTTTTCATAAGTTTATTTTTTAATGAATTTAATACATTGGTTATTTACTTTTAAAATATAAGTACCTTTTGTTAAACTGCTTACTTCTACTTTGTTGCCAGTTTCTGCCATTAAGAATTTGCCAGAAAGGTCATAGACAAATAGAGGTTCTGTGTCAGAAACTCCTAAAACATTCAAGGTGTTTATCACAGGGGTTGGGTAAGCATACACTTTGGCTTCCCCAGATTCATCTATAGATGTTGGCACATCTGCCATGATACCAAATAGCAAGGTTTGAATACCTTCCACTTGAATGCCATCTTTACCCACTAGGGTCATAGACGAACTACCTCGATTTGTTTCAAACAAAATTTCTTCCACAGAGGCGAGTCTGTACTCATACTCATTACCATCCGATGTAACAGCCACCACAGACGGTACTTGTGCTGATGCTGTGAGGTATCCCCCTACGAGCATCACAAAAACCAGTAATTTTTTCATAAATAATGTAATTAAGTTATAAACTATTCCTTTAGGCTACGGATATAGAATACACTTAAATACATACCTAGCTTATGATAAAACTATACACATATAACTCTCTCGTTACTAAGTAAATAGTATGACACACAAGTAAACGAGATAAAAAATAAAAAAAAGGCTAAATATGCTTTAGTTGATTCTTTACCCGTAATCCTGCAGGTCATAAATCTTATGTTTTGCATTAGGTAGGTCTTCTGACTTGTTCCGTTTTTTACGCCTTCCCAGCTTTTAGCCAGTGGCAAAGTGTGTAAAAAAACTTTTTATCCCTTTGGGAGAATCCCTTATGGGGAATCTTTTAGGGAGGAACTTACAGCAACAGGCATTGTTTTGGATTTTCACCAAATTCCCTTTTCACTCTCTTGTAGCAAACGTACAATCGGAGCGCCTATGCGTTTGCAAAAATAATACAAATTTTTAAATCTCCAAAATTTATGTTATTTTCACGACATTTTTTTACTTTTGTATCATAAAAACATAAAGCAATGAGAACAAGCATTTTATTTAGCATTTTAAGCATCATCTGTATAACAACTAGTTGCACCAAGGAGACAAGTTATATTCCGCCAATGCCAGATTATAGCAACGAAAAAATGTGGTACAACGTGCTAGACAGATCAAATGCAGATGGTGCCGATGTATTTTATATTCCATCAACATGGGAATTTGATTGGATAACAACTGACAGCATCACCTGTCACTACGCCGACATTACAAACCAAAAGCACCTAGACAATATGTCTATAGAAATGCGCAAAGCCTCAAAATATATGGCAGACGGCAATAGATTTTACTCTCCTTTTTACAGACATATCACACTTGATACTTGGGCAACACTCAACAACGACACCATCAACAATCGCTATTTTAAGGTCTCTTTTAAAGACATTTGCGATGCTTTCAATTATTATATTGAAAATAACAACGACAACCGTCCATTTATTTTGGCAGGCTTTAGTCAAGGCGGAAAATCTGTGGTAGAACTAATGAAAGTAATGCCTGCAGAAGTAAGAGAAAGAATGGTTGCTGCATACGTTTTGGGATATAAAGTAACAAATGAAGACGTTGAAACTGCTCCTTGGATAAAGGCTGCACAAGACTCCACAGACACAGGCGTAACTATTTGCTACAATTCTGTTTCTGATGTAAAATACTCTAAACCAATATTGTGCGAAGGAAATGTCATGTGCATCAACCCTGTAAATTGGCGCACAGATAGCACTCCTGCCACACTAAACGACACCATTACTGTGACCCTAGACCCTGAATATAAAGTGCTTGTTTTAGAAGGTTTCGACGGCAGTTACCTACCAAACATCCTAAACATTTTAAACACAGGCGACTACCACGGCATCGAACCATGGGTCTATAGCGAACACCTCCGCCACAACTTCCACCAACGCATCAAAGCATTTAAAAATAGGTAGATAAGATACGCTATAAGTGGGCGATTTTTGATATTAGAAAGTTTATTTTCAGAAGCAGTTAGTTCCAAAATGGAACATACTAAAATTATTTATTGAATTACCTCCCGTTTCATATAAGTTTGTATCCAAAAAGTTTAACAATACAGAACGACTCCAACTATGTTCTACTGTTTTACTTAAATAGAAAAATGCTTTTTTTACATCTTTACATTTAGTTAAAACATACAGATGATGCCCCCATGGAACAGAGAAGAATACTTCATCATTAATTTTGGCAACAACTTGTTGCCAAAATGTAACATATTCATTATAAAATAGATACCCAAATCTTAAATTCATTATCATTTAACAAACCAAGATTCTCATTTTCGTTACTCGATTTTTGAACAGACGACAATACTTCGCCTTCCTTTGAAAGTTTTTTACTCATGACATTAAAAATTAAAACGGGGCATCTATCGTAGACAAGCCTCCATCAATTGATTAACTATTTAAATTTAAACACAAAAATTCCCTAACAAGATTCTCATACTACATCTTCTTAGGGTTCCTTCTTCAATTAATTTCAGCTTTAGTACAAAGATAACAAATTTATGAGACAATAGCAAAAAAACGGCTGCAACTCTACAAAATAAAAGTTACAGTCGTTTGGGTTAATCACTAACCTGCTTTGGAAATTCTAATCCTTAACTAGACGGACAGATTGACCATAATTGCGATAACCATAGAGCATATACGCCTCAGCTGAATTTAAGTGAAGGCGACTCGCGTAGTAAGACTCATTCTCAGTAGCAGACCAATAGTAGCCACCGCTCTGAACGAAACTGACATCTGAACCATTGCGACGACCAGCTGCAGGAAGAAATACAGCACCAGAAGATTCTAACTTTTCCCACTCTGATGTACTTAAGGCATAATATGCTGTAAATGTCACTCCAGCTGGAAAAATCAAACTATCAGGAAGAAGACTCAAACTATCAGGAAGAAGAATAAGACCATTAACACCATTAACCTGAGCCATACCTTTTAATTTATCTGCATTAGAACGCTTATCTATGATATATTCCCATTCATCTGATGTTAATGTACGCCATGTATTAGGAGCATAACTGCTTATTTCATTTACTCCCCAATCAACAAAAGCAGAATAATCTTTATATCTAGTACTATTATTAGTAGGATTGTTACCTGTTCCCCAACCAAACAAATCTATCCAATCATTATAAGAAGAACTGATGTTTGCATTATATAGTCCGATATAATCAGTTTGGTTTGGTGCAAAGCGCCACTTCTTATTTGTTGAATTATACTGCAAGTTTCCAGGAGAGAATGTAATAGTAGTTGTATCTGATACTGAAAAGCCTTTAGCTATAAAAGAACCAGCGCTTGACAGATTAGAATTCCCTGGTTGATTACTTGGTTTTTCTGACGGACCACCTGGTTCATTAGACTCACAGGCAACTAAAATAACTGTTAACAAACAGCACAATAAATAAAAAATCTTTTTCATAAATATGTAATTTAATATAAATTATATTGTTTCAATCTTTTAATCTTGTATATTGTATATTCTAAACATACTTAAAACACTCTCATACACAAAAAAAGCGGGACTCCATTGTTGCAGTTCCGCTTCTCTGGGCTCTCGCATTGCCCGTAAACCTAGAACTAGCAACACGAAGCCCACGCCGTATGTAGAGGTGTAGATACACCACACCCATATATACATACCCGTAGGACATCTTTGCTGCTTTGTAGAAGGTTTACAATTTGAATTTGCGAGATTCAGAGAAACTACTACAAAACGTCTAAAGACGCCTATAAATATTTAAAATAAGCCCACCCATTTATTCTCCAATAAATACAGCGTGGACTCTTCGATACAAATGTAAGAAATAAATTTTAATATATTAAAATTATATGAAATATTTTTAATACAGCAAACCGAAAATCCACAGAGGGATTTTGTTGCCTATGCCTACTTCTATATTATCGGCTACTATGTAACTATCAGATACATCTGCTATTTGAGCAAATTTCTTTTTCTTACCCCCTACTTCCAACAAGTACTTGTCATCTAACAGCACGTCACCTTTTGTAGGCATAGAAATTTTGTGATTAAAAAGCATGCTAGTAACAAATGTCTCTCTCACGGTTCCAATTTCAGAATCTGGTGATAAAGCGTACATCAAATTGGTATTATCAAACAATATTTTCTCTGGTTTTTGAAGCATCTTCATATTTGAGGAATTATCATAAAGTCGCCTAATTAGCGCAGCTTTTTGTAATAGATCAAACATCCTATAAATACTATCGCGAGACGACTCCAACTTAGTTGCTAAATGCGAAACATTCAGTGTAAATGGTTTCTCCTCAGCCAAAATTCCTAATAAAATCTTTATCTTATATACTAGTTCGTATGAAATTTTTTCTACAGAAGGCATTTCTACTTGGATAATGGTGTTAATAACATTTTCAAGTCGTTGATAAAAACCATCACCTTCTTCCTTATAAAATGGATAATAACCACAATGTAGATAATTTTCAAAATGCTTTAACACAGGAATTTGCGATTTAATTCGTGCAGCCAAGACTGTATGAGTATTTAAAATTTCCTCTAATGACAATACTTGTAAAGTCGCTACTCCTTCCATTTCTAAGTATTCTCTAAAACTCAAACCTTGCAATGTATAAGACCTACATCTTCTAGATAAATCTGCTTCAGTTTGACTCAGTTGCAACATAGAAGAACCTGTAATCACAATATTTAATTTAGGAAAAGAATCGTATATTTCTTTTATTTCTTTATCCCAATTTACATATTTGTGAACCTCATCTAAAAATAAATGAGTAACTCCATGAGATACCAAATATTCTGCTAAGTCCACCATTGTGTGAGTAGTAAACCAAGAGTTGTCTGCAGAAGCATAAAACGCCTTCGTCACATCTGGAAATGTACGTTTTATATGCTGTAACAACATAGTTGTTTTACCCACCCCCTTAGAACCTTTTAGTAATAGAAGGCGATTCTTCCAATTGATTTCAGAATAGATATACCTTGTAAAATCTAATGAAACTTCTTCTAACAAATGTAAATAAATGGAATTTAATCTTTGCATAATTGTCGAATAAAAAAGTCAATTTATATACAATTTTGTCGAATATAAAAAACAAAATGACATAGCAAAGATAACAATTTTATCAAAACATACAAAATTGTCGAATGGAAAAGTCAATTTATATACAATTTTGTCGAATGAAAAAGACAATTTGCATATAAAATGCGCAACTCACCTTTATTTTTTAGGTTGAGTAATCAACTCGGCGGCGGTAACGGCAGCGATGGTAGAGCCGAGAGTTTGGGAGATTTCGGCGTAGCCAGAAAGAATTTGAGAGCGGTACTCAGCAGAGAAAAGAAGTTTTTCCAGTTCGGCTGAGGTATTTTCAGCAGTGAAGAAATGTGCTAAAAGTTCTTTTACCACACCTTTGCGGGCAATGATATTTACTAGTGACACGTGAGAGATTTTAAGCACTCGAGAGAAAATTGCGTAAGCAAGTCTACCAAAGGCAACGTGATAACAAACCACTTGCGGAGTGCCAATAAGTGCAGTTTCCAGTGTTGCAGTGCCAGAATTTACCACTGCAGCAGACGCATGAGTAAGAAGGTCGTATGTTTGGTCGAAGACTATTTTAAGACCACCTAAATCTGCATAAAGTTCCTTACGCACAGCAGAAGTAGCAGCAAGCACAAACTGATAGTCTTTAAACTTTTCTCCCTGCAATGCCTTGTAAATAGGAAGCGAAGATTTTACCTCCTGTGCTCTACTACCAGGTAGCAGAGCAATAATAGGTTTATCTTCAAGAGAGTTCTTCTTAATAAATTCATCCTTTGGAGTAATTGTTCTGCCTAGAATAGATTCCACACAAGGATTACCCACGTATGTTGCCTTCACTCCGTGTTTAGCATAAAAATCCACCTCAAAAGGAAAAATTGCATAAACCTCATCAACATATTTCTTTATTTGCTCTACTCTATGCTCCTTCCAAGCCCAAATTTTAGGAGGAATATAATAAATCACCCTCAGACCAAGTTCCTCTTTTGCATACTTTGCAATTTTAAGGTTAAATCCAGGATAATCTATCAAAATAAGCACATCTGGAGCATACTCCTTTAGGTATTTTTTACAAAATTCAATATTGGAAAGTATCTTGCGCAGATTGAGTGCCACATTTATGAAGCCCATCACAGCAGTGTCGCGAAAATGACGAACCAAAACACCGCCTTCAGACTGCATTTTGTCTCCACCATAATACCTAAAGTCAGCATTAGGGTCTTTCATTTTTAAAGCACGCATCAGTTTAGCACCATGCAAGTCCCCCGATGCCTCTCCGACAACTATATAGTACTTCATATTTGTAAGTTTAGACAATAAAATTTGTACGCCTCGTGATGAGCGGAAATAGATTTTAAGAAATTATTGGCGTTAAGCAAAAGCGTTGTTTGAACGAAGTGAGTTTAGCTTTTGTAGTCAATAATGAGTAAAATCCCGCGAAGAGCGCGAAGTAAAGAATTTTATTGTATAAACTTTACTCCAAAAGCACCCTTTAAAATCGATATTAAGTAAATAGATAAAAAAGCGTACACAAGTACGGCGCTACTCCCAACACTCCTCCACGACAATAATTGAAACTATCAGACTTGTAACCAAAGAAAATCATAATTAAATCTGGTAGCATACAGAATATTAGGTATTGCATAAAAACTGGTTGGCGTAGCCAATGTTCAATTTCTGAAATAGGAGATCCAGAAAGTGGAGTCCATGTACATAAAAAAAGTAGCAATGGAGCAAAAAAGCAACTAACTAACCCTATCCAAAAATTATTCAGTTTCTTCATAATCCCAAGATTTAAGTTGCTCTACAGTAGCATAATGAGTCATATCCACATGGCATGGCACCACAGATGCATAACCATTTCTTACCACAAACTCATCAGTATCTTCCGCCTCAGGTTCATTGTTGTGAAGCTCACCAGTAAGCCAATAATAAGTATTGTTATTTGGGTCTTCGCGCACCACATAACGTTCTTGCCAACGTGCATTTGCCTGACGCACAACTTTATAACCCTTAAGTTTCACACCCACAGGGAAATTTACATTTAGGCAAACATCATTTGGAAGCCCTTCGCGCAACACCTTTTCTGTGATAATAGCAGCATATTTCATAGCTTCAGAAAAGTCAGCCCTTGGGTCGTGAGAGCAAAGAGAGAAACCTACAGAAGGCACACCTTCCACACAACCTTCAAGCACAGCACCCATAGTTCCAGAATAAATCACAGAAATAGAAGTATTGTCACCATGGTTTATACCTGCAAGAATAATATCTGGTTTTCTATCTAGAATATTGTAAACAGCAATTTTCACGCAGTCGGTAGGAGTACCATTGCAACGATACATCTTTAGACCATCCTTTTCGAAATGCTTCCAAATACGCAAAGGAGTATTCATAGTAATGGCACTAGATTGAGCAGAACGAGGTCCATCTGGAGCCATTACCACCACTTCACCTAGGTGTTGCACAGCCTCTACAAGAGAGTGAATACCACGAGCCTCTATGCCGTCGTCATTAGTAATAAGTATTAAAGGTTTATTAGTCATCTATTAAATCCTCCATTAAAATATCTTTAGAAAACAAATATTTTACCCTATCCATAGTGGCTTTGTCATTGGCCATAATTAAAATTTTGTCCCCAACTTGCACCACGGTAGAACCAGTAGGCGTAATATATTGTTTTCCACGTTTCACATACACAACAAGTGCTCCATCTGGAAGTTTTAAATCCATTATTGCCTTACCATCACAATCTGGATTATCTAGTAAAACTTCTTTAAGTTCAGATGCAAAATCGCCGTCTTCGTTGAAACTAAATTTGTTGCCCTCTTCTTCTTTTTTAGTTAATCCAAGTTTTCTACCAAACTTAACGAAGGTTGTTCCTTGAATAAGCATAGAAGTTAATACCACGAAAAAGACGATAATGAAAATTTCATTAGCCACAGGTAAATCTGCAAGCAATGCAAATGTAGCAAACACAATAGGCACAGCACCTCTCAGACCACACCAAGACACAAAAACTTGGTCTTTAAATGGCATTTTAAATGGAATAAGAGAAATAATAGAAGCCACAGGGCGCGCTACAAGCATAAGGAAGAACGATACTGCCAAACCTATGCCTATATATGGAATCATCTCACTTGGGTTTACCAAAAGACCCAGTGCCAAGAACATCACTACTTGCATCAACCAAGCAAAACCGTCGTAGAACATTACCAAAGTTTTTTTGTGAGCAAGCACGCTATTGCCAAGCACCAAAGCACATAGGTAGATTGCTAAGAAACCGTTACCACCAAGATAAGTTGTAAATGAATAAACAAACAAGTTTATACCAATACAAAGCACGGGGTAAAGACCGCTAATATCAAGACTAATCTTGTTTATTAGCTTCACAAAAAGATAACCGAGCACTACACCCAACACAGCACCAAGGAACATCTGCATCACAAAATTTGGTAAAAGCAACCAATAATTTGTATCTCCTTGTTGCATGATAGAAATGATAGTGATGGTCAAAAAGTACGCCATAGGGTCGTTGCTCGCACTTTCAAGTTCTATCACATCTTTAAGTTTTCTTTTTAAGCCTGCCTTCTGTGTACGGAAAATAGAGAACACTGCAGCAGCATCGGTAGATGAAACTATCGAACCTAAGAGTAACGATTCTAAAAATGTGAAATCTGTTATCCAATAAGTGAAAAGCCCCACCAACAATGCAGTAAAGAACACACCTAAAGTTGCCAACGAAAGCCCCTTGCCTGCCACGGGTTTCACGCTAGATATTTTTGTATCAAGACCACCCGAAAACAATATAAAGTTTAATGCTATAGTACCCAAAACGTGAGTAAAATGATAGTCGTCGAACTCAATGCCAAGACCGTCAGTACCCACAAGCATACCTATAGCAAGGAAAATGATAAGCGTAGGCACACCTATCTTAAACGAGGTTTTACTCGCCACCACGCTAAACACTAGCAAGGCAGAGCAACCTAAAAGTGCAAGGGTAAATGAATCCATTATCCTACAAATTCAATTTTATTTTCTTTTAAAATTTCAATAGCTTGGTCGATGTCGTTTGGACGAATTACCACGCTAGCTTGTTCACCTTCAGAGAAAGCATACATATACTCGATATAAACTTTAGACTCAGCAAGTTTGTCAAGAATTCCATAAAGAGTACCTGCAGAATTTCCAATACGAAGTGCCAATACGTTGGTAAGTTTCACAGCAAAACCTTTTTCTTTAAGCACTTGTTTTGCTTTTTCAGGATCGGATACCAACACTCTAAGAATGCCAAAGTCTGAATTATCTGCCACACTAAATGCAGTCATATTGATACCTGCTTCAGCCAATACTTTAGCCACATCGTTTAAACGACCTGTCTTGTTTTCTAGAAAAACTGATAACTGTAATGTTGTCATAATGTATCCTCCTTATTGTAATTTACGTTTATCTAATGCTCTTTTTGCTTTACCTTGGCTACGTTCCATACTTCTTGGCTCTGCCAAAATAATATTTGGTTGAAGACCAATCACACTTTGAAGTCTAGCAGCAAGTTTCTTTTGAAGTTTTACCATACCACTAATTTCGTCGGTATAATATTCTTCCTTCACTTCCACTTTAATATCAAATGTATCGGTGTTGTTTACACGATCTACTGTGATAAAGAAGTGAGGTTCAAACTCTTCTACTTCGCAAAGTACAGCTTCCACTTGAGATGGGAACACATTCACACCACGAATAATAAGCATATCATCACTACGTCCCATAATTTTTTCCATACGCACAGAAGTACGTCCACACTCACATTTATCATAAATTAGGCGAGTTAAGTCACGTGTACGGAAACGAATAAGTGGCATACCTTCTTTTGTTAAAGTAGTGAACACAAGTTCACCAACTGAACCATCAGGAAGACGTTCGCCTGTTTCTGGGTCGATAATTTCTGGGAAGAATAAGTCTTCGCAAATGTGAGTTCCGCATTGGCATTCACATTCGTGACCCACACCAGGACCACTAATTTCTGTTAGGCCATAAATATCGTATGCCTTAATGCCAAGTTTGTTTTCTATTTCTTTACGCATTTGTTCTGTCCAAGGTTCAGCACCAAACACGCCCACTCTTAAGTTCATCTTGTCTTTAAGACCAGATTTTTCCAAAGATTCTGCCAAATACAATGCGTATGAAGGAGTACATGCAAGCGCTGTAGCTTGAAGGTCGTGCATCATAAGCATTTGTTTTTCTGTGTTACCTGCAGAAATAGGAATTGTAATCGCACCAATTGTTTCGCAAGCACCATGAGCGCCAAGACCACCAGTGAAAAGGCCATAACCATAAGCCACTTGAATCACATCTTGTTTACCCAAACCGTATGCAGACAAACAACGTGCACCCGCCTCATTCCAGTTTGCAATATCGTTTTTTGTATAGCCTACCACGATAGGTTTACCAGTAGTGCCAGAAGAAGCATGAATACGAATAATTTCTTCTTTAGGTGCTGATAATAAGCCAAATGGATAATAATCTCTCAAGTCTTTTTTAGAGGTAAATGGCAATTTTACGATGTCGTCAATTGAGTTTATATCTTCAGGAGTAACACCTGCTTCTTCCATTCTTTTTCTGTAAGGTTCACAGTTGTTATACACTCTTTCCACCACCTTACGAAGTCTCTCAGATTGTAGTTTACGCATAGATTCTCTGTCCATGCATTCTACAGAAGGATTCCAAATCATCTTATTTTGTATTAAATTGTTAGTTATTTCAATAGTTTTGTTATAATTAGGCAAAGTTACTGAAAATAATTTCATTTTAACACCATAAAACACAAGTTTTTATTTGGTTTTTATAAAATATTAAGAGCACGTTCAAATATTCATTTTTTTATATTATCTTTGTCACTTACTACGTAAGTAACCTAATTTGTCACGACTCGGCATAACTTATGCTAGCATAGTTCTGCTCTCGCTGCTCCAAATTGTGTATCAAATGAGTAAAATTTTAAACATAGAAACCTCAACGACTGTTTGTTCCGTTAGCATTTCAGAAAACGGTGCATGCAAGTGTTTTAGGGAAAACTTCAATGGCAACAACCACAGCGAACTAATTGGAGTTTTCGTACAAGAAGTGTTAGCAGAAGCAAGTTTCCAACCAAAAGATTTAGACGCAGTTGCTTTGAGCATTGGTCCTGGTTCATACACAGGACTTAGAATTGGGACATCATTTGCAAAAGGTCTTTGCTACGGTAGCGACCTAAAACTTATCACTATCCCTACCCTAAAAATCATTGCACAAAACGCAAAAGAAAAGTACAACATTGAAGACGATGCACTTTTGTGCCCTATGATAGATGCGCGACGAATGGAAGTGTACAATTGCATTTACGATGCACAGCTAAACGAAGTGCGTAAAACACAACCAGAGATAATCGACGAAAATAGTTTCGCAGAAATTCTAAAAGAAAAGAAAATCTATTTCTTTGGCAATGGTGCAGAAAAATGCAAACCATTCATCACACACGAAAATGCCATTTTCTTGAGCGAAGTTTATCCACTTGCCACTAGCATGATAAAACTCGCAGACGAATCATTCGAGAGCGAAGACTTTGCAGACGTTGCATACTTTGAGCCATTTTACCTTAAAGCAGCACACGTTACCATGCCTAAAAATCAACTAACTCCTAACTCCTAACTCCCAACTCCTACCCCCTAACTGCTACCTGCATAATCAGACAACCAACTGCGGAGAGGAGGGAAAGGATCGCAGCGCCCATTGCCGTATAGAGCATCTTCTGAAGCCCGGCAGCAGTCGCGCAAGGCGGCGTGTGATGCTTCGGGTCGGCAAAGTGCATCTTAATCATGCCTTTAAGTTCCGCTATATCCATCCGTGCATTCGTGACACTTTCCCAAAGTTCCGGAAAACCGGGCGGCATTTCCGAATGTTGCACATTCTTGTCACTCATCCTTTCGCCTCCTCCCCGACGAGTTTCGTGTGTACCC
>JAZQZD010000023.1:0-196991 GCA_045633865.1 Candidatus Enterocola sp.
TTAACGGCCGTTTGACACAAATAAAATGGAACAACTAAAAAACAGCTCGAAACTAACGTATAAGCAACAAAAATAGAAAAACGTAACAAAACAAATTAAAACAACATACTTATGAAAAATTTTACAAACAATTTTAAACAATTTACCTCGCGCCTAAGCGCAAGGTGGCTTATCATTGCCCTAATGATGCTTGTGGGAACAAGTAGTGCGTGGGCATGGGATATTAATTCTGGGACTACAATTTATTTTGATGCAGGTAGTTGGAATGTAAATAAGAAACTTCAAATAATGTATGGGCATAATACATATTCTGAATGTCAAGTTATGACTCATGTTCAGGGGACTATATATTCTTATAAATTTTCTTCTACATGGGGTGGCGTTACTCAGATTGCATTCTTTGTTAATGATCAATGGGGCTCTGAAGGCAATAGTGTTGCACATAGAATAAATTATGCGGGCGATACAAAAACTGGCGTTTATTATTTGAGTAACACTAGTGGTCATGGAACACTCTCTGGCAACGTAGGATTCAATACCAGTTTAAGTAGAACTAACAATTATACTCTTCCTGCTACCACCTACACCATATCCTACAACGCAAATGGCGGCTCTGGTACAATTGCAAGTCAAACTAAGACTAAAGGTAGCCCAATAACACTTAGTAATGGTTCTGGGTTTTCTAAAACAGGTTATACCCTAGATAGTTGGAATACTAACTCTGCAGGGACCGGGACTAAATATGCACTTAGTGCTTCCTATACAACTGATGCGGCATTAACTCTTTACGCTCAATGGAAAATAAATACTTACACCATTACTTACAACGCAAATGGTGGTTCTGGTGCACCTAATGCACAAACAAAAACTTATAATGTAGCTTTAACTCTTAGTTCTACCGTACCTACTCGTACAGGTTACACATTTACAGGTTGGAATACAGCTTCTAATGGCTCTGGTACAACATATAAGACAGGTGATTCTTATACAGCAAATGCTGCAGCAACTCTTTATGCACAATGGAAAGCTAATCAATACACAATTACTTATAAAGACCAAGATGGTGCAAATTTCTCTGGTACGCATGAAAACGGTTATCCAACAACACATACTTATGGTACAGCCACAACATTAAAAAAAGCAAGTAAAACAGGTTATACATTTGGAGGTTGGTTTACAACTTCTGCTTGTACTGGTAATGCTATAACGCAATTAACTGCAAATGGTTATACCTCTGCTATTACTCTTTATGCAAAATGGACAGTAATCACCTACACCATCAGCTACAACGCTAACGGTGGTAGTGGTGCTCCTACAGCTGAAACAAAAAATTATGGAGAACCTTTAACTCTTAGCTCTACTGTACCTACTCGTACAGGTTACACATTTACAGGTTGGAATACAGCTTCTAATGGCTCTGGTTCAACATATAAGCCAGGTGATTCTTATACAGAAAATGCGGCAGCCACCTTATATGCTCAATGGACAGCAAATCAATACACCATTACCTACAAAGACCAAGGTGGTGTAAATTTCTCTGGTACTCATGCAAACGGTTATCCAACAACACATACTTATGGTACAGCAACAACACTAAAAACTGCAACTAAAGATGATTATAATTTCCTAGGTTGGTTCACAAGCTCTGATTGCTCTGGTACTGCAGTAACTACTCTAGGTGCAACAGCATACACTGCGAACATTACCTTATACGCAAAATGGGAAGAAATTTGCTATCAAACTGCTACAGAAGGAACTGGTTCGTATAGCAATGGAACCATAACTCTTTCTGCTAAATTCAATACATGTGGCAATGCATTCATTGGTTTCCAATGGAAAGAAGAAGATAATGAATGGTGTTATGAGGATAATAATACAAATCCATGCTTTATTCCTCTTGGACAACAAAGTAAAGAAAATGAAATAGTAACAACCACTGTTACAAAGGCTAGTGGTAAATCTTACATGTTCAGACCATATATAGCAGTTGGAAACGACGCTAAAAATTGGGTATATGGAACAGCGTTTATCGTTGGTACTTGTACTCTACCAATTATTAACTCTACCGATGCAGACTTTAACAAAAACAACTTTGCAGATTTTGCAGCGCTTTATGTAACCGATTGCTCTGGTAAAGAAATAGAATCTTATCAATGGTATAAAGATGGTAAAGAATATGCATCAAAATGCGAATACACCACTAAAGATGGTAAGGTAACTGGCGATGCTGGCCAAACCAACAACATTCGTCCAAACGCAGCAGGTAACTATACTTGTAAAGTAACCTACAAAGGTGGTACATCTGCAACTTCTGCTGCATTTGCTGTAAATGCAACAAGCGGAACTACTTATGAAGATTTTAAATCAAATTTACCTGTTATTATGGTAAATACAGGAAGTAAAGACTTCCCTAGTTGTCCTGCAGCAAATGAAACTGCATCTAAAAATGCAGAAAAAATGAAGAAGAAACTTTCTGTAGATGTTAAGATCTTATTTGATGGAAACATTGTTTACGACCGTAAAGCTCGTATGGCTTACCGTGGTTCTTCTTCATTAAACTTCCAAAAGAAATCGTACGCATTCTGTCCTGGTGATGCCAACTGTGGCGATGCCGATAAAGGTCCAGACTACGTAAAAACGGCTAAACTAAACATGCTTAGCATTGGCGATGCTGCCGATAAAGATTGGGTTCTTTATGCCGCTGCTGCCGACCCATCTATGCTACGTAACCGCATGGTATTTGAAACTTACCAAGCAATGCGTCCTGGCGAATGGGGTGTAAAAAGCCGTTATGTAGAACTAATCATCAATGGTGAATACAAAGGTGTTTACTTGATGATGGATAAAATTACCCAAAACAAAAAACGTGTTAACGTAGAGTGGAGCGTAAAAGACGAAACCAAACGTGGCTTTATCCTTAAATTTGATAAAACAGACGTAGCAGACCGCTCTAAAGATTATCCAGATGGCGACGAAAAAACATTCTTGTCTAAATACTCTGGTGCACACAATATTACCACATACGATGCTAAGAACGACCAAGCATTCGAAATTGAATATCCAGAAAAAGGCGATATAGAAGACGATGGTGGCAACTGGTACGATGTTATCAACTTTATACAAGGTATGATTAACAACTTTGAAACTGCTCTATCTGCAGGCGAATATCAAAAAGTACAACAAATTATTGATTACGAAAGCTGGGCAGACTGGTTTATCTTAAGCGAATATACCAAAAACGTGGATGCCTTCCGCGCAAGTTGTGTGTTTGTTTACGATGGTAACAAAATTAAAGCAACACCACTTTGGGACCAAGAGTTGAGTTTCAACAACCAATCTGTACACGCTAACAGACACACTGGTGATAGTGGCAATAAAGGCTGCCAAGATGCTACTGGCTTGTTGATTAAACATAGTGGAGTTTACAGCGATAACTTTGCTGCACCATTCTGGTTTACAGGACAATTAGCTGGTGGAAAAGGCACAGAGAAACTTGCAGCTAAAACATTTACTGGAGCATTACTAAACGACCAATGTTTTGTGCAAATGGTAAAAAATCGTTGGACAGCTCACAAATCTGGTGCATTGAGCAACGCATCGTTAACAGCACTAATTACTAATTACGAAAAAGAATTAACTTCTGATGTACGCACCAGAGAAGCTAATTTCTGGAGTAGTAATGGTTATTCTCGTAACACATTGTCTTGTTCTTGGGATAGCAACACTACTGGTTACTACGATGATGATTATGCAACAGCGAAAGGCCATATCACAGCCTGGATTTCTGATAACAATGCTAGTACTTCGGGAACAGGTCGTCGCAAAGGGCTTGATGCCGTTATCTCTGCATTAGAAGGTACAGGATTAGACATTTCAATATCTCCTGCTTCTATCGAAACCACTCCATGGGTGCCTGTGGTATTGCAAGTGAATAACGAATCAGGTTATGAATATACACTAACCTACACAGATGGCTCATTGGATCAAGTTAAAGACTTGATTATAGAAAGAAGTGGCGACACTTATAAATACCACATTCCACGTCCTGCTGCTTGGGGCACAGGCAACGAGGCTGTAGAGGGTGAACGTGAAGGTATTAGTTATGGTATAAAAGCAATATTGCAAATTGGTGATGCCAATAATCAATGTGGTACTTCTGGAGAACTTCCTAGTGCAGCCGCTACCATTATTCTTCAAGATGAGGAAAATGACGATTGTCCTCAACCTTAATTAAGAACCTTAGTAAGAATAAAATAAAAAATACAATATATGAAAAGATTTTATAACAATACATTTAGTCGCTTGGCACTTAGTCGTACCGTGCGCGTGTTTGCCTTACTTTGCGTTCTATTGGGCGTAAGCACAAGTGCAATGGCGGAAGCCGATTTCCAACAAACTGACACATGGAATGTACTATATTATCCAGGTTCAGGTAACGATACTTGGGGTAAAGCTTATGCAGTAGAAGAAGATGCCAATCTTGGTGAATTATCAGGTACACCTTATTTAAAAGGTGTTTGGGTCAAGACTCAAGGTGGTGCAGAAATTACTAGCATAGATGTTGAATATAATGGAAGGAAGGTTGCAACGCTTACCTATAGTGGTAATAGTGGTGACTGGAATAGATACTGGTCAACAACAAGTTTAAATGAAGCTCTTTCAACAAATCCAGGCAACAATAGTTTTACTCTTAAATTTTCAACAAATACAGGAAAACATATTACAAGAACTGTAACATATACAATTGCTGCTCAAAAATACTACCTAAAACACCCTTGGGATGGTGGTGATTGGTATTGGAAAGAACTCGATGCAAACTATCAACTTACTGCTACTTATAGGGGTGGTGGTATGAACTGCTCTACAAGCCAATCCGATGAGAACTATTTAACACCAACAAGTACATGCGGAAGTGATATAAGTAGCGGAACACAATGCGTATTTACTTATAATCCTTCTACTAATACTATTTCTATGACACCAACTGCTGGTTGTGGTGGCTCTGGCGATGACGATGATGACGACGATTCTGGCGAATGCCAAACCCTTTATTTAGAGCCAGGAACTCATTGGAATAAAGATGGTGCTCGTTTTGCGGCGTTTTTCTATGGTGGTGGACCTGCAGAAACATGGGTAGATATGGTGAGTTCATCTTGTAGTGGATTGTGGAAGGTTGCAGTGCCAAACTCAGCATACACCAACGTTATTTTTGTTCGTATGAATGGAGCTACAGCAGAAAACAACTGGAATAACAAATGGAATCAAACAGGCGACTTAAGTATAAGTGGTTCTAATAACCAATATACAATTTCAGATGCGAATGGTGGTGGTTCTTGGAAAACATCAGCTTGTACAGACAATGCAGAATGTAGCGGAAGTGATGATGACGATGATGTGTTTGGTGAATGTGATGTGGTAGAGATTTGGGCGCGCGGCAAAGGTTCATATACAGATATCTATTGTAATGTAACTAGTGCAACAGCTCAATCTACTGGCATTAAATCATATAACGGAAACAACTATGCTACATGGACTGTAACAACAAAAACAGCTATCGCAGTTTCATTCTGTGCTGGAGATAATCATAGTTATTGTACAAACACTGCAAATATGCAACCTGGCAATCGTTATTATTGCGAATTTGCAGCAGCAAACTGGGGTAGCCAAGATTATACAATTACGGTAACAGAACCACTCGAATGCGCTGGTGTAGAAACACAAGTATTGTTATCTAAACAAGCCTTGGTTAATAAGACTACCAAGAAGGCTACACTTTATGGTTATCTACGCTCTACTGCATGTGATAATCAAATTGTAGAGTATGGTTTCTACTATTGCCGTGTAATAGATGGTGAAAAATGTAAACCTACTGCAAATAGCTATAAACTACAAGTATCTCCATCAGAAGCATTGGCTCGTGGACAAGAATTTAGTGCAGAACTAGATATAGAAGATGGTTATTCATATTACTACAAAGCATATGCAAAGATAAACGACGTGGATGTTTTATCTAATGAAACTCGTTTAATTAGTACGGACCCATGTGAGCAACAGGTATGTTGTAGTGCTCCTGTAGTTTATACCATTAATGCAGATCCTTTATTTATGGAGAATGTATGTAAACTACATTTTACCTCACTTCAAGATGCTATCGACCACTTAAAGAACAGTGCTTCGCGTACCGACGCTTACCAATATGTAGAAAAAGTGGGTTCTAGCTACAACTTAAAACAACCTGTGGTAATGAACGTGGTTTACTACGATGATACCCCACTAGACAATACATCTGCATACATCTACCGCGGTACTACCAATGTAGGCAAACGTGCAGGTGATGCTGTGCCTAAAAACTCTAACTTAATTGAAGATATCAACCGTACAGCAACCAATGCTGCTAATACCCTAACAATTAAGGCTGGTACAAGTGTTGCTAAACCTTGGATTCACCACATTGTGCTACGTAACAGTAAAAACATTGTGTTAGACTCATTATGTATTTATTCTGACCCTGTATTATATGATGGTAAAACCATAGGCGACAATGCCTTAGAAATGGACATTAACCACGCTGATGGTAGTGCAAATTGGAATGGACTAAATAATGTTAATGGTGAAGGTATTGACGCTGGTCAACACTTCTTCTCTAATGCCAATATTTTGGTACAAAACTGTATGATTGGTTCAGACGGTTTTACGGGTGCACACATTTCTAGCTACGATGGTGTAACCTTTAAAAACAACGATTTTGAAATTGTTGCTGGACCAAATATGGATAAAAACTACGGAGCATCATTCAAACTATTGTATTGTAAGAATATTAAGTTCATTGAGAACAACTTCCGTGGCGACCACGCTACCTTGATGTGGATACAAGAAGTTCAAAATATGTTGGTAATGAACAACGTATTCTGGAATACCAATAAATATTTGATTGATAAACAAGGTGACCAATATCCTGCGGCTATGCGTCTTGTTACTCAATGGAACAAAATTCAAAATGTAGGTTTCTTCTACAATACCTATTATTTTGCAGAAAATAACCTAACAGCTACAGTGCCATCTGGCTATGACTTCTTGCAAATGACTCATACAATATCGGGTGGTAATGGTGACATAGACGTTGCCAGTATTAAATTCCAATACAATAACTGTTATAGCTATGATGCTGATGCTCACGGTAGAACTGCAGACAATTATGTAATTAAGAAAGATAATGGAGAAAATCTTCAAACAGGTCCATTCTTAGTTGACATAAGCAGTAACAAGAACTTCTGTCCTAACAACTTCTGGAGTGTATATGATGAAAATGCAGGAAATGCAACTTCTAAATTTGCATTTGGTTGCGCTGATAATGAGTTTACTAACGTAAAAAATCAAGTATGCGAAACTACTGCTTCTGGTCCTGCTTCGTTGATGGTAAAAGGTGAAGCCTTAAATAATGGTGTTAAACCAAATATTTCATTCACAGGCATTACCCTAACCGACGAAGAATGGTATTCAGACCGCTATCTATCTGCAGTACGTCCAAAAGATGATAAGGGTTGGACATACGGTGCATATCAATCAAAAGGTGAAATCAAAACAAACACCATTTACTGGGTTGGTACTACTGATAAATGGGACGACCGCAACAACTGGGAGTACGAAACACGTGATGCTTCTGGTAAGATGATTCGTCAACGTGTGTCATGTATCAACACACTATCAGAAGACTTAAAAGTAGTCATCGAAGAAATTGGTACAGTAGAAGTGGCTGGTGGTAGAAAATGGCCAAAAGTACCAGCTTCATTCAATGCCAACGACCGTAAAACAGAGTCTGGAGTTCCTGTAGGTGAACAGGTGTCTGCAGGTTTAGGTGCAATAGCTAGTCCTACCAAATTCGCAAGCATTATCGAACTAGAATATGGTGCTGGTCTAAGAGGTGTAGAACGCCTAAAAGATAGTGAAGGTAAAGTTCTTTACGACACCGCTATCGTTCACTTCGATGCAGACCGTGACAAATGGTTACTTGTAGGTAGTATAGTAAAACCATGGGATAAACAACAAAAAATATTCCGCACAGGTAAATCTGGTGATTACTACTTAGATCACCTACCACAAGTATATATGCATCAAGCTCAAGTTGAAGGTGATAATATTACCTGGGACAAAACATTCGCAAGCTTAGAGGTTCCAGTTCCTTCTAACGAGGTTTATGCTATCAACGTTACTAGCATGTATGGAACAAGTTGGATGCCAGCTGAGGTTTACAACTACTTCAATAAAACAAACTATAAAGGTGATACACCAAATCCATATACATTTACTGGTCGTTTTGCCGTGGCAGAAGATAATGTAGCAGGACAAGTGTATAAATATGGTGTTACATCTGGCAAAAACCTATTGAACAATGTTTACCCTTGTAACCTTAATGCTAAAGAAATAGAAAGCCTAGGTTTAGGTACTATAAATGTATATGACTATGAGCAAGGTTCGTTTGTAAGTACTAGTGCTACACAACAAACTGGCAATGTATATATCAAATCTCAAAATGGTTTCGTGTTTAGCCCTGCAAATGGAAAAACCAATTTAGAATTAAATAATGATATTCTTGCAGAAGGTTCTACACGTACTCGTGCAGGAGAAATTCCATTGCCAACATTCTCACTAAATGTGGATAATGCAAATACAACAGATCCAGGTGCAAGTAATGTGGTAATAAGATATGACGAATTCTTAGGAGATGAAGTTTCTCTTCTTAACACACCAAAAGTCTTTACTAAAAATGCAGATACACCAGAAGCATATATTATTAATGAAAATGGTCAATATGCACGTTTAGACACAGGTAAGGATAAAGTTTGCATTCCATTGGGTATTCGTCTTCAAAAACCTATGAACTTAACCTTTGAAAAAGTATATAACGAAGGTTATGACGAAGTAGTGTTAGTAGATACAAAAACTCAAAAATTCTATAACCTATTGAAACGTAATTATACCACGGATGTATTAGCTACTGGTGATACAGAAGGTCGTTTCTATCTAAACTTAACAATCTCTGGCGATGAAGACCTTGAAGATGAAGGTGACAACCCAGGAGGAGACGATATAGTAGATGATGACGATGTTTCTACAGAGGTGGAAGAAGAAACAATCGAAGAGGCTGAAATTAACATCTATTCTGTAGATAACAGCATTGTTAGAGTTTCTTCTGTTGGCACAGCTCTAAAAACTATTTACGTGAGTGATATGACAGGTCGTACAGATTCATACAACGTAGAGGGTAATTATGTAGAATTACAATTGCCAGTTTCTAGTGGTGTTTATACTGTAACAGTGATAGGTGAAACAGCAAGTAAAATAGGAAAGGTGATATTAAAATAGTTAGGAGTGAGAAGTTAGGAGTGAGGAATTTTGCGAGTAAGCGAGGGCAGTGATAAGCTTGCTTAAGCACTGCCGAGCGAAAGCAAAATCACGAGCGCAGCTCGTAATTTCTATCCTAATAATTATAGAAAATTATAGATTATGAAAAATAGATATTTTATTTTAAGTGTATTGTTTTGGGCGATAGCCTCAGTTTGTATGGCCGTTACATTACCTTCAAGCTCATTCACTGTTTATAGTGGTTCTGAGGATACAGAACTTGGTTTTGTTTCAGATCGTGGTATCTCTTTCCTTGGAACAGGTCAAACCTCAAACTACGATGGTCCATGTCAATATGAAGACTGGAAAGGTGATTCTAGTGGTTGTGTAAAATGTTGTGAACAAAGTTTTACTTGTGCCACTACAGATTATGATTGTTGGTTCCAAAGGGGTCTTTGTATTGACCAATGTGGTGACCCACTAGGTGGTCTTCCTCTTGGCACTCCACTACTACTTCTTCCTTTTGCATTGGTTTATGCCTTTGTAAGAAGAAAACGTATGGCTATGGAATAAACTCTTATTGAAAAAGTTTTTATAAAGAGCTATAAGATATGATACTTTTAAGTTAACAATTAGCATCCCTGCTGCTGCCTCGACCTCATAAGTCGGGGCAGTGGTGTTTTGATGGGGGTGTCTTGCGCTGAGTATTGGCGGTGGTGTGTTGAGTGGGTTAGATTACTCTGTGGATGTGGTGGCCTTTGAAGTAGTTGATTACGTTTTGGGTGGCTTGGGCTGCCATTTCGTTGCGGGCCTCGCGAGTGGCTGTGCCAATGTGTGGCACAAGTACTACGTTGTCTAGTTCAAGGAGTTCCTCGCTTATATGAGGTTCATTTTCGTAAACATCTAGGGCTGCACCTTTTATCTTGCCCGATTTCAATGCCGAAATAAGGGCTTTTTCGTCTATTACAGCGCCTCTTGCTGTGTTGATAATATATGCAGAGGGTTTGCATATATTAAGCCTCTCTGCGTTGATTAAATGGCGTGTTTCGTCTGTAAGCGGAGTATGAAGTGAAATAAAGTCTGATACCTTCAGAAGTTCGTTTAATGGCATGTATTCTGCATCGTACAGTTTTTCTATATTTTCTGCTACTCTGTTTCTGCTATAATATACTACTTTCATGCCTGAGGCAACGGCTCTTCTTGCAGTGGCTTGCCCTATCCTACCCATACCTACAATGCCTAACGTCTTGCCATACAATCCGCGACCTATATTTTCCAAAACGCCCCATTTCACCGAAGAATTTCGCACTTTTCTGTCACTCAAAACCAATCCTCTTGCAATGCTTCCCATTAGCGTCATTGCCAATTCTGCAGTTGGTTCTGTTACTGGAGTAGGAGTATTGCAAACGATTGTGTTATGTTCTTTGGCAGTATTTATATCAATATTGTTGTATCCAACGCCTACATTTGATATTATCTTGAGTTTTTTGCTCTTTTTTATTAGTTCTGCAGGCACTTTTAGGTCGAACATTGGTATAAAAGCATCTACATCTTCTATTTTTTCCATCAACTCATGATATGAGAAACTTCCCTTTTCTGGTCTTATCACATGAAAATCTTCTGGAAAACCATTAAATGACTCTGGGTACAAACTGTGCGATACTAATACTTTTATCATAAATCTTTTCTTATTCTAGCTACAGGAATAGACAATTGCTCTCTATATTTTGCTACTGTTCTTCGTGCCACATTCATACCTCTTTCTGCAAGTTTTTTTGAGATTGCACCATCTGAAAGTGGCTTAGTTTTATCTTCTACATCAATTACTTCTTTTATAATCACTTTCACTTTTCTACTAGATACATCTTCGCCAGATTTATCGATGAAACCGGCAGAAAAGAACTCTTTTAGTGAATAAATTCCAGCGTTTGTTTGAATATATTTGCTAGAAACTACCCTTGAAACAGTAGAAATATCACAATCAGCTTTCTCTGACACTTGCCTCATGGTAAGAGGTTTTAAATTCACCTCATTTTCATCCTTAAAGAAGTCCAATTGGAAGTCGATGATAGTCTTCATTACAGACAACAAAGTTTGCTCTCTTTGCTTCACAGCATCAATAAATTTTCTTGCCCTCTCCAACTTTTGCTTTGTAAACTGTATAGACTCTTTTACCTTGCTCGTGCGATTTTTTGCATTATTCTTGAAGTCCTCCAACATGTCAAGATATTCCTGAGACACTTTCAAAGTTGGTATTTCTCTGTTGTTTAAAGATAGTTCTCCAGTTTCGCTGTCGTAAAGAAAATCTGGTATCACAGACTCATTTTTCAGCATTCCACCAGATGCATAACCATTTGCTGGTTTGGGATTTAAGTGCGAAATAAGCGAAATTGCATCTTTCACCTGTGTTTTATTTAGTCCTGTTTTCTTTATAATTTTATCTATTTGCCTAGATTTAAACTCTTCCAATGCCTCCTCTACTACTGTGATGGCATTATCTACCAATTCAGACTCATCTTTTCTCTGAAGTTGAATGACAAGGCATTCTCCCAAATCTCTCGCACCTACTCCTGCTGGGTCTAAATTTTGCACCACAAGCAAAGCCTCATACATCTGAGTTTCTGTGATTTGCAGACCCGTTTTTATATTTAAGTCTTCTGTCATCTGACTCACTTCTTGTGCAAGATAACCAGATTCATCCAAATTACCTATAATATATTCACAAAGGCCTCTTGTTATTTTTGGCAGATTTTGAAACTCAATTTGTTCTAAAAGGGAGTCTGTAAATGATGTTTCTTCTGTGAGATTGCCTTGTGGACTATAGCCTCCATCTGAGTATCCACTATCTGAAGGATAATCGTCGTATCTGTCGGAATCGTAAGTAGAAAAATCGCCCATTTCATCGTATTTTTCTCCTACTTTTGACTCCGAGTCTGTACCATAATAATCATCATTTTCACCGTATGATTCACCCTCTGCAGAGGATTTTAGATTGTCATTTACATCAGACTTTTCAAGTGCAGGATTTTCCTCCAATTCCTTTTTTATTTTCTCTTCCATCTCTTGTACATTACAAGAAATCATACCCACCAACATTAGTTGCTGTGGCGAGATATTAAGACTTTGTTTTTGTATTTGTACCTGTTTTTGAGACATAAAAGAGATAATATTTTTGCTAAATTAATACTTTTTTCTAAAACTAAAACTCACCCTATTGAAAAAAATGCATATATTTGCATATTAAGAATTGTTAATCAAATAAATATAAAATAATATGAATCCAATACTTAAAATCTTTTGGCTCATTTATATCATATTGATCGGCTTGCCTTTGGCACTTTTATTCACATTTCTTACAGCCATTTCTACTCTTATTGGTTGTACTATTGGCGACCACAAAAAATGGGGTTATTACCCTGGTATGATATGGTCAAGACTAATGTGTGCCATCATTTTCAGCACAGTAGAAGTGGAAGGAAAGGAAAATCTTGAAAAAGGTCAATCATACGTATTTGCAGCAAACCACACTAGTTTGTACGATATTTTCATTATTTATGGTTTCATCGGCAGATCGTTTAAATGGGTGATGAAAGAAGAAATTCGTAAAATCCCATTTGTAGGTGCTGCTTGCAAGGCTGCAGGATTCATTTTCATCAATAGAAAAGCCATGAAACAAGCTCTTCATAGTGTGGAAGAAGCGAAAAAAACACTTACCAACGGTGTTTCTGTGGTGATTTTCCCAGAAGGCACTCGTACCAAAACTGGTGAAACTGGTAAATTTAAACGTGGCGCATTTAAAATTGCTACCGAAATGAACTTGCCAATCGTGCCTGTGAGTATCTCTGGTGCATTTGATGTGTTCCCAACTACTCGTAAATATCCTATCCCTGGCAAACTTAAAATGGTGATTCACAAACCAATTATGCTTCACGAAGACCCAGAACACAGAGATGAGCAAATAGAAGGCATCAGACAAATAGTGGTGGATGGGATTGAGTAGCGAGTAAATGAGGAGGTTTTTTTTCATATTATTCTTGGTTGGATTTGCTTCAATTAGCTTCCTGGCAAACGCCAACAATGAAATAGAAATCTACAACAATATCTATCATAATATTAGCATTGGTGAGACCGCCAATGCTATTACTTTGTGTAAAAAGCAGATAAAAAAAGACAAGAAAAACCCTCATTGGCCATACCTACTTGCTCAGGCTTATCTGCAACAAGGCGACTATGCTTTGGCAAAAGAAACCCTATCAAAATTAGCTCCTAGCAAGGATGTGCTTCGACTAATGAAAAACTGCATCGTGGCAGATAGCCTCACAAAAAATCCTTCTGCATATCAACTAAAGTATTTGGGCGACAACCTAAACACCGCTCACAACAATATCTGGCCTACACTCACCCCTACCGAAGACATTTTCTTCACCACGGTAGTGATAAACGGCATGCAAGAAGACATTTACTATAGCCTTCCGCTCAATGATGCTCCTTGGGGCATAGCTAAACCACTTCCTGCACCACTGAATAGCAATGAAAACGAGGGTTCTCAAAGTTTCTCTGCAGATGGAAAGTATATGTTCCTAGTGCGTTGCAACCAAAGAGACGGCTACGGCAGTTGCGACATTTATTATTGCATGAAAATAGGCAAATCTTGGTCGAGACCAATAAACGTAGGCAATGTTATAAACACTCGCGGCTGGGAGAGTACACCAAGTGTAAGTGCAGACTTCACTACCCTATATTTTTCAAGTAATCAAAAACCAAACATAGGTGGAAAAGATATTTTCAAAGCAGAAATAGGCATTCTGCCAAATGGATATTTGGAGTTTTACAACGTAAAAAACTTAGGCGACAGCATCAACACTATCTACGATGAAACCGCACCTTTTATACACCCAGATGGCGTTACCTTATACTTTTCTTCTGACGGACACGAGAGCATGGGCGGATTGGATGTATTTTATAGTAGAAAAGATTCTCTTGGATTGTGGAGCAAACCTCTTAATATGGGTTATCCCCTAAACAATACAAGAGACAATTTTGGTTTTTGCACAAACCTTGCAGGTGACAAGGGTTATATTTCTGCACACAAAGACAACTTGCCCCGCAACAATATGGTAATCTATGAGGTGACCATACCTCGCGAGTTTAGACCTCTGCCTACAATTTTTATAAAAGAAAATGGTACTTTGCAATTCTCAAAAATATCAAACGGCACAAGCATTTCGCTTAATAATATCCTATTTGAGTTCAACGAAAGCACTCTGCTAGAGAGTTCTTTTGCGGAGCTTAACAAAGTATGCAGAATACTAACAGAATCTTCCAATTTGAAAGTTGAAATTGTTGGCCATACCGACTCTATTGGCAATGCTGAGTACAACGAGATTTTATCGATGAAACGGGCGATTTCTGTGCGTGACTACTTAGTTTCAAAGGGAATTTCTACAGAGAGAATGATGTGCTTTGGCATGGGAGCATCTAAGCCTCTTCTGCCAAATACTACAGAAGAAAATCGCGCTAAAAACCGCCGTATTGAGTTTAAGTTTTACTCAAAAGAGAATAACAGCAAAAGTCGTTAAAGAGCAAACCGACCTTGCACCTTACTCAAAAGAAAAATAGGGTGCGACTCGCAAAATATCCTCTTCTTTTAGGTCTTCATCCACTACCATATCGTATAGTGAATTGTACCTCATCTCTGGCTGAAGTTCTCTGTTTTCCACTATAGAGAGCGCCTGATAATACGAAATATATGGGTGAGATTTCAGCTGTTTTACTGTGGCCTCGTTTATCTTTATCTTTCGTATTAAAGTAGTATCCACCGACAGCTGATATTTAATTTTTTGGTAGGTTTCATCGGGAAATTTATACACTTCAAGCAGCTGTTCCGACTTATAAAAACCACCCAATTTATCCCTATATGCCACTATCATTTTGGCGTAGCCACTTCCTATGCCACGTAGCATTTTTAGGCGTGTGGTATCGGCAGAGTTTAGCTCTACCATTTCGTCTGTTTTGGCGGAACGCCTAGAAGTGCGTGTGCTGCGTTTGAATTCCCTAGTTTCGACTTTCGGGCCCTTCGACAGGCTCAGGGACCGACCTAAAACAGCATCCTCGCCCAATGGGCCCTTCGACAAGCTCAGGGACCGTCCAGAAGCACCATCAGCACCCGACAGGCTCAGGGACCGACCTCCGTCCTCTGCAGACGAAACAAAAGGTTCCTCCACAGTTTCTGCAGAGGAACCTTCATATCTGTTTGCAAGTAATACCCTTACAAGTAAAAACAACGATGCGATAAGAAGAAGTGCTATCACACCCCTTCTCTCTCCTTTTGTAAAGAAGAAATAAGCCTTCCAATTCATAAGAAAAAGTTTTTAAAGTGATGGAAATAAATTAATGTTTAATATTAGATAAATGAGCTAACAAATACCACAAATATACATACTGGAGCTATATATCTAAGTGCAAACGCGTATGCTTTAAACAGCCACATTGCATATTTGTTGTTTCTCGCAAATTCTACATAAAGTATCTTCTCGTCGATAATCCAACCTGCATAGATTGAGATTGCCATACCACCAAGTGGAAGTAGGATTACAGCTGAAATATAGTCGAATATGTCGAATATGCTCTTACCGAATAGTGCAAGTTCTGGCATTGCACCGCAAGAAAGCGAAGCAAATACTGCCATAATAATTACTAGCACTGTGATAATAACAGCTGACGCTGTACGGTTTAGTTTAAATGTTTCGTGTACGTATGCTGTAACCACTTCAAGCAGCGAAATCATTGATGTAAGCGCCGCAATAAATAGTAATGCATAGAACATAATTGCAAAGATTTGTCCGCCAACCATTTGTTGGAATACGTTTGGTAGTACCACGTAAACTAGACCTGCACCTTGACTAGGTTCTAGTCCAAATGAGAATACCGCAGGGAAAATCATTAAACCAGCAAGCACTGCTACAAGTGTGTCTATGCTAATAATTTGTACTGCTGTATTTGGCAAGTTTACATCTTTTTTAAAGTATGATGCGTATGTGGTTAAACATCCCATACCAAGACTCAATGAGAAGAAACATTGACCCATAGCATCTAGGATAGTTTGTGGTTTCACTTCAGAAAAATCTGGATAGAACAAGAATTTTAAGCCTTCTGCAGCACCATCAAGTGTAAGAGAATAACCCACAAGACCCAACATTAGGATGAAAAGAAGTGGCATCAAATAACGTGAAACGCCCTCAATACCAGATTGTACGCCACGGCTAATAATGAAGCATGTAACAGCCATCACAGCAACTACAAGCAAAATTGGATAAACTGTGCCACCAGAAAGGTCGGCAAACATTTGTTGGTATGCCTCTGGCGAATGTCCTTGAAGATTTCCTACAATGGCTTGGAAAAGATATTCTGCAGTCCAACCAAGCACAACTGAGTAGTAACCCATAATAAGGAAACCTGCAAACACTCCCAAGTAACCTATCTTACTCCAAATTGGATTATTGGTAAATTTCTTATAAGCATCTACTGCGTTTGCTTGCGCGCGTCGACCAACTGTAAACTCAGCAAGCACCACAGGAAGACCTAACAATACCAAACAAAAGAAGTAAATAAGCAAGAACGCTCCGCCCCCATTGTTGCCTAAGATAAATGGGAAACGCCAAATGTTTCCTAAACCTACGGCAGTACCTACTGTGGCAAGAATTACGCCCAATTTTGAAGTAAATCCGTTTCTATTTTCTGACATAATATCTGATTTTTATCGATTTTTTACGAATAATTGGCAAATATAGTAAAAAATGAGAAAAAAGGACTACATTTGCAGGCATTTTTTGGAGGCAGTTGTATGTATTTCAGTTTTTTATGCATAAAATTGCATTATTTTCTGTATAAAAATGCTGTATATTCAAGTTTTTTGCATATTTTTGCAGAATATTTTGAATAATATTCATTCATTATGCACTATGAAGAATAAAACGGATAGATTAAAGGTAATAAAAGAGGTAGTTTCGGAGAATCTTATTTGCAATCAAGACGACTTGCTTAAGATATTGAAAGACAAGGGATTTGAGCTTACTCAAGCAACTCTTTCTAGAGACCTAAAACGACTAAAAATAACAAAATCGCCTACAGAGTCTGGTGAATATTGTTACACCATAAATAATACAATAATAACCAGCAAAAAAGTTGATAGCAAGATTATAGGCAACAATTCACTAGAGTTTTCTGGTCAACTTGCTGTACTTAAGACTCGTTCTGGTTATGCTAGCGGTATTGCAGCAGAGATAGACAGCAGAGCATCTAGTGCCATTTTAGGTACCATTGCAGGCGACGACACCATATTAATAATACCACGAGAAGGTTTTTCTCGTTCAGAAATAACTAAAATTTTATCTAACGTTATTGAAAATTTTTAAACAGATGAAAGCGGAAGACGTTAAAATTATTGTCGCAGACGAGAGCCACATTGGCTACGTTGACACTATTTTGTCTACCATTGAGGCGGCAGCTAAAGTACGTGGTACTGGCATTGCTAAACGTGACCCTGAATATGTAAAGAAAAAGATATTGGAGGGCAAGGCAGTAATAGCACTTTTTGGCGATGAATTCGCTGGTTTTAGCTACATCGAAACTTGGGGAAACAAGAAATATGTGACCACATCTGGGCTTATCGTGCCAGAAAAATTTAGAGGGCTTGGTCTTGCTAGACGCATTAAACATAAAACATTTTCACTAGCCAGAGAACGCTGGCCTGAGGCTAAAATTTTTAGTTTAACATCTGGTGCCGCAGTAATGAAACTAAACACTGCACTTGGTTACCTTCCTGTTACGTTTGCCGACCTTACAGACGACGAAGACTTCTGGAAAGGTTGCAAGGGTTGTGTAAACTACGACGTGCTAGAACGCACAGGTCGTCGCTACTGCATCTGCACAGGTATGCTTTTCGACCCTAAACAAAAAATGTGCACCGACGCCGCAAAACGCGAACTGAAAAGCGAGAAAAAAGGCTTTTTCATAAGACTTATTGAAAAGGCTATGGATTTTATTTTTCTAAAAAAAACAAATTAAACAACAAAAATATGGAAAAGAAAAAAGTAGTAGTAGCATTTAGCGGTGGCTTAGATACCTCATACACCGTTATGTATTTAGCTAAAGAAAAAGGTTATGAAGTGTATGCTGCTTGTGCCAACACAGGTGGTTTCTCTGCAGAACAACTAAAACAAAACGAGGAAAACGCCTACAAACTAGGTGCTAAAGAATATGTTACACTAGACGTAACACGTGAATATTACGACAAAAGCATCCGTTACATGGTTTACGGCAACGTACTACGTAACAACTGCTACCCTATTTCTGTGTCTTCAGAACGTATTTTCCAAGCTATGGCTATAGCACGTTATGCAAATGAAATTGGTGCTTCTGCTATTGCACACGGTTCTACTGGTGCTGGCAACGACCAAATTCGTTTCGACATGACATTCCTTGTAATGGCTCCTGGCGTGGAAATCATCACCCTTACTCGTGATGGCAACCTTACACGTCAAGAAGAAGTTGATTACTTAAACAAAAATGGTTATTTTGCAGACTTCACCAAACTTAAATACTCTTACAACGTAGGTCTTTGGGGAACTTCTATCTGCGGTGGCGAAATTTTGGACTCTACACAAGGTCTTCCAGAATGCGCATACCTAAAACACGCTACAAAAGAAGGTCCAGAACTACTAAAACTTGGTTTTGAAAAAGGTGAACTTAAATCTGTAAACGGTAAAAAATACGAAGACCCAATCGAAGCTATCCAAGTGGTAGAAGAAATTGGTGCTGCATACGGTATTGGTCGTGACTGCCACGTGGGCGACACCATTATCGGTATCAAAGGTCGTGTAGGTTTTGAAGCTGCTGCTCCTATGCTTATCATTGGTGCTCACCGCTTCCTAGAAAAATACACATTGAGTAAATGGCAACAATACTGGAAAGACCAAGTATCAAACTGGTATGGTATGTTCCTTCACGAAAGCCAATATCTAGAACCAGTGATGCCAGACATCGAAGCTATGCTAGAAAGCAGCCAACGCAACGTTACTGGTGAGGTTACTCTAGAACTTCGTCCTCTTATGTTCCAAACTATCGGTGTAGATTCTCCAAACGACCTTGTTAAAAACAAACTTGGCGAATATGGCGAAACTGCAAAAGCTTGGTCTTCTGACGACGCTAAAGGCTTCATCAAAGTATCAGCAACTGCACTTCGTGCATACTACCTAGCTCACCCAGAGGAACGTAAGTAGTTAGAAGTTAACCCGCATAGCGGGTTTATCTTAAATTGTAGGCAGGTGTCAGAGGGCGTAGCCCGGCGACGCCTGTATAAATAAAGCCCCATAAGGGCACCCCCGTAGGGCGGTGCATCCGAGCGAAGCGAGATATTAAATAAAAACAAACAAAATCAATATGATAAAAGTAGGTATCGTAGGTGGTGCGGGATATACAGCAGGTGAACTGCTTCGTATATTATTAAACCACCCAGAAGTAGAAATTTCATTTGTAAACAGCACAAGTAATGCTGGGAACAAATTATACGACGTTCACGAAGGTCTTTACGGTGAAACCGAAATGGTGTTCACAGACCTATTACCATTCGATGAAATCGACGTTTTATTCATTTGTTCTGGTCACGGCGACAGTAGCAAATTCCTTGCTGCTCACACCTTGCCAGAAAACGTAAAAATCATCGACCTTGCTCAAGATTTTCGCGATGAAAGCAATGGTTTCGTTTATGGTCTTCCAGAACTAAACCGTGAACGCATTAAAAAAGCAAACAAAGTAGCAAACCCTGGTTGTTTTGCCACTGGCATCCAACTTGGACTACTTCCACTTGCGGCTAAAGGTCTTTTAAAAGATGAAATCCATGTAAACGGCATCACTGGTTCTACTGGTGCAGGAGTGAAACCTGGTCCAACATCTCACTTTAGCTGGAGAAACAACAATATCTCTGTGTATAAGGCATTTAACCACCAACACTTGAAAGAGATTCGCCAATCGCTTGTTCAACTTCAAAGCGATTTCGACAAGGATATCAACTTTATCCCTGTGCGTGGCAACTTCTCTAGAGGTATTTTTGTTAGCTCATATATTAAATGTGACCTAGAACTTAGCGAACTTAGAAAAATTTACGAAGATTTCTATGCTGACGCTGCGTTTACATTTATGACTGAGGCAAATCCAGACCTTAAACAAGTGGTAAACACCAACAAAGTGATTATTCAAGTAAACAAACACGGCGACAAAGTGCTTATCCTTACCGTGATTGACAACCTTCTTAAAGGTGCTTCTGGTCAAGCAGTACAAAATATGAACCTAATGTTTGGCCTTGAAGAAACTTGTGGTTTAAAACTTAAATCTGTAGCATTTTAAGATATGAATTTATTTGATGTATATCCATTGTTTCCTATCGAAATCACTAGCGGCAAAGGTTGCAAAGTGTATGATAGCGAAGGTCAAGAATATTTAGATTTATATGGCGGTCACGCTGTAATTTCTATTGGTCATGCTCATCCAGTTTACGTAAAAGCTATTAGCCAGCAAGTGGCAAAATTGGGCTTTTATTCAAACTCTGTTATCAACTCTCTACAAGCGAAATTTGCCGATGAATTGGGCAAAATTTGCGGATATGAGGATTACAGTTTGTTCCTTGTAAACTCAGGTGCAGAGGCAAACGAAAATGCTCTTAAACTTGCATCTTTCCACAACGGCAAGAACAAAATTTTAAGTTTCAAAAAATCTTTCCACGGCCGTACCTCAGCTGCTGTGAGAGTTACAGATATTCCTAAATACGTGGCTCCTGTAAATGCAGGTCTTGAAGTAACATTCGTGGAACTAAATGATATTGAAACCGTACGCAAAGAGCTTGCTACTGGCGAATATTCTTCTGTAATTATAGAAGGTATTCAAGGTATCGGTGGTATTATGGTGCCAGAAGACAACTTTATGGTTGAGCTTCGCAAAGTTTGTACCGAAACCAAAACCGTGCTTATCCTAGACGAAATCCAATCTGGTTACGGTCGTAGCGGTAAATTCTTTGCTCACCAATACACTGGCATTAAAGCAGATATTATTACTGTTGCCAAAGGTATTTGTAATGGTTTCCCAATGTCTGGCATGCTTATCAGCCCAGAGTTCACTGCTATTTATGGTCAACTTGGTACCACATTTGGTGGCAACCACCTAGCTTGTGCAGGCGCTCTTGCTGTGCTAGACATTATCAAAAACGAAAACTTGATAGAAAACGCTGCAAAAGTAGGTGAATACCTAATAAACGAACTTAAAAAGTTCCCACAAATAAAAGAAGTGCGCGGTCGCGGCCTTATGATAGGTATGGAATTTACCGATGAAATCAAGGAAATTCGCCGCAAACTCCTATTCGAAGAAAAAGTCTTCACAGGCGTTGCAGGCACCCACACCATCCGCCTTCTCCCACCTCTTGCTCTAAGCATGGAAGAAGCCCAAGACTTCATCGAAAGACTAAAAAGAGTGTTGTAAAAATAATGGTTGACAGATTTGTCAACCATTATTTGTGTTAGAATAAAAAATAAATACTAACTTTACCGAAATTTGTAAATCGTATTAAATATGGCAACAACATTTCATTATCAACATCCTTTCCCACTAGGAGAAGATAAGACCGAGTACTACTTATTGACTAAGGACTACGTGTCTGTGAGCGAGTTTGAAGGAACTCCTATTTTGAAGGTAGAAAAAGAAGGTTTAACCGCAATGGCAAATGCTGCATTCCGCGATGTTTCTTTCCTTCTACGTCGTGCACACAACGAACAAGTGGCAAAAATCTTATCAGACCCAGAAGCTTCAGAAAACGATAAATATGTAGCTTTAACTTTCCTTCGTAATGCAGAAGTAGCAGCAAAAGGTAAACTTCCACTTTGCCAAGATACTGGTACTGCTATTATCCACGGCGAAAAAGGTCAACAAGTTTGGACAGGATATTGTGATGAAGAAGCACTTTCATTAGGTGTTTTCAAAACATATACAGAAGAAAACCTTCGTTACTCTCAAAACGCACCTCTAAATATGTACGACGAGGTGAACACAAAATGTAACCTACCTGCACAAATCGACCTTGAAGCTACAGAAGGTATGGAATACAAATTCCTTTGTGTAACAAAAGGTGGTGGTTCTGCCAACAAAACATATCTATATCAAGAAACAAAAGCACTTCTAAACCCTGCTACACTAGTTCCATTCCTAGTAGAAAAAATGAAATCTCTAGGTACTGCAGCTTGTCCTCCATATCACATCGCATTCGTTATTGGTGGTACTTCTGCAGAAAAGAACTTACTAACAGTGAAACTTGCTTCTACACACTACTACGACGAGCTTCCTACCACAGGAAACGAATATGGTCGTGCATTCCGCGATGTAGAACTAGAAAAACAAGTGCTTGCAGAAGCTCACAAAATTGGTTTAGGAGCTCAATTTGGTGGTAAATACCTTGCTCACGACATTCGCATTGTACGTCTTCCACGTCACGGTGCATCTTGTCCTGTAGGTATGGGCGTTTCTTGCTCTGCAGACCGCAATATCAAATGTAAAATCAATAAAGATGGTATCTGGATTGAAAAACTAGACGATAAACCATACGAACTTATTCCAGAAGAACTTCGTAACGCAGGCGAAGGCGACGCAGTAAAAATCGACCTAAACCGCCCAATGAACGAAGTACTTGCTGAACTAAGCAAATATCCAGTTTCTACACGTCTTTCACTTAATGGTACTATCATTGTAGGTCGCGACATCGCTCACGCAAAACTTAAAGAACGCATCGACAACGGTGAAGACCTACCACAATACATCAAAGACCACCCAATCTACTACGCTGGTCCTGCTAAAACTCCTGCTGGTATGGCTTGTGGTTCTATGGGACCTACTACTGCTGGTCGTATGGACTCATACGTTGGCCTATTCCAATCAAAAGGTGGTAGCATGGTAATGCTTGCAAAAGGCAACCGTAGCCAACAAGTAACAGACGCTTGTAAACAATATGGTGGTTTCTACCTAGGTTCTATCGGTGGTCCTGCTGCTATCCTTGCTCAAAACAACATTAAGAGCATCGAATGCGTTGAATACCCAGAACTAGGCATGGAAGCAATCTGGAAAATCGAAGTAGAAGATTTCCCTGCATTCATCCTAGTAGACAACAAAGGCAACGACTTCTTCAAACAAATTTAATTTTGTTACAAAGAATACAATTAAGGTCTGACAATCTCTTGTCAGACCTTTCTTATTTTAACCCTCGTAAAGGGTATCTCATATTTTCATGTTAAACCCTCGTAGAGGGTTTTTCTTTTTTTGTAGGCAGGTGTCAGAGCGTAGCGGCGACGCCTGTGTATGGGAATTGTACCTAACCCATCGGGATTTTTAATGTGGGCGGTGCGCATTGCGGAGCAATGCAGACCACTAGTTTAACCATATTTTATGTGAACTAACCAGTCAACCCCATACTAGTGGTCTAAGTCGCCTTCTCGGCGACTGCACCGCCCACATTAAAAATCCTCTAAATAAAAAAGAATATCATCTAATTAAATATAAATATCCCCATAACCAAATTTGGATAGGATATTTCTATATTCATCAGCAAAGGACACCTTTTTATGGTGTTCTTTTTGATTTTTGATGTATTGGAAAACATTATCAATGTGAGATTTTGTATATGAGAAAGCACCGTAGCCTTCTTGCCACGAGAAATCCTTATTGAAATTATTCTTAATAAATTTAGAAGAAAATTGTTTGATGCAAAGCATTAGTTTGGAAGGCGATTCTGAGTTATCCATTGAGACGAATATATGAATATGGTCTTTCGTGCCGTTTACTATTAATGTTTTGTTTTTGCGGTTATCAATAGATGTTGTTATGTATTGATATAGCCTTTGCTCCCATTCTGGTTTAATTAGAGGCATTCTATTTTTAACGGAAATAATGAAATGAACGTAAATTTGGTTATAGGTGTTTGCCATATTGATTAAGAATTTATGGTTAATAATTAATTTTATGCAAATGTAATGTTTTTATTTTATTTGAGCAAGACCCACACCTACGGGCGTGGTATGCGTGAGGTTAATATTCCCAAACACAGGCGTTATCGCTACGCTCAACACCTGCCTACAATTTAAGTTGCACCGCCCTACGGGGGTGCGGTGCTTGTTTTTACATTCATACACAGGCGTCGACGGGCTAAAGCCCTCTGACACCTGCCTACAACAAAAGACCAAACTCGCTACGCGAGTTAGAACTCCTAACTGCACACTCCTAACTATTTCCACCCCTCTATAGCGAATTTCACCCCAAAAACGAACCAAAATATCCCATTTTAACGGGAAATTTTACTTATGCGGGCGTATAATTGTAATTTTGCACCACGTTTAAATTTTAAATTATTTGTTATATGATACCTAACAGACATTTTTTAGATTATCTACAAACAACCATCAGACGCGACTTTAAAGAGCCTGCAATGACAGACTACGATGATGGTGGTGAGTTTACATATGGACAAATGGCAGAGCGTATTGCTCGCATTCACGTTTTATTTAAGGCAATAGGACTTAAAAAGGGCGACAAAGTAGCACTTTGTGGTAGAAACAGTAGCCACTGGGCTATAGCAATGCTAGCAACTGTAAGTTACGAAGCTGTGGCTGTTTCTATTATGGACGCTTTCACTCCAGAAAGCATTTATGCCCTTGTAAAACACTCTGACGCACGCATATTTATGGTAGGCGACGTGGTTTGGAAAAACCTTAAAGTGGAAGAACTAAACCAAGTTGATGCTATTATTTGCCAAAATACATTGGAACTTTACTACGGAAAGAACGATGAGATTAAAAACGCTCACTCTTCTTGGGACAAATTATTTGCTGCTGAGTATCCAGAAGGTTTCGACCCTACAAAAACTACTTACGCAACAGACAATTTCGACGAACCTGCTATTATCAACTACACTTCTGGTAGTACAGGCGACCCTAAAGGCGTGGTGCTAACACACAGAAACATTAGTTCAAATGTTACATTCGGTCAAGACTGGATCCCAAATCAAGCTGGTTGGAACGTGGTTTCTATGCTTCCACTTGCTCACATGTTTGGCCTAACATTTGAATTCCTTTATCAATTGGCAGGTGGTTGTCATGTTTACTTCCTAAACCGCACCCCTTCACCTCAAGTGTTATTAAAAGCATTGTCAGAAGTACACCCCTACATGATGCTTACCGTGCCATTGGTAATAGAAAAAATCTTCAAAAAATCTATTTTCCCAGCTATTCACAAACCTGCTGTGCGCGTGCTTTGGTACATTCCTGGCATCAATAAGATTATTAGAAGAAAAGTTTACGACAAACTTATGTCTGCCTTTGGTGGCAACCTAAAATATCTAATCATTGGTGGTGCTGCTCTTAACCACGAAGTGGAAAAATGCTTAAAACAAATCAAATTCCCATATTGCGTGGGTTATGGTATGACTGAATGCGCTCCACTTATTGCCTACACCCCTTGGAACGAATTTAAAATACGTTCTTGCGGTAGAATAGTTGACAGAATGGAAGTGAAAATCGATTCTGAAAACCCTCAAAAAGTGGTTGGCGAAATTTTAGTAAAAGGCGACAGCGTAATGAATGGTTACTATAAAAACCAAGCAGCTACAGACGCGATCTTTACAGAAGATGGTTGGATGAAAACTGGCGACCTTGGTGTAATCGATGCACAAGGCAACATCTTTATCCGTGGTAGAAATAAAAACATGATTTTAAGTGGCAATGGTCAAAACATCTACCCAGAAGAGCTTGAAGACAAGGTAAACAATATGCCTTACGTGATAGAATCTGTGGTAGTAAGTAGAGGAGACAAATTAGTTGCACTTGTTTATGCCGATACTGCTGCGATTAAGAAAGAAACAGGAAAAACTCCAGAAGAAATTATGGAGATGAACTGTGCTAAAGTAAACAAACTTATACCACGTTTCTGCAAGATAAGCAACTTTGAACTTGTGGCAGAAGAGTTTGCAAAAACCCCTAAAAAGAGTATAAAACGTTTCTTATACAGTTAATTCTAATTTTAAAGTATCATCACTCTGAGGAGCACTTTTATTCTGCTCCTTCAGACATTTTTGGAGCGAGGTGCATAAACATCTCGCTTACTTTTTCTGCATAAGTCTTAGAAATAGGTATTTTCTTTATTTCTGGTATTCTAAATTCCATTTCAAGTTCTTCTGCATTTCTACGCATAGCAGTTACGTGCTCCATATTCACTATATACGACCTATGGCAACGACATACATTTGTACCTACAAGCAATTCTTCCATGCGTTTCATAGAGTTTCTTAGTAAGAACTTGTTCAGCTTGTTTTGACTCACATAATTTATCTCCACATAGTTGTCGGCAGACTCAATAAATATCAAACTATTTACTGATAGTGAAAGCTTATTTTCGCCCTTTTCATCGGTAAAATTTATCACTCCAACTTGTGAAAGTCCTAGCCCCTCCAACTCCAATACTCTTTGTCTTAAACTAATATTATTGATATAAAGCCACGACACTAAATAAGGAATGAAGACCACAAGTAATGTATTAATATTTACCTCTCTAAAGACTGTAATAATGTCGTCGTATTTAAAGAATTCTAGACTTGGAGTAATCCAAATCACATAAAGCGTGTAGAAACCTGAGAGGATAATCACCTCCATTATTAGCCAAATAATATATTCTAGGTAACTCAAAGAAATCCTTTGTACAAAAATATACATTAAAATACGGCTAATAGCAATAACGCAGATACCCACAAACACAAAAAGACAAGAGTATAAAAAATACCCTACTTCTGTAACATCTACCCATCTAGCAGACTCAAATGGCTTGTAAAGATTTACGAAAGCAAGAGAGAATATTGCAGTAAACAGAACAGACTTTATCATGTTCCATTTATCTGTATAATAATCCTTTATTCTAGTGCTTTTTATATTTGCATTTTCTCTCATCACAATTGTTTTGAAATTAATTGCTTGACAAATATAATAAAATTATGAATAAAATCACTAATTTTGCCTATTATTGTAAAAATAACCATATGAAAAGACTCTTCTTTATAGACGCGTATGCATTGATATATAGGTCATATTTTGCCTTTATAAAAAATCCTAGAATCAACTCACAAGGGCTTAATACTTCTGCTATTTTAGGCTTTGTAAACACCATAGAGGATATTCTTAAAAGAGAAAAACCAACCCACCTAGGGGTGGCATTTGACCCTGCAGGACCTACTTTTCGTCACGAAGCATTTGAAGCATACAAAGCACAAAGAGAATCTACTCCAGAGGATATAAGAAAGGCTGTGCCTTACATAAAAAATATACTTAAAGCATACAATATTCCTATATACGAAGTAAGTGGTTATGAGGCAGATGACGTAATAGGGACTCTTGCAAAACAAGCTGCAAAACAAGGTTTTACAGTGTATATGCTCACTCCAGACAAGGACTATGGACAACTTGTAGAGGAGAATATTTTCATGTACAGACCAAAGCACTCTGGTGGCTACGAAATACTTGGTGTGGAAGAGGTAAAAGCTAAATATGGTCTTGAAACACAGGCTCAAGTGATTGACTTGCTTGGCTTAATGGGCGATAGTAGCGACAATATTCCAGGTTGTCCTGGTGTGGGTGAGAAAACTGCTGTGAAACTTCTACAAGAGTTTGGCAGCATTGAAAACTTACTTGCTAATACAGAGTCACTTAAAGGTGCGCTTAAAACCAAAGTAGAAAGCAATATAGAGCAAATTAAGTTTTCTCGTTTCTTGGCAACCATTAAAACAGACACTCCTATTTCTCTAAACGAAGAAGAACTTGTAGTAAAAAGTCCAAATACGGCAGAACTTCTAAATATTTTCCAAGAACTAGAGTTTAGAAGTCTTATTTCTAAATATTCTGAAGGCACCGCCGCACCTGCTGCCCTTCGACAAACTCAAGGTCAAAAAAAATCTGCAGAACCAAAACAACTCTCTCTTTTCGACCTTTTTGAAGAAGCAGACGCACAAGCAGAAATTGCCGATGAAACCGCCGTTTCTGATAGAAAATCTATACAAAATACACCACACAATTATACACTTGTAGATAGTTCAAATTTTGCCGATTTCATCAGGAATTTGAGCACACAAAACACATTCTGTTTTGATACCGAAACCACAGGTCTTGATGTATACAACGACAAGCTTTTAGGTCTTTCATTCTCATGGAAAGAAACAGAAGGTTATTACATACCTGTAAACGAAACCAACAAAAATGAAGTTTTAAGTGCATTAAAACCAATTTTTGAAAACCCAAACACCAAGAAAATTGGTCAAAATATGAAGTTTGACCTTATGGTACTTGCTGTGAATGGCATAAACCTAAAAGGGGAGTTATGCGACTGTATGATAGCACATTATCTGCTTCAGCCAGAACTAAAACACGGCATGGACTACTTAGCAGAGGTGTATCTAAACTATGAAACCATTCACTACGAGGATTTGGTAGGAAGTAAAGGCAAAAAACAGCTTACTCTAGAGAGTGTGGAAGTGGGAAAAGTATGCGATTATGCCGCAGAAGATGCTGATATTACCCTACAACTATGGAATATCCTTTCTGAAAAGATACAGCAAGAAAAACTAGAACACCTATTTTATAATATAGAAATGCCCCTAATGAAGTGTCTAGCAAAAATGGAGTTAAATGGCGTGAGAATAGACTCTAATGCCCTAAATGCTTCTGCTGACAAACTTAGAGAGGAGATTTTGAATATACAAAACGAGGTAACTCAGATGGCAGGAGAAGAGTTTAACCTAAGTTCTGCCAAACAAGTGGGCGAAATTCTTTTCGACAAACTAAAAATAGTAGAAAAGGCGAAAAAGACCAAAACGGGACAGTATGTTACCTCGGAAGAGGTGCTTGAAAGCCTATCTAGCAAACACCCTATAGTGAAGAAAATACTTGAATACAGGGGCATTAAGAAACTTCTGAGCACATACGTAGAGGCATTGCCAGAACTAGTTAACCACAAAACAGGCAAGATACATACCTCTTATAATCAGACCGTTACAGCTACAGGCAGACTTAGCTCTAGCAATCCAAACCTACAAAACATCCCTATCCGTGACGAGATGGGCAAGGAAATAAGACGTGCATTTATTCCAGACGAAGGTCACGTTTTCTTTTCTGCCGACTATTCTCAGATAGAACTTCGCATTATGGCACACCTAAGTGGCGATGAAAACATGGTAAACGCCTTCAATGCTGGAGAGGATATTCACACTGCTACCTCAGCAAAAATCTACGGAGTGGAAATATCTGAGGTAACAAAAGATATGAGACGCAATGCTAAAACTGCAAACTTTGGCATTATTTATGGTATTTCTGCTTTTGGCTTGAGTGAAAGACTTGGAATTTCTCGTACAGAGGCTAAAACACTTATTGAAGGCTACTTCAAAACATACCCTCAGGTGCAAGAATATATCACAAATAGCATAAACAAAGCCAAAGAAAATGGCTATGTAGAAACTATTTTTGGCAGAAAGAGATTCCTTGCAGACATAAACTCTGCAAACAGCGTGGTAAGGTCTTTTGCGGAAAGAAACGCCGTGAATGCGCCTATTCAGGGTAGTGCAGCCGACATTATAAAAATAGCTATGGTGAATATAGACCGTAGATTTGAAGAGGAAAATATACAATCGCAAATGATACTTCAAGTGCACGACGAACTCAACTTCAACGTGCATAAAAGTGAAATTGAGAAGGTAAAACAAATAGTAATAGAGGAAATGCAAAGTGCTTACTCTCTGAGAGTTCCACTTATCGCAGACTACGGAATAGGTAGCAACTGGTTGGAGGCACATTAAAAAACTACTCGCTCCGCTCGTGATTTTTATTCCCGTTGGTCATCAACACGTGTCGGCGCCTCGGCAAATTAAGTAAACTTATTTGCACTCGGCTTGCACAAAAATTCCTAATTAATTAGTATCTTTGCAGTTTGAATACTTTAAAATCGAAAAATGAAGAAATTATTATTCATTGCTTTTACTTTTGTAGCATTATCAAGCACAGCGGTTGCACAAGTGGTGGAACCAATCCAGTACGGTGATTTTGAGAGCTGGACTTCTAGAACCATTTACGAATCTGGAATCATTGGCGGACAAACTAGAACAGTGTATGTAATAGGACCAAACAACCATATAGATGGTAATATACCTTATATTTATGGTCCTGAAACACTTTGGAGTTCTTCAAATGTGTATGCTAGAGTAGCAGGCATTTCAAAGGGCAGTTGCTCTGTGGAACCAGAAGTGCGTGGCGATGGCAGATGTGCTAGACTAGACACAAAAATGGAAAGTGTGAAGGTGCTAGGCATCATCAATGTAGAAGTGCTAGTATCTGGTAGTTTCTTCCTAGGCAAAACATACGAGCCTATTACAAACACAAATGACCCATACGCAAAAATTGAAATGGGTATTCCTTTCACAAAGAAACCAAAAGCATTAATTTTAGACTACAAATGCTTGATTTCTTCAAACAACTACGTTATGAAACACCCTGGGGTGGGTTCTTATCGCTTAAAAGACCGTCAAGACAAGGGTGAATTTATAGTTTACTTACAAAAACGTTGGGAAGACGAAAAAGGACGCATCTACGCTAAACGTGTGGGTACAATGCGTTATCAACTAGACCACAATGTGCCAGAATGGCAAAACAACACTCGTTTCCCAATCCACTACGGAGATATATCTAAAACAGAGTATTACAAAGATTTTATGCAACTTTCTGGCGAAGACGGTCTTCAATACAAGGCTATGAACAGCGAAGGTAAAATGGAACTTATTCGCGAAATCGGTTGGGCAGAAGAGGGTGAAGAACCTACACATATTATATTAATGATTACTTCTGGTAATCAAGGGGCGTTTATTGGTACAGTAGGAAACACACTTTGGGTGGATAATATAAAATTTGAGTATTAGTTAGGAGTTAGGAGTTAAAATAAAACAAATAAACCTTATACTATAAATAATTAATAATTATGTCTTTAGAACAATTCAACTTTCTACTACTTCTAATGGCCATCACTGGTCTAGTAGTATTTGTAGCGCTTTACTTTGTGGAAGCTGGCTACGGAAAAATGATTAGCGACAAATGGGGTCCTGCTATAAATAACAAAGTGGCATGGGTAATCATGGAATGCCCAGTATTCTTCGTAATGCTTTACCTATGGGGCATGAGCAACAGAACATTTGAAATTGCTCCACTTATTATTTTCCTTATTTTCCAATCTCACTATTTCCAACGTTCATTTATTTTCCCTTGCCTGCTTAAAGGCAAAAGCAAAATGCCTATCACTGTGATGGCAATGGGATTCTTGTTTAATATGGTAAATGGTGCTATCCAAGGTTATTGGATTTTCTACCTTTCTCCTGCAGATATGTATACAGCAGATTGGTTAACTACCCCACAATTTATCATCGGTACTTGCATTTTCATCATTGGTTTCATTATAAACCTACATTCAGACTACGTTATTCGTCACTTACGCAAACCAGGTGATACCAAACACTACCTACCTAAAAAAGGTATGTATAAATATGTAACCTCAGCAAACTATTTTGGCGAAATCCTAGAATGGACTGGTTTTGCAGTGCTTACTTGGTCTTATGCTGGCGCAATCTTCCTATGGTGGACTTGTGCAAACCTTGTTCCTCGTGCCAACTCTATCTATCAACGTTATAGCGTGGAGTTTGCAGATGAGTTTGATAAAAAGAAACTTAAAAGAGTATTTCCATTTATTTATTAGGAGAATTATTTTATAGGGTGCTTTTATCGTTGCCCTCGTGCTCAGAATCCTCATTTACGTCAGTAAACTCCGGTTCTTCACACTTCGGGTCGCCTAAAAATCCCTCCTCTAAAATAATTCTCGAGAACATAACATAAAATAATTATTATGAGTAAGTTATTTACTGAATATAAATTAGGTCCTATTACACTAAAGAACAGAACTATTCGTTCTGCGGCTTTTGAAAATATGTGTTATGGCAATAAGCCATCACAAGACCTATTCAACTATCACACTAGCGTGGCAAAAGGTGGTGTGGCTATGACTACTATTGCATACTGTGCAGTAGATCGTTCTGGTGTATCTTTCGACGGTCAGCTTTATATCTACGACGAAATAAAAGAAGACTTAAAGAAACTTACCGATGCCCTACACGCAGAAGGTTGTAAAGCAAGCATCCAACTTGGTCACTGTGGAAATATGACACACCGTGCTACATGTAAATGTATGCCAGTAGGCCCAACATTTGGTTTCAACCTATACTCTCCTACTTTCTACCGTAAACTGAAAAAAGAGGAGATTCAAAATATTGTACGCAAATTTGGCGAAGCTGTAGATTTCTGTAGAGAATGTGGTTTCGACTGCGTAGAAATCCATGCTGGTCACGCATATCTTATTTCTCAATTCTTAAACCCAAGCTTAAACCGTCGTAAAGACGAATATGGTGGTAGCCTTGAAAACAGAATGAGATTTATGAACGAAGTGCTTGCCGAAGTAATGAAACATGCTAAAGACGACATGGCTGTGGTGGTGAAAACCAATATGCACGACGGCTACAAAGGTGGTGTTTCTATGGAAGAAGGCATTGAGATTGCAAGAAATATTTGGAACCACGGTGTACACGGCATCGTCCTATCTGCTGGTACTGTGAGCCGCACTCCTATGCTTATTTTAGGTGGTGCAATGCCTCACAAAACCCTAGCTCACTACATGGATACTCGCAAATTCTGGTGGTTGAAAATGGGTCTTGCTATTGCAGGCAAAATTGTGATTCCTCCAACCGACTATCGTAAACTTTACTTCCTAGACTGGGCAAAAGAATTTAAAAAAGCTCTTCCTGAAGCAAACTTTATCTACGTAGGTGGTGTAGAATCTCGTGCTACAGCAGAAACTGTACTAAACGAAGGTTTTGAACTTTTCCAAATGGGACACGTGCTTATCGAAGACCCTGCTTTCGTAAATCACATGAAAGAAGGTGGCGACGACTACTGCTCACAATGTAAACGTAGCAACTATTGCGTGGGTCGTATGTACACACTAGACATGAAGTGTCATAAATGTGTAGAAAATCTTCCAAAGAAGATACAAAAGGAAATCGCAAAAGCCGAAAACAAAAATTTAAAAACTAATATATAATTTGAAATAATGGGACTATGGAAAATACGTAGGCTACGCCTCCGTGATTTTAGGCTAAGCGAGCTTATCATTGCTCTCGTTTGCACAAGAATTCCTAATTCCACATTCCTAATTCCTAATTAACTATGTACGCACTAGTAACAGGCGCAAGCTCAGGCATAGGTTTACAATATGCCACAGTACTTGCAGAAAAGTATAAAAAAGACATTATCTTGGTTTCAAATCAAGAAAAAGAACTGCAAGACGCAGCAAAAGAAATAAGCGAAAAATACGGTGTAAAAACTGTTACACTTTACAAAGACCTTTCTACAGAAACCGCACCACAAGAAGTTTACGATTTCTGTAAAGAAAACAATCTTGAAGTAGAAATCCTTATCAACAATGCTGGAGTATTCTATTTCAACGACCTATGCAAAACAGCAGAAGCTCGTATAAACCTTATGCTTCACCTACACATACGCACAGTAACTCAAATGTGCCGTCTATTTGGTATGGATATGCGTGAGCGTGGCAAAGGCTATATCCTAAACATGAGTTCTATGAGTGCTTGGATGACTATGCCAGGTATTCAATGCTACAACGCATCTAAATCTTATATCCTAAACTTTAGCCGCTCTATGTGGTATGAAATGAAACCATACGGTGTGGTAGTATCTGCTATTTGCCCAGGTGCTGTGGATACTGGTTTGTATGGTCTTGCCGACAATCTTCGTAAATTAGCAGTGGCACTTCACGTGAGCATTCCACCTAAAAAACTTGCTCAAAAAGCGCTTAAGAAAATGTTTAAAGGCAAAAAACAATATATGCCAGGAACTATAAATCACCTTTTCGTTCCTATTATGAAACATCTTCCAGACTGGTTTGTGTTTATGGCAATGAAACGCATTAACGCTTTTCAAAAATAGTTTTCCAAAAAGATAAAATATGAGAGGCATTATCTTACTTATTGCATTTATAGTATTTGGAATTGTTATTTTTCTTCTAAATAAGTTTGCTCGTCCTAAAAAGGCAGTAAAACAAGAAGAAGCACCTAAAGCTGAAGAAGCTAAAGCAGAAACTGCTTCAGAAGAAGAATACGAAAGACCAGATGGATGTTGTGGTGCCCACGAGGTGTGCGAAAACGAGAGCCTACTTGCCACAAATGCCAAAATCGTTTATTTCGACGACGAAGAACTAGATGCATTTAAGGATAGAGATCCTGAATCATATACCGACGAGGAAATTGCTCAGTTCGACGAAGTGTTTATGACTCTTAGAGAAAACGAACTTGTTGATTGGCTAAAAAGCCTTCAACTACGACACGTTCCTCTGCCTGAGTGCATAAAAGAACAAGCCTTAATGATAATATCAGAACGTAGAAACAACCCTGTTCACGAATAAATTATGCAAGAATACTTAGCCAAAACCCTACAAGGACTAGAGGGTGTATTAGCCGACGAACTTAAAGCACTAGGTGCTAAAGACATAGAAATACAACGCAGAGCTGTAAGTTTTAAAGGAGATAAAAAGACTCTTTATAAGGCTAATTTTTGGCTTCGTACTGCATTACGCATTCTAAAACCAGTAGCTGTTTTTAAAGTAAACAGCCCAGACGACGTTTATACAGAGATTAAGAAACTTAAACTTGAAGAGTTTATTAATGCTAATAAAACATTCTCTATAGACACTACTGTATATTCTGAGCAAATAAATCACTCACGCTACGTAACATATAAGGCAAAAGACGCCATCGTGGATTATTTTACCGAAAAATATGGCAAACGTCCTACCGTGAGTGTTGCAAATCCTGATATTTACTTCAATCTACATATCTCACACACCACTTGCACCCTATCACTAGATAGTTCTGGTGCACCACTTTTCAAACGCGGATACAGAGTAGCACAAACAGATGCACCTATCAATGAAGTGTTGGCGGCAGGACTACTAATGCTTTCTGGTTGGAAAGGTCAATGTGACTTTATAGAACCAATGTGTGGTAGTGGCACTATTGCTATAGAGGCTGCCATGATAGCATTAAATATGGCTCCAGGTCTGTTTAGAAAAGAATTTGCATTTGAGAGATGGGAAGACTTCGACAAAGATATGTTTGATGAAATATACAACGATGACAGCATGGAAAGAGACTTTAAGCATAAAATATATGCCTCTGATGTTTCTGCGAAAGCAATTGGCATTGCCAATGCCAATATAAAAAGTGCTGGTCTAGGCAGATACATTGAAACTAAGGTGATGGATATTGCAGATATGCCTGCACAAGAAAAACCTATACACTCCGTATTTAACCCACCATACGGAGAAAGACTTAACGACTTCTCTATTAAAGAATTATATTCTACCATTGGAACTACATTAAAACATAAATTCCCTGGGTCTAATGCCTGGATTATCAGTTCTTCTATGTTAGGATTTGATAATATTGGATTAAAACCAACTAAAAAAATGCAACTAATAAATGGGGATTTAAAATGCGACTTTAGAGGTTACACCATTTTCTCTGGGAAGATGAAAGAATTTAAACGTCGTTAACACTACAAGTTGTTAAATTTAACATTTGCGAATTGTTAAATTTAATTGTTAAAAAAAGCAAACAAAAATAACAACGGAAATGTTAAAATGTTATTTTTGCTATCATAATGAGAAAGCAAAAAATAATCATATTAGCAATCATAATGTGTCTTACCTTTATTGGTTTGACATTTGTACAATTTAACTATTTCAACACCCTAGTTGATATGCGTCGTGAGTTCTTTGAAGACGGCGTAAAACAGGCTTTATATCGCACTAGCCGTATTCTAGAGGATGAAGAGATTCAAAGATATATTGATGAAGAATTAAAAAAACAAGGCGAAGAAGAGAAGGTAGGTGAAGCTGTAAATGAGTTTAATAATGCTATTAATCCTATTCACGTAAAACCTTTAATTCAAGATAAACAAATTATTAAAAATTACGTTAAAGGAACAAACTCAGTTTCTGACATCTCAAAGAATCTTCACAAAGAACACCAAAACACATTTAAAAAGCAAAAAATTAAATTTTCTGACGTAGCAATGCGTTGGTCTAAAGAAGCACCAGAAAAACCAATTGAAGAACGCGTTGACACAGATCACTTAGAAGTGATTCTTAGAAAAGAGCTAGAAAAATGTGGTATTAATATTCCTTTTGAATTTAGTCTTGTAAACTATAAAAGTGAAAGAGTTTTCACTTCATTAGGCTTTGAATACATAAATGATGTACACGACTACTATTCACAAATTCTTTTCCCAAACGATTATACTCCTAAACTAAATATAATCAGAGTATATTTCCCTACTCGTGATTCTATGATTGTAGGACAGATAGCCAGATTTGCTATTACTTCAATTGTTATTACCGTTATATTATTCCTTACATTTGTGGCTGCTATTCTGCTACTTTTCCATCAAAGAAAGGTGAATGAACTCCGCACAGATTTCATGAATAATATGACACATGAGTTTAAAACTCCTATTTCTAGTATCTCACTTGCAGCTCAAATGCTTTGTGATGATAGCATAAATGGGAACCCATCCATGATGAAGAGAATTAGTAAAACTATAGTGGATGAAACTAAGAGATTGAGCTTCCAAGTGGAAAAAGTGCTTCAAATTTCACTTCTAGAGAATGAAAAATCTATTATGAAATTTAGCGATTGCGATGTTAATCAAATAGTGAGCACTGTAGTTGACAACTTTAATATAAAGGTTAAAAGTAAAGGTGGCAACATTATTGCAGACTTAAAAGCTGTGAACCCATGGGCAACAGTTGATGAACTGCATTTTACCAATATCATTTTTAACCTACTAGACAATGCAGTTAAATACTCTAAAGCAGATACCCCACTAGAATTAAAGGTAAAAACTTGCAATAATGACAACGAAGATACGTTATATGTAATAGTGGAAGATAATGGTATCGGCATTAAAAAAGAACATTTAAGAAAAATATTTGACAAATTCCACCGTGTTCCAACAGGCAATGTTCATAATGTAAAAGGCTTCGGTCTTGGCCTTGCCTACGTGAAGAAAATGGTGCAAAAACACAACGGAACAATTAAAGCAGAAAGTGAACCAAATATAGGTACAATATTTACAATAGAAATCCCAACATTAAAAAAATAATATTATGAATGAAGAAAAAGTAAAAATCCTTCTATGTGAGGATGACGAAAACCTTGGTATGTTACTTCGTGAATACCTTCAAGTAAAAGGTTATGATACAGATCTTATGACAGATGGTGAAGCAGGTTATAATGCTTTTACAAAAAATGACTATGACGTATGTATTTTTGACGTGATGATGCCTAAAAAAGACGGCTTCACACTTGCCAAAGAAATACGCGCTATCAATACAGAATTACCTATTATTTTCTTAACAGCTAAAAACCTAAAAGAAGACATTATTGAAGGGTTTAAAATTGGTGGCGACGACTACCTAACCAAACCATTCTCTATGGAAGAACTTCTTTTCCGTATAGAAGCAATTCTTCGCCGTGTTAAGAGCAAAAAAATGAAAGATAAAACTTTCTATACACTTGGTATATTCACCTTTGATGCTCAAAAACAAATTCTTAGTGTAGATGGCAAACAAACTAAACTTACTACTAAGGAATCTGAATTATTAGGTCTATTATGCGCTAATATGAACGATATCCTAGAACGTAACTATGCACTAAAAACCATTTGGATAGACGACAACTACTTCAACGCACGTAGTATGGACGTTTATATTACCAAACTTCGTAAACTACTTCGCGAAGATCCAAGTGTTCAAATTATAAATATTCACGGTAAAGGTTATAAACTAATCGTTCCTAACCAAGCTCAATGATAAATAAGAAATTATTTATAGGAATATCGATGTTGTTGATGCTCACCTCGTGTAGCATCAACTCTCGTATTCAGAAGGCAGATAAAAAGTTTGAGCTGGGCGAATATTATGCTGCAGGAGAAATGTATCGTTCTGTTTACGGTCAAATTCCTACCAAAAAGAATAAAAAACAAAAGGCAGAGGTAGCCTTCAAAATGGGTAATGCCTATCGCCTAATAGAAAACAATAAGAGAGCAGAAAGTGCCTACAAGAATGCTATTCGCCACAATTGTAAAGATAGCCTAGTGCATTATTATTATGCAGAGGTGCTTAAAAACAATGGCAAATATAAAGAAGCACTAAAGCAATATCAAGAATTTGAAAAATTGTCTCCTGAAAATGAATTGGCATTAGCTGGTATTGCTTCTTGCGATTCTGCACTTAATGCATGGAAGAAGAAAAGCAGATATGAAGTATCACAGCTAAAGAAATTCAATTCTCGTTTTTCTGAGTTCTGCCCTATTATAGTTTCTAAAGATGGTTCTATGGTTTACTTTAGTTCCACTAGAGGTGGCAAAAAGGTAAAAACCAGCAAAATTACAGGACAAAGAAATAACGATATATTCTTTTCTAGACAAAATGCCAAAGGCGAGTGGGAAGATCCTGAAGTACTAGAGGGAGAAATCAACACAGAGTTTGATGAAGGTGTTTGTGCTATTTCTGCAGACGGTCAAGAACTTTTCTACACTGTAAGTAAAACCTCAAAGGGTGAAACTTTAGGCACTGCTATTTACAGTTCTAAACGTAGTGGTGGAGAGTGGAGCGAACCGCAGAAACTAACAATACTGCCAGACTCGTCACTTAACGTGGCGCATCCAGCACCTTCTCCTGACGGAGAGTATTTGTACTTCGTGTCTGATATGCCTGGTGGATTTGGCGGTAAAGATATTTGGAGAGTGCCTAGAGAAGGTGCTGGATGGGGTCTTCCCGAAAACTTGGGCGAAACCATCAACACCGCTGCAGATGAAATGTTCCCAAGTTTTAGGGAAGACGGCAGGCTGTATTTCTCTTCAGACGGCAGAGTGGGTTTAGGCGGTCTTGACATTTATGAAGCCACACTACTTCCTAAAGAAAAAGAAAGCGACCCAAATAAATGGAAAGTGCTTCATTTACCTGCTCCAATGAACTCTAGTTCAGACGACTTTGGTATCACATTCCAAGGCAAGGAGAATAAAGGTTTCTTCTCTTCAAACAGAAATGACAAGAAATTCTATGATCATATCTGGAGTTTTTATCAACCAGACTTGGAATTCTCTATTAGCGGCAATGTAGTAGATAACAAAGGAGAAGCATTAAGCGAAGCCTTAATTAAGGTGGTGGGCGATAATGGAGTGATAACCTCAGCCAAAACTAAAAAGAATGGTTCTTATAAAATAACTCTACCTAAAAATGCTAAATATGTAATTTTAGGTACTTGTAGAGGTTATTTAAATAATAAATCTGAACTTGAGATTCCAAATCTTGAGGATAGTAAAGATTTTAATATTAACTTTACACTAAATTCTGTTAGCAAGCCTGTGAAGATGAATAATATCTTCTACGAATTTGGTTCAGCAAAACTAACACCTGAATCCACAGATGGACTAAATGATTTAGTAAAATTGCTAAACGATAACCCTAATATTACTATAGAGATAGGTGCTCACACCGACTTTGTTGGTTCTGAAGAGGCAAACATTAAGCTTTCACAAGAGCGTGCAATGTCTGTAGTAAATTACCTAACGGAACATGGTATAGAAGCTGCTAGAATAACAGCTAAAGGCTATGGAGAAACCACTCCTGTGGTACCAGACAGAGAATTAGTCACAAAATACCGCTTCTTAAAAGTAAATGTTCCACTTACAGAGGAATTTATCTCTAAACTAAATTCTGAGCAACAAGAAATTGCAAAACAAATCAACCGTAGAACGGAGTTTAAAGTACTTAAAACCACTTATAATATGTATTAACATGAAACAATACTTAGACCTTTTAGATAGAATACTTAAGGAAGGTGTAAAAAAAGAAGACCGCACTGGCACCGGCACTATAAGCGTGTTCGGTCACCAAATGCGTTTTAATATGGAAGATGGGTTTCCACTTCTTACCACAAAAAAACTGCACCTTAAGTCTATTATACACGAGTTACTTTGGTTTCTTAAAGGTGATACCAATGTGAAATACCTTCAAGACAACGGCGTGCGCATTTGGAACGAGTGGGCAGATGAAAATGGAGATTTGGGCCATATCTACGGTTACCAATGGCGTAGCTGGCCAGACTATGAAGGAGGCCATATCGACCAAATTTCTGAGGTTGTAAACACTATTAAAAACAATCCAGATTCTCGCCGCATTATCGTAAATGCTTGGAACGTAGGCGATATTAAAAATATGAACCTACCACCTTGCCACGCATTTTTCCAATTTTATGTAGCGGACGGAAAACTAAGCTTACAACTTTACCAACGTAGTGCAGATACATTCCTTGGAGTGCCATTTAATATTGCATCTTACGCACTACTGCTAAAAATGATGGCTCAAGTTTGTGGTCTTAAAGAAGGTGATTTTGTACACACACTAGGCGATGCTCACATATATACTAACCACCTAGAACAAGTTCGTGAACAGCTTTCTCGCGAGCCTCGTCACCTACCAACCATGAAGATTAATCCAGATGTGAAGTCTATCTTCGATTTCAAATATGAAGATTTTGAGTTGACAGACTACGATCCACATCCGCACATTAAAGGCGTAGTAGCGGTATGATTACGATAGTAGTAGCAATCGATAAAAACAACGGCATTGGCAAGGACAATAAATTGCTTTGTTATCTGCCAAACGACCTAAAGCATTTTAAAGAAATCACCACTGGTGGCACTGTGATAATGGGTAGAAAAACATACGATTCTCTGCCTAACGGAGCACTTCCAAAACGCAGAAATATTGTGATTTCTAGACAAAAAGATTTGCAACTAGCGAATTGTGAGGTATTTAACTCTTTATCGGAAGCGTTCGCTGCGTGCACATCGGAGGAATCAATTTTTATAATGGGTGGCGAAAATGTGTATTCTCAGACCATTGCGAATGCAGACCGTCTTGAAATCACCGAAATTGATGCTCGCTTCGATGCCGATGCGTTTTTCCCTGCGATAGACGAAGCAATTTGGGAGGTTGAAAAGGAGGAAAAACACCTTGCAGACGAGAAACACAAGTATAATTATACCTTTATCACGTATAAAAGACGATAATTTTATCAACATTTTACTCTAAATGTGTAATTTAAGTGCGATAAGTGAATGACTTTTCGCACTTTTTTTGTAGTTTTGTGGCACTGAAATCACTTTATATTAAAATAATGGAAACTAAACGTATTAAATCAGCTTTGATCTCTGTCTTTCATAAAGAAAATTTAGATCAAATAGTTCTAAAATTACATGAAGAAGGCGTACGCATTCTTTCTACTGGTGGTACTAAAACTTTCGTAGAATCTCTTGGCGTACCTTGTGATGCTGTAGAAGATTTAACTTCTTACCCTTCTATCCTAGGTGGTAGAGTAAAAACTCTTCACCCAAAGGTATTCGGTGGTATTCTTTGTAGAAGAGACAACGAAAGCGACCAAGCTCAAATAGCTCAATACGAAATTCCAGAAATCGACCTAGTAATTGTTGACTTATATCCATTTGAAAAAACAGTTGCTTCTGGTGCTAGCGAAGCTGATATTATTGAAAAAATCGACATAGGTGGTATTTCACTTATCCGTGGTGCTGCTAAAAACTTCAACGACGTGGTTATCGTAGCTTCTCAAGCTCAATATGCTCCACTTTACGATATGCTTTGCAACAATGGTGCTGTAAGTACATTAGACGAACGTAAATTCTTCGCTAAAGAAGCATTTGCAGTTTCTTCTTCTTACGATTCTGCTATCTTCAACTATTTCGATAGTGGTATCGACTCTGCATTCCGTTATGCAAAAGATGATGCAAAATCACTTCGCTACGGTGAAAACCCTCACCAAAAAGGTAGCTTCTATGGCGACTTCGACAGCATGTTTGAACAACTTCAAGGTAAAGAAATTTCTTACAACAACCTTCTAGACATCGATGCTGCTGTAAACCTAATTGCTGAATTTGACGAAACTACATTCGCCATCTTAAAACACAACAATGCCTGCGGTCTTGCTTCTCGCTCAACTCTACTTGAAGCTTGGAACGACGCTCTAGCTGGCGACCCAGTTTCTGCATTTGGTGGTGTGCTTATTACAAACACTCCTGTAGATAAAGCTACAGCAGAAGAAATCAACAAAATTTTCTTTGAAGTTATCATTGCTCCAGACTACGACATGGATGCACTTGAAATCTTAACTCAAAAGAAAAATCGTATCATCCTTATCCAAAAACCTACAGCTCGTCCTGCAAAACAATTCCGCAGCTTGCTAGGTGGTGTGCTTGTTCAAGAACGCGACAATAGCACAGAAGGTGCAGAAGATTTAACTCCTGTAACCAATGCTAAAGCTTCTGAAGCAGAAATTGAGGATATGATTTTTGCAAACAAAATCGTTAAACATACAAAATCTAATGCTATCGTACTTGCTAAAAACAAACAACTTTGCGCTAGCGGTGTAGGTCAAACTTCACGTGTTGACGCACTTAAACAAGCAATTGAAAAAGCAGGTACATTTAACTTTGACTTAAACGGTGCTGTAATGGCTTCTGACGCATTCTTCCCATTCCCAGACTGCGTAGAAATCGCTTACAAAGCTGGTATCAAAGCTGTTATTCAACCTGGTGGTTCTATCAAAGACAATCTTTCAATAGACTACTGCAACGAAAATAACATAGCTATGGTTACCACAGGTATCCGTCACTTTAAACACTAATAACTATGGGTTTATTTTCATTCACACAAGAAATAGCTGTCGACTTAGGTACAGCAAACACCATTATTATCCAAAATGGGAAAGTGGTTCTTGACGAACCTTCTATCGTGGCTCTAGACAAAAATGACCAACTAGTAGCTGTGGGTAAAGAAGCATACTTAATGTATGAAAGAACCAACCCAAATATTCGTACCATTCGTCCACTGCGCGACGGTGTTATCGCCGACTTCTACGCTGCAGAAATGATGATTCGTGGTATGATTAAGAAAATTGGCCACAGAAATAGTTTCTTCTCTCCTTCTCTACGTATGGTGGTGTGTATTCCATCTGGTAGTACTGAAGTAGAAATCCGTGCTGTGCGTGACTCTTCTGAACACGCTGGAGGTAGAGACGTTTATATGATTTTCGAACCTATGGCTGCAGCTATGGGTATCGGCTTAGACGTGGAAGCTCCTTGTGGTCAAATGATTGTGGATATAGGTGGTGGTACTACTGAAATTGCCGTTATCTCTCTAGGCGGTCTTGTTTGCGACAAATCTATTCGTATTGCTGGCAACGAGCTTACTAGCGATATTCAAGAATATATGCGTCGTATGTACAACATCAAAGTAGGTGCTCCTACTGCAGAACAAATTAAAATTAAAGTTGGTTCTGCTCTTACTGAGCTTCCAGAAGACGAAGCTCCAGAAGAATTTGAAGTTATCGGACCAAACAACATGACATCTCTTCCACTTAAGATACCTGTATCTTACCAAGAAATAGCTCACTGCTTAGACAAATCTATTTCTAAAATGGAAGCTGCTATCATGGCTGCTCTTGAAAGTACTCCAGCCGAACTTTATACCGACATCGTAAGAAACGGTATTTACCTAACTGGTGGTGGTGCACTTCTTCGTGGTTTGAGCCAACGTTTATCAAACAAGATTAACATTACATTCCACGTGCCAGAAGACCCACAACACGCCGTGGCGAGAGGTACAGGATTGGCACTAAAAAATATTGATAATTACTCTTTCCTAATGAGATAATTTTGATTTATATAGGGTGATTTCTTCGCCTTGTTTGCCCTCACAATCCTCATTTACGTCTAGTAAACTCCGGTTGCTCAGGCTGCACAAGTCTAGAAATCCCTCCTCTAAAATCAAAATTCAATATAGAAGGAGTGACATAAAGTCACTCCTTTTTTAAAAAATGGAGAATTTACTACTACTACTTAAAAAAGCTAGTTCGCTATTACTGTTTTTATTTTTGGAACTAATAGCAATTTTGCTGATAGTGTTTAATAATAACTATCAGCATTCTGTGTTTTCTAGATCTATGACGGCAGTAAATGGTGGTATTAGTGATATTACTGGTAGTATTAGTCAATATTTCTATCTTACAAAAAACAATGAAGACTTACTTAACGAGAACGCATTGTTAAGAGAAGAATTGCTAGCTGTTAAGGCTCAATTGAATGGAGTAACAACAGATAGTTTACCTCGCGATTATAAGATTATTACTGCTAGGGTAATTAATAATTCTGTAAATAATCAACAAAACTTGATTATACTAGATAAAGGAGAACTAGACGGAGTCTTACCAGATATGGGGGTGATTTGTGCTTCTGGTGTAGTGGGTATTATTAAGACTGTGTCTGATAATTTTTCTGTGGTTATTCCTATTATCAACAATCAATCTATGATTAGTTGTAAATTGGATTCTTCCAACAACTTTGGTTCTCTTGTTTGGGAAAATGCAGATTATAGATATGCAAAACTAACAGAAATTCCTAAACACGTGAAAGTGAATGTGGGAGAGACTATAAGTACTAGTGGTTTTTCTTCAATTTTCCCTGCTGACATCCCTGTGGGTGTGGTAACAAATGTAAAAGAAGAGTCTGAACAATTCCTTTCTATTGATGTGGAACTAAGTACAAATTTCCGCACTTTGTCATACGTAGAAATAACAAATTATTCACTTAAACAAGAACTAGACTCAATAAAAGTAATACAATGAATGCGTCTTCTATAAAATATATTATTCAGTTTATAGTGGTAGTGCTTCTGCAAGTATTACTATTCAACAATATGGACTATTTTTATTTAATTAGTCCGTACATTTATATTATTTTTTTACTAGACCTTCCACTCAATATTAAAACTCCAAGCCTAATGATAATTAGTTTTCTTCTAGGTTTGGTAGTGGATTTCTTCTCAAATACTATTGGCCTGCATACTTTTGCCTGTGTAATAATTGGTTTTATTCGTAATGGATATTTAAAAATTTTATTCTCACAGCTAGAATTTAAATTTCAACAACCTTCTATTATACAATTTGGCCTATCTGGCTACCTTAAATATGCCGTTGGAATGGTAGCACTACATCATATTGCTTTATTTATGATGGAAGCACTATCTTTTAACAATTTTGGATTTCTACTTCTTAGAATTTTCTTAAACATAGCACTTAGTTTATTAATTATTATGTGCTACGAACTTTGTCGTAAAAAATGAGTCAGTATAAAAGAAAACATCAAGATTCACATACACGCCAAGTTATTATTGTTTTGGTAATATTTCTTTGTGCTCTTCTTTTTATTACTCGTTTATTCTTTCTTCAAATCATAAATGATTCTTATAAAGACAATGCTGATAGCAACGCTTTTCTAAAGAAAACAATATATCCTGCTCGTGGCCTTATTTACGATAGAAACAATAATCTTGTTGTTTCAAACCAACCTGTTTACGATGTAATGCTTATTATGCGTGAAATGGTAAACTTTGACACCATAGGTTTTTGTAATACACTAAACATTACCAAAGCTGAGTTTGACGAGAGGATAAAGGATATTAAAAATAAAAGAAAAAATCCAGGATACTCAAGATATACTCCACAAGTCTTTATGGCGCAGATTTCAACTGCATCATATGGACTATTGCAAGAAAAGATGTTCCGCTTCCCTGGTGTTCTTACCCAACAACGTGTACTTAGAAAATATTCTATGCCTCATGGAGCTCATGCCCTTGGAAGTGTAGGAGAAGTAAACCAAAAACAGATAGATGAAGATGCATACTATGTGAGAGGCGACTATAAAGGACAATCTGGTGTAGAAAAAACATACGAAAAAGATTTGCGTGGCGAAAAGGGTGTGGAAATATTGCTTCGCGATGTTCACGGACGTATCAAAGGTAAATATATGGATGGTGCTATGGATAAAGATCCTGTTTCAGGAAAAAATCTAACCATGGGTCTGGATATGGAACTTCAAAGATACGGAGAACTCCTTATGCAAGGCAAAATGGGAAGTATTGTGGCTATCGAACCTTCTTCGGGAGAAATTTTGGCACTAGTTTCTAGTCCTTCATACGACCCAGCCCTACTAGTTGGTAGAGAACGTTCTGAAAACTACGTAAAATTACTTAAGGATAAAAAAAGACCTTTATTTGACCGTCCTGTAATGGCACAATATCCTCCGGGTTCTACTTTTAAATTGGTTCAAGCTCTTATTTTCCAACAAGAGGGTATCATTAATGCAAATACAGCGTTCCCATGTAAAATGGGTTACTATTATACAAAAACTCGTAAAATGGGTTGCCACGAGCATAAGTCGCCACTAGATTTACCTCAATCTATTCAGCACTCTTGCAATGCGTATTATGGTTATGCTTTAAGAAATTTCTTAGACTTAAATCTAGACAAATATGGCACCACAGATGGGGCATACAATGTGTGGAGAGATTATGTAATGTCTATGGGATTTGGACTTCCACTTGGCATCGACTTCCCTAACGAAAAAGGCGGAACAATATATAAATCTACCACTTACGACAAGATTTATGGAAAGAATCGTTGGAAATCTTCCACTATTATTTCCACTTCTATTGGTCAAGGGGAGATTTTGGCTACACCAATACAAATAGCCAACCTAGCTGCACTTATTGCTAATAAAGGGTATTTCTACACTCCTCACATTATTAAAAGCATAGAGGGTAGCGAGATTGATGAAAAATATCGTACTAAACACGTGATTGATATTAAAGAAAAGTATTTTGACGTGGTACAATATGGTATGGAGTTGGCAGTAAAAAAAGGTACTGCTCGTTTTGGACAAATTGATAGTCTTGTCTTCTGCGGTAAAACTGGTACTGCTCAAAACCCGCATGGTGAAGACCACTCCATCTTTATGGGATTTGCTCCTAAAGATAAACCACAGATAGCAATTGCTGTTTATGTAGAAAACTCTGGTTTTGGTGCCACTTGGGCTGTGCCAATTGCTAGTTTAATGATAGAAAAATATTTATACAGAGAGATTTCTCCAAAGAGAAAACACGTGGAAAAACGTATGATGGAGAGCGTTATTGACCCTAATACAGATAAGAAAGAGTGAGAAGAAATCAAAACATATTAAAAATGATGGACTGGTGGACCATAGGTCTTTATCTAGTCTTGGTATTTATAGGTTGGTGCACAATTTATGCTGCATGTTATGATTATGACAATGCTGATATTTTTAATTTCTCTGTAAACCACGGCAAACAAATTATTTGGATAGCAACAGCCCTAGTTCTTGCTTTTATTATTCTCAATATAGATAGTAAGTTTTATAGCAATATTTCACTTATTTTCTACGGGATAATGATAGTTGCCCTCATTGCAACTATATTTTTGTCCACAGACGTGAAGGGTTCTCACTCATGGATTAAGTTGGGACCTATTAGTCTACAACCCGCTGAATTTGCCAAATATGCCACATGTCTATGTCTTTCTGCCTTCCTTAGCAAACCTCAAATAGACCTGAGCAGAAACAAAGATCTAATGCTTGCAATAGGCATTATTATGCTTCCGGCTGTTATTATTATTGCTCAAAGTGAGACTGGCTCTGCGCTAGTGTTCTTCTCTTTCTTTCTTTTACTTTTCAGAGAGGGCATGAATGGAATTATTCTACTACTGGGTGTCTTTGCTATTGTCTTTTTTGTACTTGTGCTTAGGTACAACAACCTACCAGATGCAGTAATAGGAGTAGATGTGCCAGAACTTTTTGGATTTATTTTAGTGTTCGTTATAGCAATTATCACTTCGTTTATTTTCTTAAAAATATATACAAAAGACAAGGTTTGTATGTTTACTTTCCTAGGAATAAATGTTGGTATTTATTCTATAGGAATAACACTAGCAAACTTCTTTCCTATTATTAAAACATGGCATGCTGCAGCACTGAGCATTGGTGTTAGTATTGTATTTCTTCTCATATGGAGCATTGTAATGAATAGAAGAACATATATGCTTATAGCTAGTTTCTTGCTTCTGTCTATTGCTATATCTTGTAGTGCAAACTATGCTTTCAACAACGTACTTGCTCCTCACCAACAAATACGTATCAAGATAGTTTTAGGTCTTGAAGACGACCCTCAAGGGGCAGGATATAATGTAAGGCAATCTCAAATTGCTATTGGTTCTGGTGGTTTTGCAGGGAAAGGATATTTAAACGGCACACAAACCAAACTAAACTATGTGCCAGAGCAACACACAGACTTTATTTTCTGTACCATTGCAGAGGAATGGGGTTTTGTGGGTTCTACCCTATTTATTATCATTTATGCTACTCTTATGATTAGGCTAATATACCTTGCAGAAAGACAAAGGTCTGCCTTCTCTCGCATATATGGTTATGGAATACTCTGTATATTCCTATTCCACTTCTTCATAAATTTAGGTATGGTAACAGGCATCACCCCAGTAATCGGTATCCCTCTACCTCTTATCAGCTACGGAGGCTCTTCTCTTTGGGGCTTCACCCTACTTCTCTTCACCTTCATCCGTCTGGATGCCAACAGAATGGAAGTGCTAAGGTAGTGAGGAATTTTGCGAGTAAGCGAGGGCAATGATAAGCTTGTTTAAGCATTGCCGAGATGGAGCAAAATCATGAGGGCGTAGCCCGAATAATTAGGAGTGAGTTAACCCGCATCGCGGGTTTTTCTTTTGTTGTAGGCAGGTGTTGAGCATAACGATAACGCCTGTACATGGCCATACCCACCCAACCATACCACGCCCGTAGGGTGTGGTTCTATTTTGTAGGCAGGTGTTAAAGGAGCGAAGCGACTGCAACGCCTGTAGAATTGGATACAACCAAACCCTCCTCTACCCCAAAACCATTGGGATTTTCAATGTAGGCGGTGCGCATTGCGGAGCAATGCAGACCACTAGTATAATCGTATTCTATATGATGCAACCAACCAAACCCACACTAGTGGTCTAAGTCGCCTTTCCGGCGACTGCACCGCCCACATTAAAAATCCCCTTGAAGATTCTAGACAGAAAATGATAGTAATTAAAAATATTAAATGTATATTTGTGTTTGTAAAAGAAAAAGAGAATAAAGCTGAAATAAATACATAATTTTTACATATTAACCAAGCATTAACTATTATTCGCGTTCAAAACGAAAAAGCCTAGGAAACTGTTTCTTTTGAGACGGACAAGTTAAGAAGTTCACGGTAATCCCAGGAGGATACCACCTACCACGTAATGTTGATACTTGCACCGATTCGGTGTAGGCTTCTTCTATGTGGTATGGCGGGTTTCTTCCTAGGCTTCCCGTGAACGCGAGTAGAGAAGTCTACACTTTTTTTGTCCCTTTGTGATTGATGGTTTATGCAAAACCTTTCAATCGCATGGAGAAATCGGTAAACCAACGTCTTCACCAGGCTAAAAGTGCGCGTAAAGACGAGTTCTACACACAACTGAATGATATTCAGTTGGAATTAAAACACTACAAAAACGAATTTAGAGGTAAAGTTGTATTTTGCAATTGTGATGACCCTTATGAAAGTAATTTCTTCAAATACTTTGCTCTAAATTTTAACTCCCTAGGTCTTAAAAAACTAATAGCAACATGCTATGATCCCTCACCTATTGCAGGAATTCAGTTAAATCTCTTTGAGGAGACTATAATTGAAAAAAGAGAAAAAAAAGCATACAAAATAGAAATAGAAGAAATAAATGATGAAAATGGTGATGGAAGTATAGACTTATCAGATGTCGAATTTTTATTGAGAAATAATAAAAATGTTTTAACAAGATTAAATGGTGATGGAGATTTTCGTTCAAATGAATGTATTGAACTATTAAAACAATCAGATATCATTGTTACTAATCCACCTTTTTCATTATTTAAAGAATTTATAGGAGTATTAAACGAATATAAAAAATCATTTATTATTATAGGAAATACAAACGCCCTAAAATATAAAGAATGTTTTCAGTTATTTATGGATAATAAAATGAGAACAGGTTATACTCATTTTAATACAGGAATGTTTTTTCAGGTACCAGATGCATATGAAAAATTTCATCATATTGAAGATGGTAAGAAAATTGCAAGAGTATCCACTTCGTGCTGGTTTACAAACCTACCTGTAAGAAAACACAATGAAAATATAATATTATATAAAGGATATAACCCTGAAGACTATCCTAAATACGACAATTATAATGCTATAAACGTAAATACTTATACAGACATTCCTTTTGATTATAATGGTATAATGGGTGTTCCCATAACATTCTTAGATAAATACAATCCTAACCAATTTGAAATAATAGGATGCAGTGATAGAGGCGGAGACAATAGACCTGCTATAAATGCTATAAGACTTACACTAAAAGCAGAGGATAGCCCAAAAATTAATGGGAAGAAACTATATACCCGCGTATTTATCCGTCGAAAACAATAATAAAACTACAAAAACTTCTGGATCAATTTAATAATAAAAACTATGAGAATAGAATTACATAAAATCACTGTGCGAGAATTAACTGCTTGTTACGAAGACAGAGAAGAAAACGGTGTTGTTGCATATGGTGGTAAATTAGATGTTCGACCACCTTATCAGCGGGAATTTATCTACAAAGAAAGTCAGCGTGATGCGGTAATTGACACTCTTACACAAGGTTTTCCATTAAACGTAATGTATTGGGCAGTTCGTCAAGATGGAACATACGAAATCATAGACGGTCAACAACGTACTATTTCTATTTGCCAATATGTAAATGGTGATTTCGCTTTTAACTTTAGGTATTTTCACAACTTACAAAAAGACGAACAAGATCAAATTCTCAACTACGAATTGAATGTATATATTTGCGAAGGTTCTGAAAGTGAGAAATTAAAATGGTTTAAAACCATCAATATTGCAGGAGAAAAACTAACAGAGCAAGAACTACGTAATGCTGTTTACGCAGGTTCTTGGGTCAGCGACGCAAAACGTCATTTTAGTAAAACTAATTGCGCGGCCTATGGACTAGCAAGTAAATACCTAACAGGTTCTCCAATACGTCAAGATTATTTACAAACTGCAATAGATTGGATTTCGGAAGGAAAAATTGAAGAATATATGGGGAAACACCAACATGACCCAACCGCAACAACTTTATGGAATTATTTCACCAGTGTCATTAATTGGGTTAAAGCTATCTTCCCTAAATATCGTAAAGAAATGAAAGGTATTGCTTGGGGACCATTGTATAATAAATATAATACATTACCTCTAAACCCTTCTATTCTTGAAGAACAAGTCTCAAGACTGATGATGGATAGTGATGTGGAGAAAAAGTCAGGCATTTATACTTACGTTCTTACTGGCGATGAAAGACAATTGGGTATTAGATTATTTGATGCTAATACAAAACGTGAGGTTTATGAAAGACAAAAAGGAATATGCCCTCATTGCGGTGAACATTTTGAAATAGAGCAAATGGAAGGCGACCATATCACACCATGGAAAGAAGGCGGTAGAACAATAGCTTCAAATTGCCAAATGTTATGTCGCGAATGTAATCGGAAAAAGAGTAGTAAATAAATTTTATTTATATGAAAAAGAAAAAAAGTAAATCAGAACTTATAAAAATAATAATTTTGGTAATTATTGGTAGTTTAATTGCTACGGGTGTGGGGATAGCTCTTGCAGAATTTGGTTTTGGTGCTATTATATTTATAGGTTTAATTGCAATGTGCATTTCATATTTGACAGGAGGGAAAGGATTTTGATTGTTTTAACTTTCTATTAAGACCCACACCCTACGGGCGTGGTGGGTGGGGCAATTCCCAAACACAGGCGTTATCGCTACGCTCAACACCTGCCTACAATTTAAGATGCACCGCCCTACGGGGGTGCTCTATTGGTATTAACATACAAAACACAGGCGTCGACGGGCTAAAGCCCTCTGACACCTACCTACAAAATAGAAAAACCCGCGATGCGGGTTAATTTAATGTGTTCTACCTTGATATACTTAATAGACAACGACAAATATCTTCCTAGAAAATAATTGTTTACTTATTCCTACTTAATAAATATTCAATATACAACTCCAATGATTCTTTGATTGGGGAGGTTGGGAAGTCCTCGAGGATTTTTTGGGCTTTGGTGTAGTAGCGATTCAACAACATATTTGCATATTCAATACCACCATTTTCTGCAACGATTTTTACTAGTTCGTCTACATTTTTTTCTAAAATGCATTCTGAAATGTACTTTTTCTCTTCTTCTGAAGCATGGTTGTACACATAAAGAAGAGGAAGGGTGATTTTTCCTTCTTGGATGTCGTTGCCGTATGGTTTTCCAGTGTTGTTGTTTGAGTCGAAATCGAAAATATCATCTTTTATTTGGAAACAAATACCAATATTTTCTCCTAGTTGGGTAAGTTTCTCAACGTTTTCTTCAGATGAAGATTTTGCTGTTAAGGCACCTAGTTTGGCAGATGCAGCAAATAGTGCAGCAGTTTTACTTTTGATGATTGAGAAATAATTTTCTTCTTTGAAACTGTGGTTTCTGCTTTCGGTAAGTTGCAGAAGTTCTCCATCTATAAGTATGCGACCAAGGTTTGATATGGTTTCCATCACACCTATATTTTGAGTTTTCACTGCTTCGCAAAGTGCGGTAGAGAGGAAATAGTCGCCACCAAGAACAGCTGCTTTATTTTCAAATTTAGCCATCACAGATGCAAGTCCTCTACGCATATCAGAATTGTCAACCACGTCGTCGTGAATAAGACTTGCCACATGTAGAAGCTCTAGCGATGCCGCTGCGTTTATAGTACTTTCTGTTATTCCACCAGAAAGACCCGCAGATAGCATTACTAAAATAGGACGCATCATTTTACCAGAAGACTTGGTCACGTGTGCAACTATCTCTTGTAAAAGAGGATTGTTTGAATGAAGTGATTGCTTATAAGCAACCTTAAACTTATGCAAATCTTCTGATATTGGTAGTGATATATTTTCTAATGTGGTCATTTTATTCACTTTTATTGACTACAAAAATAATAAAAAAATTAGTTATATTTGCAATATGAAAAGAATATGCGCTATAACTATGGCCCGCAACGATAACTTTTACCTTGAAAAGTGGATATCGTATTATGGAGAGCAACTTGGAGAAGAAAACCTTTATATCTTTTTAGATGGTAAAGATCAAATACTTCCTAAAAATGCTGGCAAGGCCAATATTACCCTTTGTGAACATAAGGAAGAAGAAATGACCAAAGGAGACCGCACTAGAATAGCATTTCTTAATGAAAAATCTGCCGAACTTCTTAAAACCTACGATTTAGTGATTGGTGGCGATGCAGATGAATATTTAGTTGTAGATCCAAAGACAAATCTCTCACTTAAAGAATATCTTTCTAAAATAAAGATTAAAAACTCTGTGTCTGGACTTGGTCTAGATGTAGGTCACAACTTAAAAGAAGAAAAAGCTATAGACCCAGAAAAGCCATATCTTTCTCAAAGAAAATATGCGCTTCTAGACTCTCAATATACAAAACCTGTGGTGAAAGCGCGTGATATACGTTGGGGAGCAGGATTTCATAGAACAAAAAATCACAATTATAAGATAGACAAAAATCTTTATCTTTTCCATTTTGGTTCGTTTGACAATGATATGTTTATGGAAAGAGTCAAGGATAAAGAAAAGATTAATGCAGGATGGAGCAAACATCTAGAACAACGTTATAGGACTATACGTTTGGCCAATGAGGGCAAAGCTAAAGATGGTGATAAATTTCTGCCAATAGCAAGATTTTTACAAACCATTATTAGGCACCCATTTGCATGGCTTAGACCTTATATGTATTATTGGAAACTAGTGGTTACTATTCCTGAAAGATTTAAAGAAAGTGTTTAACCCAATGAAAAAACTTAAGAAAATAGCATTACTTACTCGTGCTAGAAGAGACAATTTCTTCCTAGAACGCTGGATGAATTATTATGGTCCGCAGATAGGTTTTGAAAACATTTATATCTACCTAGACGGAAAAGACCAAGACCCTCCACAAGACCCTACTGGAAAGGTGCATATAGAACTTTGCGACCGCATTCCGGGCAACCTAGACACTATGGAAGGTAAACGCTTGAGTTTCTTGTCGGACAAGGCTGCCGAGCTTTTTGCCGCAGGCTATGAAGTTGTAATTGGTTGTGACGCAGACGAATACATTGTGGTAGAGCCACGTCTTGGAATGAACCTTGCAGAATATATCAGTTCTCTAAACATAAAAACTTCTGTTAGCGGACTTGGTTTCGACGTGGGTCAAAGACAAGGAGTGGAAGAAACTTTTGACTATAGCAAAGGATTTTTAGCACAAAGACACTATGCTCTTATTGCTCCAGACTACACCAAACCTTGCATCATTACCAAACCTGTGAGATGGGGTTCTGGTTTTCATAGAATAAAAGGACACAATTATCATATCGACCCAAATTTATACACTTTCCACTTTGGTGGGTTCGACTTTGAGTTTTTGAAAGAACGTTGCATGAACAGCGACCTTAAAAACCACGGTTGGGAAAAACACCTAGAGTTTCGCACTCGCACCATTTCCCTTATTAGCCAAAGCGAACCTCTAAAAGGGGATAAAATAATAAGAAAAGCACAGTTTATACAAAAATGGTTTAGACCTCCTTACAAATGGAATAGACCTAGTATGCTAAACCAACTTTGGGTGTATGAGATTCCAGAACGTTTTTGGAATGTAGTGTAATATTATGAAAATAGTATTTAGTAACAAAGCATTAAACAATCCAGGTGGCACAGAACGCGTAACTGCTATTTTGTCTAAAGAACTAGCAGAGCGCGGACACGAAGTGCATATCATTTCTTTTGTGGGAAGTGATAAGGAAACTTTTTTTCCTATAGATAGCCGCGTAAAGATACATTATCTAGCACCAACAAAAGACAGATACCCATTCCCTATTCGTGATATTAGACGCATAGTACTTATGCGCAAGATTTATAAGGAAATAAATCCTGATATTATTTTAATAGTAGATGCTGGACGTAGTTTTGTAAATATTCCTGCCTCTAGAGGATTTAAAACCATCACATGGGAACACTTCAATGTGGATGTAAACTGGCACCTTGGACACAGACTATCTCGCAAGATTGCTGCTAAATATTCAGATTTAATAGTTACACTTACTGAGCCTGCTGCTCAAGCATACAAGACTCAATTTAAGGCAAAAAATGCTATTTGCATATACAATCCTGTCACAGTAGATGCCTCTGAGCCTTCTAAACTAGACAAAAAAGTATGTATGGCAATGGGATGGCTAGGAGCGCAAAAAAACTTTATAGATTTGATTAATGCTTGGCATCTTACCAAAGCTCGCAACGAGGGATGGAAATTGAGGATTATAGGTCAAGGCAAACAACAAGCCATGCTAGAAAATCAGATTTCTAAATTGAGTCTAGAAAACACTATAGAAATGCTTCCTCCACAAAAAAATGTGGTTGAACAATATAAAAATGCTTCGGTTTACGCAATGTCGTCGCGCAACGAAGGCCTGCCACTTGTGCTTATCGAGGCTATGGCAATGGGACTTCCTATTGTGAGTTACGATTGCCCAACAGGTCCTGCCGACATTGTTTCACATGAAAAAACAGGACTTTTAATCCCATATTTAAACGTAGAAGCATTAGCAGAAGGTCTAGATAGAGTAATGCTAAACGAGGATTTACGCAAAAAATTTCACGAAGAATCACTAAAAGAAGTGGAAAGATTTTCTGTAAAAACCATTGTCGACAAATGGGAAAACGTATTTAAAAACATTTAAAACTTAACATAATGAAAAAAATAGCAGCTATCACAATGGCAAGAAATGATGCCTTTTTCTTGAAAAAATGGGTGTCATATTATGGTAAGGAACTAGGTAGAGAAAATCTATTTATTTACCTAGACGGATTGGACCAAGAAAATCCGCCTGAGTCTGAGGGTGTAAACATCACCAAAGTGGAAAAGATAAAAGGCCAAGTGGTGTCTGCAGAAAAGGCACGTCTTAAATTCTTGTCAGACAGAGCTGCAGAACTTCTTACCGACTACGACCTGATTATAGGTTGTGATGCCGACGAGTTTCTTATAGTAGACCCAAAACTAGAAATGTCTCTTAGAGCATATCTTTCTACCCTAAATATTCAAACTTCAGTTTCTGGTCTTGGACTTGACGTGGGTCAAAACTTAAACGAGGAAAAGCCTATTGTAGAAGACGAAAACTTCTTAAGCCAAAGAAGTTATGCATTTGCTTCTACCCGCTATACCAAACCTGTAGTAGTGGCACAACCGCTCACATGGGGCGCTGGTTTTCATAGAATAAAAGGGCACAATTTCCATATTGCAAAGCATCTTTACCTTATTCACCTAGGTTGCTTCGACGACAATATGCTTATGGCACGCTTCTCAGACAAAGACAGAATGGCAGCTGGCTGGGGCAAACACATAGAAAAACGCAGAAGAACTATAGTGGAAGTAACAGAGAGAAAGGCTATAGAACTAGACAAAATCTCAAACAAACTAAGACTTTTCCAAACATTTTGCCGTAAGCCATATGCTTGGAACAAACCTTCTATGGCATGGTGGAAAGTGGTAGTAAAACTTCCAGAACGTTTTAAAAACATATTCTAATGAAGGTAAGCGTACTTATGCCCACATATATGCATGAGAAGTATATTTCTCAGGCTATAGAGAGTTTTCTCTCACAAAAATGCACATTTGCTATTGAGCTACTAATAAACGACGATTGCTCAAAAGACAAAACAGCAGAAATAGCGGCAGAGTACGCAAATAAATACCCTGAAAAAGTAAAATTCTTTGCTCAAAAAGAAAACAAAGGCCTACTTGAAAACTACAAGTTTCTTCTTTCAAAGGCTAGTGGCGACTACATTTCCATACTAGAGAGCGACGACTATTGGACAGATCCAAATAAACTAGAAAAACAAGTTTCTTTTTTGGAAAACAACCAAGACTACGGACTTTCTTTCACAGGTTGGACTAGAGATAGAGATGGAGTGCAAGAAAGTTACTCAAACGACGCATTTTTAAGCGATTTAAGCACCGCTGATGCCTACAAATACATTCTTCTTAGAAATATAATTCGTGCCGTTACAGTGGTCGTTAGACGTGCAGAATTTGATAAATATTGCAATATAGAAGACTACATCAACAATAAGTTTATCACATTTGACTATCCAGTTTGGCTTTCTATTCTAGCACACAATAGAGTTCACTACTTACCAGAATGCACTGCCGTGTATAGAGAGATTGGCACTTCTATAAGCAACACAAGCAATTTGGGTAAGAGGCTCAACTTTGAAAGAGAAACCTATAAAATAAGAAGATATATTATAGACAAATATGGAAGCGCAGGGCTTAGTGCAGGTAAAATAAGACTGAGGGAGGCAATAGTGCTATCACGCATTGCTTGGAGAGCGAGAAATCCATTTAAAGCCACCTATCTTTTCTTTTCCCATCTCATTAGACTTTGATAGTGCCAATATAAGGAAAATATAAGTACATAAACCTACTGTGGTTATCCCTCCATCTATCACCTCTGTTTGCAATTGGATAAATATAATTAGGGTTATAAGATTTAATGAAAGCGACCCTTTAGAAACTATTAAAAGAGACAAGAATAATCCTAATATAGTAAACAATCCCAATATCCCATACTCTTGCCAGTTTTGCATTATCTGATTATGTGGATGCATACCATATACATGATCTTTTTTTAGGTGAGAAATAAGGAATTCTTCTATGCTACACAATTCTTTATTATTAAGTAGTCTTTCCTTCATCTGTAAAGCATTTGTGCTAGCACCATGACCTATAATAGGCGCATCTAAAATCTGATTCACACCTTCTTGCCAGATATATTCTCTTGGATTTGCTCTATCAGATAAACGAAGTGTGTTTTTTATAGACTCATTTGACATTATACCAATATATCCTATACTAAATGCTAAAAGCAAGACTATAGCTGATGGTATAAGAATTTTTAATTTACTAATGGTAAAACGTAAGAAAATACAAATCAAAACCACATTAGCATTTATCATTCCTATTCTTCCTCCAGATGTCATTACAAAAGTGTAAAACAGAAGAATCATAAATATACCTAAGGCCTTTTCTATCTTATTCTTAGAAAGAGATATAAGTTTAGAAAATAATATCATTCCGGCACAGAAAAATAAATTTATAGTCATGTGTGAACCTATATTTAAGGCCCTACATACTCTTATTTGCACAAAACTTTCTATATTAGTCGGAAGTAGATTATATAGTGCTACAAAACAAGCCAATACCGATACAATACTAGCGTAGGCAAAATGTCTTAGTTTAAACTTATCTGAAATACCCAATAAGCCTACTATGGCAAATCCAATAAAAGAGGCACGGTATTCTAAAAGTGTGGAGAAATATCTGCTATCTGGTTCAAATAAACTGTATATAAAAAACAAGCCTATTTGTAAAAGAAGAAAAAGTGAAACTATTCTAGTATTATCCAACTTAAAACCTTGTTTCCATCTTTCACTTGCGATATAATCTATTACAAATGAAGAAAAAAACAAGATTAATCCATATTGTGTAAATCTAGAATAAAAATAAGGAATAGAACAAAATAAAAACAGCGTGCAAACTATATGGAAATAGCTGCACACTGATTGTATATTTTGCTTTGTTATACCCATATTACGCGTCGATACGAGCGTATGTAGCATTCTTTTCAATAAACTCTCTACGAGGAGCTACATCGTCGCCCATAAGCATTGAGAAGATGCGGTCTGCGCTCATAGCGTTTTCTATAGTTACTTGGCGAAGTGTTCTGTTTGCTTTGTCCATAGTGGTTTCTTTAAGCTGAGCAGCGTTCATCTCACCAAGACCTTTATAACGTTGCACATGGATACCGCTTTCTGTGCCGTTGTTGCCGTATTTTTCAATGAAAGCAAGACGTTGTTGTTCGTTCCAGCAGTATTCTTCTACTTTACCTTTTTTGCATAAGTATAGTGGAGGAGTAGCAATGTAAACGTGTCCACCCTCGATAAGTTCTTTCATATAACGGAAGAAGAAGGTAAGGATAAGTGTTGCAATGTGGCTACCGTCCACGTCGGCATCGGTCATGATAATAACTTTGTGGTAACGTAGTTTTTCTAAGTTTAGTGCCTTAGAGTCATCTTTTGTACCAATGGTTACACCAAGTGCTGTATAGATATTTTTTATTTCTTGGCTATCAAACACTTTGTGTGTCATAGCTTTTTCCACGTTAAGGATTTTACCACGAAGTGGAAGAATAGCTTGAGTAACACGGTCACGACCTTGTTTTGCAGTACCACCCGCAGAGTCACCTTCGACTAGGAATAGTTCGCATTCTGAAGGGTCTTTGCTAGAGCAGTCGAATAGTTTACCTGGAAGACCAAATCCTGAAAGTGGACTAGCACGTTGCACTAGTTTACGAGCATTTTGAGCCGCTTTACGAGCGGTAGCAGCAAGCACTACTTTTTCTACAATAAGTTTTGCTTCTTTTGGATTTTCTTCTAGGAAGTTGCCTAGAGCTTCGCTCACAGCCATATCCACAGAACCCATTACCTCGTTGTTGCCAAGTTTGGTTTTTGTTTGGCCTTCAAATTGTGGTTCTGCTACTTTGATAGAAACAATTGCAGTAAGACCTTCGCGGAAGTCATCACCGTTTAGTTCTATTTTTGCTTTTTCAAGTTTGTCTAGAAGTTTGTTTTCTTCTGCATATTTCTTAAGGGTACGTGTAAGACCACGACGGAAACCTGCTAAGTGAGTACCACCTTCTATGGTGTTGATGTTGTTCACGTATGAGTGAACGTTTTCACCGTAAGAGGTGTTGTAGGTCATAGCAATTTCTACTGGTGTTTCATATTTATCTGTTTGAATATGAATAACATCGTTTAGAAGTTTTTCACGAGATTCGTCTACGTAAAGAACGAATTCTTTAAGACCTTCTTTAGAGAAATATGTTTCTTGTACTGGTTCTTCGCCTTCTGCTACGCGTTTGTCGGTAAGGGTAAGTTTAATACCTGCATTTAAGTATGCAAGCTCTCTCAAACGTGCAGAAAGGATATCAAATTTGTATTCAGTTGTGGTAAAGATAGAACCATCTGGTTTGAAGGTAATGGTAGTACCAGTTCTGTCGCTATCACCAATTACTCTTACTGGTTCAAATGGTTTACCTACTGCATATTCTTGCATATAAACCTTACCATTTCTGTGCACCTCAGCTCTTAGGTATGTAGAAAGCGCATTCACACAAGATACACCCACACCGTGAAGACCACCAGATACTTTGTAACTATCTTTGTCGAATTTACCACCAGCGTGAAGCACAGTAAGTACCACTTCTAGAGCAGATTTACCTTCTTTCTCGTGCATATCCACTGGAATACCACGACCGTCGTCAGACACACTGATAGAATTATCTTCGTTGATTGTTACATCAATATTTTTACAATATCCAGCCATAGCCTCGTCGATAGAGTTATCTACCACCTCATATACCAAGTGGTGAAGACCCTTTTGGCTAATGTCGCCAATATACATGGCAGGACGTTTTCTAACCGCCTCTAAACCTTCTAACACAGTAATACTACCTGCACCATAATCAGCATTTTGCTGGCTTTTTTCTACTTCTTCCATATATTGTTTTTTTATATTTTTCTTAATTTATTTTATTAAGTTTTACCCATTTAAGACAAAAAAAGTGCCTTACACTATAAGGCACAAATATAATAAAAATAACTGAAAAATCTTTTATTTTTATACTTAAAAATTAGATAAAAAACATAGTCATTTTAGACTTATTCTTCGTCATCATATAAGCCAGAAACTGGTAAACCCAACTTCTGTTTCTCTTTGCGACGTAGATAATACACAATACCAAAATCTTTTGATTTTTCTTGCATCGCCTCTGTTCCTAATTCCGCAAAATGACCTTCTATCTGATTCCATAGATCTAGAATTATTTGGTCCGCTTTAGTACGAAGAGTTTGAATATTATCTAAATATCTACCTGAAGTTTTTTGTGAAACTTTTTTGCCTTGATAGGCTTCTGCAAAAAGTTCATAATGAACCTTCACTTTACCAATGGAAGGGTTGTAGATAGCACTACCAGGACTACTCATTGTACGTTCTGTTTCCCCATCAATGATATTTTTACCCCACTCTAAAAGAAGAGTTTCTGTACTTAAATCTGGCACAGTATAATCATCTGGAAGAAGCTTATACATCAATTTTTTGTCTGGTTTAATTTCGTTTCTCAAACAAGACAAATTTAACACTTGTATAAAGTGAGAAACATACATTCTAGCATTTTTTACTAGTTGATGATATTTAGAACTTTTCTCACTTTGCATAGAAACAGACATTTTATACTCAGAGATTGCTCTCTCAAATTGAGGTATAAACGAGTTTATCTCTATCATTGTTTTAGTAGAGAAAGGAGCTGAAGCAGAACCAACTTCTTCAAATTTGGCCTTTGCTATTTTCATAGCACGAAGTCGTGCCGCATCTGTATTTGGTAAGCGACGATATGGCATAATCGTTAGATTTTAAGGATATTCGCCATAAAAATAGGGAGATTTTTTTAAAATCCCCCTATTTTTCAACAAAATTTTTAATTATTTTTTTCTTCCCATCAAATGATATGCTAAATTTATTAGTATATCTTTCTTATATTCAGGAAGTTGTAAGCTTTTTGCACAAACGACTGATTTTTCAAAGAAATCTTGGATAGCCTCTTCGCAACGTTTGTCTGCTCCAGTTTCTCTATAAATATCAAGCACTGCTTGTATCTTAGCTTTTTCGTCGTTTACCTCGTTGGCATTTATCCAATTTCTTAAGTTTTCTGCTGTGGCTCCCTCTGCTGTTTTTAAAGCATTAAGAAGTAGGAAGGTCTTTTTATTGCATTTGATATCGCCACCTATTTGCTTACCAAATTCTTTTGGGTCACCAAACGCATCTAAATAGTCATCGCGAAGTTGGAATGCAAGACCTAAGTTTATGCCATAGTTGTATAGCAAATCTGAATCTGACGAAGGAGCACCACCTATTATGGCACCTATCTCCAAACTAGTAGCAAGCAGAACAGCTGTTTTTAGGCGTATCATTTCAATATATTCATCTACAGTAACATTGTCTCTAGTTTCAAAAGACATATCTAGTTGCTGGCCTTTACACACCTCAAGTGCTACTTTAGAAAACAGCGTCATAATATTACTCAAAAGATGATTCTCCACTTGCGACATATGTTGGTATGCACAAATAAGCATTGCATCACCAGATAGAATAGCAGCATTGTCGTTCCACTTTTTGTGTACTGTAGCTTGCCCTCGTCTTGTATCTGCCCTATCCATAATATCATCGTGAAGTAAGGTGAAATTATGGAAAATCTCTAGTCCTAAGGCTGCAGACATAGCTTTTTCCGCATCACCAGAGTAAAACTCACACGCAAGAGTACAAAGTGCTGGTCTTATTCTTTTACCACCTAGGCTAAGAACATATTCTATTGGGTCGTATAAAGATTGAGGATTGTCCTTCCAATTTAATCTTGATAGAGCATTTTCTATTAAAGCAATTTGCTCTTTAACCTTTGGATCCATAGTTTTTTTAATTTAATTTGTTTTCAATAATATCCGACATAACGTCCTTGATGTCTATGCCAGCAGCACGCACTTGTTGAGGAATGAAACTTGTAGGAGTCATACCCGGAGTGGTATTTGCCTCTAAAACATGAGGAACGCCATCTTCTGTAATAATATAGTCGATACGAACTATACCCTTACAACCTAAAATATCATAATATTTTTTAGTTTCTTCTTGAACTTTTTTGGTCATCTCGTCTGAGATACGAGCTGGTGTAATCTCACTCACCTGACCATTATATTTTGCATCGTAATCAAAAAACTCATTTTCTGGTACCACTTCTGTGATAGGGAAAACAACAGTTTTTTCGTGAGTTTTATACATACCGCAGGTAATCTCTGTGCCCTTAAGGAATGATTCTATTATCACATCACCGCCTTCGGCAAACGCTCTTTCCACTGCTGGAAGTATTTGTGCTTCTTCTTTTACCTTGGTAACACCAAAACTACTTCCACCCACATTTGATTTTATAAAACATGGAAGACCTAGTTTTTCAACTACTTCTTTTGGCTCAACATTCATACCTGGACTCACAAGCATAGAACTTGCCACTTTTGCACCAAAGTTTTTCAAATATTGGTTGCAAGCAAATTTATTGAAACTAAGAGCAGCAGCTAGCACTCCACAACAAGAATATTTCAAACCAATAAGGTCGAAATAACCTTGAAGAATACCGTTTTCGCCCGGTGTACCATGAATGGTAATATAAGCAAAATCAAATTTTTGTTTTTCACCATTTACAGTGTATGAGAAATCGTTTTTGTCTATGACGTAAGACTTATTTTCAGACACTTTTGCAAGCCACTCGTCACCGATAATGGTAACAATAGTAGTTTTATATTTTGTTTCGTCGATAAAAGACTTAATACCTTGAGCACTTTTTAGTGATACTACCACCTCAGAAGAATCACCACCCGCTACGATTGCTATATGTTTCATGTTATGTAATTTTTATTTTCTACAAAAGTAAAAATTAATTAGGAATTTTTGTGCAAACGAGAGGAGAATAAATTTATTTATTTTCCCGAGTGCAGCCAAAAATCAAGGACGTAGTCCTTAGTTAGAAGTTAGGAGTTTTTTGGGTACTTAAAAATGCGATATTGCGATGAGCGGAAATAGATTTTATGAGATGATTAACGTTAAACAAAAGCGTTGTTTGAGCGATAGCGAGTTTAGCTTTTGTAGTTAATCATAAATAAAATCCCGTGAAGAGCTCTACTCGCTATTTTTAATGTATCCAAAAAATATTAATCCTTATTCGTAAAATACAACTTATAATACGACAATCCCACAACGAAGATACAACCTATAAGGAAAATATAATCCTCAGAAGTGGTGTAGGTAGGTGTAGCAGCCTCTACTTCCTTTACAATCTCCAATTTATTTGCACCCCATGCCACAACCACTGCCATAAAATTGTTTAGTGCATGCGCTACGATAGGCAGCCAAAGCGACTTACCATACACAAGTAGATAACCCAATGCCGCACCCAAAATCATTCTAGGGAAAAATCCGTAGAACTGGAAGTGAATAGCACTAAAAATAATGGCAGCCACCCACACGGCTATGTGTGCATTCTTAAACCATTTTTCTAGTTGATTTTGAATAACACCTCTGAAAAGCAACTCCTCGCAAAAAGCAGGGGCAATAGCCATTACCACAATATTTACAAATAAATCTAGCAATGAAGTACCAGACAAAAATCTTTCTTGAAGTTCAGTAGCTGCATTTTCAGCTTCACGCATCCATGCTTCTAGTGGAGCAAGGAAATCTGGCAAACTAATAGCTTGATTCCATTCATTTACTACCCCAACTATAGGTAAAAGTGCCACAAGAGCAATAATTCCATATAAATAGTTTTTGCCCTTGCCGAAAGCAGATAATTTAAGTTCTTCTTTAGGTTCATCAAATATTAAATAAGCAGCCAATCCTCCACCAAGAATAAAAGTAATAATAGAAGAAAAAAACTGCACCGCTAGTTCTGCACCCACAGAAAGTGATTCTGATGCTGTAAATTTCATTAGCACAGCCATAAAAGCTGATGTTAAACACAGAAAAAAGAAAGGTATTAGCAATGCTATAATAAACTTCACCCAATTACTACTACCTGCAAAAAAACCTTTTAATCTAAACATTTCAATATTGTTTTATTTTTTTGTACTTCTAAATAATATTTAGCACCCATTTTTAGTGGTTGATTGTTTTCCACGTGCCCTGCTGGGAAATTGAAACACACAGGAATATTATAGTTTTTTACAGCATCTGCTATCACGCCATACGCTCCGCCAGAGAAACTATTATCCTCGTCTATATCTGTAAACTGACCCACCACAAGACCACTTATTTGCTCAAAAACTCCGCCAAGACGAAGGTTTTGCATCATTCTGTCTATATGATAAAGTCTTTCGCTAAGGTCTTCTATAAAAAGAATCTTACCTCTAAAATCAATATCAAATGGAGTACCACGCAGACCATAAAGCACAGAAAGATTGCCACCCACAAGTTCGCCTGAGGCATCTCCTATTTTATTAAGTTCGTGCGCAGAAATCTCATAATTCACCTCACGACCAAAAAGCATTGACATTAAGTTTTCTAGTCCCTCTGCTTTCAAAGTAATGTGTTTTGCCATGATTCCATGAATTGAAGCCACTCCTACCTTGCTAAGTGCATTGTGTAGCACCGTAATATCGCTAAAGCCAACAATCCATTTGGCGTCAGACTTTAGAGCAGAAAAATCTATTTTATCAATTATTCTGGCAAGTCCATATCCACCACGAGAGCAGAAAATAGCCCTCACATCTTGGTCGTCTATTGCCTCTTGCAAGCCTTTGATTCTTTCCTCGTCGGTGCCTGCAAATCTGCCGTTTTCGCATAAAGCGTGTTCACTCACACTCACAAGCAAGCCGTATGACTCTAGCACTTCTTTTAGCCCCTCTACCCATTGCGCCTCTATTTTTCCAGAAGGAGAAAGAATTACAACCTTGTCGTTTGGTTTTAAAAACTTTGGATATATCATTTCTTTGGATTCATTTTAATAATAGGAATTACCATTTCTTCTAACGAAATACCACCATGTTGGAAGGTATCTTTATAGTAACTTACATAATAGTTATAGTTGTTTGGATACGCTATAAAGTCTGTGTTCGATGCAAAAATATAATTTGTGCTAATATTTGGGCTTGGCAACTTGATAGAAGAAGGATTTGTAATAGCAAACACTTCCTTTTTGTTGTACGCAAGATTTTTACCCAATTTATAACGCAAGTTTACGTTAGTATTTTTGTCGCCCACCACCTTCACAGCATTTTTCACCCTTATGCTACCATGGTCTGTGGTTAAAATCACTTTCACATTTTGTTTTGCAAGCATACGGAAAAACTCAGACGCAGGCGAATGTTTAAACCACGATTTCACAAGCGAACGATATGCCGCCTCATCTGGAGCAAGTTCTCTAAATAGTTTCACCTCGGTGCGAGCATGAGAGAGCATATCCACAAAGTTAAACACCACCACATTTAAGTCATTTTCCATTAAAGACTTCAACTGGTCGTTGTATTTTTCACAAGCCTGATTGGTGTTTATCTTATTGTATGAGAAAGTAAATCTTCTTCTAAATCTTTCTATCTGATTTCTAATAAGCGACTCCTCGTTTAGGTTTTTACCCTCATCTTCCTCCTCATCTACCCAAAGGTCTGGATACATTTTCTTTATTTGCTCAGGCATAAGACCAGAGAAAATTGCATTTCTTGCATATTGTGTAGCCGTAGGCAAAATACTAAAGTAAGAATCGTCTTCTTCAAACTCATAAAGCGAACTTAATTCTTTTTGAATCACTCTCCAGTGGTCTAAACGCAAATTGTCTATAAGCACAAAAAACACTTTTTCTCCCCTGTCTAGCAGCGGAAACACCTTTGATTTAAACAAATCTGTACTCATCACAGGTTTGCTAGCCTCGTCTTGAAACCACTTTTCATAGTTGTTTTTTACATACTTAGAAAATGCAGCATTTGCCTCTTGCTTTTGCATTTGAAGCATTTCAAGCATATTTTCATCTGCCTCCTCAAGCTCCATTTCCCAAAACACAAGATCTTTGTAGAGTTTTTTCCACTCCTCTGCAGATAGTTTGTCACTTATCTCGTTGCTTATACGCATAAACTCTGCGCGGTAATTTACAGTGGTTTTCTCCATAATAATCTCCTGCGAGTTTACCACTTTCTTAAGCGACATAAGTATTTGCATAGGATTGACAGGCTTGATAAGATAGTCTGAGATTTTTTGTCCTATGGCTTGCTCCATAATGTCTTCCTCTTCGCTTTTTGTAATCATAATCACAGGAAGCGAAGGGTTTTGTTTCTTTATCTCTAGCAAACATTCTAGTCCACTAAGACCAGGCATATTTTCGTCGAGAATTACCACATCGAAATGTCTCTGCTTGCATTCGTCTATAGCATCTGCAGCAGAAATCACGGTAGTAACTTCATATCCCTTGTTTTCAAGAAATATCACGTGAGGCTTCAAAAGTTCTATTTCATCATCAGCCCAAAGTATCTGAATTTTTCTCATTTCTGTTTGTTTTAATTAAAAGTAACGACCCCACAAGCATTGGTATTACATAATTTAAAAACCAAAGTCCCACTGCAGAAAGTGCCACTCCCACAGTATTTGCCGTAAAGGCTCCCAATAAAAGTATAGCATACGTGCCTCTAATTCCTATTTCGGCGAACGCCACAGAAGGCGTAATAGACACTAGAAAATAATTTATTGGGATAATAATTAAAGATAGCAACATGCCCATATCTATAGAAAAGAACCTAAGCATTAGGTAATACTGAAAAGTATAAACCGCAAATCTTAAAATAGAATACAGGCTCACTACTAGCAATCTTCTATATGATATTAACGAAATAGCTTCAATTATATTTTTTATTTTTTGTGAATTAGATTTAATTTTTCTTATCCAAAAAGGTAATGTAAAATACAGTACACTCACAAGAGTTAGTCCAATCACTGCAATAGTTCGTATCAAAGAAATTTCATCGCCATCGATATGCGGTATGTATTGTGCCACTCCCAAGAGCGATAAACACACAAAAAACAGTGTTGCAAAAGTCTGCGAAAGCGTGCAAATAAGAGAGCAAATCACCCCTTTTGTTTTGTTGCCGTCGTTTAAAATAAATGTTCTGCCCACAGGCTCTCCTACTCTATTTGGAGTGAAGAATCCAGAAGTAAGCCCTATTAAAACAGATTTAATAGAGGTCCAAAAAGAAATCCTTTGAACACTTTTCAGTACTTCCTTCCATTTTATTGCCTCCAAAAACCAATTTAGTGGCATCAGAAGCAAGCAGAAAAACAAATATTTTACGTTTTCTAGCCCGTAGTTTTTAAAGTAAGAGGAAAACTCATCGTAATGCTCAAAATTGATAAATGTATAAATAAGATAGCCGTATGCCGCTATCATAATAGAAATCTTCACCCACTTAAAATGTCGGTTGAATACCTCAGAAATATTTATATCACTTATTTTCACAAGACGAAGCAGATTCCTTTTTTACCCTAAATGAAAAATACTTTTGTATTATAAAACCTAAAACTGTGGTCACCACTGTTATTATCATTTTAGACGGAGTTGGGTAAAAACCTACCACTTCCACCAAAAGTTTTAACCCTACGTATGTGAGCAAGAAATTGAATCCCAACATAGAGGCATATCTAAACACTTGCGAAAATGTTTTTAGGTTTGACTGACTAAAAGTAATGTACTTTGAAAAACAAAATCCCACAGTAAATGTGATTGGAGTTACAATGAAAAGACTCAAAATATGAGGAGACATCACCACAAAACCCAAATCTAAAAATTGTTTTTGCACTATGAAGTTGTAAATCAAAAAATACAAAATCCAGTCTTGCACCGTATTAATTGTGCCACAAGCTAGGTAATAATACACCTGTTTGTTCATCCACCTACCAAAAAGCGGATAGAAAATATCTAATATGTTTTTTATTATTTTCAAATTGTATATCTTTGTAAAGTAATCTACAAATATACACAATTATTATGTACGTTAAACCTAAAAAACACCTTGGGCAACATTTTTTAACTGATTTAAGTATAGCCAAAAGAATAGCTGATACTCTGCCAGAAGAAGAGGGTATTAAAGTATTGGAAATAGGTCCTGGCACAGGGGTGCTTACTCAGTTTTTGCTTGAAAAATCTAATGTAGATTTGAATGTGATTGAGCTCGACGGAGAGTCTGTAGAATACCTTTCAAAAAACTTCCCAAAGCTTGAAGGTAAAATTCATTTTAAAGACTTCTTGAAATACGAACTTAAAGAGCTTTATGGTGAAGACCCATTTATGGTAATAGGAAACTATCCTTACAATATCTCAAGCCAAATTTTCTTCAAGGTACTTGAATATAGAGACCAAATACCTTTTGTGAGCGGTATGCTTCAAAAAGAAGTGGCAGAAAGAATTGCATCAAAACCGGGTAAAAAAGCATACGGCATTTTGAGTGTGCTTCTACAAGCATATTACGATATTGAATACCTATTTACCGTGCCACCTTCTGTGTTCAACCCACCACCAAAGGTGCAATCTGCAGTAATTAGCCTAAAGAGAAACTCTCGTGAGAGTCTTCCTTGCGATGAGAAACTATTTAAAACTGTGGTAAAAACCACATTTAACCAACGCAGAAAAACAATTAGAAATTCCATCAAACCACTTATCCCAGATGGCGATTTCTCAAAAAAAGAAGATATTGATTTACTAACCAAACGCCCAGAGCAACTTTCAGTAGAGGAATTTATAAGACTTACCGAATGGTTAAATAACGCCTAAAAATCCCTCCTTTAAACTAAGTATTATATTTGCGATATAAACAAAAATTCCGACTCATCGTCGGAATTTTTTTATTCTATATAAATTAGGATTTTAAGGGCAACGCAGAAGACGCCTCTTAAAATTCTAATTTGAATTTTCAGAGATGTATTTTATACGTACCAATCTAATCTCTTCCTCTGTGAAGTCTGGACCAAGCTCATTGATAGCCTCGTCGATGTCGCCATCGGCAGATTCACTAAAGTAATCCATAATTTCATCTACCTTGTCTAGGTCAATTTCATCCTCAATAAAGTAGTCGATATTAATCTTTGTACCAGAATTTACAATAGCATCAATTTCATCAATTAATTCTGCAAATTCCAATCCTTTTGAGATTGCAATATCTTCTAAGCTAATCTTTCTGTCGATAGCTTGAATAATTTCCACTTTAAGTTTAGACTTGTTGGCAACAGTCTTCACACGTAGGTCCTCAGGACGCTCAATTTCATTTTCTTGAACGTGTTTTTTGATAAGAGCAATAAAGTCTTGTACGTATGGCTTATTTGCCTTACCAGCACCTACACCAGGAATATTTTGCATTTCCTCGATGGTGATAGGATAAGTAGTAGCCATAGACTCAAGAGAAGGGTCTTGGAAAATGATATAAGGAGGTTGGCCTTCTTGCTTAGCAATTTTCTTTCTTAAATCTTTAAGCATAGAGAACAATGCCTCATCTGCCGCACCAGAACCACTTTTTAGCACTTGTTTTTCTTCTACCTCTTCGTCTTCGTCAGAGTCTTTGGTAATTTTAAATGATTTTGGTTTGTTTAAGAATGCTTTACCAGCTTTTGTCACCTTCAGCACGCCATAGTTTTCTATTTCTTTGTCTATATAACCACTAATTAAACCTTGACGAATAACAGTACTCCAAACAGAAATATCTTCATTTTTTCCTGTGCCAAATACGTCTAACTCGTGATGTTTGTAATCTACAACCTCTGATGTTTCTTTACCAATAACAATATCTATTATATGGCCTTCTTTAAATTTTTCTTTTACCTCTAAAATCGTCTCTAGAACGGTACATAATAAATCTTGTGCTTCCATTTTCTTTTTAGGATGCAGGCAATTGTCGCAGTTTCCGCAATTTTCCTGATCATACTCCTCTCCAAAATAATGTAAAAGAAGTTTTCTTCTACATATAGATGATTCCGCGTATGCTTTAGTCTCACTTAGAAGCTGTTTCCCTATCTCTTGTTCAGAAATAGGCTTACCCTGCATAAATTTTTCTAGTTTTTGGATGTCCTTAGTTGAATAAAACGCTATACACTGACCTTCACCACCATCGCGACCAGCACGACCAGTTTCTTGATAAAATCCTTCTAAACTCTTAGGAATATTATAATGGATAACGTAGCGCACATCTGGTTTGTCTATACCCATACCAAATGCAATAGTTGCTACAATTACTTCCACTTCTTCAAGCAAGAAATTATCTTGATTTTCACTTCTAACGGTAGAATCCATACCAGCATGATATGGCAGAGCACTAATGCCGTTTACCTTTAGTTTCTCAGCAAGGTCTTCAACTTCTTTTCTGCTCAAGCAGTAAATAATACCAGATTTACCTTTTTGAGATTTAATATACTTGATAATTTCTTTATCTATATCATCAGTCTTTTGTCTTACTTCATAATAAAGGTTTGGTCTATTAAAAGAAGACTTAAAGACTGTAGCATCCAATATTCCTAAATTCTTCTGAATATCATTTTGAACCTTAGGCGTAGCTGTGGCTGTAAGAGCAATTATAGGTGCCTCCCCTATCTTATTTATGATAGGTCTGATATTTCTGTACTCTGGTCTAAAATCGTGTCCCCATTCAGAAATACAGTGAGCCTCATCCACAGCATAGAAAGATATTTTCACTCCTTGTAGGAACAAAACATTTTCCTCTTTCGTCAAAGACTCTGGCGCAACATATAAAAGCTTTGTTTTTCCGCTAAGAACGTCGTTTTTCACTTCGTCGATAGCAGATTTTGATAGTGAAGAATTTATAAAATGGGCGATACCAGGTTCTTTACTCATAGAACGCATAGCATCCACCTGATTTTTCATAAGTGCTATTAGTGGAGAAATCACAATTGCCACACCATTCATAATAAATGATGGTAATTGGTAACATAAAGACTTGCCTCCACCTGTCGGCATAAGTACAAAGGCATTCTTGCCAGAAAGAAGGTTAGTCACTATTTCTTCCTGTTTTTCCTTAAAGCTATCGAAGCCAAAATATGTCTTCAATGCTGTGTATATTTCCTTTTTCTCTGCCATAACATTAGCAAATATATGAAATAGAAATCTTTAAAACAATAATTAAATCAATTTTTCTTCAAATTTTTCTATTTTTTCTGCTACAATCGACTTTGTAATGACTAAATTCTCAACTTTTTCAGATGGAATGGTGTACATAAAGTCAACCATTACCGATTCTGCAAGTGAACGAAGACCACGAGCTCCAAGCTTAAATTCTATAGCTTTATCCACAATATACTCTATCGCTTCGTCTTCAAATTTTAGTTTCACGCCATCCATGTCAAACAACTTAACGTATTGTTTTGTGATAGAATTTTTTGGTTCCACCATAATACGACGAAGTGCTTCACGGTCTAGCGGATTTAAGTAAGTCAAAATAGGCAAACGACCAATAATTTCTGGAATTAGACCAAAAGATTTTAAATCTTGAGGTGCCACATATTGCAGAAGATTATCTTTGTTTACATTTCTTGTTGCCTTAGATGCAGAATAACCTACAGTTTTGGTGTTTAGTCTTGAAGCTATTTTCTTTTCAATGCCATCAAAAGCACCACCGCAGATAAATAGAATATTACGAGTATTTACTGCAATAAGTTTTTGGTCTGGATGTTTTCTACCACCTTGAGGTGGAACATTCACTATAGAGCCTTCTAATAGTTTTAAAAGACCTTGTTGCACACCCTCGCCACTAACGTCACGCGTAATAGAAGGGTTGTCACCCTTGCGAGCAATTTTATCTATCTCGTCGATAAACACAATACCTCTTTCTGCTGCCTCTACGTCGTAGTCTGCCACTTGAAGTAGTCTGGTCAAGATACTTTCAATATCCTCACCCACATAACCTGCCTCTGTAAGCACAGTAGCATCTACAATAGTGAAAGGCACATGAAGTTTTTTAGCAATAGTTTTTGCAAGCAATGTTTTACCAGTACCGGTAGAACCCACCATAATGACGTTTGATTTTTCAATCTCAACTTCATCACCACTATCTTTTTGAAGGAGACGTTTGTAGTGATTGTACACCACCACACTAAGGTTTTTCTTAGCCTCGTCTTGACCTATAACATATTGGTCTAAAAATTCTTTTATCTCCTTTGGACGTGGAAGAGAATCTATATCAAGAGAAAGTTTTGATTTTTTTGCCTTTATTTGCTCGTTTACTATCTCTCTAGCACTTTCCACACAGTTGTTACAGATATTGCCTGTAACACCTGTTAAAAGAAGTTCTACTTCGCTCTGCTTACGTCCGCAGAAACTACATCTTTCTTCGTTTTTTGCCATAAATTATTTAGGTTGTCTTACTAAAACTTCATCTATCATACCATATTCTTTAGCTTCAAGAGAAGTCATCCAGTAGTCACGGTCTGAATCTTTTTCAATTCTTTCAAAAGGATTGCCCGAGTGATCTGCTATGATAGTATAAAGTTCTTTTTTAAGTTTTTGTATTTCGCGTGCTGTGATTTCAATATCAGAAGCCTGACCTTGAGCACCACCCATAGGTTGGTGAATCATCACGCGAGAGTGTTGAAGCGCAGAACGTTTACCTTTTGCACCTGCAGTAAGTAGCACTGCAGCCATAGAAGCAGCCATACCAGTACAGATAGTAGCCACATCTGAAGAGATAAACTGCATGGTATCATAAATACCAAGACCCGCATACACAGAACCACCAGGAGAGTTTAGATAGATAGAAATATCTTTACCTGGCTCAGATGAATCTAAATAAAGAAGTTGTGCTTGGATAACATTTGCAGTATAATCGTCGATTTGTGTGCCAAGGAAGATGATTCTATCCATCATAAGACGAGAAAACACATCCATTTGTGCCACATTTAGCTGACGCTCCTCAATAATTGTAGGAGAAATATAGCTGCTAGTTACATCCATGTATTTATCTAAGGCTAAACTATTTAACCCAAGATGTTTAGTAGCATATTTTCTAAAATCGTTCATAATATATAATGTTTATTGTTGTTCTTTTATAATCTAAAATAAAATCTATACTAGTTAACTCCTCACTCCTAACTCCTAATTCCTAACTTTTAACAAAGTTATACAAAAAAAAGGCAGAACACAAAATAGTTCTGCCTTTTTTTATTCTATTTAGAAATTATTTATTGAAAGAACTTGTTAAATTCTTCAAATGAAACAGTTTTGTTATCAAATGTAGCTCTTTCTTTCACAGTAGCAATGAATTTTGCATTTAATGCTTGGTCTGATGCATTGCGTAAGCCGTTTTTATCTTTAAGCATTTCTGTAACGTAGTTGTCAAGAATATCTTCTGGTACGTTTAGCATGCCGTATTGGATAAATTGCATTTTTGCAGCTTGGCGAGCAGCAGCTTCGATGTCAGCTCTATCCACTTTGATTTCAGCTTCTTTTAGAAGTTGGTCTTTAGCCATTTGCCATTTAAGGTCTTCAATCATTTTTGGATATTCAGCTTCGATAGAAGATTCTGTCATTTCTTTGTTAGTTGCTTTTAACCAACGTTTTAGGAATTCGTCAGCAAATTGAACGTCTTTAAGTTGGTTTAGAACATATTCGCGTACGTCGATAGAAAGTTTGATATCGCTATCGCCAGAGAATTGTTCTTCTAGGCCAGCTTTCACTTTTGCACGGAATTCGTCAGCAGATTTCACAGCGTCTTTACCAAATGCAGCGTCGAATAATTCTTGGTCAAGTTCTGCGTGAGCAAAACGAGTAATTTCAGCTACAGTAAATTGGCAGTCAGCAGCAAATTCTTTAGCTTCTTCTTTCTTGATTTGAAGTAGAGAAGCGATTTCGTTTTCGTTACCAAATGCTTTAGCTGGGTTGAATACGAAGCTTTCGCCTACTGCTTTACCTAGAGCTAGAGCTTTTTGGTCTTCTTCTTTCATGTAACCTGGGCTAAGGATAGCTTTTTCTACTTTCACGCCACCTTCTTTTACAGAACCATCAGCGTTTAGTTCTACTAGTTCACCTTTGATTACGTCTTTTTCTTCAACTTTTTCAGCTGGAACATATTTACCGAAACGACCACGATAAGCATCAACTTGTTTTTCGATTAATGCAGCATCTACGTCGATGTTGTAGTAAGGAAGGTTACCATTCCATTCTACTTTAAATTCTGGAGCTAATGCAATGTCGAATACGAATTCGAAATCGTCACCTTCGTTGAATGCGTCAACTTTAGAATTTTCGTTTGGAAGAGGTTCACCTAATATATTTAGTTTGTTTTCGTTGATATAGTTGTAAAGTTCTTCAGAAACTATTTTGTTAATTTCGTCAACAAGGATAGTTGGACCATACATTTTTTTAACCATACCCATTGGAGCCATACCTACACGGAAGCCTGGTACGTTAATTTTTTTACGAGCGATTTTCAACGCTTTGTCATACTTTTCTGAATAATCTTCTTTGCTTACTTTTACTGTAAGAGTAGCATTTACAAGATCAATGTTGTTTTGGATAACACTCATAGTTTACGTTTAATTTTATAAAACAAAAAAACCGCTACTTCAAAAAGTAGCGGATGATTACCTTTGTGCGGCTGAAGGGACTCGAACCCCCACGCCTCTCGGCACCAGATCCTAAGTCTGGCGCGGCTACCAATTACGCCACAGCCGCAAAACTGAGTGCAAAGATAGAGACAATTTTTTAACTACCAAAACTTTTCGCACTTTTTTTTCAAAAAAATGCATTTTTCCTCGATTTTCTGCTATTTATGCCCAAAAATGACCCTATTTTTTACAACACCCCTGCTTCATAAAGCGTTATTACCCTTTCTATGATGCGGTCTTTTTCTCTTTCGGAGATATTATAGTCTTCTTTAAGGTCGGCACCTAGCATTTTTGCAAAAACTTGCCACCACCAAGCCACAAAACCACCTCTAAACTGCTTAATAATATCGTATGAAGTTTCTTCCAACTCTCTATCTATGAGTTTAATAAGCATTTTTCCCTGCGAAAGAGTAAATTTTTTCATTACTGGTTTATATTCTGCTAACAATTGCTTCTCATACTTCTTCATGTATTTTTTCTTCTCTTTAGAATCTGCAATTGTATCACAAATAGCCATTATCCTTTTATATTCCGCACCTATAAATTTCATATAAGGATATACTTTTTTTACATCGCGCACAGTTTTCCAATAAAATTTCTCTTGTCTTTTATTTTTAAATTTTGGTGCAGGATATATAGGTACTTCTTTTAATGTAAATACAGCTATAGTATCTCCTTTATATATTTCTGAATTTAGAATATAAGCTCCCAACCCTTCACTATAATATGGTGTTTGAGCCATAGAATTGATAGTGAACAGCAAAAAAATTAATATAAAAATATTCTTTTTCATAAGGCCACAACAAATTTATAAAATATAATGGTATTTGAAAAATTTTATATAATTTTGCCGTACCATTTATTTGTTAATTAATTATTCTTACGATGAAAAAAATTATAATTTTATCTACACTTATTCTATTTTGTACTTCTTTATTTGCCTTTCAATATGGCAGATATATAGGTCCTGTTTCACTTTCACTTGGCAATATTTCCTGTGTTTTATCAGAGAATAGTTATAATAGTGTAAATCCTGCAACTATTTCTTGTGGCAAAAGCTATGTGAGTGCATTTTATCACAACAAATTTCTTTGCCCTGAAATTGGACTAGAAAATCTTTCTTTTGTTTACTCTCACCCTACTCTATCATTTTCTACAAATATTTCTCATCATGGATTTACAGAATATGGTGAAATGTCTGTGGGCGTAAATTTTTCTCGTTTTTTTAAACCTTATATTTCTGTGGGCATTGGTGCGGAATATCTTGGTTGGTATTATACTGGTGCCTGGAATAGTATGGCCTGTTTCAATCTGGGGATAATGGTGTTTCCTATTGAACACTTAAGTTTAGGTTTTTCTATATACAATCTTTCTTTTTCTAAATTTACTTTAGAAGAATCTAAATTTGATGTACCTACAATCTTCTATTTAGGACTAAAATATCAATTTTCTGAACTATTATTTTTGGCCGCAGAAGCTTCACTTTCTTTAAAAGAAAACTTTACTGCTAGTATCGGTCTTGAATATTTCTTTGTGAAACAAGTGGGCATGAGGGTTGGAGTTTATGTTAGTAAAGAAATTTCGCCTTGCTTGGGATTGGGTATAAACTTAAAAGGATTTCACATAGATATAGGAGCACAATACAACTTAAAACTAGGATTAACTTCTTCTGTAGGAATATCTTATACTTGGTAATATGAAAAATATCTTAATTCTTATATTATTTTTTATAGGTGTACAATTATATTGTCAAGATTTTAACTCTTGGCTAGAAAATTATGCTTTTGAAACTGATAATGAAACATCTAGAGAGGAACTTATAGACTTTTGGAATGAGAAATTAAATGAAAAAATAAATCTAAATACTGCCACACGCGAACAACTTGAAGAATTTAGTTTTTTGAGTACAAAACAGATAGAAAATCTTCTAGAATATAGATTTGATTACAAGGAATTTCTTACTATTTATGAGCTAAATTTAATAGAAGGTTGGGATGAAAAAACAGTACAAATGTTTTATCCGTTTGTAGAAGTAAAACCTATAGATGATAAAAAATTTTCTCTAAAAAAATCTTTTAAAAATGCTGACCATCAGTTAATTAATAGGGCAGATTTCACTCTTCAAGAAAAACAAGGATATAAAGACAATAAATATTTAGGCAAACCATGGGGAGGATATTTAAAGTATAAACTTACAGAAAAAGATATTTCGCTAGGCATTACTATGGAAAAGGATGCTGGTGAGCCTTTTGATTTTAAAAACAATCAAGGATTTGATTTTTATTCTGCTCATTTTATGATTAATAATCTATGGAAGTTTAAAACAATTATTATAGGTGATTATAAATTGAATTTTGGCCAAGGATTAGTTTTTAATTCAAATGCTTTTTATGGTAGTGCTGGGAATGTGGAACAATTTATGCAGCGTACAGATAAAATAAGTAAATATACATCTTGTGCAGAAACTAATTTTTTTAGAGGAATTGCCACAACTTTAGAGTTTAACAATCTAAATATCTCATTATTTGGTTCTTATAATTATTTAGATAGTGCAAATGGCTATCATAGAACAGAAAATGAAATAAAAAAGAAGTTTTCTGGATATAAATTTGCTACTGGTGGTAATATAAATTATAGATTTAAATTTGGTAAAATAGGACTTTCTTCCGTGTATGATTCTACAAACTTAAACTTTGGTTTTGATTATAGATTTCATATTAAAAACTATGGTTTGGCAGGGGAAATTGCAGTAGATAAAAAAGGAAATATAGCTACTCTTCACAATTTTTATTTTAATACTGAACATAATATTTCTTCTAATATTATGATTAGATATTACGGAAAAGGGTATAGCAGTAGTTTTGCCAATGCTTATTCTATGAAAAATAATAGTGGTGAAGTAGGGGCACTTTGGAGTTTTCTTTGGAACATAAATGAAAAATGGAAATGGTATAATAGTGCAGATATTGCGTTTTTTCTAGAAGAAAAATATCTTATAAGTAAACCTTCTGTTGGGTATAAAATTAATACATTGTTTTCTTATAATATAAAGGAAAATCACCTGCTTAATATTAAATATTCGTTTGATAGTAAAGAAAAAGATGATACAGACTCAAAAGAACACATAAGACCAACTCTTCCATATTATAAGCATTCCGTTTCTGTTATTTATAATGGAAATTTTATAAATGGAGCTGTTTTTAAGTCGGGTGTTATGTACAATTTTTACAAATATGGAAATGAAAAGGGTAGTAGTGGTTATCTTCTTTATCAAGATTTGGGTTGGAAATGGAATAAAATAAATTTTATTGCTAGAATAGCATTTTTTAATGCTCCTGAGTATGAAAATAGGCTTTATAGCTATGAAAATGATGTGCTTTATGCTTTTTCTTCAAACCAATATAATGGTAAAGGTATTAGATTCTTTTTCAATTTCAACTATAAGATTTTTAAAAACTTACAGCTTTGTTTTAAAGTATCTAATACCTTCTATATAGATAGAAATATAATTGGTAGCGGAAATGATGAAATACTTGGTCCTAATAAGACCGATTTTCATATACTACTCAACTGGAAATGGTAATTATTTACTCATTTCTAGCATTTTTATAATAGGTTTTACCGCTTTTTCTGCTACTTCTTTATCTACTATTATTTCTGGAGTTTCGTTTTTCAAACAATTATATAGTTTCTCCATGGTATTCATACGCATATAGTTACATTCGTTGCATGCATAGTTGCCAGTTTCTGGAGGTACTGGTATAAATGTTTTTTCAGGGTAATCTTTTTTCATTTGGTGTAGAATACCGCTTTCTGTAGCTACTATAAATTGTGTTTTTTCAGATTTACCTGAATAAGACAATAGAGCAGCTGTAGATCCAATAAAGTCTGCCAAATCTAATAGTTCTTTTTTACATTCTGGATGTGCAAGTACTTCTGCTTCAGGATATTCAGCCTTTAGTTCTTTAAGTTTTTCTATAGAGAATTGGCTATGTACATGGCAACAACCATTCCAAAGTATCATATTTCTGCCTGTAACAGCATTTATATAACCACCTAAGTTTTTGTCTGGGCCAAATATAATTTTTGCATCTTGTGGGAAACTATCTACTATTTTTTTGGCATTAGTAGATGTTACCACCACGTCGGTATGTGCTTTTACTGCAGCTGTTGTATTTACGTATGATATTACTGTGTGATCTGGATATTGTTTTACAAATTTTGCAAACTCATCTGCAGGACAGCTATCTGCCAGCGAACAGCCTGCCGCCATATCTGGAACCAACACTTTTTTATCTGGAGAAAGTATTTTTGCTGTTTCACCCATAAAGTGTACGCCACACATTACTATAATATCTGCATCTGTTTTAGCCGCCCATTGTGCTAGTGCCAAACTGTCACCTATATAATCTGCTATATCTTGAATATCGGCAGACTGATAATAGTGTGCCATAATCACAGCATTCTTTTCTGACTTTAGTTTTTTAATTTCCTCTACGTAATTCATTTTTCAACAATTTTAAGTTCCTAAAACTTTATTCTTTTAAAATCATAAAAATAAAATATAAAAAAATCAAGAAGAATAAACATTGTTAATATGTTGGTAAAAAGTTCCCTAAAAATTTGTTTTTTAAGTTATTAAGATAAAACCTCACGATATTAACAATTTATGAACACTTTAATATTCTTATAATCTTATATTTACGAAGTTATCAACACACTGTTAATAACTACAAATGTAGATAATTTTTTTTTTATAAACTATATTTTTCTGTAAATATTTATGTTTAATAATTGATATAAAATAAGTGATTTAAAATTTTGATTACTGAAAATCCTATATATACAAACGTAAAAATGAATTCTCCAAATTTATTTTTCAATTTTTATTATACAGTTATCAACAGGGTTTTTAATAACTTGTTAATAATAGAATTTTAGGCAAAAAATCATGTATTTTTCATCTAAAAATTTAGTTTGTAACAACAATGTAATAATGCAAACGATTTAATTGAAAAAATTTTTTAATAAAGGCAAATAATTGTCTAATAATATGTTTGGTAAGAAAAATACCTTTACATTTGCATTGTGATTTTTTCATAGTATTTGATTTTAAGGTTAGCAAGTAGGTGTTCAAGAGTGAACACCTTTTGTTTTTTTATATCACTTTAAGTTGCTATTTTATTCCCGTTGGTCATCAACACGTCTCGTTGCCCTCGTTCTCGAAATTATTGCCTATGGCGAGTCTGCTCACGTTCGGGAAAATAAATTTAATTTATTCTCCTCTCACTTAATCGCAGAATTCGAGTACCCACGTACACTCCGGTTTCTCAAACTTCGGGACGCCTAAAAATATCTAACTTAAAGCAATATAAAAATACTCTCGTTTATTATTTAACTTCTAATTAATATAACATATATTGATTGCCGGGTATATTTCTTATTACATTACTGAATTCCAAATTTAGTAATATTGCAGAGAGTTCTGATATTTTGATACCCGAAAGTTGTGAAATGATATCAACATGGGCTGTTCCTTTTTCTCTAATTATCTCTACTACAATAGATTCCTTTTCTGATAGGATAGGGAAGAGTTCTATACTTTTAGGATTTGATTTTTCCCAACACATTATTCTTTCTATATCTTTGGCGTTTTCTACTAGCGATGCTTTGTTGTATTTTATTAAGCTGTTGCAACCAATAGATGAAGTATCTATAGTTCTGCCTGGCACTGCCATCACATCTCTATTGTAGGAATGAGCTAGTTCGGCAGTGATGAGACTACCTCCTTTTTCGGCACTTTCTACCACAAGTATGCCATCGCTCATGCCTGCAATAATCCTATTTCTTTGTACAAAATTGAATGGTTCTGGATGCATTTCGTGAGTAAATTCTGTAACTACAGCACCATTTTTTTGCATTGTGAGTGAAGTATTGTAGTGTGCTTTTGGATAAAAAAAGTCGTAGCCACCTGCTATTACTCCTATGGTTGGGATATTATTTTCTAGTGCGGATCTGTGAGCACAGATGTCGATACCGTATGCAAGTCCGCTTACAATGCACAAATTTGGGTGTGATTTTGCTAGTTCAGACACTATTTTATAGCAGGTATTTTTACCATAATCTGTGGCTCTTCTAGTGCCAACTATGCCTAAATATTTGTGTTTGTTGAAGTCTGCTATTCCTTTGCTATAGATAAGTTTTGGGCAGTCTGGACATTCTAAAAGGCGTTTTGGAAAGGTTTCGTCTGTGAAAAAATGAATCTGAATATTGTTTTTTTCTATGTATTCAAGTTCTCGTTTTGCCTTTTCCAGACAAATGGGTAGTTGAGTTTTATACTCTTCTAAAAATGGTGAATTTACATTTGGAATTTGGCTAAGTATAGCTTTGTCTAGATGAAAAAAGTCTTCTACCGAGTCTAAATAATTGAAGATTTCTTGAATGTGGCAAAAGTTTATTTTTTTAAATAAACTAATGGCAATGCGATGAATTTTTTCTGTTTCTGTCATAAAAATAAAACATACATTTAATACATATCTTGTATGGGGGACAAAATATGTAAGGTTAATAATAAAAAATGTAGCTTTATTCTTGTTGCAAATATAATCAAAAAATTTTTATTCAGCTCCAACGATAAGTTCTCGCATTATGTAGTCCGAAATAAATATCCCAGAGTGGGTGAGGATGGCTCTTTTTTCGTCTGTAATTTTTAGGTGGTTTTCTTTTACAAACTTTTCTGCTTCGGTGTAGAAGTGTTTTAGATATTTTGGTTCTATAAGACTTATATAAAGACCCCATTTTGTTCTTAGTTGGGTAATAATTAGGTCGTTGTATTTGTCTTCTGGGGTAAGAATTTCGTTTTCAGAGAAATCTGAGTAGTCTAGATTTTTAGCGTTTTCTGTGCTTTGTGCGCTTTCGGCGCAGGTGAAAACACCATTTATATAGTCGTTAAGTGAAGAAAAATTCCACCTTCTTTCTTTTAGATTGTATGAATGCGCTCCTGCACCAATGCCTAGATATGGTTCGTTTTGCCAGTAGGCACTGTTGTGTTTGGAATATTTTTCGTCTTTGGCCCAGTTTGAAATTTCGTAGTGCTCAAAGCCTTTTTCAGCTGTTTTCTCACTTAATACTTCAAAGAATTCTAGGCTTTTTTCTTCGTCGAAAGCTAGATTTCTAAGTTTGTAGAGTGGGGTATCTTCTTCGTAGCTTAAATGATATGCAGAAATATGCGAAATAGGCAGATTTAGTGCTGTGTTTAGATTTTCTTGCCAGGTGTGTATAGTTTGGTTTGGCAAGGCATACATTAGGTCTATGCTAATGTTTTCTATACCGCTGTTATATACGTTTTCTACTGCTTTTATGGCTTCTGCAGCAGTGTGACGTCTGCCTAAAATCTTAATTTCGTCTTCGTTGAAGGTTTGAATACCCATACTGAGCCTATTGATAGGTAGGTTTTTAAGCCCGCTTATATAGTCTTTGTTTAGGTCGTCTGGATTGCATTCTATAGTCACTTCTTCCACAGCAGATAAATTGAAATTCTTTTCTAGTGCAGTAAAAATTTTATCCAAATGTGAATGGGATAGGGTAGAAGGAGTGCCACCACCAAGGTAAATGGTTTTTGGATTTGTGATATAGTTTTTTCTAAGTTCTATTTCTTTGAGCAAGGCATTTATATATTGGTCTTGCTTTTCTAATAGGGTGGTAGAGAAGAAGTTGCAATATGTGCATCTTCTTTTACAAAATGGAATATGCACATAAATACTGCTCATGTTATTTTAAAACTATACCTGTGGTACCAATTAAGTTGCCTTCGGCAAAAATAGCAATAGAGTATGAACCAGTTTGTAGTGGGTTTGTCACCTTATAATACATACAAACAGGGGTGTTTTCGCCGTTGTATTCTATTTCTTTTTTAGCAGAGTAAATAAGTTCTTTACCTTCAAACTCAAAGGTATTTGTTTCTGTAGTAAGCACCTCACCATTTGCATCTGCAATGCGAATATATACTGTTTTATAACCTCTTTCTGCAGTGATATTTCTCAATACTTGGAAACAGATTTCTATATTGGTAATTCTTTTTAGTGATTTTGTTACTTTACCTTTTTTATTTAGGGTTTTAATCTGGATTTCGTCTGCCTCAAGTATAGATGCAAGGTTTATTTTAGCATCAAGTTCGTTTGTTTTTTCTTCTAGTTGGCGTGCTATTTCGTTAGCTTCTTCTATTTGTTTTTTTACCTTAACGTTTTCTTTTTTAAGGTTGTCATTAACTGTGTTTAGCGAATCTACCTTGTAAATATAAGACTTAAGCACCCCGCGCACAGTACCAAGTTCTTTTTGTAATTCCTTGATTCTGCGTGCATTAGTTGCTTTCACAGTTTTAAGTTCTTGTAGGAGTTGTTGAACTTTTTGTTTTTCTTCATCAAAAAGTTTTAGCAGAGAATCGTTGCTTGTTTCAATATAGAATTCTTCATACTCCATAGCAAGTTTTTCGTATTCTTCTATGGATTGTTGTTTTTCAAATTCCATTACTTGGGTAAGTTCTACTAGTTGATTTTCTGCCTCAGTAATTTTAGAAAATTGTATATAGATAAATGTACCAAGTATTAAAATAAGTGTGATTGACACACCAAGTATTATTTTAGAAGTCTTATTCATGTAAATATATTCGCAATAATTCGGCAAAAGTAGTTATTTTTTAGTACTTTTGCCACTAAATTAATAAAATTTATAATTATGGCGTTACAATGCGGTATAGTAGGCCTTCCTAACGTGGGAAAATCTACTCTTTTTAATTGTTTATCTAATGCTAAGGCACAAGCTGCAAACTTCCCTTTCTGTACTATCGAACCAAACGTGGGTGTGATTACTGTGCCAGATGAGAGACTTAATGAATTGGCAAAACATATAAATCCTCAACGTATAGTTCCTACCACAGTAGAAATTGTGGATATTGCAGGTCTTGTAAAAGGTGCAAGTAAGGGTGAAGGTTTGGGAAATAAATTCCTTGCAAACATTCGTGAGACTGATGCTATTCTTCACGTTTTACGTTGTTTCGACAATGAAAATGTTACTCACGTAGATGGTAGTGTAGATCCTGTTCGTGACAAGGAAATCATTGATATGGAGCTTCAACTTAAAGACCTTGAGACAATTGATTCTCGCATACAAAAAGTATATAAACAAGCTAATGCTGGCGACAAAAATGCTAAGGCTCTTTACACTATTTATGCTATGTATAAAGAGGCTCTAGAACAAGGCAAATCTGCTCGTACAGTAGAACTTGATAAGGAACAACGCAAACTTGTACGCGACCTTTGTCTTCTTACCGACAAACCTGTAATGTATGTATGTAACGTGGATGAGGCTTCTGCTGTAAATGGCAATGCATACGTAGATGCTGTGCGTGAAGCTGTGAAAGACGAAAATGCTGAAATCCTAATTGTGGCTGCTGCTACCGAGGCTGATATTGCCGAACTTGAAACATACGAAGAACGCCAAATGTTCCTTGAAGAAGTTGGCTTGAAAGAGTCTGGTGTATCTCGTCTTATCAAGGCTGCTTACAAACTTCTAGACCTACAAACTTACATCACAGCTGGTGTGCAAGAAGTGCGTGCTTGGACATTCCACCGTGGTTGGAAAGCTCCTCAATGTGCTGGTGTAATCCACACTGACTTTGAAAAAGGTTTCATCCGTGCCGAGGTAATTAAATACGAAGACTTTATCGCTCTAGGCTCAGAAGCTGCTTGTAAAGAGGCTGGCAAAATGAGTGTTGAGGGTAAGGAGTATGTGGTGCAAGATGGGGATATTATGCATTTTAGATTTAACGTGTAAAAGTAAGTTTATCAATATAGTATTGGCTGGTTCGTAGTAAAACGAACCAGTCTTTTTTTTTTAGAAACTATAAGTGCAGTTGAGATATGCTAAATAATTTTTTGGATTTTGATTATTTTCGGTAAAAGTCATTTTAAAGTTTGGTGTGATTTTAAGATTTTCTGTTATTTTAAATTCAAAACCTATAACTGCAGATTTTTCATTTTCAAATAGTTTTTGTTTTTCCTTTAAATATAAGTAATCAAATCTGACATAAGCATCTGTATATTTAGTGATTTTTAAGGAAGCAAAAATACTACACCCAAAAAAATCATTTCCAAAAGTATATTTAGAATTTAAAATGTGATTATATTCCGCACCAAGTGTAAAGTTCTCACATTTATATGCAAATAATGCTGCTAAATAGATACTAGTTATTTTATCTTTTTCACCGCAACTATTAAGTCCTGAATATACTCTCAAATGAATACCTTTAATGGGGGTAATGTTGAGTCCTATTCCGTGGTTTACTTTGCCTTTAATATCTCCATTTATAATTATTGCATCTGTAGATATCCATTCTGTAAATTTATATGTGATAGTAATGCCAATCTCTTCTTTTGTTCCGTAAAGGGTTTTCATTACGTTACTATAATTCCAATATTTTTCTTGAGAATGAAATAGAGTAGTAGATAAGTTACCACCATTTAATATTATGTTTTTCATTACATCTTCTGCGTATACAGGTAGGCAAATAAATGTTATAATATCTATGATTAATATTCTTGTTTTCATAAGCTTTCATTTTACGTTATATAAGCAAATTTACCTGTAGAACATTTCATAAATATTTCAAGGCGATTAGTGTTTTGTGAAATGGTTGTTCAGAAATTGTTACATTTTTATTAAATTTTTTATACCCATGTTGTAAACTCAATTTTTCTATATACTTTTACAGGCTAATTATATAATATTACTTAATATGCCAGTAAAACGTATATTAATAGTGGACGATGAGGAAACTCTATGCGAGGTACTCAAGATAAATTTAGAAAATGAGGGATTTGATGTGGATATTGCTTTTAGTGCAGAACAAGCATTATCGCTAGATTTACCTAGTTATTCTCTTATTCTTTTGGATATAATGTTGGGTGAAACTAGCGGAATTAAAATGGCAAAAATCCTAAAATCTAATGTAAAAACTGCCAATATTCCTATTATTTTTTGCACTGCAAGAGATTCGGAAGACGATATGATTATGGGCTTGGATATTGGTGCAGATGATTATATAGTGAAGCCTTATACTGTTCGCAATGTTATAGCTCGTGTTAAGAGTGTTTTGCGTCGTACTTCTGGTAATAAAGAATCGCAACTAGTACCTGAAAAACCACGTTTTCTGCAAGTAAATGGCTTGCAATTAAATCTAGAGTTTAAACGTTGTATAGTGGATGGTGTAGAGGTAAAAATGGCTAAAAAGGAGTTTGAATTGTTGGCTTATCTTATTCTTCAACGTGGTAAGATATGTTCTCGTGAAGAAATTTTGAGTAGAGTTTGGAGTGATGAAGTGGTGGTGCTAGATAGAACTATAGATGTAAATATTACGCGTTTACGTTCAAAAATTGGCCCATACGGTTCATATATAGTAACACGTTCTGGATTTGGTTATGGATTTAGCGATTAAAATTTCTTATCATAAGAAACTATACTTAATGGTTCTCACTTTCATTTGGGTTATAACCATTAGTTTTATCATCTTTTTCAGCGATATTCTTTTGTCGGATTTGGTTTCTTTTTTAATTATAATTTCTATTAGTGTTTTTGCTAGTATTATTGCTTTTTTTGATTGTCGTAGATTGGTGGATATAATTTCAAGAAAGCAGAAAAAGGAGAAAATTCGTATTAGAAAAGAGCTAACAGACAATATTAACCACGAACTTAAAACTCCAGTTGCTTCTATACAGGTTTGTTTAGAAACTTTACTTTCTGGTATCGATTTATCAGAGGAAAAACGCCAAGAACTTATTGGCAGATGCTATATGCACAACACTAGACTTCGCAAATTATTGGATTCTATTTCTCTTATTACTCGTATGGAAAGAGGTACAATGATAATTGAGAAGGAACCTGTTTTAATCAATAGTATTATTGATGAGATAGATGAAGAATTGAAAATAATGCCTGCGAATGAACGTTTCACTCTTCATAGTGATTTTAATGAAGATGTTGTTATAAATGGCAATATTTCTTTAATTGCTTCTATTTTTCGTAATTTAACAGAGAATGCGATCTCTTATTCTGGAGGTAAAAATATCTATATTTCACTTGTGAAAAACAATAATAGATTTTGTAAAATTAGATTCGAGGATGATGGAAGTGGGGTAGATGAAGATAAATTGTCACATATTTTTGAGCGATTTTATCGTGTAGATAAGGGACGTTCTCGTAAGAAAGGTGGTACTGGTTTGGGGCTTACAATAGTTCATCATGCTGTGCAATTTCATGGTGGTTCGATAGTGGCATCGAATAGAAAGAATGGGGGACTTATATTGGAATTTACTTTAAGAAAGTGCTGATGTCTGCAAACATCAGCACTTTTCATTTTAGAAATATTTTACTTCTTCTTTTGTTACTGCAGAAAGGATGTTGTTTGCAAGGCGACTTGCACCAATGCGGAAGTCTGTGGTATTTACCCAATCTTCGCCTAGAACGCCTTTTACTATTGTTAGGTATAGAAGTGCATCTTGGGTAGAGACAATGCCACCAGCGGCTTTAAAACCTACTTTAACGCCAGTTTTTTCGTGGAAGTCATGTATCGCTCTGCACATGACGTATGCGTTGTAAAGTGAAGCCACGGCGTCTTTGCCTGTAGAGGTTTTAATATAGTCTGCGCCTGCCTCCATTGCTAGAATACAAGCTTTGTAAAGGTCTTGTGGGGTAGGGTATAGGCCTGCTTCAAGTATTACTTTTAGTTTTGCTCCGTGGCAAGAAAGTTTGATTTCTTCTATTTCTTCAAATACTTCTTCGTAGTTGCCTTGTAGGAATTTGCCCACAGAAATAACCATATCAATTTCGTTGGCGCCAGCCATAAGTGAAAGACCAGTTTCTGCTACTTTAGCTTCAATGAAAGTTTGTGAAGAAGGGAAGCCAATCACTGTGGTAATATTTATGTCTTCTGTAAGGGTATTTTTCACTGTTTCTACCCAAGCAGGATAAACACAGATAGCAGCTGGTTTTCCCATCTCTGGAAACTCTTCGTCTAGTTTATTTATTTTTTCTACTAGACTAACGATTTTTTCTTCGTTGTCTGTGGTGCTAAGTGAAGTAATTTCAATGTGACCAAAAAGGTCTTTGATATTACTTGGTCGGTCGGTGTTTTCGTATAGGTTGTCGATAAGAGTTTTTACATTCTCTTTAATTTGACCTTCGGTTAAATCAAAATTGTAACCGCTAAAAAGTTCATTAAAATTTTTCATATCTTTTATTCTTTATTTTTTGAATCTATCCAAATTGTTACAGGTCCGTCGTTGATAAGCGATACTTTCATGTCTGCTCCAAAAATTCCTTTTTGAATTTCTTTATTTAATAGTGATTTTAATTTTTCACAAAACTGATTGTAGAGTGGCTCTGAGATTTCACCTTTTGCAGCTTTGAAGTAGGAAGGTCTGTTTCCTTTTTTCGTCATGGCAAAAAGTGTGAATTGACTAACGCAAAGAATTTCGCCATCTACTTCAAGAATAGATTTGTTCATCACTCCGTTTTCGTCATCGAAAATTCTAAGTGCTGAAATTTTGTTGGCAGTCCAAGTAAGGTCTTCGTCGGTGTCTGCATTTTCAAATCCAACAAGAAGTAGAAAACCTTGTTTTATCTCGCCCGTAATTTTTTCATCTACTTTTACGCTCGCCTGTCTTACTCTTTGTATTAAAACTCTCATTTACAGTCTATTTTTTGTGGGTTGTTATACGGTTTTGTTTAAATTTTTAATTCTCAGAGGCTTAAATTTGGGTGAAAATACTCGTAAACTATTGATGCTCTGTGAGTTCCAATGATTTTTTCTAGTTCAGAAATTTCTGCATTCTGGATGCGTTTTACGCTTTTTAGCTCCTTTAGGAGTTTTTCTTTGGTATTTGGCCCAATTCCTGGTATTTCGTCTAGTTCTGATTTGAGTTGAGACTTACTTCTCCTGTCTCTGTGAAACTCTATTGCAAATCTATGAACCTCGTTTTGTATTTGTGTTAGAAAATTAAAGCAAACATCATTAGTCTTCATACTTATCACTTGTGAGTTGAAGATTAAATCTCTTGTGCGGTGTTTGTCGTTTTTGGCAAGACCTGCAATTGGGATGTTTAGGTTCAATTCTTCTTCTACTACTTTTCTTATTGTTTCTATATGGCCAACTCCACCGTCGGCAATAATAAGGTCGGGTAGGGGCTCGCCTTCTTCCACAAGTCTGCTGTATCTTCTATACACTACCTCGCGCATTGAAGCATAGTCGTCTGGACCAACCACAGATTTAATATTGTATTTTCTGTAATCTTTTTTACTTGGTTTACCTTTTTTGAAAACTACACAAGCTGCTACTGCGTCTGTACCTGAAATATTGGAGTTGTCGAAACACTCTATATGAATAGGCAGTTTGTTTAGTCCGAGTTTCTCTTTGAGGGTGAACAAAATCTGTGTTGTTTTTTGCTCAATATTCAGTTCTTCGTTGCGTTTTAGTTTGTCTAATTTGTATTGTTTTACGTTTTGCATAGAAAGGTCTATAAGCTTCTTTTTGTCCCCTTTCATCGGCACTTTTAGGCTTATACCTTCTAGTTCTATATCTGGCATAAAAGGCACTAAAATTACCTTAGAATCGCTTTGAAGTCTGCTGCGTAGTTCTAGTAACCCTAGTGCTAAAATCTCCTCGTCTGCCTCGTCTATTCTCTTTTGGTATTCAATTGTAAGACCTTTTACAATACTACCGTTTACTATTTGAAGCATATTGATGTAAACAGACTTTTCGTCTACATCATATGCCATCACATCTAGGTTTTCATCGGTGGCTGTAGTAACCACTGTTTTGTTTTGGAAATTGATAATGGCAAGGTATTTTTGCTTCAATTCTTCGGCTTCTTCAAAGCGGAGTTCCTCAGCACATTTGTGTATTTCGCCAAGGATTTTTTCTGCGATAAACTTACTATTACCTTTGATAATTTCCCTGATTTCACCGACAATTTTTTGGTATTCTTCTTTAGTTTGAAAACCCACACAAGGAGCCATGCAGTTTTTGATATGATACTCCAAACATTCCTTATGTTTCCCTTGTCTTATTGTTTCTTCATTCATAGGGAAACAGCAGGTTCTGATAGGGTAGATTTGCTTTATTAAATCTAGGATTGTATCCAATATCCAAACAGAACTATATGGGCCAAAATACTCGGCTCCACGCATAATAATTCTAGTTTTAAAAATGCGAGGGAAGTCCTCTTTTGTGATGCAAATCCAAGGGTATGTTTTGCCGTCTTTAAGAAGAATATTGTAGCGAGGTTGGTATTGTTTTATTAAGTTGTTTTCAAGTAAAAGAGCGTCGTTTTCTGTGTTTACTACAATGTATTTTAAATCTGCTATGTGTTTTACTAATGCTTGCACTTTTACAGATTTGTCTGTTTTATTGAAGTAGGATGAAACTCTTTTCTTTAAATCTTTGGCTTTACCAACGTAGATAATTTCACCATCAGAATTGAAATATTGGTACACTCCCGGAGAGTGGGGAAGTGTACTCACTATTTCTTCTATATGGTTTTTCTTGATCAAGATTCTTAGGTTTTAGAAGTGAATTAAAACATCAACATCAACGTCATTTTCTATTTTATCTCTACCTTTTAGGAAGTCGATTTCTCCGATGAAACTGACGTAAATTTTCTTTACGTTGAACTTTTTGATTAGTTCAATAGCAGCTTTAATTGTGCCACCTGTTGCTAGAATATCGTCGTGAAGAATCACGATGTCGTCTTCGGTTAATGCGTCTTTATGGATTTGAATTGTATCCAATCCGTATTCTTTTTGGTAAGAAACTTCAAGTGTTTCTGCAGGAAGTTTACCTTTTTTTCTAAGTGGCACGAAGCCTGCTCCAATTCTATTTGCTAAGATAGTAGAGAAGAAGAAGCCTCTAGATTCGATACCAATTACTTTGGTTGCACCAGTATTTTTGTAGGTTTCAAATAGTGCATTTTCTATCTTTTTCATGCACTCAGGTTTCTTAAATACTGTGGTAAGGTCAACGAAAACTATTCCCTTTTCTGGAAAGTCTTCTACCATTCTAATGTTTTCTTTTACGGTTTGCATAATATATTTATTGCATTTGTTCCACGTGGAACATAATTATTTTGTTTTTTACTCCAATTGTTCCACGTGGAACAATTGTTTTTTATCTTCCCATCATCACTAGCAAGATGTTTACATCGCTAGGGGATACACCTGGGATGCGGCTGGCTTGTGCTATGGTTTCAGGGCCTGTTTTGATTAGTTTTTGGCGTGCTTCGGTAGAGATAGCAGTGATAGAAGCATAGTCAAATTTGCCTTTTATTTTGATGTGTTCTAGGCGATGTAGCTTCTCTGCTATTTGTCTTTCTCTGTCGATATAGCCTGAATATTTAAATGTAATTTCTACTTCTTCCATGATTTCTTCTTTGCGATTTTCTGGAAGAGCATCTATTGCTTTGCGTAAAACAGGCACGCGTTCTGCAAGGAAATTTATATCAACTCCAGGGCGAAGAAGGATTTCACCTAGGCGTTGTTTTTGCTTCAATTCTGTGCTACCAATAGCAAGTAGGCCTTCGTTTATTTGTTCTGGTTTTGCAGAGGCTTCACGTAAAACTTGGCTCAATTCTTCACAATATTGTATCTTTTCTTGAAGCAGATTCCAACGTCTATCGTCTGCCAATCCTATATTTCTAGACTTAGGAGTAAGGCGTTTATCAGCATCGTCTTGACGTAGAAGAATACGATATTCAGCACGAGAGGTAAACATTCTATATGGTTCATCTACGCCTTTTGTTACAAGGTCGTCTATTAAAACACCTATATATGCTTCATCTCTGCCAAGGCTGAAACGATCTGTTCCGTTAGCTGCAAGGTGAGCATTTATACCTGCCACTAGACCTTGACCACCTGCTTCTTCATATCCTGTTGTTCCGTTTATTTGACCTGCAAAGAATAGATTCTTCACTAGTTTTGTTTCCAAACTATGTAGTAGTTGGGTAGGATCGAAGAAGTCGTATTCTATAGCGTAACCAGGACGGAAAATATGAATGTTTTTAAATGCTGGTATTTTTTGTAGAGCATTCAATTGTACTTCTAGTGGAAGAGAAGAAGAGAAACCGTTTAAGTAATATTCTGTAGAATTTTCACCCTCTGGTTCTAGGAATAGTGGGTGAGAATCTTTCTCTCCAAATGTTACAATCTTGGTTTCTATACTTGGGCAATAACGTGGTCCGATACTCTTGATTTGACCATTGTATAGTGGTGAGTCTGCAAGTCCATTGCGAAGCACTTCGTGTACTTCTTCGTTTGTGTTTAGGGTATAACAAGGAAGTTGTTTAAGCGGACGTAATGGCTCGTCTAGGTATGAGAATTTGTGGAAGTCGCACTCTCCTGGTTGTTCTACAGCAAGAGATAAATCTACGCTTCTAATGTCGATTCTTACAGGGGTACCAGTCTTCATTCTATCGGTAGTGAAGCCTAGTTCTTTTAGTTGTTCTGTAAGTCCATAGCTGGCAGGCTCGCTACATCTACCACCTGCAAGTTGGGTCTTACCAATATGCATTAAACCGTTTAGGAAAGTACCATTTGTAAGCACCACACTTTTGCCGATGAAATCGACATTTAATGCAGTTTTAACTCCATAAATTGTGTTGTTTTTTACTATCAATCCCACGGCTGTATCTTGCCAAATATATAGGTTTTCTGTGTTCTCTAAAACCTGTCTCCAGTTTTGGATAAACTTGATTCTGTCGCATTGAGAACGAGGGCTCCACATAGCTGGGCCTTTAGAACGGTTTAGCATTCTAAACTGAAGTGAACTTCTATCTGTAACAAGTCCTGTGAAACCTCCAAGTGCGTCGATTTCTCTTACTATTTGGCCTTTTGCAATACCACCAATAGCAGGGTTACAACTCATTTGAGCAATCTTGTTCATGTCCATTGTGATAAGCAATGTACGCGAACCCATATTGGCTGCTGCAGCTGCTGCCTCGCATCCTGCGTGGCCTGCTCCTACTACTATTACATCATATTCAAATGTCATTTCTTAAGCGGTTTTATAAGTAATTTAATAGCTTCGTCTTCTTGATATGTCATTTCTTCTTTGTCTTTTGGTTCTTTGTCTTTAAACCCACAAAGGTGAAGAATGCCATGTATAATGATTCTTTCTAGTTCGTTATAATAATCTTGATTGAAGGCCTCGGCATTTGTTTTTACAGTGTCTAACGAGATGAAGATATCTCCAGAAATCTTCTTGCCTTCGCTATAGTCAAATGTGATAACATCTGTGTAATAGTCGTGGTTTAAGAACTTTCTGTTTACGTCTATAATGTACTCGTCGCTGCAGAAAATATAGGCGATTTCACCGACTATTTTTCCGTGTTTTTCTGCAACATCTTTTACCCATTTTGATGTTCTTCTAGTACAAATCTTAGGTTTTTCTACACCTTCTAAATGATAGCTTATCATAACGTTTATGCAAAGAATAAATATCCAATTAGTATTGCAGCGATGACTCCGCCGAAGTCTGCGATAAGACCTGCGCTCACTGCGTATCTAGTTTTCTTAATGCCCACAGAACCGAAGTAAAGGGCTATAATGTAGAATGTGGTATCTGCAGCACCTTGGAATATACAAGATAGTCTGCCCACAAATGAATCTACTCCGTATGTCTTCATAGCTTCTACCATCATGGCTTTAGCACCGCTTCCAGATAGAGGTTTCATAAAGGCTGTAGGAAGAGCTCCAATAAACTCGGTTTCATCGGTGAAAATAGATACTATTTTCTCTATTCCCATTATAAGCAGGTCCATTGCACCAGATGCTCTAAAAACGGCGATTCCAACGAGCATTCCTACCATATAAGGAATAATTTTAATACAAGTGGTGAAACCTTCTTTTGCACCATCAATAAATGCCTCAAAGACGTTTACTTTTTTGTAAAGAGCGCCCCCTATAAATGCTATGATGATGGTAAGTAAAAGTGCATTGCTAAAGATGCTAGAGAATACCATCATTTCTTCTCTGCTTAGAGTAGAAACATACCAAACAAGTCCACCAATTGCTGCTGTAATTCCACCTATCCAGGAGATAAAAATTTTGTTTAGCAATCTCAATTTTTGCTTGATTCCAACGTAAAAAATAGCAATTAAGGTAGAGCAATAAGTTGCTATTAAAAGTGGAATAAATATGTCGGTTGGGTTGGCTGCTCCAAGTATAGATCTTTGTGCCATTATGGCAATAGGTATTAGAGTAAGCCCAGATGTATTTAGTGCCAAGAACATAATCTGTGCGTTAGACGCGGTGTCTTTATTTGGATTAAGTTCTTGAAGCGAATTCATAGCCTTCAGACCAAGTGGTGTAGCGGCATTGTCTAGACCAAGCATATTTGCAGAGAAGTTCATTAGAAGTTGACCATGCACAGGGTGATTTTTTGGAACTTCAGGAAATAGCTGGCTAAAAAATGGTCCTATTATTCTAGAAAGGAATCTTACACAACCAGCTTTTTCTCCAATATTCATTATGCCAAGCCAAAGAGTCATTACCCCAACAAGAGGCAAGGCAATATCCATTACTGCAAATTTCGACATATCAAATGTGCTGTCTACTATTTTTGCAAATATCATATTGTCTCCAAACACGAAGCATTGGATGAGTGCCACCACGAAGGCTATTATAAAGAAACCAGCCCAAATATAATTTAGAACCATACAAAAAAGTTTTTACAATCTACAAAGTTAAAAAATATCTACAAAACGAGCAAAATATTTTTTTAAACCCTCAAAAAAGCCTGAGAAACAGTAGGTTTGTACTAGATGAAAAGGTTAAAAAGTGTTAACGAATTGCTTATAATATTATAATATAATCAGGGGTGAAAAGTGTAAATATTTGTTAAAACACGGCATTTTGATTTGAAAATTAGAAAATTATGTATTTACTTTGCATCAGAAACTTACGCCCTCAACGTAGGTTTTAGCTCTTGATTCTTATTGAAATAATCATGTTTGGATTAGAAAAAATTAGTTGGACTAGTTTTCTGGTCTTTCTGTTTGTTGCGTTAATTGTATTTAACGTAGCCGTCTTATTGTATTTTAAGTTCTTCAAGAAAGATTCAGTAGATTTAAATAAATCTAAGGTCCAGAAGTTTAGTATTTAATCATTAGTTTTTAACCTCATCGTGTATGAAAAATTTTACTAAAGGGATTGGTGTGTTATCACTGGTCCTATTGAACTTTACGTCTTTAATGGCTCAAGGTAATGGAGTGGCTGCGCTAGAAAAAGCAAACTCGGAAATCTTATCTTACATAGAGCCTATAACGAATTTATTTTATGTTATCTGTGCCGTAATTGGTTTTATTGGTGCAGTAAAAGTGTATGGCAAGTGGTCTGCAGGTAGTTCTGATACTACCAAAACTGCTGCTTCTTGGTTTGGGTCTTGTGTTTTTGCAATTGTAGCAGTTACTGCTATAAGGGCTTTCTTCATAGGATAATAGAAAAAGATTAAGATGGCTACATTTCAAGTCAACAGAGGAGTTGGTAAACCCGTAGAATTCTTTGGACTAAGGGCACAATATGTCTTCTACTTGGTCATTCTAATATTCTTCGTACTATTTTTCAGCTTTATTCTAACAGTACTGCTTAATGCTTTGGGGGCATTATTATCTGGGATTATTTCTTTTCTGTTGGCTGTATGTAGTGTATTCAAGTTGAACAATACTTATGGTGAGCACGGGTTGATGCAACTCATGGCTTCTAAGAAAGTTGTTAAACACATAATCGTAAATAGCAGAATATTTCAAATAGTAGAGGATAGAGATGAAAAATTCTAGTAAAATATTAGATTATCTGCCTATTTTAGCATGGGAGAATAACTGTTTAGTAAGCAAGTTTGCTGATATAACAGTGGCATTGGAACTAACATTGCCAGATGTTTATTCTCTTGGAATTAATGATTATGAACGTTTTCACCAAGTTTGGGTGAGATCATTACGTGTTTTACCTTCTTATACAATAGTTCACAAACAAGATATTTTCTATAATTGTGTCTTTTCTGACAAACCTATTTCTAATAGTTTTTTGTCTATTTCTTCTTCAGAACATTTCAATGGTAGAGAATTTTTAAATCATAAATCATACGTTTTTATAACCTTATCTACAAAGGAAAATCTTAAAACTAATAGTATGTTGTCCATTTTGTGTAGGAATAGAATTGTACCGAACGATATGTTGGATAAACATAGATGGGAAGATTTTAATGATAAGGTTTCACAATTTATTAGCATTCTAAATGAGAATGGAATAGGGGTTTCTCATTCTTCTAAGAGAGCGATCTTGGGAGACCTACAAAAGAGCGGGGCTATTGAACAATACCTGACATTAGAGTTTAATAAAGACAAAAAGGTTATGATGGATGTATACCTAGAGGATACTGATTTCAAAGTAGGAGACAATTACATAAGTTGTTTTTCTATTGGAAATCTTGAGGAGTTACCCTCAAATGTATACAACTATGTAAAGGATCCTGCATATTCACATAACAATGTATTTTTTCCTATGTCATTTCCATCGTCTTTAGCATGGGGAATCCCATTTTCTCATATTTATAACCAATATTTCTTTTTAGATGATTCTAAAGAGATTCTTTCTGAGATAGAAAAAAGCGGAAAACAGCAGCAATCACTTTCTGTAGTGTCTCGTGAAAATTCAATAAATAGAAAATTTAATGAGCAGTTTCTAGACGAGGCTATATCAAAAAGTTTAAGACCTATTAGGGCTGCAATGAATGTTATAATTTGGGATAAGAACTACAATACCCTAGTAAAAAAGAACTCGTTGGTAGCGGCAAAATTGTCTGAACTAGACATTTGTGTATCACATACCAATGTTATTACTCCTCAAATTTTTTGGGCAGGTATTCCTGGTGGAGAGTCTCAGTATCCATCTGAGATGACGTTTCTTACATTCTTAGAACCTGCTGCTTGTTTTATTCAAACAGAATCATGTGCAAAACCACAAGATGTAAACTTTGGAATAAAACTATGTGATAGACTAAATGGAATACCTCTTAAAGTGGATATCTCCGACATTCCAATGAAAAAATCGTGGATAAATAATAGAAATAAATTTATTCTTGGTCCTTCTGGTTCTGGGAAATCATTTTTTACAAATCATTTGGTGCGTCAATATTACGAACAAGGTTCGCATGTGGTTATAGTGGATGTTGGTGATAGTTATTTAGGGTTATGCAAAATGATTAATGAGGAAACGGAGGGTAAAGATGGTATTTATTATACCTACACAGAAGAAAATCCTATAAGTTTTAACCCATTCTTTGTAAAAGACAATGTTTATACCATAGAAAAGAAGGAGCAATTATCGTCTTTAGTTTTTTGTCTTTGGAAGAGTGAAACAGAAACAATAACCAAAGCAGAAGAAACTCATATTTCTACTGCGATAAATGATTATATAGAACTAATTATAGGTAAGGAAACTAAACCATCGTTTACAAGTTTCTATAATTTTTTGAAGAAAGATTTTAAGAAAAAATTACAAGATAGTAGGGTAGAAAGAGAACATTTTGACATAGAAAATCTATTGCAGGTTCTAAGACCATATAGTGAAGGTGGAATGTATGATTATTTATTGAATGCAACAGAGAATATTGACTTATTAGAAAAACGATTTATCGTATTTGAAATTGATAATATTAAAGATCACAAGACTTTGTTTCCTGTTGTTACATTAGTATTAATGGATACGTTCATTTCCAAAATGAGACATTCGTCACTTGGTCAGACAAGAAAACTTATCCTGATAGAAGAAGCATGGAAAGCGATTTCAAAGGCTGGAACAGCAGAGTTTATTAAATATCTTTTTAAAACTGTAAGAAAACATTTTGGAGAGGCCATTGTGGTTACACAGGAAATAGAAGATATAATAGGAAATGAAGTGGTAAAGAATTCAATTTTAGGAAATGCAGATTGCAAAATTTTACTTGACCAAAGAAAGTATTCTAATACTTTCGATGAAATAGCTCAAATTTTAGGTTTAACAGAAAAGGATATAGCATTAGCATTATCACTAAATAGAGTGTTAGATTTTTCTAACAGAAATCCATACAAAGAGGTGTTTATTACACTAAATGGTAACAATTCTAGTGTATATGCGTTAGAAGTTTCTAAACAAGAGTATTTAGTTTACACTACAGAAAAAACTGAAAAATCTAAATTGTTGGAACTAGAAAAACAGACAGGTTCCATTAGAAATGCTATAAACGAATACATTAATCTTAATTTCTGATATTATGAACATAAGGTATTTTCTTATATCTGTATTGATATTTTTAGTGGTGAGTTGTACACCGATGCCAATGTATGCGCAGATACCTGTAACAGATCTAAGTTCTATAAGTCAACGAGTCACTCTATTTCTGGAGGAATTGTCAGAGGCTATGCAAGAGAGATATAGTATAGAAAAGCAGACAGATAATACTTCTGAACTTGTTCGGCAAAATGATGAAAGTTTGAAAAAACTCCAGAAGATAAGTAATTTCATAAAATCTGCATTGGTGGTAAAAGAAATTGCAGAAGAGAGCAATGCTGTTATGCAAAAGGTAAAAAACCTAAATAAGCAGTTCTCAAAGTTGGATGAACTCACTAGTGAAGAGGTATATAATGTACTTAATTTCACAGTTGATTTAGGGGAGCAAGTAAACGAGAAACTAAAAGAATCAAAGAAAATGTCTAGTAGCACAATGTCATCATCTGGCGAGATGACAGACTATGAACGTCTTCAAATTCTTACAAATATACGAGACGAGATAGTAAAAATAAAGAAAAATCTAACAGCAGTAGAGAGTCGTTTTAAGAAAAAGAATTCGTATGAGGAATTCACGAAGCAAGCAAGAGCATATACTCGTGAAGCTTTATTTATGGCATTTGAAGCACAAAACGATACAGAGGGGATAAAGAAAACCAAAACATCTTCCACAGCAAAGTCAAAAACACAAGCTAAAAAGTCAACAACAAAACAAACAAAGAAATAATGACATCAACAGTATTTAATAATTGGGGTTCATTACTAGCTCAAGCATTCAATGATATTTCAGAGAAAGTACTGGGCTATACTGATGTTTTAGTCTATTCGGCACAGATTATATGCGGAATTTTTGCGTTCGCATATATAGGGTTAAAATTGTGGAAACAATGGTCAAATGGTGAAGCTATCAACTTTTACTCATATCTAAGACCTTTTGTAATAGGTTTGGTTATAAGTTTTCTTTCTGTTCTTTCTTCTTTATTTGATGTAATTGTAAAACCTGTAGAATCTGTTGCTTTAAGCATTAACTCTGAAATTATAACAGAATTTCAAGAGAAGGAAATCGAGTATTATAAATATTACGATAAACTAAGAGATAAACTGGCTACCAACGAGAGGGAAGAGGTGGAGTCTGGAAGTCAAGAAATAACATCTGAAGCCTCTAGTGCGGCAGCTTCATCTGATGAAGAAACAAAGGTTAATTTATTTAGGCTCATAATAGAATTCCTAGACAATCTTATGCAATATGTTCAAATGGCCGTGATATATTTCTTCCCTTTATATGTTTCTATAGCCAAGGTGATTTTGCTTATAATAGGCCCATTTATGTTGGCACTTTCAATTATGCCTAGTTTTGGTGGAAATATGAGTCTTTGGATAACATATTATTTAAGGATAATGATAATACCAACTATATCATATTTAGTTGCAAGCTTTATGGCTATTGTAAATATTCATTGTTATTATGTGCCATTAATAGAGATGATTCAAGATGTAATAAATTCAGGAAATGATTTCCTTTTATCTGAATTGAGTAGTGATTTCTTATTTAACAAAAACGTAATAGGTATAGTAATTAGTATAATAACAATATGTATTTACGTACAGATACCCAAATTTGCCAATTGGATAATAAAACCAGATAGATATAAAAAATGAATCAATTTAATAGTTTACTAAACATTCAGAAAGCATTTGCGCTCACTCGCATTTACTTGATATTGATAACAATTTTGACATTATCAATAGGAGGGTATGCTATATATTCTTCATATCAGTTTGCCGAAGCCCAGAGAAGTAAGATTTATGTTTTAGAAAATGGTCAACCACTTTTACTTGCCCTTTCGCACAATGTAGAAGATAATAGAACTGCAGAAGCGATTTCCCATGTGAGACGTTTTCACGAGTATTTCTTTACGGTATCGCCAGAGAAATCTGCTATAGAGTACAATATAAATAAAGCTTTGTTTTTATCGGATAATATAGCTGCTGATTACTATATAAAATTGAAAGAGGATGGGTTTTATGAGCGTATAATTTCTGCAGGAATATTATGTGAGATAATGGTGGATAGTGTAAAAATAGATGACACTACATATCCTTATAAGGCTTATACCTATGCTAAAACATCTATAATAAGATCTTCTAGTATTTTATACAGAAACCTCGAAACAGTGTGCGATTTGGTAAATAGTACTAGAACAGAGAATAATCCGCATGGATTTATTATAGAAAAATGGAAGATTATTGACAATTCAGATATAAAAGAAGTAAAAAGATAAGATGGATATACAACAAAAGAAACTTCATATTTTCTCTTTTTTCGTTTTCATTCTTTTGATTTTTAGTTTCTACATACTAGGTGGTGGAACTAATATCACAGAAGATGATGTAATGGTTGATACATTTAATACATCATTGCCAGAAGCCAATTTAGAGGATTTATCTGAGAATCGTCTAGATGCTATTTATAGAGCAGAAGAGCTTAATGAAAGGCAAAAAAGACTAGAAAGTCGTCAGAGAAACTCTTTTATGTGGTTAATTGAAGAAGACAGTGTGCCCTCTGTACCTGTTGCAGAGGAGTCACCTGTTGAACATCAAGAAGAAGTTATAGAGGAACCAAAACCTAGAAGAAGAAAAAAAGGTTTGTCTGATAGGGAGCAGTTTGAATTAGAGAAACAATTGCTTTTAGAGAAGAAGAGGAGAGAATTGGAGGAAAGATTAGGTTTAGTAAATACTCCAAAAGAGGAGGAAAAGCGGGAGGTTGCTAAAACTTCAGAAATAGTGGTGGGAAAGCCGAAAAATAAAGGCTTTTATGGCATTACAGAAGAGGAGTCTGATTTTAAACCAGATATTAGAGCTTTGGTTCATGGTGATTATAGAAACATAAAAACAGGTGCAATTGTAAAGTTTAGAATAATTGATGAGTTTACCATAGACGGAGTTCATATCCCTAAAAATACATTTTTATATGGTCAGTTATCATTTAGTTCTTCACGAGCAATGATAAAAATAGAGAATATTCAGTATAAAAATATGATTATCCCGTTTAATGCTTCTATTTATGATCAAGATGGTTTTGAGGGATTATATACACCTGATAATATAATAGATGAGGCAAAAAGAGATGTGGCAAATGATGTAATATCCTCTACAAATCTAAATATTTCTGGGGGTATTCCATTCTTGAGTAGTGCCACCAATGCAGTTACTTCTGCTATAAAATCTATTTCTCAAGCGGCAGTAAAGGAAAAGAAACTTAATATTTCATCAAATTATCAAGTAAATATAAGATATGAGTAAAAAGATTTTGATTTTTATCTGGGCAATTTGCATGCCGTGGTTAGTTTTTGCAGAAAACTTACCAGACACATTGTTGGTAAATAATACTCAACAATTGTTATTAAAATTCCCAACTTCAATTCAGTATGTTGATTTAGGAAGCAATGATATTGTAGGTAAAATGTGGTCTCAAAAAATGTATTTGAGCTTAAAAAGTAGGAATGCAGAGATAGAATCTACCACTATATCCGTAGTAACATCAGACGGGAAATATTTTTCTTATGTATTAAAATATAGTAAGAACCTACAAGTGTTGGCATATAATATAAACGATGGTATAATAAAACATAACAATGCTGAAGTTTCAATTTCAAAAACTACACACTTTATAGCAAATGAAGATATAGCAGATATAGTGGTAGGAAATGATAGCATTATTGCAGATAGTGCTTTAGGAATAAAAAATATTGTAAAGATAAAGTCGTTAACTAAAAATATAGAAAATGCTTCTTTTACTATCATAACCAAATCTGGAAATGTATTTCCGTTTAACTTGAAATATACAGAAACCCCATCTAATCTTTCAATATATTTAGGAGATTCTAGTGAAATGGCAATATTCTCAGAAACTCCACTAGATAAAACTAAAATAGAAAAAGTCTCTAAATATATAACAGGTCTTTCCCCTAGATACAATTATTTAGGAGACCTTAATCATAAAATGATATTGTCTTTAGATGGAATTTATTCAATAGATGATTGGTTGTTTTTTCGTCTTCATCTAGAAAACTTGAATAATATTGATTATGGGATAGACTTTATTAAAACCTATATAAGGGATAAAAAGGGTGATAAATATTTAGCTCTTCAAGAGCAAGAAATCTATCCGTTTTACATCTACTTTTCTGATGAGAAATATAAGGAAATCATTCCAGCAGGCGAGCAAGTGGAAGTAATATTATTCTTTAATAGGTTTACAATACCGAAATCGAGGATTATGTGTTTTGAATTGTTTGAAAAAAATGGAGGAAGACATTTAGAGTTTTCTATTTCCAACAAAGAAATCTTAAAGGCACAAAGAGTTAATAATTTTAAATAGTATATTATGAGAAAAAAGATCTTAATTCTTAGTTTAATGATGCTAGGAATTTCTGTTGCAACAGCGGCAGACTTACGTCTTATCCATGTTAAAGGAATCCATTCTATTGGAGCTAGAGCCGGTACCGCATTATTTAATACATGGGATGTGGGTGTGAATTATAATTATTGTTTTCATAGACGTTGGGTATTCAACACAGGAGTAGATTATGAACAAGGTCTATTTGGTCAATCTATGTATAGGGGCATTACTTTATCTCCTGGATTTGAATGTGCTGTGTGGCAACCATGCAACTGGTTGTTTCTAAATCTCACATCAAATGTAAATTTGGCGTGGGATGAATGGGAGTATAAAACAGTAAAAAATGTTGAAGATGCATTTTCTGTAGGTGGTTCTGTAGGTTTCAATTTAGAGGCTTATGTTTCACAACAAATATCTATTTTGCTTTCAGCTGCACAGAATTTTATGTACAGATGTGAAACTCCTACATTGAACGGAGAATTTTATTGTCGTCCTTTATTTTCATTGGGTGTAAGAGCTCATATTCGTTAATTTTAAGACTTTAATCATGAAGAAAAATATACTTTTATTTTTTTGTTTATTAATAAGCACGCATATATTTGCTTATAAAATGTGGTCTGAAGAAGGGTATGAATATCCTAAAGGTTATACTTTTGCTGATATAATGAGAGCAGACCCAGAGATAACATGGAGTGATATGAGATTAAGTAAATCTATTGTCTCTCTAGATGAAGAAAATGTTGTTTTATCATTTGATATAAACATTAGTTGGCACAATTTTAATAGAAAGAAATGGATAGATTGGCTGATTAGTCGTTCTGCTTATAGAACAATTAAGTCATTTAAATATAGTACTTGGGTTTCAATAAATGGAAAAAAGACTAGATTGACAAATGAGAAAATTATAGATGTATCAGAAGTGTCTGATCCTGCACCAGAAGCTGGAAATGGTGAAGAATATATAACAACTTCTTCTATTACCTATAGTGATTCTATGACTATAGATTTAACTACTTATACATCTTACAACTTACCAGTAGATTATGTTGAATTTCATATAGCTCCATATCTTTTGGATGAAGGAGGAGAGGGAGATGAAGAAAAAGAAATGTATAAAGAAACTCAGATTTATAAAATGCATTTCAATCAATCTGGTCAGAAACTGCAAATAACCAGAATAAATACAAATTCTCCAATTATTAATGCTGAGAGTAAAATAAATCCTATGTATGATGCATCAGGGACAGGTTCTCCTAGATATCTCATCTACAATCATCCCAATGCTAGAATTGCAGTTTCTCTATCTTCTACCAATTGTCCTGTAAGTATAAATAACAAGACATTATATACAGCAAATATTGCAAGTGTTGGAGCAGCGTCAAATCCTATACCAATGTCTATGAAGATAGGTACGCTAAATAGTAATAGCTGGTGTTGCACTGCAGCCTGTCTTTCTGGATTTGACAATCACCTTCAATTAGTACAAGACAATTCTAAGCATTATAATTTCTTAAAAGATAAATATCCAAATAGAAATTATTGTAAGACATATAGAACTCGTCATCAAGTGCTAACCTCATTAGATGAAGATTTAAATACTTATGATAAATTTCTTCAATCGGGTGGAGATTTGGATTCTTTGTCTAAAACATTAAAAACTTGGATATATCATTTAAGAGATTTCCAGGAGGTAGCCTTTGAAAGTGAAAAGCTTTCTGTTGGAAATATTATTCGACTACGAAATTCTGGATTCTATGAAAATAAGGATGCTTTCAAGAATATGCCAGAATATACTTTAATGGGTTATTGTGAGTATGGCCCTTCATACCAAAGATTTCTGACCATAGAAAAAGGAAATAACTTTTTGAAAAGCTATAATACCCTAGATTTCCAGATTGTACCAGAGGCAAAATTACCAAATTTATCTTCAGATTTAACCAAAAAGAAATTTGTATGTATTACGTCAGAAATAAATGATATAAACGATATTTTAATTCTAAAAGGGAATAGCATTGACTGTTCTGGTTATGTCTCTACTTTATATTCTCCAGACTATAGATGGGAGATTAGTATAGATGGAGGAGACCATTGGAATGTAATGACAGATAAGGAATATTCTAGATATTTCTTGTCGTATGATAAGCTGTCATTTCCTACCAATACAAACGAGGAGACAGATTTAATTCTTCATTCCTCTATTTTAAATCTGGGTAAAGAATTGCGTTTTAGACAGTCTTGTGTGTTGAAGTCATTTGCTTCAACTACTCCAAACAATCTCTATACACATTATGAAGATGGATTGTATTACATAAAATTAACTGCAGACAACTATTGTACTTATAGTTCGTATTCAAAATTGCAAGACGAGAATCTTTCTTTTATACCATCAGATTTCCCTTTAGTACAGAATATTTGTGAAGGTGATTCTCCAATGAATAATATCTCATTTAGATTTATTCGTTCCAATGCAATTAGTCTTGAAATGTATAATGAGATGAGTAAAATAATAAGTTATGAGGTAGTAAAACTAGATGGTGAAAGCGAAGAAATCGTTTCTTATTTGCCAGATTATAAATTTAACTATACAGGAGATAGTTTGCATTACGTATGTAGGATAATTGCATGTAAGGATACTATTAGTAGAGATGTGTGGGTGCTTCCTATTCCTAAAGATACTATAAGTTTAGAAAACATTTCCTCTTCTGGACAGATAAGAAATTTTGATAAAGAAAATAATATTGTTCAAATCATGGTGGAGAAAGGCAAGGATATTGAGATAACAATTAACGATGATAAGCTCAATGAAACAGATTTCTTTATTAGAGAAGTAAAGGAATACAAATCTCCCGAAATATCTAAATTAGATTTCTCTACCATGAGTTGGCAACAAATGGTTGACTATGCAGAAACGAATTGCGATTATGCTGGTTGTTTAGATAATTATAGACAGTTTGGTGAACAACAATTAAGGTCTATTTGTGAAACTATTCAAACCACTAGAAATAATAAACTTATAGAGCAAGCAAAAGAAGAATTTATAGAGGCTAATGCTTGGAACTTATTTACAAAAGAAAATACTACAACTTTCAAAACAAAATCAGATACCATTACTTCTGATATGTTCTTTATAAAGAAGCAAAATAAAACTTTTGGGTGTTTTTCTGATAGTGTTAGGGTGAATATTTATTATTTTGAGGGAATAAAAAATAATATTATAAGTTTTTCAGCTGCAGAAGATGCGGATAAAGAAATGATTTATATACCAGCAGGATCAAAAAATCCAACCATTTCAGGAATGTTAGTGGAAGGTGGATATGGAGACCCAGATACCTTAAGTAGCATCTCTACTTCTTATGAATATCAATATATATCAAGGTCTGTGGGCGGAGTTTGGCAAAAATTATCCACACCATTTATAGACTATGGTCAACATGTAACTCCGTCCAAAACCAATTTGGCTGCAGGAAGAACCACAATAGACAGAAATATAGAAATAGCTAGGGTGGTATATTCTAGGCTAAATAATAACATTTATACACAAGTAACAGATACTAGCAATATTCTAAAAATTTACATAGAATATCCTATTACCGATCAGGAGGTGAAGATAAAAAGAGATAATCTATGTCCCGGAACAGAAATAAAAGTTCTTATAGCAGATAATTTTTCTAATACAGAACAACAATACATAGAATATTTTTGGAGTGTGTCTGATGCAGATATAAAACTCACGTATTCTGATATTGGTAATAGGATTTGTTATATAAATGGTGCAACTGAAGATTTTGTATTGTCAGTCTATAGATACAACAGAAGACTCGATAGTTATACAGAAAGCTATACGATGGATATTCCTATTTCCGAGGTGGAGGCCAAGTTTAATATTATAACAAGCGATGGTAATGAATTAAATATCTTTAAAGATACCACGCAGATAGTGGAATTTAATGCAGGAGATAAAATATATCTGATTAATAAATCTAAAGGTGCAGAGTATTATCTTTGGACGCTTCAACTTCAATATTTCTTAGGTTATGAGGTAGAAGGCACACAAACTAGCATAGAGAATCCAAGTTGTTATCTTTATAATGGTGGTATTAATAAATTGAGGTTGACAGCGAAAAATGAAGATGGTTGTTCTCATACGATAAGTGCAGGAAACCTATATGTAAATAATGTTACTGTTGGACCAGAAAGAAAATTCTCTACATTCTTTGGCGTAGAAGAAGAATTGCCATTTATAAACCCAAGCCAGATGTATATATCTGCTTATCCTACTTTATTGACAGATGAGGTAGAGTATTTAAATGTAAATTCCAATGAAGAGAAAGTTACATATTCTATCTATGATACCTATGGCAATGTAATTCTAAGTGGTGAAGATTCTTATTCATTCAGAATTAAGTTACCTTATATGCCAAAAGGAATTTATGTTTTAAAACTTAATAGTAAATACATAAAACTAATAAGATTATGAAAAAGATATATTTTATAATATTACTTGTTATCCTTATCTCTTCTTGTGAAACAAGAGAGGACATAAATATGAAAAGAAACACCTCACCACAAATTTTTGTAGGGCTAAATGATAAGAATATAGATTTGGTGGAGATATCTGATACTTTGAAGAAAACAGATTCCTCTGTTTATTACTTTAAATCAATAGACGATGTTAATACAATTTTATCACACACCTTAGAGGTAGAACATCCAGATGCCAACCTAGATATTAAAGATTCAATAAGTGTAAGTATAAATGAGGTTTCTAACGAAATCTATGTTCAAAGCAATTTGAGTGAGAAAACTATAAATAATACCTCGTATAGTTTTAATATATATGTTGTGGTGGTAGATAATTTTGGTCTTAATGCAAAGGCAAAAATTTCAATTACTTTAATTGAGAATAGACCTCCAGTGCCTGAAGTCACATTCAATAAAATATCTGATACTGAATATGAGATCTCAGCAGGGGATTCGTACGATATCGATGGAGATAGGATAGTGTCTTATGAATACTTAGTAGATGGAAAAATTTTATATAATAAATGTGGTTATGAAGGAGAATATGAGTCTATTGCAAACCCAAATCCAGGACATGCTGCTACAGGTGGTACTTATATTATTTCTACTCCGCTAAGTAGTATTAAACACAACTTTCAAGTAGAAAATGTAAATGATTTTAAGATTTATGTTAGAGTGAAAGATTCGCGTGGGTTGTGGAGTGCGTGGTCTCAATTCTCGTTGTAACTAAATAAATAGTGTTCTTCGACGTTACGCTTACAACATAGAAAAAAATCACCAGTAGAGACTGGTGGTCATAAGATTAAAAATTAAGATGGTAAAGAAAAACGCGATTCCAAGCGAGGAACCGCGTTTTTTGAATTTTGGATTAAACCAATTTTATGGGGCAATAAAATCTTATTAAATAAAATCTTATTAGATAAGGTTCATTTCGGTAAGAATAGCGTTTGTTTTGCGTACAGCTGCTTCGCTAGCTGCAAGTTGTGCTTTTTCTTCTTCGTTAAGTTCTAGTTCAACAACTTTTTCGATACCGTTTTTACCAATGATAACTGGCACGCCAATCATGATGTCGTCCATACCATATTCACCTTCTAGGCTAGCTGCACAAGGAATCATTTTCTTTTGGTCTTTGATGATAGACTCAACAAGGAAAGAAGCTGCAGCACCTGGAGCCATCCATGCAGATGTGCCAAGAAGACCAGTAAGTGTAGCACCTCCTACCATAGTATCTTTAGCTACTTTTTCAAGTTCTTCTGCGCTTAGGAAGTTGCTTACAGGTACACCTTTGTAAGAAGCGAAACGAGTAAGAGGAATCATAGTTGTGTCACCGTGACCACCGATTACCATACCGTCTACTTCGTTAGCGTTGCAACCTAATGCTTGGCTTAAGAAATATTTGAAGCGAGAGCTATCTAAAGCACCACCCATACCGATTACTCTGTTTTTAGGAAGACCTAAAGATTTAAGAGCAAGATATGCCATTGGGTCCATTGGGTTTGAAACTACTACTAAGATAGCGTTTGGAGAGTACTCAAGGATGCTTTTCGCAACAGATTTAACGATACCAGCGTTTACGCCGATAAGTTCTTCGCGAGTCATACCTGGTTTACGAGGAAGACCTGAGGTGATAACAACAACATCAGAGTTTGCTGTTTTGCTATAGTCGTTTGTTACGCCTGTTACTACGGTATCAAAGCCCATAAGTTGAGCTGTTTGCATGATGTCCATAGCTTTACCTTCAGCAAAACCTTCTTTGATGTCAATTAATACCACTTCGTTTGCAACTTCATTTACTGCTAATACATTTGCACAGGTAGCACCTACGTTTCCTGCGCCAACTACGGTTACTTTAGACATAAATTTTATTTTTATATAAATAGTTTGTTAATATTAATATTGCAAAAATACACTTTTTTCTTAAAAAATAGTACATTTGCATAATCAATTTGAAATGAAAGCAAAAAATATCTACATATTACTACTAATTGTTACGAATATATTATTATTTACACAGTGTTCAACCAAAAATAATAATGCTGCCACAAGAGGCTATCATTACGTAACAGCGCGTTACAACGTGTACTTTAATGCCAATAAAGCATTCCTTAAAGTAGAAGACGAAATTATCACAAAACACAAGGATAATTATTCTGAAATTCTACCAGTTTTTCGTTTGAGCAACCCAGAAACAGCTGCACTTGCAAAGGGGCAGATGGATTATGTTTTGGAGAAATGTCAAAAAACTATTAAAAATCACTCCATAGTGAAAAAGCCTAAAAAGGATCCTAAAAGAATGAAGGACCCAAAATATAAGGCATTCTTAGAAAAAGAGGAATACAACTCTATGGTGCAAGAGGCTTGGCTTTTGATGGGTAAAGCACAATTTTATCAGTCGGACTTCCTAGCTGCAGTTTCTACATTTTCATACATAAAACGTCACTTTGATGATAATAAAGATGTGTGTGTAGAGGCATCGCTTTGGGAAGCAAGGTCTTTTGCGGAGTTGGGATGGTATTATGAGGCAGAGGAATCACTAAAAAGAATTGATGAGAAAACGTTCTCACACAATACAAATGAAATCTTTGTTTTAGTAAAATCTGATTTACTACTTAAACAAGGACTTTATGAAGATGCTATTCCATTCCTTTCTACTGCAGTAGAACAAGCAGACAAAAAAGATAAAGCTAGATTGTCATATATTTTAGCTCAAGTATATGAAGAGTCTGGGCAATATGCCGAAGCGTATAAATGGTATGAAGAATGTTTGGAAAGAAATCCTCTTCACGAGTTGGAGTTCAATGCTATGCTTAGTCAGGCACGTTGTTATCAAGGAAAAGATATTGCTTCATTGAAGGAAAAACTTGAAAAATTGATAAAAAAACAAAGCAACTCAGAATATTTAGACCAGATTTATTATACCATAGGTGAACTTTATCAAAGAAATGGCAACGAAGAACAAGCAGTGAAGTTCTACGAAAAAGCCATAGATGAAAGTGTTCGCGAAGGTATAGACAAGGCAAAAGCACAAGTGGCTTTGGGTGAGATTTATTATGCAAAAGAAAATTACCTTAAAGCGCAACCACTTTATAGTGAAGCTATTCCTGTGCTTCCAACCACATTTGAAAATTACACTGAGCTTAGCAAAAAAAGTCTTCTTCTAAACGATATTGCCAAAAATCAGCAAACTATAGTTTTAGAAGATAGTCTTCAATACCTTTCTACTTTAAGCAAAGAAAAACAAATTGCAATAATAGAAGAGGTAATAAAGAAAAGAAAAGAAGAAGAAGCTGAAAGACAAAGAAAACTTGAAGAAGCGGCACGCATTCAGTCTATTCGCGACCAAAATGCTGCCATGGGCCAAACAAACCTTTCTCTTGGCGAGCTTGCCGACAAGTCTTGGTACTTCTACAATCCATCACTTATTACTCGCGGTAGGCTAGACTTCCAAAAAACTTGGGGTAGCCGTGTGCTAGAAGACGATTGGCGTAGAGCAAACAAGGCTTCAAATGCATGGGATTTCTCTGCTACAGAAGATGATGAAGCAGGATCTGATTCGCTTGCTATGGCAGATTCAACACGAGAAAAACAATATACTCGCGACGATGTGGAATATTACTTACGACTTATTCCACAAACACCAGATCAATTGGCTGCATCAAACCAAAATATAGAAAATTCGCTTGTAAACCTGTTTACTATATTTGAATCAAGGATGGGCGATAATGAAAAGGCAGAAGATGTTTATGATACATTGGTAGCTCGTTTCCCAGATAGCAAACAACTTGATATGGTGAGATATAGACTATATCAAATGTATGAACGTGGTGCTCAAACGACTGAGGCTCAAAAAATAAAAGACCTTCTATATACCAAGCATGCAGATAGCAAATATACCCGTTATCTACAAGGTGGAATGCCAGAGCCTAGCACAGTGAACGAAAAAGTAGAACTTCTATATAGAGAAACATACGCAGCGTTTAAAAATGGTGATGCAATTACTGTAAAGAAAAACGCTTATATAGCCGAAACTACATATCCTGAACACGAGCTTATGCCTAAGTTTATGTTCCTTTCAGCAGTAAGTACAGGCAAAGAAGATGGTAGCGACACCTTTAAAGCCAATTTGCAAAAACTAGTAGAGAAATATCCAAATAGTGAAATTTCTACTATATCTAAAGACATTGTTGCACTTATGGAGCAAGGAAAAGAAGTACAATCTTCATTTAGTGTAACAGATATTCAAGAGCAAAGAGAGCAAACTATAGTAACAGAGGAAGAATTTGCTACAAACATTCAAAAAGCAGGGTTCTCATACGACCCAGAAAGCGCACATATATTCATTTGTATAGTAGAGGGAGAAGAAGATGCTAAGAACAGAGTTTTATATTCAATTGCTCAGTTCAATTTCTCTCGCTTCTTAATAAAAGACTTTGACCTGGTGGTGCGCAAGTTGGATGATGGTGGATACGCAATTGCAGTGAAAGGATTGATGCACCTGAAAGAAGCAAACTGGTATCAAAACATGATTCTAACCGACGCTGGTGTAGTATCTGTTCTAAACGAGATTGAACACAAAGTATTTGTTATTTCCGAAGACAATTTCATTAAGATATTCGATAAGGAGTCTGTACAAAAATATCTAGACTTCGTAAACCAAAACCAATTAGAAGTAACCGACTCCGAAGAAATAGAAAAAGAAATCGGCTTCGTGAAATAATAGTTAAAAACAAAACAAACTATGACTATTATTAGAAGAAAATTTAAAAAAATGATTTTGTGGGGATTGGCAGTGCTATTTCCTCTAATATCATATGCGCAAGAAGAAACTAAACACAAGGTGGGTGTTTCTTTAAGTGGAGGCGGAGCTTTAGGCTATGCTCATATTGGTGTCTTAGATGCTTTGGAAGATTATGGTATAGAACCTACCATTGTGTCTGGTACTAGTATGGGGGCAATTGTAGGAGTCTTGTATGCCGATGGATATGAGCCTGAAAAAATGCTAGACTTAATCACAGAGCATAAAATGACGCATAAAAGTAAGATTATGTCACTTGATATAAAATCTAGTGAACTTGGTCTATTCTCAAAAAAATATATTGCTTCATTTTTGGATAAAACTCTTCACACAGATAGTTTTGATAGCCTTCCCAAACCATTTTATTGTGCTACAACAAACTTAATGACTGCTCAAGGAGAAATCATTAGCAGTGGTGATAAGTTAAAAAAATATACCTTGGCATCTATGTCTATTCCTGTTTTATTTCAGTCGATAGTAATAGATAGCATGGTGTATATCGATGGTGGCATAACAAACAACTTACCAGCTTGTGCAATAAGAGAAAAATGTGATATACTGATAGGTATAGATGTAAATCCTTACACAGAGGTAAAGAAAATAAGCAACATCAAAGAGGCGGTGATGCGTACTATGACTACAATGGTAATGAACACATCAAAAGAGGGTAGAGAATGTTGCGACTACGTTGTAGATGTGTATGCGTCTCACGACTATAGTATCTTAGATTTTGCTAAATTCAAAGAAATCTATAAGATAGGTTATGATGCAGGTGTGCGTTTCCTTTTGAATCATCCAGAACTATTGAAAATTAGTAAGGACTTCAAGGATAAACAACTACACAAAAAGCAAGAAACTGATTCTAAAAAGAAGAAAAGGAAATAGAATATGGACCGTAAAGAGCTAATACATCATGTTGCGCCAGCTATTTTGCGTTTTGAAAATCGTCCTTTTAATCACAAACAGTTGGCCACTGTAGCTGGTATCACCAAGGCTGGTGATAAAGCAAAATTGCCTCATATTTTGGCATATTTTGTACAGCAAGGTATCATCCAAGAAGTAGAACGTGGTAGATATAAAGCTATCACTTTAAACAAGTATGTGGATGGTGTTATCGACCGCAACAACAATGGTAAGACACACCTAATACCAGACGACGGGGGTGAAAAAATATTCATTGCAGACCGCAATCTAGGTCATGCAATGAAAAACGACCGTGTGCGTGTGCTAGTATATGCAAAACGCAGTTCTCGTCAAACAGAAGGTGAGGTTGTTGAAATCTTAGAAAGAAACAAAACCAGATTTGTGGGTGTAATGAGCATCTGCAATGGTGTGTCTTTTGTTATCGTAGATAATAGACTTCTATCTAACGATATTTATGTGCCAAAGGAAAAATTGAATGGAGCAAAAGATGGTCAAAAGGTGATAGTTGAAATGACAGATTGGCCAGAAAATGCAAAAAATCCATTTGGTCAAATATTGGATGTGCTAGGTGATGCAGGCGAAAATGAAACAGAAATGCACGCTATCCTTGCAGAATACGGACTTCCATATTCATATCCAGAAGACCTAGTTGAAGAGGCTGAAAAGATAGATGTAAACATTAGTAAAAAGGAAATCGACAGCCGTTTAGACTGCCGTAAGATCACTACATTTACTATCGACCCTCACGATGCAAAAGACTTCGATGATGCACTTTCATACAGAAGACTGCCTAACGGCAACGTAGAAATAGGCGTGCATATTGCCGACGTGAGCCACTATGTAACACCAGGTTCGCGAATCGACAAAGAAGCATACGACCGTGCCACATCTGTCTATTTAGTAGATAGAACTGTGCCAATGCTTCCAGAAAAACTCTGCAACTTGGTATGTTCACTACGTCCAAATGAAGACAAATTATGTTTCTCTGTAGTGTTTGAAATGACCGACAAGGCTGAGGTGAAAGACTACAGAATTGTGAAAACTGTAATTTGTTCCGACAGAAGATTTACCTACGAAGAAGCGCAAGAAATCATTGAAACAGAAAATGGTGACTTCGCAGAAGAAATCTTGGCAATGAACGCCCTTGCAAAACAACTAAGAGCAAATCGTTTCAAACAAGGAGCTATTGCATTTGAACGATCAGAAGTGCGATTCAATATAGACGAAACTGGCAGACCAATTGGCGTTTATATAAAAGAATCTAAAGACGCTCACAAACTAGTAGAAGAGTTTATGCTACTTGCCAACAGAACTGTGGCAGCCCATATAGGCAAAGTAAAACAAGGCAAAACGCCTAAAACATTTGTTTATCGTGTGCACGACGAGCCAAATCCAGAAAAACTAGCAATGTTCTCAGATTTTATCTCAAGATTTGGTTACAAGCTTCGCACTACTGGTAAAAAAAGCGAGATATCATCAAGCATAAACAAACTTCTAGACAATGTAGAAGGCAAACGCGAGCAGAACCTTGTGGAAACCCTAGCCATTAGGTCTATGGCAAAGGCTATTTACACTACCGACAATATAGGTCACTATGGTCTAGCATTTGAATATTATACTCATTTTACATCTCCGATTAGACGTTATCCAGATGTTCTAGTCCATAGATTGCTTACCCTTTATGCCGATGGAGGTGGTAGTGTAAATGAGGCAAAATACGAAGATATGTGCGAGCACTGTTCTTCTCGTGAGCAACTTGCAGCCTCTGCCGAAAGAGCTTCCATTAAATACAAACAAGTGGAATATATGTCGGAAAGAAAAGGTCAAGTGTTCGACGGAGTTATTTCTGGAGTAACCGAATGGGGACTTTACGTAGAAATTATTTCCAACAAATGCGAGGGTATGGTTGCCCTTAGAGATCTAGACGACGATTTCTACATCTACGACGAAAAGAATTATTGCATTATCGGCCGTCAGTCAAAAAGAAAATACCAACTTGGCGATCAGGTGAGCATAATGGTCTCTCGTGTAAACTTAGACAAAAAACAGTTGGATTTCATTTTGGTATAAACTAAATTTGCAATGAGCAAAAAAACAAAAATATGGTAACAATAAAAATAATAAACAAATCAACCAACGACCTACCTCAGTATGCAACAAACCTATCTGCAGGTATGGACCTTAGAGCAAACCTTACAGAAAGTGTAGTACTTAAACCACTAGAACGTCGCCTTATCCCAACAGGACTTTTCATAGAACTTCCAGAAGGATATGAAGCACAAATACGTCCACGTAGTGGTTTGGCACTTAAAAAAGGTATCACTGTGCTAAACACTCCAGGCACAATCGACGCCGACTATCGTGGCGAAATAGGAGTAATTTTAATCAACCTTTCTAGTGAAGATTTCGTTATAGAACACGGCGAAAGAATCTGCCAAATGGTAATTGCTCAGCATGCCACTGTAAACTGGGAAGAGGTAGAAGTTTTATCAGAAACCGACAGAGGTGCAGGTGGTTTTGGCCACACCGGTAAAAAGTAAATGAGAAAATATTTCACTCTTATATTCTTATGTTTGTGTTTCTTGTGTCATGCGAGAAGCACAAACGTGTTATATAATGCAGTCTTTGATAGCCTGTATATAGAGGGGCTTTGTTATAAAAGTTCTGATAGCGCAGACTTGGCGCTAGAGCGCTTTTTGCAATGCGAAAACATAGATTCAAAAAACGCAGCGTTGTCTTTTGAACTGTCTAAAATCTACACAGCAAAAAAAGACTCTGCCAAGGCGCTTTCGTACCTAAAAAAAGCATATCAATTAGACAAGGAAAACTATTTTTATGCCATTAGTTTAGCAGAGTTTTATGATGATTCTAGAGATTATGCATCTGCTATAAAAATATACGAAAAGACCTATAAGCGTTTCCCTAAAAAGAAAAATATACTATTTCTTTTGGCACGTTGTTATGCCTTGAATGGTCAAATAAATAAGTCGATAAAGGTTTTAGATAAGTTGGAAGATAGAGTAGGGCAAAACAAGATGATTTCTGTGGAGAAATCTAGACTTTATATTTACGACAAAAAGCATAAAAAAGCAATAAAAGTAATAGATGGTCTTATAAAAAAATATCCAATAGATGCAGATTTGTATGTGTTGAGAGGCGATATTAAACAAGAAATAAAAAACACAGAAGGAGCACTCGCAGATTATAATAAGGCTTTAGAGATAGACCCACATTGTGCAGGAGCACAAATAGCATTGTGTGTATATTACTCTGAAAAATATGATTTAACTAATGTAGAGTATTATTTACAACAGGTCCTTGCCAATTCAAATATAGAATTTGCAGAAAAGTCTAGATTTATAGAATATGCTATAAACCTATATCAAAACAAGTCTAATGGTGCGGAAAGAATATGCCAAGTATTTGAAACTGTAATAAAGGCAAATCCAGAATCTACAGAGGCTCTTCTTATGTATGCTCATGTTTTACATGAGTTGAAGAATACAGAAAAAATGATAGAGGTGCTTCATTCTGCCGTGTTACTAGATGAAAAATGTTTAACCTGTTGGAAGGAGCTAATAGCAAATGTAATTTATACAGAAGAAAGTGATACTTTAAAGATAAAAGAACTTGTTTCTCAGGCTCTTAGTCACTTTCCTAAAGACCCATATTTACTTTTCATTGATGGGTCTATATTATTTACAGAGGGAGATGAGGACGGTGCATTTCAGTCTTATAAACAAGCAATAGAAACTGTGCCAGCACAAAGTAAACTCTCTGAACAGATTTATTTATCACTTAGTGGGATGCGCCTTCCAGAGGCTATGATGTTTACAAGAGAGGGTATTCATCAATTCCCAAAAAACCTAATGCTTCTAAATAATTATGCCTATAATGTTGCCGTCTATTGGTCAAAAAACAAAGAACACATGACTGCAGAAAAGCTATCTGAGTTTCAAGGCATTTTAGATGAAGCTGAAAAAATTAGTGAATCTACAGTTAAGGCAGATGCCATAAATCCATATTATCTAGATACATATGCGTATATTTTATTTTTACAAGGAAAATATAATTTAGCAAAGTTTTATCTAGAACAAGCTCTAAACTATGATAAAGAGAAAAATTATGAAGTTTTAGAACACTATGGAGATGTATTAAATGCTCTAGGTGACAAAGAAGCTGCTGTCAGATATTGGAAGGCGGCATATCTATTAAATGAAACAAAAGAATTATCAAACAAAATAAAACAATATGAAGAATAAGTATTTTTATTTAGCCCTTTTATTATTTGCTGCATTAGTAGGTTGTAAAACTCAAAAACAAGCATCTCAAGCCAAAGAGTTATCAGAATCATTGGAAGTGGTAGAAGAGGTTATTACACCAAAAATAGATACTGTAAAATTGATAAGTAGTTACCAATCTGGAATAAAAACTGTAACTGCTCAATATCAAATTTACCTTACTGGCAACAAGAATATGAGTATTAAAGGAATGTTGTCTTCTGAACACAATAAATCTCTTACAGTATCTATTCAAATGCTTCTTGGTATTGAGATTGCACGTATTCACTGTACTCCAGATAGCATTTGGGCATTGGATAAACTAAGCCAAAGATATTATGAGGCCGATTTTGCTACATTCTCAAAAGAATTAGGTACAGATTTCTATGGTCTTCAAGCACTACTTACCAACAGAACATTCGACCCAGAACGCCAAAACTTTGACAACTTTACAGTAGATTTGGTAGAAGAAAACTATATTTTGGCACTAAATAAAGATATGTACACAGAGTTTATCGTAGAAGCAGGCAAATATCTTACTCGTACACTATTAAAGAAAAATAACTCTGGAAGTTATCTTATGACTTCATATTCTTCTTTCTTACCTGTTGGAGAATATGTATTCCCTACTAAAGTGGATTGTATTTTCCAATCAAAAGATAAAGCCAATACAGTAACATTAAATTATAGCAATATATCAATTAATAACAATTCTAACTTAACATTTAGTATCCCTGCAAACTATCGCAAAGCGGATATGAGTCAGTTAATCAAGTTGGTAAACGGACTGTAATGGAGTTGAATAAAAAGTGTACTTCTGCGTTACGCTTGCCTTCGAAATCCTCATTTACGTTTAGTAAACTCCGGTTTCTTAGGCTTCGCAAGCCTTGAATTACATCTTTTTATTCAACTCCATAGTGAGTGTGAGATGTGTAGGGACAATGCGTGCATCTTAATAATAAGAAATATCATATTTATGAAAAGAATATTTGGAGTTTTTATATTAGTTTTATTATCATGTGGCGTGATGATGTCTCAGACTGTGTCTGAACTTCGAGCACGTAAGAAAAAGGCATTAGAAAACCTTGAATTAACTAGCAGTTTAATAGAAAAAACATCAAAGAGTAAGACCAAAACCCTTACTCAGCTAAACCTATTAAACGCAGAGATAAAACAACGTCAAAGTGTTATTAATACCTTGAATGCAGAAATTAGAGGCATTAATAAAGACCTAAATAAACTTAGAAACGAAACTAATAAACTCCAACAACAACTAGATACTCTTAAAAAAGAATATGCAAAACTAATGTATCATACTTATTATAAAAAAAGTAAGTATGATGAGCTTATGTTTGTGCTTTCGGCAAAAGACTTTGCAGAAAGTTTTCGTCGTTATCGCTATATAAAACAATACTCAGAATATTGCCAAAAAAAGACAGATGAGATAAATACAACAAAGGCAGCGCTAGGCGAAAAGCTTAAACAAACAGAAAAGGTTCGTGCCGAAAGACTCACTGTACTCAACGAACGCAAAAAGGAAAATACTAAACTTCAAAACGAGAAAAACAAGCAAAACAAGCTTATTAAGGACCTAAAGAAAAAGGAAAAACAACTAAAGGCAGACCTTAAGAAACAACAAAAACTTGCCAACAAGTTGAATGAGCAAATCGAGAAAAAGATTGCAGAAGAAGCTAAGAAGTCTTCTAAACCATCATCTTCAGGTTCTGGCAAGTCGTATGCACTTACCAAAGAAGAGAAACTCCTTTCTGGCAACTTTGAAAAGAATCAAGGACGTTTGCCATGGCCTGTACTAAAGGGAATAGTGGTAGGACATTTTGGTATTCATCCTCACCCAGTACTAAAACACGTTACCACCAACAACAAAGGTATCTATATTCAATGTCCAAAAGGTAGCCAGGCACGTGCAGTATTCGACGGCGAGGTTACCCAAGTATTTACCATTGCAGGTAGCAACAAAACAGTTATTATCAAACACGGTATGTATCGTACCGTATACTCAAATCTTACAAAAGTAAATGTGAAAGTAGGACAAAAAGTAAAAACCAAGGACAATATCGGTACCATTTACTCAGACCCAGAAGACGGCGATAAAACCGAACTTTACTTCCAAGTCTGGAAAGACCGCAACATCCACAACCCAGAAAACTGGTTGGCGAAATAGAAAGTAAAACACTATGAAAACAAAGTATCAAGTTGTAGATGGGGTTGGGATAATTCCAATAAGGTCAAGAAGAATAGCAAATAAAGGTTTTATATTTAATGAAGAATTGAAGAGTGTTGAGATTCCTAGTAGTGTAAAGGCTATAGGGGATAGTGCTTTTTATGGATGTAAAAATCTTACTAGTATTGATATCCCTAATACAATCGTCAAGATTGAGGACTTAGCGTTTCATGAAACGGGTTTAACTAGTCTAGTAATTCCATCAAATGTAAAAGATATTGGATTTGCAGCATTTGCTTCTTGCGATGATTTAACCAATGTAGTGATTTCAAATGGTGTAGAACGTATTGGCGATGTTGTTTTCTGTGAATGTAACAAATTGGAAAGAGTAGTAATTCCATCAACCGTTGAAGCAATAGGTTCAAGTTTATTTCAATATTGTACCAATCTTAGAAGTATTGAAATACCAGAAGGAGTGAAAGAAATACAAGATTCAACCTTTGAATGTTGTATGAGTTTAACAAGCATTGTAGTACCAGACACAGTTACAGAAATAGGAATTTATGCGTTTAATTCTTGTACATCTTTAACAAGTATTGTGATTGGTAAAGGAGTTAAGAAGATTGATTTTGAAGCCTTTTCAGGATGTACAAATCTTAAAGAAATTGTTTTACCACATGGTCTTATAGAAATAGGAGAAGGTGCTTTTAAAGGTTGTACATCTTTAACAAGTATAGTTATACCAGAAACAGTAGAGAAGATTGGGCATTCTCCTTTCTCGGGGTGTTCAAATTTGGAAGTTTTAAAGGTTGAAAGAGGAAATGCAGTGTATGACTCACGTGAAGATTGCAATGCCATAATTGAAACGAAAACTAATACATTAATATCTGGTTGCAATGCCACAAAGATAGTTTCAAGTATTACCTCAATAGGGAAAGGTGCTTTTTCAGATTTAAAAAGTCTAGAAGAGGTGAGTTTGCCAGAAGGCATAAGAAGTATAGGTAGAAACACTTTTTGTGGATGCGAATCCTTAACTCGTATAAACCTACCAGATAGTGTAGAATGTATTGGTGGATATGCTTTTGGGTGCTGTGAAAAGTTAAATGGTATAGTGATACCTCAAAATGTAAATAAAATAGAAGACAATTCGTTTTATGCATGTAGTGCTTTAGAGTATATAAAAGTGGCAGATGGCAATACAACATACGATTCTCGTGAAAATTGTAACGCTATAATAGAAACTTGGAGCAATAGATTAATAACAGGTTGTAAGTCAACTATTATACCATTTGGTGTAGAGATGATTATTGCAGATGCATTTTGTAAAAATAAATACATAAAGGAAATAATAATTCCATCTACTATAAAAAAGATAGAGTCTGGTGCCTTTAGTGGTTGTGTGTCATTGGAAAAAATCGAAGTAGATGAAGGTAATATAAGATACACTTCAGAAGGAGATAGCAATGCGATAATAGATAAAAAGAGCCGTGTCTTAGTAGTTGGTTGTAAGAATACTATTATACCTAATTGTGTTCTGACTATAGGGGCGAGAGCTTTTGAAAGATGTGAAGACTTGAAAGAAATTGATATTCCAGAAGGTTGTATATTTTCAATTCAAACTCAAGCTTTTTTGGGGTGTATTAATTTGGAAAGTATAGTTATACCTTCTACTGTAGAAAGGTTGGATTGGGATGTATTTGCATTTTGTAAAAAATTAAAGCATATAGAAATCAAATCTCAAGTTGAAGATACGTACTTTGTTTTTTCACGTTGTGATGCATTAGAGGAGATAAAATTTCACAGACGTGTAAGACGAATTTCATGGTACAATTTTAAAGATTGTACAAATTTGAAGAAAATATATGTTCCTAAAAAACAAGTTAAGACTTATAAGAAGCGTTTGCCAAAGGAAGCGCATCATTTAATAGAGGGGTTTTAATAAAGGAAAGAGGCTGCAAAAAAAAAATTTAGCAGCCTCTTTATTGCTATATCAACGCAAAGGATAAGTCGCCTTTTACGCAGAGTTTGCCGTTTACTTCGGCTTTGGCTTTCACGAAGATTAGTTTTGCCTTGCGAGCAACGATTTCTGTGGTTACTTCCACTGTGTCGCCTGGCACAACAGGGGTTTTAAATCTTACGTTGTCGATGCCGGTGTAAAGGGTTTGTTTGCCTTTAATCTCGTCGCCTAGAAGCAAGCCACTAGATTGTGCCATGATTTCACAAAGAATCACGCCCGGTACTACGGGGTGCCCCGGGAAGTGACCCTTCAAGAAAAATTCCTCACCCGTTACATAATATTTGGCGTGGCCAACATTATTTTCATCAACACTCATTTCGTCCACAAGTAGCATTGGCTCTCTGTGTGGGAGAAATTCTTTTATTTGTTCTTTGTTCATTATAGTCTATTTTTTGCGTTGTTTAGAAGCGCTTCTGCTTCGCTTACCATGCTTTCTACAATTTCTTTTGTAGGACGGATAGATTTCACTAGACCTGCGATTTGACCAGCCATAAATGAACCTTCTTCAATATTGCCGTCTACAGCAGCTTTTCTTAGTGAACCGGCGCCAAATGCCATTACTTGTTCTTCGGTGACAGAGTCGCTTTGTTCCATTTTTGCAAATGCTCTTGAGAATGGAGTTTTAAGTGAACGCACTGGGTGACCAAATTTTTTACCTGTTACGATAGTGTCTGAGTCGCGTGCTGCCACAATCTTGTTTTTGTAGTTTTCGTGGATAACACATTCGTCTGCCACTAGGAAGCAAGTACCGCATTGCACACCTTCTGCGCCAAGCATTAGAGCTGCAGCAAGACCTCTACCGTCTGCTATACCACCTGCTGCAATCACAGGAATATTTACAGCGTCGCAGATTTGAGGCACAAGAGCCATAGTGTTCATATCACCTACGTGACCACCAGATTCGCAACCTTCTGCAATCACAGCGCTAGCACCGTATTGTTCCATACGCATTGCAAGTGCCACAGAAGCCACTACTGGAATCACTTTAATACCAGCGTCTAGCCATTCTTTCATATATTTTGCAGGAGAACCTGCGCCAGTTGTTACCACTGCTACGCCTTCTTCTACCACCACTTTTGCCACGTCGGCAGCAAATGGGCTCATTAGCATAATGTTAACACCGAAATTTTTATTTGTTAGACTTTTGCATTTTCTGATTTCATTTCTCACGTGTTCAGCATCTACATTCATAGCTGAAATGATACCTAAGCCACCTGCATTAGACACTGCTGCTGCAAGATTTGCTTCAGATACCCATGCCATACCACCTTGTAACACAGGGTATTGTATGCCCAATAAATCACAAATTTGAGTTTTAATCATATTCTTTTGTTTTTTATGTGTTTACCATTTTATTATACAAGCTCCAGATGTAAATCCAGACCCAAATGTACTAAAAATTAATGTATCTCCCTCTTTTAATTTGCCTTTTTTGTTCATTTCGTCTAAAAGAACAGGCACACTAGCCGATGAGGTGTTGCCTGTGCGTTCTAGATTGTGTGGCAATTTTTCTTCAGGGATACCTAAACCATTTCTAATAGTATCCAATATTCTTATATTTGCTTGATGCAGTAGGAAATAATCTATATCGTCTATAGTTTTTCCTGCTTTTTCAAGAATAGTTTTGATATCGCTAGTACAATATTGCACAGCTGCTTTAAACACTTCTTTACCTTTCATTTGTAGGAAAGGCTTATCAATTTTGTCGTGTTTGCAGAAAGGTGAGTTGCCATAGTTGGTAGGGCAGTAAAGTGCACCAATATATCTTGTGCCAATATTGAATAGTGCGTCTTCTCCTTCGCCAGTCACAATCACTGCGCCTGCAGCATCGCCAAACAAGATACATGTGTCGCGTTCTTCCCAGTTTACAAACTTAGAAGGTTGCTCTGCACACACAATAAGGATTTTTTTTGCCTTGCCAGAACGAAGCAGACCATCTGCCATATCAAGTGCATATAAGAAACCAGTACATGCAGCGTTTAGGTCCACTGTTGGGCAACTAGCTTGCACTCCATGCATAACGAAACATGCTAGGGAAGGGGTGATAGCATCGTAAATAACGTTATGACATAAAATATAGTCGATTTCATCGGGAGAAACTCCAGAACTTTCTATACATCTTTTTGCCGCATTCACCGCAAGTCCTGTGATAGTTTCTGTAGAGATTACTCTTCTGGATTTTATCCCAGTTCTAGTATATATCCATTCGTCGCTCGTATCCACATATTTGGATATATCATAGTTTGTAAGTTCTAAATGTGGTAGCGCACTACCTGTTGCAATAATTTTCATCTATTGTTCTTTTATATTATTACGGACATTTCAATGTCCCTATTTTTAGGAGTACACAATTTGGAGCAGCGAGAGCAGAACTAAGTTTACTTATGTTATGCCGAGTCGTGACAAATTGGCACGAAGTGAAACGAAGTGCAAAGGTACTACCACATTATTTTAGCAAAAAATTTATGGTCTATTCACCCCTCAAATTGTGGTAAAAAGTAAATATAAGGGGTAAAATCTATCATAACGGGGTGAATTAATATTTTTTATAATCAATAATAGTGGTAAAAATCGTATATTTGTGGCCAAATAAACGATATGGAAAGAAAAGTACCTAAATTCATGACAGAGAAACTGGATATCATCCGTTTCTTCTTTATTGTGCTATTAGGGGCTGTTGCTTTAATACTAGTATATCGCCCTCAGGTAGTATTGAGAGGCTTTATTATAGATTCAAATCAAAGTCTTGTTTATATAATCTCGCTTATTATATTAGGACTTATCACTCTTATCACAAGTAGAGTTTTATTCTATAAAACATATAAACGCAAGCCTCAAACTTTTAAGACTTTTTGCATATGGATATTGCTAGAAGTAATTTCAATTATTTTAGTGTTGTCTGTGTTTGCGTGGAGTCTAAATGAGCCAAATACTAGATCTTTCACTACTATTATAGAACGAACAAGCCTTTCTGTATTTTCTGTTTTATTTATTCCTTATTTAGTTTCTTGGCTATATTTTTCACTAAAAGAGAAGGAAAAAGAGCTTAAAGAAGCCTTAGCTGAGTCTGCAGAATCACCTGCAGAAGAAATGAAAGGATTAGTAAATTTTTCCGATGAAAAGGGTGTATTACGCTTATCGCTTCGCGAGGAAGATTTGCTTTATCTTAAGTCTGCCGACAACTATGTTTACATTTATTATTTAAACAGCAAGAAAGAAATAGTAAACTATTTGCTTCGCAATACACTTAAAAATATTGAGGAAAATATATCAAATATAAATCTAATAAGATGTCATAGATTTTATATGGTAAACTCTAGAAATGTGAAACTTCTTAGAAAGGCGAAAGATGGATTGTTGTTGGAACTAGATACTGAGGCTCAATGTGAGATTCCTGTATCCAAAACATACCTTTCTGCAGTATCTGAGTTTTTTGCAAATTAAGATTTAATCTTTTTACATAGAAGTCCTAACTTATATACATCCATTAGGTATAGGTTAGGATTTTTTGATTTTAGTTGTTTTACTATAATAGGTTTTATAATATTAAAGCCAAATAGGAAAAGCAATCTAAAGTTTTTGATTTTTAGATATGCTCTAAGTAGTTTTGAGCAACCTATTATATCTTCTTTATATGATTCATTCTTATATAAATCAACCAACACTTCAGTCGCGTCATCCAGTCTTCTTATGTAGTCTTCTGTACGTATTGCACCGCAGTGAATAAGTGCGTTTGGAATAAATTTTACCTCGTATTTTTTAGATACTTGATATGAAAATATAATGTCTTCATATCCGTATTTCTTCACATCTATAAAATTAAATTCATTGAGAATTTCCTTTTTTATATAGAGATTTGAGGTAGTAGCAATATTTTCAGACCTATTTTTTTCGTATTTTTTATGAAGTATAAAGTCTGGATTGTTGTCGTCTATAATGCCAATGCCACCAGATACCATCGGTGCATCTTCTTTAAGGTATGCTTCAATAAAATCTTCTTTACAAATGAGCATATCGCTATCTATAAAAAGCAATCTATCATATTTAGACTCATTTATAAGAATATTTCTTATGGCAGAACGCCCTCTGTTTTCTTTAAAATCTAGAAGTCTAAAGTTTTTTAGGCTATTTTGCAAAGACCTTAGTTTGTCTAGGTTTGAGGTGCTACCATCGTTGCCCACCACAATTTCAAATGTGATATTAGCCTTTGTACACTGGTTGTTTAGTTCTTCTACCAGTTTTGAGCAGTCAAAATTGTATGTTGGGATGAGGATTGATAGCATTATTTTATTAGGGTGTTGAATATTTCAATAAATTGGTTAGCCTGATTTTCTCTACAAAAATACTCCTTATTTCTTAAATTCTGTCTAGTAAAACCATTTTTTTGCCATTCGTTGTATTTTTCTGTGATAAAATCTATCACTTCTTCTTCTGTTTTTGCAGAAAGTCCGGCATTGGTATCATTTATCACTTGGGCTAGGCAACCTTCGTCACTCTTCACACAAAGCACAGGCTTTTCTACCCCTACTGCCTCAAAAAACTTTGTTGTCATTATGCCTTTGGGTCCGGTTTTATCGGACTTATTTGTAAGAACAAGGATAATGCAGCTTTGGTTTAATAGGTTTGGCACCTGGTTCACAGGCACTAGATTATTTACCTCAGAAATGCTTTTTGCAGTAGGATAGTCTTCTAGCTCCCTGCTTATTATCTCTTTTGAAGTCTTGTCCGCGTACCAAACTAGTCTCAGTTTTTCTAGTCTCAAATGCTCTATTGCTTTAAAAAGAAGTTCAGGATTTTGTGCGTTAGGGTCCAACAATCTGCCTGCATAAATAATGTCAAAAGTATCAGATTTTACGTCTTTAGGATAAAAAATTTCCTCGGAATAGCCGTTATAAATAAGATGAACATTTTTATTTAACTGGCTCAGATATTCTTTGTGCCAAGGTGATACGGTGGTTACAGCATCTGCTTTTTTTAATATCTGATTTCTTCTATAAATTCTTTTCTTTCTAATAAGACTAGTGAAGAATTTATTTATAGGGTTGTTTGAAAGGCTATTTCTACTGTATAATTTACTGCCAAATTGTTCTACTAGGTCTCTGATATCGCAAACTAACGGAATATTTAGTTTTTTAGAGATTTTATATGCAAGATTTAGTGGAAATTCATTAAAAGTACTGCATAATACTAGGTCAAACCTCTCATTCTTAATTTCTTTGTAGAACTTTTCCCAAAAGAACTTAGTTTTATGGTCGAAAAAAAGGTTTAAAGCTGTTTTGAAGTAGTATTGGGTTGTGCTTAAATTGTATTGGTAATTGTGTTTAAATACTTTTTTAGGAAGATTTGGCAAATTGTAATGCACTTCGCCACTATCTTCTGATATTATAGTTACATCCCAACCCATTTTTTTCAAATTGCATGAAAGAGTTCCAATGCGTGGAGCAAAATTTGGTGGGAAGCAATCAGTAACTATTAATATCTTTTTAAGCATTAAAGATATCCCTTTCTATTTTGTCGAAGATTTCAAATAGTTCTGCCACTGTGGTGGCGCGAAGCATTGCAATGCGAGTTTCCTTGAAGTGCGAGATGCCTTTAAATATAGGGCTCGCAGCCAAATGTCTTCTCACATGAAGTATGCCGCGGCGCTCGTCGAGCCAATCTACACTTTGAAGCGTGTGTTCACGAAGTATATTTAGTTGTTCCTTAAAAGTCATTTCTGGAGCGTGCTCTCCGTGAAGCAAATAGTGCTTCATCTCTCTGAAAATCCATGGTTGACCAATAGTAGCCCTGCCTACCATCACTGCATCTACTCCGTATCTGTCGAAACACTCTTTTGCTCTCTCTGGAGTACAAACATCGCCATTGCCAATGATAGGGATAGTCATACGAGGGTTGTTTTTTACCTCGCCAATCAGTGTCCAGTCTGCCTCGCCAGTGTACATCTGTGCACGAGTTCTGCCGTGTATGCTTAGTGCAGAAATACCACAATCTTGAAGTGCTTCTGCTAGGTCAACAATGATTTTTGAGTTGTCGTCCCAGCCTAGGCGAGTTTTCACAGTAACAGGAGTTTTCACTGCATTTTTCACAGCTTTGGTGATTTCTAGCATACGAGGCACATCTCTTAGCAAGCCTGCACCTGCACCTTTGCCTGCCACTTTTTTCACAGGGCAACCAAAGTTTATGTCTATAATATCAGGATTTGCACTCTCTGCTATTTGAGCCGCCTCTGCCATTGCTGCAGGGTCTTTGCCATAAATTTGCATCACCACAGGGCGTTCCTCGTCAGAGGTTTGAAGTTTCGCCTCCGTCTTGGTCACGTGTCTTATAAGTGCATCAGAAGATATAAACTCTGTATATACCATATCCGCCCCAAATCTTTTGCAAAGCAAACGAAAATTTGGATTAGTTACGTCCTCCATCGGAGCAAGGAACAATGGATACTCAGAGAATTTTAAATGCGCAATCTGCATAACACCAATATAGAAACTTTATCTGCGAAGATACTGCTTTTTTTTTGAAAAAATACTATTTTTTGTTACTTTTGTAGGTTATCAGTAAAGATATAAAAATTATGCATAAACGTTCAGATTTTGAGATAATGGCTCCAGTGGGGTCTTGGGAAAGTTTGGCTGCTGCGCTAAATGCAGGGGCAGATTCTGTATATTTCGGTATAGAAAAATTGAATATGAGAAGTCATTCTTCAAGTAATTTTACTGGGGACGACTTACGTGAAATAGTGGCTCGTTGCAACGAAAAAGGTGTGAAAACATATTTAACAGTGAACACAGTGCTTTACGACAACGACCTAGAACACATGCGTCAGATAGTAGATGTGGCAAAAGATGCAGGCGTTTCTGCTATTATTGCAGCCGATGTAGCGGCAATGCAATATGCTTGTAGCCAAGGAGTTGAGGTGCACCTTTCTACACAACTAAACATCGCCAATGTAGAGGCACTTAAATTTTACGCACAGTTTGCCGATGTGGTGGTGCTTGCTCGTGAGCTAAACCTAGACCAAGTAAAACACATCTACGATGCTATCCAAACAGAACAAATTCGTGGTAAAAATGGCGAACTAGTTCGTATTGAAATGTTCTGTCACGGAGCACTTTGTATGGCAGTTTCTGGAAAATGTTATTTGAGTCTGCACGAGTTCAACCGCTCTGCCAACCGTGGTTCTTGCATGCAAGTTTGCCGCCGTGCATATACTGTGCTCGACAAAGAAGGCGATGTGCAACTAGATGTGGACAATGCTTACATCATGTCTCCAAAAGACCTTAAGACCATTCATTTTATGAACAAAATGATGGATGCAGGTGTGAGAGTGTTCAAGATAGAAGGTCGTGCTCGTGGTGCAGAATATGTGAAAAACGTGGTTACCTGCTACAAAGAAGCCATCGATGCATACCTAAACGGTACATTTACAGAAGAGAAAATAGAAAAATGGGACGAAAGCCTAGCACGCGTGTTCAACCGTGGTTTCTGGGACGGATATTACCTTGGCAGACGTCTTGGCGAATGGTCTCATAGATATGGTTCATCTGCAACCGAAAAGAAAGTCTATATCGGCAAAATTACCAATTACTTTAAAAACATTGGTGTGGCAGAGTGCCTAATGGAGACCTACGACCTAAAAGTGGGAGAAAAAATCCTTATCACAGGCGACACAACTGGTGCGTACGAAGCGGTAGTGGAAGAGCTTCGCTTCGACCTTAAACCAGTAGAGCAAGTGCAAAAAGGTCAACTTTTCTCTATTAAAACCACAGAACTTGTGCGCCGCGGCGACAAACTGTACAAATTAGTTCCCGAGAAGAATGAAAACTTTAGTTAAGATATTAGCCATTACACTAGGCTGTTTTGTGTTTCTACTTTCACTGCCTTTTATTGCATTGGAGGTGGTTTGTATTCCAAAAGTGACCAACAAAATCTTGGAATACGTACCAGACTATATGCAAGCTGAAGTTGAGGTAGGGGAGTTGGATTACAAATTGTCAAGCTGGCCAAACGTGGGTGTAAAACTTCACGATTTGGTTATTTACACCCATATCCCAGAGGTGCGCGACACGCTTCTTGCTGTGGATACACTCGATTTGGCAGTGGATGTGATGGCGTTTCTCAATGAAAACAAGGTAAACATAGACTATGCGTGGGCAAAAGGTTTACTTGTAAATGCTCAAACTATTAATGGAAGAAACAACTGGGATGTATTTCCTGCATCAGCAGAAGAAGACACCACTTCCACCACAATGCCAGAAATCCGTTGGCAAAACGTAGAAATTGATAGGGTAAACTTGTCGTATAGAGAGGTCGCTGATAGTCGAAGCGCTGTTGAAGGAGCAGTCCCTGAGCTTGTCGAAGGGTTTTCATTGTCTGTAAACGACTTTATGCTCCACTCAAAAAAGGGAGCATTCACCGACAAAGCTATTATAGCAGGAGCAGAGCTAGGTGCAGAAAACATTATATATAGTGCGCACCCAAATACAGTTTATTCTGTAGGAAAATTTTCTACCAAGATTATAGCAGCAAACTCAGAAAGAGGCACACTTTTGAAGACAGACCTGCTTATGCCACACGTGCGTTTGCAAGATGCAGAATTCTCTATAGACAGCACCTTTTGTGCAGTAAAAGCAAACATGACTGCAGATACCACCTTCCGCAAGTTCAATGTGGAAGAATTGGCCTTAACACTAGACAATTCTTCTGTTTCAGCCTCTGGCTACGCAGAAATAGTTTCAAAAAAAGAAATTTACACAGACCTAGTTCTTGCACTTTCTTCTCCAAAAATAGAAAATATCATTGCTCTTGCACCAAAATCTGTAGTAGATATGCTTCAAGGCATACGCCTACAAGGTGCAATTAATGCAGATGCCACAGCCAAAGGTTATTTCGATGGAAAAGAAAAACTGCCAGTAGTAAACTTAAATGTTGACCTAAAAAATATAAAGGGTTCTGCACCCGAGCGAAACGCCAAACTAGATAGACTAGACTTAAAAGCAAACGCTCGTTACAACCAAAATAGCAAGGATTCAACCTATGTGCAAGTAGACAATTTCTACGTAAAAACCGGTCGTTCCAACTTAAGACTGAAGGCAAACGCCAAATACAAAAAGGGCAAAGAATATATAAATGCAGACGTAAAAGGTAATGTAGATCTTTATGCTATGAATCAACTCTATCCATTCTTAGAAAACGGAAAGGTGAGAGGTGCCATTACTGCCGATCTTAATGCATATTTCTTCCTAGAAGACGTCACAAATATGAATGTGAGCAAAATTCACACAAATGGTACTGTTACTGGCGATGATGTGAGAGTGAGCATTCCAAGCGAGAAACTTAGTCTATATGTAGATTCTTTAAGATTAAAAGTAAACACAAACACAGGGGTTGTTAGCCGTCGTACTGGTACATTGGATACAGCTCTAGTTAATTCAAGATTGGCATTTAGCAATTTAAATTTGCGATACAAACGTGCGGTCAAGGCAGATATAGACAGACTTAGTATGATGTTTTATGCAGATGACTTAAGTGGAAACAAAGCACCAAAACTTAGGGCTATGGTTTCTCTAAGAGGCATAGATGCACAAACGAAAGATACTGTTAGATTCAAAGCAAAGAGAATGTCGGCTAGTGCAAATATAGCCCCAGACAAGGAGTATTCATTTGTGCCAACATCATCTGTGAGACTATCGTTTGACTCTGTTATATTTGCATCTAAAAAGGCGGGAATGATGCTAGATTCTACTCGCATTCAGGCTGCAGTGACACCAAATTTCCGTAAGTATAGGAGATTTAAGAAAGGAGAAACACCTATTCCTATTCCAGCTAGTGAGCAGAAGGTAGTAAATACAGATAGTCTATATCGCCTAGTGATGGGTGTGCTAGAAAAAGAAGATGTAGCAGATGAGTTCCTAAGGAAATTTAGAGCAACAGGTAATATATATTTGAAGAGATTCAATATAAGAGATGCCTATTTCCCACTACCTATGACAGTACGCAAGGTAGATTTAGACTTCGACGGCGATACTTTAAATTTGGAAAACTTCAGAATGCGTGTTGGACGATCTGCTATTACGCTCAATGGTGAAGTTAATAATGTGAGAAGATACTTATTAAGGGGAAGAACTCTAAACGGCAATCTAAACCTTAAATCTAAGCGTATAGACGTAAATCAACTAATGCGTGCATATACGGTAGCAAATGAGAAGGCTGAGCAAAACAAACAATTAAGTGCAGATGCTAATGTTGAAATGTTGGAATCAGATTCAGAACTAGATGTAGATATTGAAAGCACAGCAGAGATAGATTCTACTACACAGGCATCATTAATTGTTATTCCTCAGAATTTAAACTTAAGCTTCAATGCAGATGTTGATACTGTTTTACTTTCAAGAATGAAGCTTATAGACTTTGCAGGCAGAGTAAAGATGAAAGATCAATCTCTTAGCATTGCAAATCTTTCTACTTCAACAGAAGTTGGAAAAATGGCAATGCACGTGAGTTATACCTGTAAAGACCTAAAAGCAGCAGAAGCGTCAGCCGCATTAGAGATGGATAGTGTGCAGATAGGAGAATTAGTTAATGCAATGCCAGAATTGGACTCTATAATGCCTATGTTAAGGTCATTTAAGGGAAGTGTGGCTTGTGAGGCTTCTATTGTTACTCAATTAGATTCTGCTATGAATGTAGTTTTACCTTCTGTAAACGCAGGTGTATTTCTTAAAGGCAACGACCTTGTACTGTTAGATGGTGAAACCTTTACAGAAATAGCCAAAATGCTTATGTTTAGCAAAAAAACAGAAAATGTAATAGATAGTGTTTCTGTTGAGATGTTAGTAAAAAACAATGAGATTGAAATCTATCCATTTATGGTATCAATGGATAAATATCGCTTGGGAGTAGGGGGAACCCAAGGACTAGATGAAAGTTTCAATTACCACGTAGCCCTACTTAAACCAATTATGCTAGGCTTAGACGTTTATGGAAAGGATTTTGATAATATCAAGTTTAAACTCGCAAGCGTGAAGTTTAAAAACTCTAATACCGTGATTGGAAAGGGTGGTGTACTTATCAGAGAAGATGATGTAAACTTCCGTTCTATTCTACACAAAAATGTAGTGGAATCTATTCTTAAGAAAAACGAATAAATTATACTTGTCTTTGGCCCCTTTACCAATAAGTAACGGGGCAAAGGCATTCTTTCTTGGTTGGCATGGTATAAATAAGAGATAATTCATTAGACCATGAACCATTCTTCTTATCAGATGTAAATAAATCAAACACGTAATAAAGCTGGAAACCTTTATAGTATCCACCTATAGTGAATGAAGCAGTATGAACTTCATTTAGATTTGTTTTATAAGAAACTCCTACAATTACAGGTTGATAGCAGATACCAGCACCTATATAGAATTGTTTAAAATCTGCTTGTTGTTGGTAAGAAGCATTGGCAAAAAAGTAATTATCAGAGAATCCCAAACTCTTTAATCCATGATTCAATCTTAAATCTTGAATAAAGCCTACTTGACCTACAAACTTACGTGGTAGGAATTGTTGGTTTGGAACAAATCCGTTGTCAGGTTCTGCCAAGTGGTACACAGCAAAACCAAGCAATAATTTGTCTTGGAATACATAACTTGCACCCACAGAGAAGTCAAAAAATCCCTTGGTTTGGTTTTCCCATTGTTCTGCACTATTTGGCAGTATGCTACCATTTGAAGGGTCGTATTGGTCGCCAAATGTCAAATTATCTACTCGTAGTTGGTTTAGAAAATATGAAGCCTGCAAACCTAATCTAATAAAATGTTTGTCTGCTAAACGGAATGTATGAGCATATACAGCATCAAATTCGTGTACACCAAAAACTGCAGAATGTTGGTCATACGAATACGAAGCTCCCACAGAACACATTTGTTTATAAACATTTTGGTCGTATGAGACACGTACTGTATGATAATTGTTGCCAAGCATTGGCCATTGCATACGATAGTTTATACCCAATCGAAGAGTATTGGCACTACCAGCAGAAGAAGGATTTAAACTAAAAGGAACCACATTGTGATTACTCAGTGAATAATCTTGTGCCATTATTGTTGTAGCACAAAATACTAGACTTATTATCCAAGCTATAATACGTTTCATCTTCATCTATCTCCTTTATTTAACAATGGATACTTGACCTTTTAATGTTTCCTCGCGAAGCTCATCATTTACATAGGCTGTATAATGTGCTACCCAACCATAAACGCCCCAAGGACATGGTTTACCTTCAAATGTACCGTCCCAAAAATCGTATGGATTCTTACCTTCATACACAATTTCTCCAAGTCGATTGTAGATATAAAAGTCCAAAGTTGTTAGACAATGTGTACCATAAAACTTGAAAACATCATTCACTCCATCTCCGTTAGGAGTAAAGGCATTAGGAGCCCAAATAGGTTTCCAAATGTTTATTTCAGCGTCTCCTTCAAATTGGCAACCATATTCATCGATAGCTGTTACTTTCACGGTAAATGGAAGAGTGAAATTGTTTATATCATAATTGTGTACAGTTTCTCTAGTTTGCAAGATATCACTACCATCTCCCATATCCCAGAACCATGTAGTATTTGAAGTAGGTTGCACACCAATAATGTGTACATTTGAGTGTCCTGCTTCCACCCAAGTAGGTGTCAATTTAAACTCAAATTGTGGAACAGGAAGTCTGTTAAGGACAACTTGTGTGGTAGAACTACAAGCGAACTCATTTGTTCCTTTTACAGTAATAACCACAGGTGTATCATATACAGCATCAAATCTATCAGACTTATTAAATTCAATACCCTCTAATGCAGGCTCCGAACTCCATTGATATGTAAGTGCACCTTCTGCCACAAGCACTACAGAGTCTGGTTTGTACGGACAAGCAATTTCTTTCTCAATGTGTACTTTTACTTGGTTTGCATAATTAACTGTTACAGGAATTTCCACTTTATTAGAAAGACAACCATCTTCTGAAACCCCTTGTACTGTATATACTTTGCTTTTCGTAGGAGACACAACCAATGTGTTTGTATTCTCTGCAGAATCATACCATTGGTATTTCTCTGCTCCAGTTACTTGTAAAGTTGCCTCATCGCCTTCACAAATTGTAACAGATGGCTGTAAAGGACTAATAGAAGGTGGTTGATATGTGTTAAGTTCTATTAGTAGTGGTTCAGACTTACAATGTCCTATAAAGCCTTCCAATGTTACTCTATGGTTTCTGTCTGAAGTAGCTGTAAAAGTAGAACCTTCTTCTGTGCCATTCCAGATATAAGTGTCTGCTCCATGAGCTAATAGTTCAAAAGGTTCAGAGTTGAAACAACGTGTGGTATATCCCTCAAAACTTACAACAGGAATATCTTTTACTTGCACAACGAAAGGATGTTTGCTAGAACATCCGTATTGATTATAACCAGTTACCTCTATTTCAACATCTTCTTCCACAGCGTTTAACACTACTTCTCCACCTGAGTTTGCACTTAGGTCTGGGTGGTTCCAAGAATATGAATCAGCACCTGTTACTTTAATTTCTGCATCTTCTCCTTTACAAACGATAGGAGCATCTACAGACAATATTGGTTTGTCATAAACGTTTACTGTAAACTCAGCATCCGCTTTACATCCATTATTATCTGTACCTTCTACTTTATATGTAGCAGTTTCGGTAGGTTTGAAAGTTACGCTTGCTGTATTTTCTTCAAATGTATTCCATTTAATTTCGTTCACAACGGAACCTTTAATATTAAGTGTTACCTCATCATTAGGACACACATGTGTAGGTCCGTCAATGTAAATATCAGTTGCTTTAAATATGCTTACTTGTTTTTTATCTTCATACTCGCAACCATTAATATCCTTCACATATACATTATATGTATTTGAAGTAATACCCGATGTAGCAGTAATGGTGACACTTGCAACATTTATAGCAATAGTATCTCCAGAGGCGTCAGTCCATACAATTTCACTACCTTCTTCCACTACATTAAGCACAGATAAATGAATATCTTGGCCTTCGCAAACAAAAGGTTCTGCTTGAATTTTTAGGTGTGGAAAATAACGAACATTAACTGCAGATTGTAATGTTTCTGAACATCCCTTATTACTATTGATGGTAAGAGTTACTGTATAATCCCCTGGTTTTTCATATATATGAGTAGGATTTTGTTCATTAGATTTTTGACCGTCACCAAAATCCCATAACCAGCCAGCAATGTTGTCTCCAGTAGCTTGAGACATATCTGTAAATTCCACTTTACCATTACATTGGTTTTTGTAGCTAAAGATAGGAGTAAGTTGTACTGGATCTACTTGTGCAGAAAGTGTGATTTTTGCACAATGCATATCGTCATACATATCACAATAATATGTAGCCCCAATCTGCATGCGAGTAGGGTCTAGAAATGCTTTATTTGGTTCATTTATATCACGCACCACAGGTGTATCTCCCAAACTAGAACGCCATTCATAACGAGCATAACCAGTAGGAGCTGTTAGCTCAAGGTCATTCCCATTACATATCATAGCATTTAGCTTATACGAAGTAGCTTCTGCCCTAAAATAACCATAAGCTTCGTGTCCGCCAGGCACTATAAGTGGGTCATATGGATTTGATGTTGGACAACGTACCAAGCAGTCATGCACCTCAACAGATAAAGTTACCATACGACCAACGTGTTCGCGTAAATCTACTACAGAAGTACTCCATGGACGATATTGGTAGTTGTGGTAGTCATTTTTTGCCAAACTTGAACCACAAGTTGCAAATTCTTCAAAAGATTCTAAAATATCACTGGTTTTTTCAGAAATTGTTTGGAATGTTTTACATGGAGGAGTATATGTGATACCAGTAGTAGGATCCTTTATCTCTACATCTATTTTAAAACTTGGACGTTCCTCTCCCAAGTGGTCGTCACCATTAGGAGGCAAGAATAAAACAGCTGCATAACGTAAATATAAGATAGAAGTGGCTTCTGTTACTTCGTAAGTGTAACTAAGTCGTTCCCCTTGGGCTTCAGGTGGTCTTTGATTACAATAAGAACCTTCTACATATGCTTCCCTACCTTGTGGAACACCAATTCTTGCTACTACCTTCCCCGCATCAGGATTAATTTTCAATAAACCATGACAAGCTATAATAGGGTCGTCAGTTCCAGTTGTTCCCATAATATCAATACGCTTATCACTCTCCGCCATAGGAACATATCTAAAGGTATATCTATCTGTTTCGTCTGGGTCATTAGGATCTACCTTTGGTAAGTGTTTGAAATATAAAATTTCACGTTTCCAATGAGAAAAATTACCCATAGAAAAGTCAATGTTTGGAGCATCTAATGCCGCTTGACTTTGTTGTGCATATAAACATACACCACATAACAACGCTGATATGCAAAAAAAGATCTTTTTCATCCCACAAAATATAAGTTATACAATATTTTGATTGCAAAATTAACCTTTTTTTACATTATTAAAAAGAAAAACCAATAAAATGTCGTACCTTTGCTATATTATAAGCGACAATTTTAAATTAATTATACAACAATGGAAAAGAAAATACAAGCAGAACTAATGTCTGCAATGAAAGAAAAAAACGCTGAAAAAACATCAGCAATCCGCGAAATCAAAACCGCAATCATGAAATTCAAAACCTCTGCCGAATATAAAGGCGAGTGCACCGAAGCAGATATTTTAGGCCTAATTCAAAAAATCTCAAAACAACACAAAGAATCTGCCGACATGTACGCCGCAGCAGGCCGCGAAGACCTAGTAAAAGAAGAATTAGCACAACTAGAATACATCAACTTCTTCCTGCCTAAAATGATGTCAGAAGAAGAAACCGCAGCAGTTCTAGACAAAGCAATCGCCGACCTAGGAGCCACCAGCGTAAAAGACATGGGCAAAATCATGAACTACATGAAAGAAACCTACCCAAACCAATACGACGCCAAATTCGTCGGCACCTACGTCAAATCAAAATTTTAAATATATTCTCAATACCAAACAAGAGGTCGCACCTTTCTGATGCGACCTCTTTCATTATTTGAGCTAACATTTCATCAGTTGGTTCCTCATTATAACCAAATCTGTATGAATTCATTCCCTTTTCAGACATATTCTAAAATTTTTCCTAATTCAATTTAAGTTTTTGTTGGTTGTTTTTCTTGTGTTGATGTTTTCCATAAGTAAGTTTACAAGAGTCTCAAGATTCATTTTTATTTGCCACCATATATCAATTTTTTCTACATTTTGTTGACAAGGCCAATCTTTTAAAATAATTTCGTATTCGCATCTAGACCAGTACATATACATCCCTTTTCTAGTGACGAAATCTTTAAACTCCTCAAAAGTTTTTGGTTTATTACTCTTTAGTTCTTTATAAACTCTAACAAAGTATGGCATTACATCGTACGCCTCAAAAATCCTCCTATTTGGGTCAAAAATAATAACATTAAATGGTTTCATTTTACTCGTTTTTTATCTTGTTTCTCCACGAAGTTATGCTAAAAAAATGCTTTAACCAAGGAAAAAAGGAATTATTTTTAATTTCAAGAAAATATTTTGAAAAATAGAAATTATTAACAAAAATATGCTCAAAAATGTTCTGAAATCTAGAATTTTGCGAAGTGACTTCTTTCTCAAAACAAAAAAAAACAGCACTGAAAAAATCAGTGCTGTTATAAGTTATTAATAATTTCTTACTAGTTAGGATTACATTATTTCTGTATTCCCCAACGCTCCAATTACCTTTTCAAATTCCATCTCAAAGTTGGGAGTGAGAACCTCTTTGCCAATGGCATTTTTTATCTCGTCTAAAGTCCAAAACTTACCTTCGTCCACTTCGGTAGGGTCTGGAGAGATTGGACCATCGTACATGGTGTAGTAGGCGTTTACAAGTTCGTATTCGGTGGTAGAACGATATGCATAAACAAACAGAGGTTTAAATTCTGCCTCAGTGATGCCAAGCTCCTCACGCACCTCACGAGCAAGCGCTTGCAAAATGCTCTCACCAAAATCCACATGACCACCCACGGCAGTGTCCCATTTGCCAGGCTGCACATCCTTTAGCATACTGCGTTTTTGCAGGAAAAGTTCACCTTTGCTATTGAACACATGCAAATGCACCACAGGATGCAACCAAAAAGTCCCACTATGACATTCCTTCCTAGTAGCACTTCCCAGCACATTGCCAGCCTCATCCACCAGCGGAAAAAGTTCTTCTCTACTCATCTTTTATTCTCCTTCCGTACTTACCTTACTTGGGTCTTCTACAGAGTAATATTCGTTCCACTCTTTTAGCACGGCTTGCCAATCTACGTTTTCGCCGTCGGCAATGGCTTCTGCTTGCTCCATAGCTTGCTCGTGCTGTTTCTTTTCTGCAAAACGCAGTTTCATATCCTCGATAGTAGCCTCGTCCAAGATATGAATGCGTCTGCGACGAACGCACTCATCTAGTTGCAGAGGACCGAACGCCTCTCCTTGCACATTGAAGTCGGAAATATTAAACGAAAACACAGTACGCAAGGTATGACGAATCATTTTTTGAGCACCTCGATTCGCTTTCATCTTGCTACCAAGCAGTTTGCGAATAATTCTTATCTCTTTTTCAGAAAATTTATTTCTTCCCATAGTATTTTATGCTAAAAGGTCAACGATTTCATCAGGCGCTGAGGTCAATTTTTTCATACCATTTTCTGTTACCACAAAACTATTTTCTGTGCCCACAGCACCCACTTCTGGGAATACAAATTTAGGCTCCAAAGCAATGGTATTTCCCACTTCAAGCACAGCTTTGTTTCTATCGCAAAGCACAGGCAGTTCGTTTATCACAAGACCAATGCCGTGTCCCACAAACTTAGCTTGTTGGGTAAGACCCATAAAATTCTTTTCAAAACCATACTTTTTAGCTATCGCTAACGACATTTGATAAAGTTCCTCGCAAGACACACCAGGTTTACCTTTTTGAGCTATTTTTTCTTGTATTTCAATAGAAACTCTGTGAGCATCATACGCATATTGAGGAAGTTTTCCAATAGAAAAAGTTCTAGATTGGTCTGAAATATAACCTGTAAAGTTGCCATTTATATCCACCATCACAGTTTGACCCTCTTTAAGTGCACTACCATTGTGACCAAGTGGCAGAGAAGGGTGCATACCTGCGCCACCAAGTGCAAAATCGTATGGAGAAGGCTCACAAGCATTTTCACCAGCAAGAATAGACCCCATATAAGCCTCCATTGTACCACCATAAATACGGAAAAGCCCCAAACAGCCAGCCAAGCGGAACAATTTCTCCACTTCTACGCTAAATTCGTGGTCGCTCATGCCTTTTACATAAACTGAAGGCACTTTTCTTAGCACATCAGATTGTATCTCGGCAGAAAGACTCAATTGAGCAATTTCCCACTCAGTTTTCACACTTCTCACAAGTCGAATAAGGTTTGAACCATTTACAAGCTCTGCTCCTGTGCATGCAGCAATGCGGTTCCACTCACCAAAAGAAATTTCATCACCCTCTACAACCATTTTTTTAGGCATCGCAATACCTTGGCTACCCAAAATTTCTGCAAGTTGCTCTACTTTTCTTATGAAAAACACATTTTCGCCAACCACATTGTTTGGACGACGCACTAGGCTCAGTACATTACCATCAACGTCGATATAAACATAACCAATGATAATACGTCCTGTGGCATAATAAATATTCACAGAAGTAGTTAACAAACACGCATCCGCACCCACATTTTTAAGTGCAGCAATAATCTTGTTTTTTCTAATATCTAGTTCTTGTACCATAATCTTTTTATTTTCAACCACAAAGATACACCGAATTTCCTAAACTCACGTTTATTTACTCTTATTTCTATATCCCTGCGGACTCATACCAGTCTGATTTTTAAAAAATTTACACAGATATGCCTCAGAAGGGAAGTTAAATTTCTCTGCAACAACTTTTAATGGCATTTTTTCGGCAGAAAGCATCACCTTTAGTTCTGCAATCACGTACCTCGAAATCAACTCTTTCACTGTGCTCCCAGTGCCTTCTTCCGTAATCATATAGAGGTATTTTGGAGTAATGCAAAGTTTCTCCGCATAAAACGAAACATCTCTATTTGTCATACAATATTTAGGTAAAAGAGAAAAAAACTGTTGCAGAAGTTCGCTTTTCCTTTTAGAAAGATTTGTATTTAGGTTATGCTTTTTAAGCACTTTATTATAGAGGTCCATATAGAAAATCCTAAGCAAATGAGTTATAATTTCATTTCTATAGACGTGCTCCTTGTCTGCATAAAATTTATTAAGAACAGAAAAATATTCAGATAAAATAGTCTTACTTTCATCGTCTGGAAGCGAATACACCACATATTCTGTAAGGAAACTAATAAAATTGGCAGGCATTCTATAGATAATGTCATGAATTAGTTTATCAGAAATAGTGAAAAACGCCACTCTGAAATCCTCACTTTTCGACTCAATTGAAATAATCTGCCCAGGAAAAGCAACAATAATGTCATTTTTCTTGAAATCCACATTCCTTGCATTCACTTCCATTTTAGAATATCCCTCCAAGCAGATACACACCAAAGAAAAATCAATCTTATGTAGGTTTCTAATAATAGGAAACGAATCTGAGTTTAAATTTATGCAAAAATCTTTCATCAATTACTATTTTGATATTCTAAACACTACAAAATTACAAAAATATCAGACAAAAATTGGTAAAAAAGGAAATTTTTATAGAAATAAAGAAATGTGTTTTATAGCATAAAAATAAGAACTTTGTACTCCAAAAATTAAACCTAAAATTATGAGATTAAAGAGATTAGAAATTACATTTTTCTTACTAGCAATGTTTTCTTTGGGCTTTGCAACTACAAAAGCATCTGATGATAACTTTGCCCAAGGTAAAACAGAAGAAAAATCAATGACTTTAGATGAGGTATGCCAATTGGCAGTACAAAATAGTAAACATCTAAAGGTGGCGCAAGCAGGTGTAGAAACAGCTTCGGCAGCTGTAAAAATGGCAAAAACAGCCTATACACCAGAGGTAAAACTTTCGGCATCAGCCTCTTACATAGGCAATGGTTATATTACCGACCGCAATTGGGGCAATGGCCAAACAGTAGAAATGCCACACTTTGGCAACAATTTTTCTTTTGAAGCTACACAAGTGCTATTTGCCGGTGGTGCAATTTTAAAATCTGTAGAAAAAGCCACTTTAGAAGAGCAACTAGCCCAACTTTCCCTTACAAAAGGAGAATCCGATATTCGTTTTTTAGTTACTGGATATTATCTAGAGCTATACAAATTAAATAACCAAAAAGAAGTTTTCCACAAAAATATAGAACAAACAGAAGTCTTAATAGACCAAGTGAAATCTAGGGAAAAAGAAGGTATGGCACTACAAAGCGACGTCACTCGCCACGAACTTAGACTTCAAAATCTAAGGCTAGCACTGATAGAACTAAATAATGCCTACAATATTATAAATTATCAGTTGGTTCAAACATTAGACCTACCAGAAAACACACTAATAAAACCAATTCCAAGTGTGTTGGAAACAGATTTTTCTATGCTCGACGAGACTAATCTAATGAATACTGCCCTAGAAAATAGAACAGAACTAAAAATTGCATCAAAAGAAAAAGAGATAGCCTCAAAAGAAGTACGTTTGGCAAAATCAGATTATTATCCAAGCATAGCACTATTTGCAAACAATCATTACGATGGTCCGATTATGATAGAAGTGCCAGTAATCAATAACAATTTCGATTATTGGATGGTGGGAGTAGGTATCAATTACAACCTTTCTTCACTTTATCGCACGCCAAGAAAAGTACAATTGGCACGCTCAGCAATGACTCTTGCCGAAGAAAAAGAAGCCTTGCAGCTAGAAAATGCACGCAATGCAGTCTTTGCCGCATATACCAAATATAAGGAGGCTTATGAAAAACTCTCAGTACACGAAACAAGTCTTACACTAGCAGAAGAAAACTACAGAATCATAAACAATAGATATTTAAACGATTTGGTTCTAATCACAGAAATGCTAGATGCCAGTACCACAAAATTAAATGCAGAACTAGAAGTTGTGAATGCTCGCATAGATATTGTTTATAAATACTACGCGCTTTTAAGAGAACTAGGAATCAATAACAAATAAAATTTATAGAAATGAAAAAGAAACAAATGAAGTTAATTTATAACGTGGTGGTAGTAATCTTATTATTAGCATCTATTACTTGGGTTTTCTCAAAATTTATTCATTTAGGCAATGTAGAGTTTACAGACAACGCACAAGTAAAACAACAAATTGTACCAATAAACACACGTGTGCAAGGTTTTATAAAAGAGATATATTTCACAGATTATCAAGAAGTTAAAAAGGGAGACACTCTGCTTATTATAGAAGATATTGAGTTTCGTCACAGAGTAGCACAGGCAGAGGCAGACTATAAAAATGCACTTATAGCTAAAGAAGTGTTGAGCAAAACTATACGCACCACCGAGAGTAATATTGGTGTTACAGAGGCTGGAATCTCAGAAGCAAAAGTGCGAATGGAAAATGCAGAACGTGAATACCAACGCTATAAAAACCTTTTAGAAGAAAAATCTGTTACTCGCCAACAATTTGATGCCATGAAAACAAATTACGAGGCAGCCAAGGCAAGATATGAGCAGATGTCTCGTCAGAAAGAAAGTACTTCTTTGGTAAAAGATGAGCAAACACTGCGCCTAGAGCAAGCAGAAGCAGGCATAAAACTAGCATCAGTAGCCTTAGAACTGGCTCGCCTAAATCTTTCTTATACTATCATTACTGCTCCATGCGATGGCGTTACAGGTAGAAAAAACATTGAGAACGGACAATTGGTACAACCAGGACAAGCAGTAGTAAATCTAGTAAACGAGTCTGACAAATGGGTAGTAGCAAACTATAAGGAAACCCAAACAGAGAACATAGCAGTAGGACAAGACGTAGAAATCACTGTAGATGCTATTTCATCTATTACCTACAAAGGTAGGGTAGAGTCTATTTCAGGTGCCACGGGCGCAAGTTTTTCTATTTTCCCTCAAGACAATTCAGCAGGAAATTTCGTGAAAGTAGAGCAACGCATTCCAGTGCGTATAGAGTTTACCGAAGAAAACTCTGCAGAAGATATGGCACTACTTAGAGCAGGTATGAATGTGGAATGTGAAGTAAAATATTAAACATGAACTCACCACAAAAATATATTATTCAAGACATAAGAGACTTTGTCCCTGTTTGGCTACGCCCGTGGATTCTCCTAGCCTTTTTGCTTGTTTTTCAAGTTTCTGGAGGAGTATATTTGGCTTCTGCCAACGAAATGTCTAGTGGTCTTGCCCTACTCAACGAAGACATTATGATGGCAGGTTATGCTTCGCTAATAGGCATGCTGCTAGTCTTTGTAATAATGTTGAGGTTAAAATTTAGATTTTCAATAAAAACTTCACTTTTAACCTGTTCTTTAGGTATCGCCATTTGCAATATCATCTGTGTAAACACTACAAATGTACCACTACTTGTACTAGTAAGTTTTATATTGGGAATATTTAGAATGTGGGGCACCTTTGCGTGCAATACCACAGTACAATTGTGGATTACACCCAAAAGAGATATGGCAGAATGGTTTTGCTATATCTATCTAGTAGTGCAAGCCTGCATTCAAATTTCTGGTCTTGCTACCACATATACAGTTTTCTACACTCAGTGGCAGTATATGCATTATCTAATAATAGGTGCTAGTTTGTTGGTATTTCTGCTAACAAAAGTCCTATTCAAACACTATCGTTCCATGCCAAAACTACCACTTTTTGGTATAGATTGGTTGGGCGCAATACTATGGTGCTCTGCCGTAATGTGTGCTGTGTTTGTTCTTATTTATGGCGACTATTACGACTGGTTCTACTCAGAATACATCATTGCTGCAACAGTAGTATGTGTTGCGATAGTGCTTTTAAATGTCTGGCGAGCATCGTTCATACGCCACCCATTTATAAACAATGTTACATGGACTTATAAAAACGTCTATCTTACTTTCTTTCTTTATTTAGGCCTAGACCTTTTGCTTAGTCCATCACATTTATTTGAGCATATCTACACAGCCGCAGTTTTACATTATGATTCTCTGCATATAATAGCATTAAACTGGATAGTACTTTTAGGCATAATAGCAGGAGCAGTATTTTGTTATATTACCTTTGCCAAACTACGTTGGAAATACAAAACCATGACAACAACTGGCTTGGCATTTGTGGTTTCTTACTTAATACTAATGTATTTTACAATAGATTACAATCAAACACAAGAATCGCTATTCTTACCTGTACTATTACGTGCATTTGGTTATGAAATTATAGCAATAGTGTTCATTACAGCACTTACAGTGACACCATTCCCACATTTCTTTCAAACAATAGCCATTCAAGGTATGGTAAGTGCTTGTTGTGGTGCGTTGTTAGGAGAAGCAATTCTTCATCATTTTTTAGAGGAAGTACAACAAGCAAATTTCTTGCATTTTTCGTCATTTATAGATGGAGTAGGGATGCAAATCCACAATTTCTCAGAACTTTATGGTTCGCTACAATTGCATTCACTATTGGTGAGTATGAAAGAGATTTATGGTTTCTTGTCTATAGTAGGTATTCTTACGTTTGTGGCATGTCTGGTTTATAGAAGTGACCTTCGTGCCAACACAATCTTCCCTAAATTTAAAACAATAAGGAAGTATCTCAAAAAGGAATATATTAGATAAATAAAAAACCTAAATAAAAAAATGGCGACTAAAAATTTTAGCCGCCATTTTTCATATGAATAAAATTTTATTATTCTTCGTTTAGAGTTACGCGTTTGAAAGCTGTAGCTGTAAGAGACGCAGAAACTTGTTTTAAGTATTGTTGAACACTTACTTTAGCGTCTTTGATGAAGTCTTGTTCTAGAAGAGTAGACTCTTTGTAGAATTTGTTAAGACGACCTTCAGCAATTTTGTCAAGCATAGCTTCTGGTTTGCCTTCTTGACGAGCTTTTTCACGACCAACTTCTAATTCTGTAGCGATGATGTTTGCAGGAACTTCGTCACGTTTAACAGCGATTGGGTTCATAGCTGCAACTTGCATTGCTACTTCACGAGCTACTTGAGCGTCAAGAGCTTCGTTGAATGCTACTACAGTAGCAAGTTTGTTTCCTGGGTGGATGTAAGCAACAGTTGCTGCACCGTTAACTACTTCGTAGAAACCTAATTCCATTTTTTCGCCTGTGATACCACTGCGGTCTGTGATTAGGTCTGCGATGCTACGACCATCGATAGCAAGAGCTAAAAGAGCGTCTTTGTCTGCTACTTTGTTTGCCATAGCTGCATCAAGGATGCTTTGAGTTAAAGCGATGAAGTCAGCGTTTTGTGCAACAAAGTCAGTTTCGCATTTGATAGCTACTACTGCTGCGAATTCGCCGTTAGAAGCTGCTAATACACAACCTTCTGATGCTTGACGATCGCTACGTTTAGCTGCGATAGCTTGACCTTTTTTACGAATAATTTCGATGGCTTTGTCGAAGTTACCTTCTGCTTCGTTTAAAGCGTTTTTACAATCCATCATTCCAGCTCCGGTCATTGTACGAAGCTTGGAAATATCTGCCATAGTTACTGCCATAATTTTATGCTTCTTTTTCTGCTTCAGATAAGAATTTTTCAGCTACGTTAGCGTTAAGTTCTGCGTTTTCACCACGTTTGATGCGAGCGCGACCGCCTTTAGCTTTCTTTTCTTGTTTTTCGTTAGCGTTGTTTTCTTGTTCTTTTTCTTTTTCCATTTTGCGTTCTTTCAAACCTTCGCCGATAGCATCAACTACTGCGCTTAAGATGATATCGATAGATTTAGAAGCGTCGTCATTACCTGGGATAATGTAATCGATGTTTCTTGGGTTTGAGTTTGTATCAACGATACCGAACACTGGTATGCCTAAGCGGTTAGCTTCTTTTACAGCGATGTGTTCTTTCATTACGTCAACTACGAAAAGAGCAGAAGGAAGACGAGTAAGGTCTGCGATACTGCCTAAGTTCTTTTGTAGTTTTTCTCTTTGACGAGCGATTTGTAATTTTTCGCGTTTAGAAAGGTTTTCGAAAGTACCATCGTTAGACATTTTGTCGATAGTAGTCATTTTTTTAACTGCTTTACGGATAGTAGAGAAGTTAGTTAACATACCACCAGCCCAACGTTCTGTAATGAATGGCATATTTACAGAAGTAGCTTTTTCTGCGATGATTTCTTTAGCTTGTTTTTTAGTAGCTACGAAAAGGATTTTTTTACCTTGTTTAGCTATTTGATAAAGAGCATCAGCAGCTTCGTCAATTTTTACTACTGTTTTGTTAAGATCGATGATGTGGATTCCGTTTTGCTCTGTGAAGATGTAAGGAGCCATCGCAGGATTCCATTTGCGAGTCATGTGACCGAAATGCACTTCAGCATTTAAAAGGTCTTGAAAGTTTGTTCTAGACATAAATTTTTTAAATAAGTTTGTTTACATTCTTGTTAAAACATATCAACCGTTGGGTAGTCTGCCCTTGTAAGGCAGAGTCCCAATGGTTTAGATACTAAACAGCTTCCAATAAAAACGTATAAAAAGGATTAACGTTTAGAGAATTGGAATCTTTTACGTGCTTTTGGACGACCTGGTTTTTTACGTTCAACTTCACGTGGGTCACGTGTCATGAAACCTTCAGCTTTAAGAGCAGGTTTGTCCTCTGGGTTGATTTTAACCAATGCGCGTGCGATAGCCAAACGAAGAGCTTCAGCTTGACCTTTGTATCCACCACCATTTAGGTTAACTTTGATATCATAATTTTCGGCTACACCCAATTTCACTAGTGGTTGTTTAACCACGAATTGAAGAATAGAGCTTGGGAAATAAACCGCTAAATCTCTTTTGTTGATGGTAATTGTACCCTTTCCTGGGGTTACATAAACGCGAGCTACAGCCGCTTTTCTTCTACCAATTGCATTTGTTACTTCCATAGCTATTATTTAAGTGTATTGATGTCAATAAATTTAGGATTTTGCGCTTCGTGTTTGTGTTCAGCACCGTCGTAAACATAAACATTGCTTAATAACTTGTCACCTAGGCGGTTTTTAGGTAGCATACCTTTAAGCACTTTGTTGAATAAACGTGCAGAACCTTTAGCTTGTAGGCGTAGAGGATTGATAGCTTTTTGACCACCAGGATAACCAGTGTAAGTTAAATAACTACGGTCAGTCCATTTTTTGCCGGTCATTTTGATTTTGTCGGCATTAATGATAATAACGTTGTCGCCACAGTCAACGTGAGGAGTGAAGTTAGGTTTGTATTTACCTCTCACAAGTTTAGCGACTTTTGAACAAAAACGACCTAAAATTTGGTCGGTAGCATCAACAACCACCCATTCTTTAGTAACGGTTGCTTTGTTCGCTGATACTGTTTTGTAACTTAATGTATCCACAATTAAAAATTTTTTTATTCGTTTAACAATGTTATTCTCAAATCGGAGTTGGGCATGTCTAAAGGCTAAAAAAGACATTTTCCTCTGAAAATCAATAACTTATCTTAAAAAGAATAATAATCGGACTGCAAAGATACAAAAAAAGTTTTGAACAGAAAAAAGTTTTCAACATTTTTTACTTCCAATCCCCATTCGCTTTTATCAGCTCAACGAGTTTTTCCACCGCTTCTTCTTGAGGAATGTTTTTCTCGATGCATTCTTTGCCTTTGTAAAGGGAGATTTTGCCACGAGCAGCACCCACATAGCCATAGTCGGCATCTGCCATTTCGCCAGGACCATTTACAATACAGCCCATGATACCAATTTTTAGGTGGGTTTGAGAAGAGGTTTTTTCCTTAATCTTTGCGATTGTTTCTTGTAGGTCAAAAAGTGTTCTGCCACAGCTAGGACAAGAAATATATTCTGTTTTAGTTTGTCTAGCACGAGCAGCTTGTAGTATATTATAAGAAAGTTTTTCTATTTGTTCTGCGCTGAAAGCAGGAGCCTCAATGCAAATACCGTCGGCAAGTCCGTCTATAAAGAAACAGCCAAGTTCCATTGCAGATTGTAAGCAAAGTTCGTCCCAATCAGTAGTTTCATATTTGCGTTTAAGTACCACAGGCATACGGTTTCCTGCTTTGTTTAGACGCATTATTTCTAGTCGTCCTTGGCCCATTGCGTTAGCGTGGTCTAGGGTGATAACGTTGATTCCCTTTGGTAAAACATCGCTTGCAAGTACTACTACAGGAGCTTTACCGCCACCTATTTCGCCAACGGCTTCAGTAATACGTCTAGAGTAAGATTCACCATTAAATAAAGGTTCTTCGCCAGCAACACCATCAGAGCCAGCAACCCCATCAGAGCAATCACCGCCCTCAGCACATCCGCATTCCAATATAGGCGCCTCTGCCTTTTTATTTATAAACTCAACAATGGCTTTAGCCACAGGAATTTCTTTTTCAGGGTCTTCGCTCAGCGACACGCGAATTGTGTCACCGATACCTTCTTGAAGCAGAGTACCAATGCCCACAGCAGATTTTATACGTCCGTCTTCGCCGTCGCCAGCCTCAGTTACGCCCAAGTGAAGAGGGAAATTCATGCCTTCTTCTTCCATACGGCGCACAATCTGACGCACAGTTTGCACCATAATTCTAGTGTTTGAAGCCTTCACAGAAATCACCACGTCAGTGAAATTTTCAGCCTTGCAAATGCGCAAAAACTCCATACAACTTTCTGTCATACCCTCTGGTGTGTCACCATATTTTTGCATCATACGAGGGTTTAGCGAGCCATGGTTCACACCAATTCTTATAGCGGTGCCATGCTCCTTGCAAAGAGCAAGAAATTTGGTAAACTTATCTTGAATAGCCTCAAGTGTATTGGCAAAATTGCCCGGATTTATTCTTACCTTTTCTATATGAAGAGCCGCTTCCTCAGCCGCAGCAGGATTGAAATGCACGTCTGCCACAAGCGGAGTGTTATAACCCTTTTCACGAAGCACTTTTTTTACCTCTGCAGTATTGGCAGCCTCTTTCACCCCTTGTGTGGTAAGACGAATGATTTCGCAACCAACTGCAATAAGTCTTTCAGACTGAGCCACACACGCTTCGGTGTCTGTGGTAAATGTGTTCAACATAGATTGCACACGTATAGGATTTTCTCCACCTATACCCACTTGTCCTACTTGAACTGCAGAACTTACTCTTCTTTTATAGTTAATCATAAGGAAATTTTATCAGGGTAATCTAATGTATAATGTAGTCCGCGACTCTCTTTTCTTTCCATTGCATGTTTAATAACTAAATATGCAGTGTTGATGATATTTCTAAGTTCGCAGATTTCACGTGTAACCACAGAACGGTCAAACAAATCTTCTGTTTCTTTATAAAGTATTTCAAGGCGGTCAAATGCTCTTTTTAGACGTAGATTTGAACGTACAATGCCCACGTAATTACTCATTACAGAAGAAACTTCTTTTAAACTTTGAGTAATAAGAATCATTTCCTCGTTTAGAGAAGTGCCTTCGTCGTTCCATAGTGGCACGTCTTCACGAATAGAAATTTCATCTATCAGAGAAAGTGAATGTTTAGCGGCAGCGTCTGCATACACAATAGCCTCGATAAGTGAGTTTGAAGCCAAACGGTTTGCACCGTGAAGTCCTGTACAAGAACATTCGCCAGCGGCGTAAAGATTTTTGATAGACGAACAACCATTTGTATCTACCAAAATACCACCGCACAAATAGTGAGCAGCAGGCACCACAGGGATATAGTCTTTTGTGATATCAATGCCAAGAGAAAGACATTTTTCATAAATCATTGGGAAATGTTCCTTGGTTTCTTCGGCATTTTTATGTGTAACATCTAGGTAAACATAGTCGCAACCAGCAAGTTTCATCTCTGTGTCGATACTTCTAGCCACAATGTCGCGAGGCGCAAGCGAACCACGTTTGTCATATTTGTGCATAAACTCCTTGCCCTTGATGGTTCTAAGCACTGCACCATAACCACGCATTGCCTCTGTGATAAGGAAAGATGGTTTTTGCCCTGGATTGTAAAGTGAAGTAGGGTGGAATTGCACAAACTCCATATCTTTTACAAGACCTTTTGCACGATAAACCATTGAAATACCGTCGCCTGTGGCAATAGAAGGGTTGGTAGTGGTTTGATAAATTTGACCAATACCGCCAGTTGCCATCATAGTCACTTTAGAAAGGAAAGTATGCACCCTGCGAGTGCGTGGATTTAGCACATACACTCCGTAACAAGTAATATTTGGAGTAGTGTGTTTTACAAGTTGTCCAAGGTGGTGTTGAGTAATGATTTCTATTGCAAAATAGTTCTCAAACACCTCAATATTTGGATGATTTTTTATTCTTTTAATAAGAGAAGATTGTATCTCTGCACCAGTGCTATCTTTGTGGTGAAGAATACGAAACTCAGAGTGTCCGCCCTCTTTATGAAGGTCGAAATTGCCCTCGTCGTCTTTGTCAAAATCCACACCCCAGTTTACAAGTGCTTCAATCTCTTGTGGAGCATTTTCCACTACTTTACGCACAACGTCCTCGTTGCATATTCCGTCGCCTGCAATAAGCGTGTCCGATATATGTTTCTCAAAATTGTCGGTCTCGTTAGTCACAGAAGCAATACCGCCCTGCGCATAATGAGTGTTAGATTCTTCCAATTTGTTTTTACAAAGAATGGCAACCTTACCTTTGTGTGCCACTTTTAGGGCGAAACTCATACCTGCTATTCCGCTCCCAACAACGATAAAATCAAACTTGCGTACCATAGCTTATGGATTTAAACATAATACAAAATTAAAGAATTTCATTCAAAAAAATATCACTAAAACTAAATTATTTCCGTTTACAGTGAGAAATTTATGTAATTATGTCTAACTTTGTCATAAAATAGAAACAAAATGGAAAATATATACGAAAAGTTTTTGGAATCATCTGGCGTAAGTATAGATAGTAGAAATTGTCCAAAAGACGCTATGTTTATAGGCATAAAAGGTGCAAATTTCGACGGTAACACCTTTGTAGAAAAGGCTCTTGAGCAAGGTTGTAAATATGCCATCACCGACAACCCAGAAATTGGCGTTGGCAATCCAAATATTATTCATGTGCAGGATTCGCTTAAAACTCTACAAGATTTGGCACATTATCACCGTATGATGTTTGATATTCCAGTGATTGGTATTACAGGCACCAATGGTAAAACCACTTCAAAGGAACTTATTTCTACAGTACTTAGTAAAGAATACAACGTACTTTACACTCAAGGTAACCTAAACAACCATATCGGAGTGCCACTAACACTTCTTCGATTAAATAGAAGTCACAATATTGCTGTGATAGAAATGGGCGCAAATCATCCAAAGGAAATAGAGTTTCTTTGCAATATCGCTCGCCCAAATTTTGGTATTATTACCAATGTGGGCAAGGCTCACTTAGAAGGTTTTGGTAGTTTCGAAGGAGTGAAGAAAACCAAAGGCGAACTTTATGAGTTTATCCGTGGGGTGGAAGGTAAAATCTTCCTTCATGCCGACAATCCACATTTGTGCGACATGGCAAATGCGGTCACTGAGCCTGTCGACGTATTGATGACCGAAGGGAATAACGTGCCAGCATTTGCAAATAGTTTAGAAACTATTAAATATGGTGAGGCAGACGAAAACTTCGTATCTGGAAATATTGTGTCTTGCACACCTTATATTAATGTAGATCTTCGCCTAAACGGTAATGCTTCTGGAGAAAAGATCTCTTACAAAATAGAAACAAATCTGATTGGAGACTACAACCTTTCAAATATACTTTCTGCTGCGTGCATTGGTAGATATTTTGGAGTGATGGACGAAGAAATTGTGTCTGCATTGCAAGAATACACTCCTACAAACAACCGATCTCAATGCACACGCACCGAAAAGAATACCCTAATAGTAGATGCCTACAACGCAAACCCTACTAGCATGGAAGCTGCGCTAAAAAACTTCTCAAAGATTGAAAGCACTAGCGATAAAGTTTTAATCTTGGGTGATATGAAAGAACTTGGCGAGGATAGTGAGGCCGAACACCAAAAGGTATTGACACTTATCCAATCACTTGGTTTTACAAAAGCTTATTTTGTAGGAAGTGAATTTGCAAGAGTTTCAGGCGACGACTACAATTGTTTTGACAATGTAGATTCACTTGCCGAGTATTTAAAAGACAATCCAATCTCAGACTCCACAATCCTAATAAAAGGTTCAAACTCTACAAGACTAACGAAAATAGTTGACTCCCTATAACACAAAAAAACTGACCATGCGGTCAGTTTTTTTTGTATCTTTATCTACTAAGAGTTATTTTAGAGAGGGGTTTGCAATTATTTACAGAATTGTTTTTGATAACATAGAGTATACCCCAACATAATCTCGTGAGTACCGTAGTTTTGAGTAACAAGGTTATTCAAATCTAAGCTAAACGCGTAACCAATTTGGAAATTACCTATGTTGAAACCACACATTGGCATTAGGGTCATTGCTTGGATGTTGTTTGGATTCCAGCTATGACGATATGATGCTTGTACCCAATAGCCCCAATATTCTTTTTCTACTTCGTGACCAAATTTTAAGTTAAGGTCCATACCTACCCAACCGTATTGGTTCACTTTAAGCATGGCCATTGGTTCGATGTATTTGTCTTTTCTGTTACCTAGGTCGAATGTGTAACCACCGAATAGGAATCCTGTGAATGGAGCAGGAATTTCTTTGTCACCGTAGATATCAGATTTGTAAGGAATAAGGTTTGTTAATGATAAACCTACGAAACCACCATAAGATTTGTAGTAAACACCAAAGTTCATATTAGGTGACCAACCATTTGTGTTTGCAAATGCGTCATCATAAATTGCATCTGAAAACTCTGGGTCTAACAAATCATTATTTATGTAGAAGTAGTTTAGTTTAAATGATACACCGAATGAAAGTTGGCGGTCGTAAGATTTCTTTTTAGAAAATTGACGTCCTTTACTTAGTGGTATATGATATGCAAATGTTACTTGACCACCGGCACGGCTAGAATAACCGTTTCTGTCGTGGAAAAGATAAGCACCGATACCCACATTGTCCCAAACACGAGTTTTGAATGAAGCTAACTGTGTCATTGGGAAGTCTTTCATACCCACCCATTGCATTTTATTTGTTAACATAAAATGCGAACAAGGCTCAGCACCTGCAAGTGCAGGGTTTACTAGATAGTAGTTATAGTGGTATTGGTTATATATAAGTTCTTCTTGTGCGAATAACTTAGTCATTCCCAAAAATACTGCTATTATAACGACTGCTATTTTTTTCATAGTGCAAATATATGGTTTATTTTTTTATTTAATGTGATTTTTACTCTAGTATTTTCAGATTTCTTAACGTTTTAGTGTAAAGTGACCTGTGTATTGTTTTCTAATGTCTTCTACAGTGATAAGGTACCAATAGTCATCGCTTGGCATTGGCTTGCCATTGTATTCTCCATTCCATCCTTCAAATTCATCTCCGTCAACGGTATTTGTTCCACCTATATTGAAACTACCTACACGTTGGATGAATAGGCGTTTGCTGTGTCGGTCAAATATTTCAACAATATAAGAATCGTATGAATTTAGATGTTCAACTTCCCATTTATCGTTGTTTCCGTCTCCATTAGGAGAGAAGAATTTGTCAGGTTTTATCTCAATAGGAGCAATGTAAAACTCTTTGCTATTTACACATGTTGTGGTGTCATTTTTAATATAAAGAAGACTCCATCCTATTGGAAGATCTTTGATAATGTTGTCAAGTGGCAATTCTGCATAATTTTCTCCGTCTAATGAATATGAATATGTATCACCAACTTCTTTTACTATAGTAACCACCATATTTCCTTTTTCTTCTTCACTTACAGGTTCTATAGAAGTGATTTCTGGTAGGTTGTTTACATTTACTACAACTGTAGTGTCATTCTTGCATTGTCCTTTATATACATCTACGGTGTAGGTTGTAGTTTTAGATACTTTGGCAGTAGGATTGCTTATATCTGTTGCGCTTAGGCCTGTGCCTGGAGACCACTTGTATTTTTCTCCACCAGTTACTGATAGTTGAATGCCATCTGCATCATCTTCGCAGATATAAACATCTTTGCTTTGGATTTTTGGCATTTCATCTACATTTATAGTAATTGTTGCACTACCGCCACAGGTCTTTGCATCTGCAACTTTAGGGTCTTTGTCAAGTTCTACTTTAATAATGGTTGTATCTTCTATTTTCTCAATAGTGTAACTTTTTGAGTTTGCAGCCTCATCGTCTTCCACTAGAACATCATTTACATACCATTTGTAGATTTCGCCAGCTTTTAATCCGCTAGGTGTATTATAATTTGATTCTACAGTAACAAGTTCTCCTTCGCAAACATGGAAATCTACTATATTATCGTTTTTACTAATATTTACAACATTTATTGATGGTATTAAAGAAAAGATATTTGTAGAACTGATTCTGAACGTTTCTGTTGAATATTCCACCTTACATTCTGTAGTTTCAATTCCTAATACAATATCATATTGAACAAATGCTATTTTATTAGCATCGAAGTCTGCAGAGAAATATTGTGCATCAAAGTATGTATCTTTAAATGCATACTCTGTGTCTCCATTGTTAAGGTTGATTACTTTGAAAGCGTCTGTTTTATCAAATGATGTAAATATAGTTTCAGAAACTTTATTATTTTCATCTGTAGCAGTACGTTTTATTTTAAGTTGAGTGCTTCCACTTATGTCTTTCAGGTTAATAACCACACCGTCCTCTTTTAGTTGGTCTTTACATGGAATATTTACTCCTACATACTCAAATTTAGGGTCTGCAGCCAAATCATATTCAACTGGATCTGAAATACCAGGACAAGCGGCATCACTATTAGATACTGCCTTAACAACGATTTTTCCTTTTCCTGAAACTAGTGGTAATTCATAAGTAGTACCGCCTTTTTGTAATGGATTGGCTTCGTTTAAACTACCATCTTCATTTACAGACATCCAGGTAAACTTATAATCACCTGTTGCAGATTCAGTAGGTTTTATATTTTCTATTTCAAATGAATGTTCATTTTCAATTTCTGAGATACAACCTTTATATCCTGCTAGTGGAGTTACATCAAAAGTAATAGTTTCTAGCAACGAAATAGATGCTACGTTTGATTTATTACTTATAGTGTATATTGTGGTAGTACTCAATTGAGTGAATTTAGCATAATATTTTCCTGGATTATCAGGAGATGTTGGAAAATCAATGATAGAAGATGGTAGTGGTGTTGTTTCACCTTCTTTATACCATTCTATTTTTCCTAATGTTGCAATTTTTGCTTTTTTTGCAGCAAGATCTAAATTAGATACATCTTCAGAAGTACCATCTGATAAATTAATTTTTGTAATGGTGTTATACAAATCATACTTTCCATCCTCTAGTGCACAACTTGAGAAGTCTTTTAGAGTAGGAGGAAGACTACTATTAGTACATTCATATTTAACATTAATAGGATCTGATACTGCTGTTAATGCTCCACAACCAGTACCTTGAGCTTGTGTTTTACCAGATTTTAGTACTTCAGCTGCGTCTGCACCAACCCATACTTGGTAGTAAAATCCATTTAGGTAAGTATCATCTACAGTTATTTCTACAGAAGGTGTAGTTTGTACACTACCAACATTGGTCCAATTAACTTTGTCTGTTGAAATTTGGAAAAGATATTGAGGAGTGCTAAAGAATTCTGTTAAATCATAGGTAGCAATAGCTTCCAATTTTATTTTTCTGTTACATTCCAATACTACTTCTTCGTATTCTAAGGAACCATCTTCCTTAGGTGCAAAAATTTGTATTTCAGGAGCACAAGTTCTAAATACAATATTGTCAATACCAATATCATTACCTTTTACGTCAGATTCTGTTCCTTGGTAGTTGTTTCTTACACTAATTCTAAACTCTTTGTATGAACCTGAATTAAACGAGCGTGTAAATGTTTCCCAGTCGTGACCAGATTCTAAATTACCAGTTTCGATCTCTAGAAGAGGAGTAGAACTTAAAGTGCCATTTTTTTGTCCGTATACTAAAATACTAGCATTAACAGGAGCTTGTCCTGCTGTATTGTCAACGTTAGTAATATCTACAGAAAAATCATATAATGATTGAGAACAAAGATTACCTTGTTTCACAAGGTAATAGAAAAAATCTTGTTTTTCTTTTCCGCAGTTAACTAGTAAGAAGCCATCATTACTATCGCTCTCGCCAGGTTTTTCGACTGTATTCCCTTGTCTCACAGGTTCAGACTTCCAATAGCCACCGTCTGATGCCTTATGTACTATAGCGTATTCTGCTTCTCTTCCTGAGATAGATTCATCGCCACCAATCTTTCCACTTGAAGAATAGTCATACTGTGAACGAGCGTTGTTATCTAGTGGTCTTCTCTGTCCGTTTGTCAAGTTAAAGTGTTCTTCATATACAACTATGTGTTTATCTTTATTTGCAGAGGTTTTAGAGCAACATATAAAAGTTTGAATTTTATTTGATTCAACTTTATTTGTACCATTACTTGCTCTTACATAGAAGAAATCGTCTTGCAAATCTGCAGTAACTGAGTTTCCTGTTTTATCTGTAAGTTTTTTCCATGTTGCTTTGTTGTCTGTTGAATATTCCCATTTAAGTGGACCATTTATTCCTATTGCTGTATATGTATTTTCTTCACCTTTACATATTTCATTGCCATTTGCAGAAGTAACGGTAGGGTCGAAGCAACCGATTATTTTTATTTCAGTGATGTCTAATATATAGCAGTCACCAGAATAGTCTGTAGAGATTGTAGCTGCAACATAATCAGAAGAAGCAGTAAATTCTAAACTCATATTACATTTTCCTGTTGCAGACCAATCGCTTGTGCTATTTTCAAAGTATTTATTAGAACTGCCAGCTGCTAGTTTGAATTTTGTACGGTGTTTTTCTGAAGCATCGCCTTCTTTTGCACGTAGTCTAACGTTACCAGTAATAGAAATGCTATAAACCTTGCCAGGTTTAAGATTTGGTATATTTATTGCCAAAAGGTTGCCGTTTTTTACACATCCTATGCTCAACTTATTCCCTGAAACAGTATATTTTCCTCTTCCAGGATTTGCATTCTCTACAAAATCTAATGGAGAATTTATGTCGGTAGGGATGCCTTCTGAGAATGTAATTCCATCTAAGTCATAGTATGTTGCACCTGTAGTTTTAGGAGCAAAATTTGTTTTAGAGAAGGTAGTTTGACAACTAGGTGCAGCAAAAGTCGTATTTATTCCTAGAAGCAATAAAAATAACGTTATGAGAATAGTAGATGCTCTTTTTATCATAGTTTTTAGTTTAAGGTTACAAAATAGGTTTTATGAAAACGTTGGCATAACACGCCAATAATCGTGCAAAAGTACTACTTTTTTTGTAAATAATAACAATATTATCACCTAATTAACAGAAAAACAGTGCAATTTATTGTGTTTGCACTGTTTTTTTATGGGTTTAATTAAAATCTTTGAAGTTATTTCCCTCGTTTAGCCTCTGTTTTTCTTCTATTTCCGACTCCATCTGCTTTATTGCCGTATGGTAAAAATATGAAACTAGATTTGAAGAATAAAATATAGATTTTTGAGTTAATAAATTTTTCAGTATCTTTGACACTTTATAACGGATATGGCCGCCATGTCCATACACATTGCAAAACAAAATAATACAATCATTAATACAATGTCTAAACAGATAGATACACCCATGATGAGGCATTTCTTCGAGATGAAGAATCAAAATCCAGATGCAATTTTGCTTTATCGTTGTGGCGACTTTTATGAAACATACTGCGATGATGCACTTTTGGCGTCGCAGGTGCTAGGAATTACGCTTACTCAGCGTGGGAAGGGCACGGAAAATGCTATTTATATGGCAGGTTTCCCATTTCATGCGCTAGACAATTATTTGCCAAAACTAGTGCGTGCCGGCTATCGTGTGGCTATCTGTGACCAACTAGAAGACCCAAAACTTTCAAAGACTAAACTAGTGAAACGTGGTATCACTGAGCTAGTGACACCAGGGGTTTCTTACAACGACAATCTACTAGATTTTAAACAAAATACCTTCCTTGCTGCTGTGCATTTCAATAAAACAAGTGTGGGTGTGGCTTTTCTCGATATTTCTACAGGGGAGTTTTTGGCAGGGCAGGGTACTGCAGAATATGTTTCAAAGCTTTTGAGTAGTTTTGCTCCAAAGGAAATACTGTTTGAGCGTGGCAAAAACGAAAGTTTTTATAAACTCTACGATGGCAAAACTTCTACTTTTACCATGGAAGACTGGGTTTTCTCAGAGGAAACAGCACAAAAACGTCTTCTAAAACAGTTTGAGGTTTCTACTCTTAAAGGTTTTGGTATTAGTGAGTTGAATGATGCAATTGTGGCGGCAGGGGCTATTCTTTATTATTTAGACCAAACTCAGCATTTCCAAACAAGCCATATCACACAGATTTCTCGTATTCACTCAGAAAACTTTGTTTGGCTCGACAAGTTTACTATTCGCAACTTGGAGCTTTTCTCTACTGGCTATGGCGATGGTAAGTCTCTGGTAGATGTGCTAGACGATACTCGCACTGCAATGGGTGCGCGTCTTTTGCGTCGCTATGTGGCATTTCCGCTCAAAGATGTGGATGCTATAAATGCTAGGCTAAATGTGGTGGATTCTTTCTTTAGAGAGCCAGAAATAAAAGATACTCTACTTTCTTTGCTGTCTGATGTGGGCGACTTGGAGCGTTTGGTTTCTAAAATTGCTGTTTTAAGAGTAAATCCACGTGAAGTGGTGCAACTTAAACTAGCGCTTACTGCAATTGAAAATATAAAATCTCTTCTAAGTGCTTCAAACTCAGAAGATTTCAATAAAATAGCAGAAAAACTTGCTCCGCTCACCGAGATAAGAGACAAGATACATGCTTGGGTGGAACTCGACCCTCCTGTGGCAGTAAATCGAGGCAAGGTGATAAGAGAGGGTGTAGATGCCGAGCTAGACGAATATCGCTCTCTAGCGTTTTCTGGCAAGGATTATTTGCTGAAAATGCAACAACGCGAGGTGGAAAACACTGGTATTTCGAGCCTAAAAATTGGTTACAACAATGTGTTTGGCTATTATATAGAGGTGAGAAATATGCACAAAGACAATGTGCCTGCAGAGTGGATTAGAAAGCAAACTCTTGCTAACGCCGAACGTTTTATTACTCCAGAACTTAAAGAATACGAAGATAAAATCCTTGGTGCAGAGGAGAAAATACTTTCTATTGAAACACGTCTTTATATGCAACTTGTAGAGGAACTTTGCCAGTATATACGTCCTCTTCAACAAAATGCAGAGATTCTGAGCCAACTAGATGTGCTTTCAAATTTTGCTTCTATCTCGGCTCGCTATGGCTACAATCGTCCTGCGCTTTCCGACTCAGACGAACTTGATATAAAAGATGGTCGCCACCCTGTAATTGAGCGTCAACTTCCTGTGGGTGAGCAATATATAGCAAATGACCTGTATTTAGATACTCATTCTCAGCAGATAATAATGATTACTGGTCCAAATATGGCTGGTAAGTCTGCTCTGCTTCGCCAAACAGCACTTATTGTGCTTATGGCGCAGATTGGTTGTTATGTGCCTGCATCTTCTGCCAAAGTGGGTATTGTGGACAAGATTTTTACACGTGTGGGTGCTGGCGACAATATTTCTATGGGTGAAAGTACCTTTATGGTGGAAATGAACGAGGCTGCTAGCATTCTAAACAATATGACAAGCCGTAGTTTGGTACTATTCGACGAACTTGGTCGTGGCACTAGCACATACGACGGTATTTCTATTGCGTGGTCGATAGTGGAATACATTCACGAACACCCTACAGCGTCGGCTCGTACCCTGTTTGCCACTCACTATCACGAACTTAACGAGATGAAAAACAGTTTCTCTCGCATTAGAAACTTCAATGTGTCTGTGCAAGAGGTAAACGGCAAGGTTATTTTCCTACGTAAACTTACCCCTGGCGGTAGCGAACATAGTTTTGGTATTCATGTGGCAAAACTTGCGGGTATGCCAAAGAGCGTGGTGGAACGTGCCAACAAAGTTCTACAAGACCTTGAAGGTACAAACGCGCATAAAACTGTATCTAAAAAACTAGATAATATTGCAGAATCTCGTTCTGGCTATCAACTTAGCCTATTCCAACTAGACGACCCTGTACTTAGCCAGGTGCGCGACGAGATTTTAAAAGTGGACATCAATTCACTTACCCCAATAGATGCTTTAAATAAACTAAACGAAATAAAGAAAATAATAACAGGAAAAAGCAAATGAAAAAGACTGTATTTTTAACTGGTGCCACAGGCAATATGGGTGCTGCTGGTTTGGCAGAGCTTCTTAAGAAAAAAGACCTATATAATATAGTATTGCTAGCACGTCCTAGCAAGGTAAACAAGGAAAAACTTGCTTATCTAAAAGACGAAGAGTCTGTAAAAATAGTTTGGGGCGACCTTCTAAACTACGACGACATTTTAAAATGCGTAACTGGTGCTGATATTGTGCTTCACGTGGGCGGTATGGTGTCTCCACAAGCAGACTATTTCCCAAAACGTACTATCAAAACCAATACCGAAGCTGCTAAAAACATTGTGAAAGCAGTGCTTGCTCAGCCAAACAAAGATGAAATAAAAGTGGTTTATATTGGTACTGTGGCTCAAACTTCAGATCGCAACGAACCTATTCACTGGGGACGTACAGGTGACCCTATCTGCATAAGTGTTTACGACCACTATGCTATTTCAAAAACAGAGGCAGAGAAAATCATTGTAGAATCTGGCATTAAAAACTGGGTGAGCCTTCGCCAAAGTGGTATTCTTTATGGTGCTATTCTTAAAAACTTCGACCCTATTATGTTCCACGTGCCACTTCGTGGTATGCTAGAATGGGCAACAGTGGAAGATTCTGGTCGCCTACTTGCAAATGTGTGTGCCGACGACGTGCCAGCAGAATTCTGGTGCAACTTCTACAATATTGGTTCTGGTAAAGAATATCGTCTTACAAACTATGAGTTTGAATGCTATCTTCTTGATACTATTTCTTGCCCACGTCCAGAAAAAATATTTGAACCATATTGGTTTGTTACTCGCAACTTCCACGGTCAATGGTATTTAGACTCAGACAAACTAGAAGAATATCTTCACTTCCGTGCCAACATTCCAGTGGCTGAATACTTCAAAAACTATCTTGGCAAACAAGTGCCTTGGTACTATCATTTAGCTAAGATTTGTCCTCCTATTTTCATTAAATGGGCAATGAAATATATGGCAAATAAAACATTCTGGGGTACTCAATGGTGGATTAAAAATAATGTTCAGGAGCGTATTGCAGCATATTATGGTAGCAAAGAAAAATGGGCTGCTATTCCACGCAAATGGAAAGATATGGACCTTTCTCGCCCAACCGACGAGGCTGTGCATATCGACCACGGCTACGATGAGTCTAAACCACGTACCGAATGGACTATTGAAGATATGAAACAAGCTGCTGCTTTCCGTGGTGGTAAATGTTTGTCTGAAACTATGGTAAAGGGTGATTTCAGAACTCCATTAAAATGGCAATGTGCCGATGGTCATGAGTTTACAATGTCGCCAGTGCTAGTGCTTCAAGGTGGTCACTGGTGCCCAGATTGTACTCCAATGCCATGGCGCTACAACCACATCGCAAAAGTAAATCCTTTCTTCTCGCAGGTGTGGGCGCCACTGCATGATGCGAACGAAACAGAGGAATATACAGAGGAAATCTACCGCGACTTCCCACAGTAAGATTATTTTAAAGGGTGCTATAAACAATTAATGCTGACCAATCGGTCAGCATTAATTGTTTATTCATAATACTCTTTAAATTGCTCTAGCATGCAATAATCTTTTTTGAAGATAGGGAGTAGTGTAGAGTCGATGGTGAGAGTTAATGTATCTACCACTCTTAGATTACTTACTTCTTCATTAAGAAAGTCTAGGTATAGATGCTCGTCAAAAATAGAATCTATTTTTTCGTCAAAAATATAATATTCCAGGCTATATGATGAGGTATCTAATATATTGTAAAGGCTAAAGTTATATTCATAAATAAGATCTTCTTCGTTAAAATAAGCATAGAGAAAACCAGAACTTCTACAACGATTTTTATCTATCACGCATGTATTAATCTCGTTCCCATTTGTTATGAAAGATTTTTCTGTATAGTCTGTTTGTATATTTAATATAAATCTAGATGATAAGTTATTAATTACTCTATACGTTCTAATATGTTGAGTACAAAAATCTTCCTTACATGAAGAAAGAAGAAAAAGTAACAAAATTCCTATATATTTATTCATAAGTTTTAAATTTTTCTTTAATTAAGTTTTGTTGCTTAATCAATTTGTTCATATTTATCAAATTTATGTAAAAAAAGAGAACGACTAATGTTCTTAGTCGTTCACTCTTTAGATATATTAGAGGTTGATTTTACAATCCGAAGGTAGATTTTAGGTCTTCTACTCTGTCTAGTTTCTCCCATGTGAAAAGTTCTACTTCTTTGGTGATAACTGCACCGTCTGATGTGGTGAAGGTTTTTGTTACCACTTCTGGAGTTCTACCAAGGTGACCATAAGAAGCGGTTTCTTCATACATTGGGTTTCTAAGTTTCAAATTGTCTTCTATTGCTTTTGGACGTAGGTCGAATAGTTTAGAGATTTGTTGTGCTATTTCGCCGTCGGTCATATTTACTTTCGCAGTGCCGTATGTGTTTACATAAAGGTTCATTGGCTCTGCCACACCAATAGCGTATGCTACTTGTACTAGCACTTCGTCTGCAAGACCTGCTGCCACCATGTTTTTAGCAATGTGACGAGCTGCGTATGCTGCGCTGCGGTCCACTTTTGAAGGGTCTTTACCTGAGAATGCACCACCACCGTGAGCTCCTTTACCACCGTATGTGTCAACGATGATTTTACGACCTGTAAGTCCAGTGTCGCCGTGAGGACCACCAATCACAAACTTACCTGTAGGGTTTACAAATAGTTTGAAATCACCTTTGTTTAGTGCTTCGTAGCGTGTATCTAGGGAGAAAACACGTGGAAGAAGAATGTTTGCCACGTCTTCTTTGATTTTAGCAAGCATTTCTTCGTCGTTTTCCATAAATTCGTCGTGTTGGGTAGAAACCACGATAGTGTCTATACGCACAGGATTGTTGTTGTCGTCGTATTCTACTGTTACTTGAGACTTAGAGTCTGGGCGTAGATATGTCATTTCTTTGCCTTCGCGTCTGATTGCTGCAAGCTCTTTAAGCAATGCGTGAGACATATCTAATGTGATAGGCATGTAGTTTGATGTTTCGTTGCAAGCGTAGCCAAACATCATACCTTGGTCGCCAGCACCTTGGTTGTATGGGTCTTCTCTTTCTACACCGCGGTTGATGTCGGCAGATTGCTCATGAATAGCAGAGAAAACACCACAAGAGTGTGCTTCAAACATATATTCGCTTTTGGTATAACCAATGCGTTTAATCACGTTGCGTGCCACAGTTTGTACATCTACGTATGCAGAAGATTTTACTTCACCTGCAAGGACCACTTGACCTGTGGTAACAAGAGTTTCGCAAGCCACCTTTGATTCTGGGGCTTGAGCTAAAAAGTTATCTAGAATGGCGTCTGATATTTGGTCTGCCACTTTATCTGGATGTCCTTCTGACACAGATTCTGATGTAAAAAAGTATGCCATAGTCTTTTATTAATTTAATTCTAACTACAAAGATAGTACTTAATTCCTAATTCCTAATTCCTAATTCCTAATTTTAACTATACATTTTACTGATGACCCAAATTTTAAGCCTTGTTGGTACAAGTTTAATTAAAAGGTATAGCAGTTTGTATGTAATATGAGGCACCACTACCGGTTTTGGATTTTCTTTTTTCAAGACTTTGTATATTGCTTTTGCAATTACAATAGGCTTCATGCCGTTTTGCTCATCTTTTTCCATTGTTTGCACGGCAGCTTTCATTGCCTCTGTGTATTCTGAGCTTGGAAGTCCACTTGCCTCTGTATATTTTCTGCTCGCAGTAAAGTCTGTTTTCACGTCGCCAGGAAGAATACAAGTACATTTTACATTGTATGGTTTCATCTCCATAGAAAGCGACTGCATTAGCAGCATAATGGCAGATTTGCTGGCTGAGTAAAAACCTTGAAATGGAATAGGTGCAACAGCAGCTACAGAGGAAATAGCTATGATTTTGCCATATTTTTGTTCTCTGAAAATAGGAAGACAAGCTTTAATTGTGTTTAAAACTCCAAAGAAGTTTGTTTCCATTTGGTAGCGTGCTTCTTCTAGAGAAGTGTCTTCTATTGCTCCCGCAATACCGTTGCCAGCATTGCAAATCACAGCAGAAAGTTCGCCTTGCTCTTCTAATATCCTAGAAACAGCATTTTCTAGACTTTCAGGAATGGTTACATCTGCACATAGACCAATTATTCTTCCTCCAGAAAAAGGGTCTTCTATGTTTTCACTACCTCTACGAGATGCAGCGTAAACAGTATAACCTTGTCTCATTAAATATTGTGCGGTAGCACTACCTATACCCGCACTTCCGCCAGTTAATAAAACTATATTTCCTGTTGTCATGTCTTAGATTTGTTTTATATAAGCACGGCGACGTTTGTAAATCTCGTGGTCGAATAAAGTAAAGTTTGCAAGGTTCTTCATATTTGTTTCCAAAACAGCTGTAACGCAAGCATATTTTACTTTATGTTTTTGATAATAAGGTAGTTGGTCTGTAAATAGAAGTGAGTTAACACCTTTGTTTTGATAGTCTGGACGTACTGCAATAAGTAGTAGGTCTGCAGATTCGTATGTTTTTGCTTTTAGACCTTTTAGTAGGTGATACCATCCAAATGGGAATAGTTTACCTTTGCATTTTCTAAGCTCTTTACTAATGGTTGGCATTGCAACACCCACACCTACTAGTTCGTCTTTTTCGTTTGTAACCAATGTTACTAAATCGAAATTTAGGATAGGGAAGTATAGGTCGCTATAATATTTCTTTTGTTTCTCTGTTAGAGGAGAATAGTTGTAAAGTTGTTGGTATGCTGTATCGATAAGGTCAAAGAATGTATAACCGTAGCGTTTAATCAGTTCTTTACTATCTTTCACGTGTACCGATTTAACATTGTATCTATCCTTAATCATATTTGCCACGCGTGTCATCTTTTCAGGTAGCACTTCTGGCACTTGCAAACGAATTTCTACCCAGTCTGCTTCTTTTGTAAGTCCGTATGCATCAAAGTGTTCTACGTAGTATGGATAGTTGTATAGAGCTGCCATTGGAGATAGGTATTGGTATCCTTCTAGTAGCAGGCCTTGGTGGTCTAGGTCGGTGAAACCTACAGGACCATTTAGGGCGTTCATACCTTTAGATTTACCCCATTCTACTACTGCATCTAGTAGTGCCTTAGACACTTCTTTGTCGTCGATAAAGTCGAACCAACCAAAACGTACTTTTTGTACATTCCAGTGGGTATTTGCTTGTTTGTTTATAATACCAGCTATACGACCTACAATTTTACCTTCTTTATAAGCAAGGAAGTAAATGGCTTCGCAAACTTCGAATGCAGGGTTTTTCTTACTGTCAAGAGTATTTAACTCGTCGAAAACAAGTGGAGGACAAAAACAATCGTTGCCTTCAAAAAGGTCTATCCCGAATTGAACAAATTTCTTTAGGTCTTTACGGGTTTTTACTTCAGAAATAATTACAGACATATTGTGTTATTTAGCGTTTTTATCTTTTTTTACTAATTCTGCAGGCCTTTGTTTTAAAATATCAATCTCTTTATATGGCCAGGTTTCTTCCATATCCCAATTGGCTCTCATTTGGAGCTTTTTAGGATAGTAATACATCATTTCTGGTTGGATTTTATTTTTCAGATTACCAGTATCCCATTTTTTATTTCCATTCTCGTCTATAAACATTCTTATGTAATAGCTAGAAGGATTGATATCTTCGAAGTATGCTTCTGCATTTTGCACAGGACATTCTCTTATCACAATATCCTTCTCATTTATAAGTTGGACTATGCCGTTTGGAATGTCTTCTTTAAACTTGATATATAGATTTGAGTAATCTTCTAGTTTTTTTAATCTGATAGGTTTGTTGAACTTATCATTTACTTTGCCATAAATACTAGTTATGCTTGCAGAGTCTATGTTCAACTGATATGTTCCACCTAATTCTTTCTTAAATAATAGATAAAGTATTTTCTTGCAGATGCTATCGTCATACATTACTGTGTAATCTACATCTTCGAATATGGTATCCTGTTTAAGTGACAATTTTATACTATCAGTTACAACTTCTTTAATAGGTTCTTCAAAAACTATCTTTATAGTATCATAAACTTCTAGGTTTTTATTTAAATTGTGAGTAAAACCTAAAATATGCTTATTTGTAGCATTCTCTTTTCTGCGTTTTTCTGCTTTGGTTTCTCTATAAATGAAATATAGTGAATCTGTTTGCGAAACGCTCTCTCCTAAACTATCTGTTTTTAAATACGAAACAGAAATATATAGGCTGTCATTATTGTACAATAAACTATCTTTTACCCAGTAAACAATTGAGTCTGTTCGGCTTGTTCTCTCTTTTAATAGAGGATCTGCAAAAGAACTATCGCTCAATAGTTTTACTATAGGTTCTTTGTCTTGTGGTTCAGAAAATGTAATAGTAAACTGATTTCTGCTATTACGTTTATAATTTTTTAGCCTATGAATAATATCTTTTTCTTTAAAGGTTTTTAGTATCAATCCCTTTGGGTAATATTCATTATAGGCATCTAAAGTAACATTTTCGTATTTAGATTTGGTGGAGTCTGTCCAAAGTGTATCTACCTTGCCGTGCAAGTGGGCGTATGGGGTGATGGTAGAGTCTAAAAATGCGATATCTGTGCCTTTGTTTTGGTAATAGTTGACACCTCCAGCATCTTTGATAGCAAATAAATTATATTCTCCTTCTGCTACACCATAAATGGTAAATTCACCATCTTCATTTGTCTTAGCAATCTTTTCAAATCTAGTTTTTGTAAATGCTGTGTCTGACAAATTGCTATAAATACCTACAGTATAATTCTTTTTAGCCGCTAGGGTTTGTGCATCAATAATCTTGCCACTAATTTGCAATGAATCAATTTTATCTCCAGTTGAGAATGTATAAACATAATCTGCAAAAGGGTTTGATTCGGTATAATCCACTATACACTTTTTGAATGTAATGGTATAAGTGGTGTTTGGAAGAAGTGAGTCTTGAAAAGCAATGCTAACTTTCTTTCCCAAAGCCTTTACTGTAGGTGAGTTTTTTTGGGGAGGAGAGAAAGTTACATTTTGGAGTGGATTGTTTGCTGAAATCAATTCGTTAAACTCCAAAATAATATTTTTGGCAGAGAAATTGGTATTCCCGTTTTCAGGAGTTGCAGAAACTAACACAGGAGGTTCTTTATCTTTTGGCCCCCCTTGAGGACCTGCACCCCTGTTAGCACAAGACTGCAAGGCCAGAAAGAAGATAATCCAGCCTAGCAGCAGTATTGTGTGTTTTTTTATAAAGTTCAATTATTCAGTAATCTTTTTGAACAAGTTTTTCATGCTTACTTGTTCGTTGATAATGTTGTATAGGTCTGCTATAGCCACACGGTCTTGTTTCATAGTGTCTCTATGACGGATAGTAACCATGTTGTCTTCTAGAGTTTGGTGGTCTACTGTGATACAGAATGGAGTACCCACAGCGTCTTGACGACGATAACGTTTACCGATAGAGTCTTTTTCGTCGTAGCTACATTTGAAGTCAAACTTCAAGCTATTGATGATTTCACGAGCTTTTTCTGGAAGACCATCTTTCTTAACAAGTGGCATTACGCAAGCTTTCACTGGAGCAAGTACTGGAGGCAAGTTAAGAACTACACGGCTGTCGCCACCTTCTAGTTTTTCTTCTGTGTATGCAGCAGAAAGAATAGAAAGGAACATACGGTCCACACCGATAGATGTTTCGATAACGTATGGAGTGTATGATTGGTTTAGCTCTGGGTCGAAATATTTAATGTTTTTGCCAGAGAATTTTTCGTGTTGGCTTAAGTCGAAGTCTGTACGGCTGTGAATACCTTCTACTTCTTTGAAACCAAATGGCATTTCAAATTCGATGTCGGTAGCAGCGTTAGCATAGTGAGCCAATTTGTCGTGGTCGTGATAACGATATTTGTGATCACCTAAACCTAGAGCTTTGTGCCATTTTAAGCGGAAAGCTTTCCAGTGTTCAAACCATTTCATTTCTTCGCCTGGGCGAACAAAGAATTGCATTTCCATTTGTTCAAACTCACGCATACGGAAGATGAATTGGCGAGCCACGATTTCGTTACGGAATGCTTTACCTATTTGAGCAATACCGAAAGGAATTTTCATACGACCAGTTTTTTGTACGTTTAGGTAGTTTACGAAAATACCTTGTGCAGTTTCTGGACGAAGATAAATCTTCATAGCACCTTCTGATGTAGAACCCATTTCTGTAGAGAACATTAGGTTAAATTGGCGCACGTCTGTCCAGTTTTTAGTACCGCTAATAGGGCAAACTATTTCATAATCTAGAATGATTTGTTTTAGTTCTTCTAGGTTGTTGTCGTTTAATGCTTGAGCGAAACGTGTGTGAAGTTCTGTACGTTTTTGTACATATTCTTGTACGCGACCGTTTGTTTGGATAAACATTTCTTTATCAAAACTTTCGCCAAAACGTTTAGCTGCTTTTTCGCATTCTTTGTCTATTTTTTCGTCGTATTTTGCTAGTTGTTCTTCGATAAGAACGTCTGCACGATAACGTTTTTTACTATCGCGGTTGTCAATCAATGGGTCGTTGAATGCGTCAACGTGGCCAGAAGCCTTCCATGTGGTTGGGTGCATAAAGATAGCTGCATCGATACCCACGATGTTTTCGTGAAGAAGTACCATGCTGTCCCACCAATATTTCTTTATATTGTTTTTAAGTTCAACACCATTTTGACCATAATCATATACTGCGCCCACGCCATCATAGATCTCACTTGATGGAAATACGAAACCATATTCTTTACAGTGTGCTACTAATTTTTTAAAAACATCTTCTTGTGAAGCCATATCTGAAAATTTAGTTAAAAATGAACTGCAAATATAGGTGTTTTTTTCGTGATTTTTTGTAATTTTACACCGAAACTTTAAAATCGCACCTAAAAATCACATAATTATGATAGAAAATAACGAAGAGTTGGAAGAAAGCATGCCTACGGGGTTGTCAAATAAGAAGATGTTGACGGGCATGTACCAAAATTGGTTTTTGGATTATGCTTCGTATGTAATACTCGATAGAGCAGTGCCTCATATCTACGACGGCTTAAAACCTGTGCAACGTCGTATCCTTCACTCTATGAAGCGAATGGAAGACGGACGCTACAACAAAGTGGCTAATATTGTGGGCCATACAATGCAGTTTCACCCTCACGGCGATAGCTCAATTGGCAATGCGCTTGTGCAACTTGGACAAAAAGGTTTTCTTGTTGATACCCAAGGAAACTGGGGAAATATACTTACTGGCGATAGCGCTGCTGCTCCTCGTTATATCGAGGCTCGCCTTAGTCCGTTTGCCCTAGAGGTGCTTTATAGCCCAAAAGTAACAGAATGGAAAAAATCTTACGACGGTAGAAACAACGAACCTGTGGTGTTCCCAGTGAAGTTTCCACTACTACTTATTCAAGGAGTAGAAGGTATTGCCGTAGGTCTTCAAACAAAAATCTTGCCTCACAACTTCAATGAAGTGGCAGATGCTTCTATCGCATACCTTAAAGGCGAAGAATTTACCCTTTATCCAGACTTCCAAACAGGTGGTTATATGGATATTAGCCGATATAAAGATGGCGGAGTAGGTGGCAGGGTGAAAATACGTGCCAAAATTTCTAAAATAGACAATAAAACCCTTTGTATCAGCGAAATACCATACGGTGTTACAACTGATAAACTTATTGATTCTATCCTAAAAGCCAACGAAAAAGGCAAAATTCAGATAAAAAAGATAGACGATAATACTGCAGAAAATGTAGAAATCATTGTTCATTTGGCGCCAGGTCGTTCTTCCGACAAAACTATTGATGCTCTTTATGCGTTCACCTCATGTGAAGTGAGCATTGCGCCAAACTGTTGTGTTATTTATCAAGACAAGCCACATTTCTTAGGTGTGTCCGATGTTTTAAAATTTTCTACAGACAACACTTTACGTATTTTAAAAGAAGAACTTCTTATACAAAAGGCTGAGGTTCAGGAGAGTATATTTTATCTTTCACTAGAAAGAATCTTTATTGAACAAAGAATTTACAAGGAAAAAGGTTTTGAAGAGTCAGCGTCTATGGACGAGGCTGTACATTTCATCGATAAATGCCTAGAGCCATTTAAGCCTAGTTTTATTCGCCCAGTGGAGAGAGAAGACATCTTGAAACTAATGGAGATAAAAATGGCTCGTATTTTGAAGTTCTCAGTACAAAAGGCAGAAGATAATATCGCTGCGCTAAATGAAAAACTCAAAGAACTAAAATACAATATTGAGCATATTACAGACTTCACCATTAAGTGGTATGAACACCTAAAAGAAAAATATGGTGCTGCATATCCTCGCAAAACAGAACTTCGTATTTTTGATACTATCGATGCTGTGAAAGTGGTGGAAGCTACCGAAAAACTTTATATCAACAAAGACGAGGGCTTCATTGGTACTGCGCTTAAAAAAGATGAATATGTGTGCAACTGTTCCGACATTGATGATATTATTATTTTCTACAAAAATGGTACTTTCAAGGTGGTGAAAGTGGCAGAAAAGGTATATGTGGGCAAGAATATTATCCATGTGGGTGTGTTTAAGAAAAACGACAAACGTACCGTTTACAATATGGTTTATCGCGACGGTAAAGACGGCATAAACTATATTAAACGTTTCTCTGTAACAGGTCTTGTTCGCGACAAAGAATATGACTTAACCATGGGCACCGCAGGTACAAAAGTGCTTTATTTCTCTGCAAACCCTAACGGTGAAGCTGAGGTGATAAAGATAAACTTGCGTCCACGTCCAAGGGTAAAAGTGTTGGTAATGGAAAAAGATTTCACCGATATAGACATCAAAGGACGTTCTTCTCGTGGCAATATCCTTACTAAAAACGATATTCAAAAGATTACTTGCAAGCACAAAGGTGGTTCTACTCTTGGAGGCAGAAAAGTATGGTTCGACCACGATGTGTTGCGCTTAAATTACGACGGCAGGGGCGAGTTTTTAGGTGAATTTAATAGTGGAGACGAAATCTTGGTTGTGTTAAACAACGGTACTTGGTACACAACCAACTTTGATGCAGGAAATCACTATTCAAACAATATCTTGAAAATAGAGAAATTTGATGAGGGCAAGGTTTGGACTGCAGCTCTTTACGATGCCGACCAAAAATTTGCATATTTGAAGCGTTTCAACTTTGAATCTACTGCCAAACCACTTTCATATCTAGGTGAAAATCCAAAATCTGTGTTGTTCTTGCTTACCGACACGCTTTATCCTTATATAGAGGCAAAACTGACAGGTCCAGATGCCGACAAGGAGTTTCCACGCATAGATGCAGAAAGCTTTATTGGAGTGAAAGGTTATAAGGCGAAAGGTAAACGTATCACAACATTTAAGGTGGGTGAAGTGGTAGAACTTGAACCTCTGCGCCAGCCAGAAGAAGTGGTTGAGGAAACTGTAGAAGAAGTGGAGGAAGAAGGCGCACTAAAAACTGATGAAGAAGGACAAATAAGTTTATTTTAAAGTGATGATAGAAATAAAATTAAATAGTTTAGACGAGATAAATAGCGTTGCACGCACTTTCTTAAAAGAAATAGGCGACAACAAACTCCTTGCCTTTTATGGGCACATGGGCGCTGGGAAAACCACATTTATCAAGGCTCTTTGCGAAGAACTTGGAGTGGAAGATGTGGTAAATAGCCCTACATTTGCCATTGTAAATGAATATACCGACAGAGAAGGTGAGAGTGTGTTCCACTTCGATTTTTACAGAATAAAATCTCTAGACGAGGCTTTTGGTATAGGGTTCGACAACTATATGGATAGTGGTTGCTTCTGCTTTATGGAATGGCCAGAAAAGGTGGAAGAAATACTTCCAGAAGAAACCCTTAGAGTAGAAATTTCTGAGGTAGAAGATGGCACAAGGCTTATAAAAATATGCTAGAAAAAAAGAAAATACTTAGGAAGATTATTAAGGTGAGAGTGTCTGCTATTTCTGCCGATGAAAAGGCGAAAAGAGAGAAACTTCTGCTTGATAATCTTTTTTCTATGCCCGAATTTCTCGCAGCAAATACTGTGATGCTATTTGCCAATTTGCCCGATGAAATCGGCACTTTTTCGCTCATAGACAAATGCATTGCCATGGGCAAAAAGGTCTTCCTCCCTGTAATCAACGGCGATGATATGACCGCGTGTGAGTTTAATGGAGACTACAAAATAGGGAAATATGACATCAAAGAACCAGTAACTCCTAACTCCTCACTCCTAACTCCTCACTCAATAGATTTCATTCTCGTTCCTGGCGTTGCTTTCTCCCCAAACGGTTACCGCTTAGGCAGAGGCAAAGGCTACTACGATAAATTCCTTTCAAAATACAGCAATCTCTTCACCGTAGGTGTTTGCTTCCGCGAACAATTCTACCTCGACATCCCCACCGAACCCCACGACATCCCAATGCACAAAGTAATTGTGTGTTAGATAAGAGTTATAACCCTTTAAACTAATGGCGACTCACTTATTAAAGAGGGTCGCCATTTTACTTTATTCAGTTGTTAAGTATCCTTAATAACTGAATAAAAATATTTTTTTTAATACTCTGCTCCTACAACAGTTTTTTCTAATGTTCCGTCTGCGGAGTAGTATAGTTTAAATGGGATGGAACTTGTCTGATAACTTTCTAGTATTGAATCGAAAGCATCGGTAGATATATAATAATGATATCCGCTTATGTCTTTTATTGTTTCTTCCCATTTATTTTGTGGGGAATTTGCTGTACATGTGATATAAATATAGTTTACATCATCTGTTTTGGTTTTTTCTTTTATGCTAATCTCTTTCATACAAGGTATGCAATTTGTCCCCCAAAAATCTATAATTGTAGGGTTCCCTTTGTGTTTTTCTACAATAGCAGAAATTAAGCTGTCATTTGGCACATCTGGTACTTCTTCTATGTAAACAGGACGCTTATTTTCTTTAGCTTCAGGATCTAGCGGAGTTCTATCTTCATAAGAATAAGTTTTACCATTCTCATCTACATATAGTTTAAATGGAATCATTCCATGTTTATTTCCAAATTTCTTTAGTATATAATTGAAAGATTCATTAGAAATAAAATAATGGTTCCCCTTAATATGATTAATTGTTTTATTCCAGTCTGATTTAGAAGACCAACTGTTTGCGATATAAACGTATGTGGTGTCAGCCGATTGATTATCTTTATTTCTTCTCAAATCTAATAAAGAGTAAGAATCTAGTGCACTCCAAAAGTAAACAATAGTAGGTCTGCCTTTGTATTTTTGCATCATAGAAGAAAATAACTTGGCGTCAGCAACATTAGGTGTGTCTTCTGCAAATACGCCTTCTGCTCTTTTGTGAGCTTCTATACATTGAGTGCGATAATGTTTATAGGCTGCAATATAGAATTCATCGCCAATAAAATCGGCAGCATCTTCTGGCGCGTCTTTCCAAAGATTTTCATCAAATTTATCACAAAGTCGCGCCAACTGAGACATTGAATATACATCTGCAGGATAATCTTTTAGGTCTATTGATGTCTCATTTAAGAATTTATTACAATGTGGATAAAATAATGATTTTGGAAGAAAATTTAATTCATTAAATACTTTTTGCAATTCTTCTGATGATATATACTCATGTTTAGCAATCTCTCTTTTGCATAATTCCTTTTTTAAGTAATTATATTCTTTTATTTCTCTATATGTCTCGTATTTTGCATATTCAACATTGTAAAAACGAATCGTACTTGCTATAGAATCTTTATTAATACATTCAATTATTGAGTCATGCTGATGCATAACCATTTCTATAAATTCTTTTTTATTTAAATCTACATACTTATTTTCTGGAATACCACGCCAATCTCTGACATAAGGGATAGGTTTGTTTATTGCATTATTAATTGCATTGTAAGCATTGTCAGAATAAACAGCGTAAAGATTTCCATATTGTCCTTGTGGTTTTGTTATATCAATCCAGATATTGTTTGTTTTGCCAGGCTCAATATAAGCGTCAATATAACCAGCAGTACTATCTGTTATTGCAAAAGCACAACTAATATTTCCTGTTCCAACCATCTCTGGGAATGAAATAGAGAATGAGTCATTTTCTATTTTCACAAGTTGAATATCAAGAATGTCATATACTGGTAATATAGGATTACCAAACTCTCTCATTGTTATTTGTGCAGGGTATTTATAATTCCTACTACAAGTATCTACAATATAACAAACAACTTTGGTATCGCCTATTTTCTTTTGATAATCGGGGATAATTGTTGCTGTATCGGCATCAATGATTAAAGAATCTGGAATTTGGTAAGTGTATTTACCTTGATTTGTACAAGAAGAAATCAATACCGCACACAAAGTGCCGATAGTAAATAAAAGTTTTTTCATGATTTTGATTTTTAGTTTGTCTCTTTCTTACAAACGTTGTAATAGGCAAATTATTGCCTATTGTGAAGTGTTTTTAAGGAAATTTATGCATTCTCACTTTCCTCGTAAATCTCAAGTGAAAATGCGGTGCCGTCTAGGATGCCGTAGGTGAAGTTTGTGACCCAGTCGCCGAGATAGACCACACGAGAAGATTTCGTTATCATTAGGTCTAGTACTACGTGACGGTGACCGAAAACAAAGAAGTCTATTGGTTTGGTTTTTACGTATTCTTTTGCAAAACAAACAAGAAACTCGTTGGCTTCGCCTAGATATTTAGCTTCTTCTTGTTTATGCTTGTATTTTCTATTGTGGGCAGACCAATTAAGTCCGAAGTAATAGTTTATTGAAGGGTGGATAAGGTTGTATATGCGTCTTACCCATTTTGAATGGAAGAAAAAGTGCATAATCTTCACAGCAAGTGGTCTGTAGCCTGTCCTGTGACCATGTGCAAGATAAAATGTTTTACCATTTATCTGCATTTCCTCTGCATCGTAGTGCATTATCATGCCAAACTCTTTCTCAAAATAATCTCCTGTCCAGATATCGTGATTACCTATGAAATAGTGCATTTCTACACCAGCGTCGGCAAACTCTGCCAACTTTCCAAATAGGCGAGTAAAACCCTTTGGGATGAAGTTTTTGTACTCATACCAAAAGTCGAAAATATCACCTAAAAAGTAGATTGCCTTAACATCATTTTGTATAGAAGAAAGGAAACGAACTAGTTTTTTCTCCCTTTCTCTATCGTCGTCGAATGCTCTAGCACCTAGGTGAACATCGGAAATGAAATATATTTTGCTCTTATCTGCCATAATTTTTACAAAAATAAAAGAAAATCCACATTTTATAGCAAAAAGATGAAAAAAAAATAAGATATTTGCATTATGATTAGTACCATTATTGAGGGAATAACTATAGGCTTGTGTACATCAATTCCTGTAGGCCCTATTGCCATATTAATTATTCAGAGAACTCTGCAAAAAGGACGCATGCACGGGTTCACTTCTGGACTTGGAGCAGCAACATCGGATACATTCTATGCGTTGCTAGCCATAGTTGGGCTTTCGGTGGTATTATCTTTTATAGAAGAAAACAAACTTATCATTCAAATAATAGGTAGTGCTATTATGGTGATTTTTGGGGTTTATATTTTCTTCCAAAACCCTGCCAAAAACATTGAAAAAAGCAAGACAGACAAGTCTTCTTATTGGCAAGAATATCTTACTGCATTTTTCCTTACACTGAGCAATCCCCTTATGATATTCCTATACATAGGACTTTTTGCACAGTACAACTTCATTTCTTCAGAATCTCACTTTATTGAAATTGCTATAGGCATTTGTTCAGTATTCCTTGGTGCTGCACTTTGGTGGTTTTTATTAACACTACTTGCTAGTATATTTAGAAAAAGATTCAACATTAGGGGATTGTGGATACTAAATAAAGCTACAGGCATATTAATCTCTGTTATAGCATTAGTGGCACTAATAAGTTCTATTAGCGGTTTCTCTTTATCTCTATGATAATTTTAGTTTTTGCTCTTTACCTAAGTTTTATTATCTACACTGCAATAGGTCTGCTCCGTTTGCCAAAGGAAAAACCTCTTGACTGTTGCAACGAAATGGTCACTGTGGTAATGGCGGTAAAGAACGAAGCTAAAAGCATAAAAAACTGCCTTAACGATTTTCTAAATCAGACTTATAAGAATATAGAATTTATTATTGTAGATGACAATTCTACCGATGAAACCGCCAGTTTTGTGCGTTCGTCTGAGTTGTACACTACTGGTAGATTGAAGTTGCTATCTGCTTTGGGCAATGGTAAGAAGAGAGCAATAAAACAAGCCATATCAGAGGCAAACACTGAGATAATACTCACCGCAGATGCAGATGTTTCTTATCCACGCACGTGGGTGGAAGCAATGGTGAGTTCGTATCTGCAGAGCGGTGCAGATTTGGTGATTGGTCCTGTGAAGATGAGCCGTGAATATCCGCTTCAATGCATGGAATACCTCAGCATTATGGGAATAACAGCTGGTAGTGCAGGAAACAAAAATCCACTAATGTGCAACGCTTGTAGCATGGTGTTTTCTAAGGATTGGTACAATAGATGTGATGTGCTTTTGGAAGTGCCTTCTGGCGATGATATGTTTTTGCTAGAAAGTACAAAAAAACTCGATGGAACCGTGCATTTTTGCAACTCTTGGGAGGCAGAAGTTACTATAAAAGGAAGTGATAGCATAAAGGAATTTTTCCGCCAAAGAGCCCGTTGGACATCTAAAGCTCCACACTATACAGACCTTTCTATCATAGCATCTGGAGTGCTTGTTTTTGCAATGCAATGCCTAATGATTGGCATCTATATAATGTCTTTTTGGAGTCCGATATTGCTAGCTTGGGTTGCGGCAAAATACATTATTGATATGCTTATTTTGTTGCCAACGGCAATTAGATTTAAAAAGACATCAGTTTTAGTTTATTCACCCTTGGTGGCTTTATATTATCCTATTTATGTGGTGCTTACAGCCATATTATCATTATTACCTGTGAAATGGAAAAACTAATTTTATTTTTATCGTTATTCTTGTTAGCATCTTGCTCTGCAGGTGGTTCTACCAATGACAATACTGCTGCAAGTGGTTCTGCCGTTGTCAAACAAGAGCAGAAAGTGGCGTTCAATGCAGATAGTTGCTACAATTTTATGCAAAAACAAGTAGATTTCGGTTATCGCATTCCAAGCACAAAAGAGCATAAAGAATGTGGAAAATATCTTGTTTCTACACTTGAAAGATTTGCAGATACCGTTATTACTCAAGATGTTACACTTAAAGCATACAACGGCACAAAACTAGAATCTAGAAATATTATTGCTTCGTGGAATCCTCAGTCTAAAAACAGAATTATGCTGTGCGCACACTGGGACACTAGACCTTTTTGCGACGAAGACCCTAATGCAAGCAATCATAAAAAACCTGTTTTAGGAGCAAACGACGGTGCTTCTGGCGTGGGCGTACTCCTTGAACTTGCAAGACAATTTGCTGTGCAAAAGCCAAATGTAGCAGTGGATATTATACTTTTCGACTCAGAGGACTACGGACACTCAGACCACCACAATAGCTATTGTTTAGGCTCTCAATATTGGGCACTCAACCCTCATGTGCCTAGATACAATGCTCGCTTTGGCATTTTGCTAGACATGGTTGGAGGCAAGGGAGCACGCTTTGCAAAAGATTTAATTTCTTCTTTCTATGCAGGTGAAGTGCTAGATAGTGTTTGGCAAACTGCTGCATCTCTAGGCTATGGAAGTTTGTTTGTAAATGAAGAGGGCGGAAGTCTTATCGACGACCATTATTATGTAAACAAAATGATAGGAATTCCTTGTATAGACATCATCGACTATACAAACGACGAGGGTTTCCCTTATACATGGCATACTGTAAATGACACTATGGAAAACATAGATAAAGAGGTATTAAAAGCAGTAGGAAACGTATTGATAACTTATATTTATAACCTAAAATAATATGACACTAAAAGATTTTATTTTCAATTTTAAACATGCCATATTTGCTGGTGCTTGTATTTCATTTGGTGGAACAGCTTACCTTAAAAGCTGCGCTGCATTTCCAGAAATAGGCGGTTTCATCGGTGCTGTGCTATTCTCATTTGGCCTTATTGTGGTGGTTCACAACAAACATGTCTTATACACTGGCACTGCAGGATTTGTTACTAAAAAAACTTGGCAAATGATTCCTATTTCTATAATAGGAAACCTTGTTGGTTGCGTTATTATGGGTTTGATAGTGCGTTATGTGCAACCATCTTTAACCGACGTGGCAGATGGTATTATTAATACTCGCCTTGCAAACGGACTACTTAAAAACTGTCTTCTTGCTGTATTGTGCGGATTTATCATGACAGAAGCCGTTTATCACTCTAAATTTAACGGCGGAAAATATCTTCCACTTATTTTCGGAGTGCCTCTATTCATTGTTTGTGGATTTGCCCACAGTATTGCCGATATTTTCTATTACGCAATGGGAAGTGCAGAAGTACTTGCAGAAAATATTGGACAAATCTTCTGCATTTGGGTTTCTACACTAGTTGGCAACTTTATTGGTTGCAACGCAAGTAACAAAAGACCATATTTAGCTCAAAACTAATATGTTATTACCATACCTAGAAAAAGGCAGAATAGAATGCGGAGTGGACGAGGCAGGTAGAGGCTGTTTGGCTGGTCCTGTCTTTGCCGCTGCTGTGATACTTCCAGAGTCGTTTTCAAATGAACTTCTGAACGACTCAAAACAACTCACCGAAAAGCAACGTTATGCCCTAAGACCTATCATAGAAGCAGAGGCTGTGGCATATGCAGTAGGTGTGGTTTTTCCCGATGAAATCGACAAAATTAACATCCTTAACGCTTCTTTTTTGGCAATGACAAGAGCCATTGAGGCACTAAACGTGAAACCAGAACATCTACTTATCGACGGCAATAGATTTAAGAGCAAACTACTTATTCCTTTCACCACCATTGTGAAAGGCGACGGCAAAATGATGTCTATTGCTGCTGCATCTGTGCTTGCCAAAACCTATAGGGACGACTACATGAATAAGATTGCAGAAGAGTACCCACAATACGACTGGTTAGAAAACAAGGGTTACCCTACTGCCAAACACCGTGATGCCATCGCACAGCACGGCATCACCCCATACCACCGCCTCACCTTCAAAGGCGTCAAAGAATACAACCCTAACCCAACAGAGATAAGTCTATTTTAAACACAAATGGCGGCCCTTTTCTTAAAGAGTCGCCATTTTTTAGTGTCTACTTTTTAAAGCTGCTACAAATGTAAACCAACTTTCATAGAAAAGTGTAGTTTTAGAGTCTTAATTTATATGGAAAAGTGTAGTTTTTGTATTGGATTTTTCATAGAAAAGTGTAAAACATCAATGGCGACTAACTTTAGATAGTGAGTCGCCATTGGTTTTTAAATAAACTTACGTTCCGAAATATTTCTATCAAATTCGCCTTCCTTGAACTGTTCTGGGTAAAGAACAATGAAACTGTTTTCTGAGAAGTAGTTGCCTAGTTGTTTTGGCAGTTTTTCTAGTTCTGGAGTGTATGAGATACTTTGTTTTCTGGCTGTTACTACTAGTAAAAGGTCGTTGAAATGCACCTCTCTACTCAAGATTAAGAAATCTTCCCATTCAGCCAACAAGAAATATTGTATTTGTACGCTTGTTTTTATTTCTTTTGCTATCTCAACAATGGCTTCTTTTGTCTCTTTTGTGCAATAAAATACAAGGTCGCCACCTATTTGACCAGCTAGGGTAAATACACGGTTGCACCATTTGTTGAAGCCAGATTCAAATTCGCACTTTGGAGGAGTTGCCACCACTAGTCTTTTAATAGTTGACATTGGTTGCACAGACTTGTAGATGTAAATCATACGGTTTACACCACCAAGAAGAGAGTCTGTCATATTACCAAAGAAAGAGTCTGATACAGTGCTTTTTCTATGTAAACCTAATACCACGTCAGAGATATTCTTTTCCTTCACCACATTGCAAATACCGCTAGAAATATTTAAATCGTAGCGAGAGATGCGTTTAACCTTCACATCTGCTCCTGCGCCAATGTTTGCTGCTCTGTCTAGAAGTTTCTTGCCTTGTGTTACTTTATCTGCATTTTGGAAGTCGTCTACCACCTTTAAAGCATAGACAGGTTGATTATCTTTCTTTTCTTTTATGAGTAGGGCAAGCTCCATAAGACTATCTAGAGTCTCTGGATTTGACACTGGTATAAGAATACGATTTTCTGGGTTATAATTGTTTTCAGAGGTCTCTAAATCTGTTTTAAGGGCTAGTTTTTTAGCTGCTTTTTCAGTGAAAATAGAACTTATGGTACAAGTAACCAAAATCATTACGATAGTACCATTAAGGATTTCTTCAGATAGCAATCTTATTTCAGAACCTTCCGCAGTAGTACCTATTATTAGATTGTATGCAATAGTTACGGCAGCAAGGGTGGCAGCTGCTTGCGCATTGCTTAAACCAAATATCATCGTTCCCTCTTCTGGCTCCATTTTATATACCTTTTGAGTCAGTTTTGCTGCAAGATATTTGGCAAGTGTTGCTACCAAAGACATTACAATAGCGGTAACAATAGTAAGATAACCGTCGAAAATTACCTTAAAGTTTACTACCATACCTACACTAATAAGGAAGAATGGAATGAAAATAGCATTGCCCACAAAGTCTATTCTATTCATAAGTGGCGATCTGCGAGGCACAAGTCTATTTAGGGTAACACCTGCTAAGAATGCACCAATAATGTATTCTACTCCTGCCATTTTTGCCAAGAATGAAGAAAGAAACACCATGGCTAGCACAAAAATATATTGCACTATATTGTCGTCGAATCTTTTGAAAAACCATCTACCTACAAGTGGATACAGATAGAAAAGAATAAAAGAATATATTCCTAAACTTATGGTTAGTTTTACCCAAAACATATAGTCTATACTACCTTGTCTTACCACCTCTAAGATAATAGCAAGTACCAACAGAGATAGTATAGTAGTAATCATAGTGCCACCCACAGTAATATTTACAGACCTTTGTTTTGCAACACCATATCGGCTAATGATAGGGTATGCAATAAGGGTGTTTGAGGCGTACATACTGGCTAAAACCACAGCAGAAAGTACGCAATATTTTATCAATGTTACGTTGTTGGCAGCATCTCCACTTAGCCATGTGACGCTTTCTGCTGAGCCAGATGATGTAAGGATGATTTCTTTTATTAGATAGTAACCAGTTACTGTACCTATAATCATAGGAATAATAAAGGTTAATATCCCAAAGACTATACTTTTATTTTTGTTTTGCTTGAAGTCGTTCATATCCATATCTATACCTGCCACAAACATGATATAGAGGATACCTACTTGACCAAAAAGTTCAAAACTACTATCGTGACTTAATAAATTTATCCCGTTAGGACCTAAAATCATACCGGCTAAAATCATACCCACAATATGTGGAATCCTAATTTTGTCGAATATAATTGGCGCAAATAAAATAATGCCTAAGACCACTGAAAATATCAAAACAGGGTCTTGCAGTGGCAGATTTAATAGATCTGATAATAGTTCTTTCATTAAAATTCAGTTAGTGTGTTATGAACGAATTTGGCCGTTACCAACGATTAACCATTTGTATGTGCATAGTTCTGGTAGAGCCATAGGACCACGTGCGTGAAGTTTTTGGGTGCTAATACCAATTTCTGCGCCCATACCAAATTGTCCGCCGTCTGTGAAACTTGTTGGAGCATTGTGGTAAACACAAGAAGCATCAATTTCTTTTAAGAATGCTGCAGCAGATTCTTCATTTTCTGTAACGATGCTTTCGCTGTGTTTTGAAGTATAATTGTTGATATGTTCAATGGCACATCTTAGTGAATCTACAGTTTTAATACTCATGCGGTGAGACATAAACTCTTTCCCAAAACTTTCTTCGTTTGCAGTGGTAAGAAGTTCTGCAGGATAGTTGCCGTCTAGAGCATTGTATGAAGCTTCATCTGCCTCGATAACCACATTTTTCTCTTTGATAAGACCTGAGCAGATTTCTACTAAGTCGTCAAGTCTATCTTTGTGAATCACAAGGCAGTCTAGTGCATTACAAACACTCACACGACGAGTTTTTGCATTTTCGATTACTGCTTTACCTTTTTCTAGGTCGGCATCTACGTCGAAATAGCAGTGAACCACACCTGCACCAGTCTCAATTACAGGCACTTGTGAGTTTTCACGCACATATTTAATAAGTCCTGCACTACCACGAGGAATGATAAGGTCTATGTAACCCACAGCGCTAAGAAGCTCGCCTGTAGCCTCACGACCAGCTGGTAGTAGGTGAACCATATTTTCGTCTAAATTGTGTTCACGAAGCACTTCTTTTATAAGGTTTACAATAGCAAAGTTTGAGTTATATGCATCTGTACCGCCTTTTAGCACGCATACATTGGCAGTTTTAAAGCAAAGTGAAAATACGTCGAAACTAACGTTTGGGCGTGCCTCGTAGATAATACCAATCACACCAAAAGGTACTGCTTTTTTGGTAAGTTTAAGGCCGTTTGGAAGTTCTCTGCTTTCTAGAGTTTTGCCAAGCGGAGTAGGCAGTGATGCTACTTTTCTTATATCAGAAGCGATGTCGAAAATACGTTGTTTGGTAAGTAAAAGTCTGTCGTACAATGGATTGCTTTTATCCATAGCAGATAGGTCTTTTTCGTTTTCTACTAATAATGCGTCGCATTGTTCTTCTGCCTTGTCGGCCAATGCCAATAGCACTTTATTTATTTCTTCAGAAGAAAGCAGGTTTAGTTTTCTTGAAGCAAGTAGTGAGTTTTCTTTCCAGTTATTCATCTTTATTAAAATATATATTTTCGCAAATATAGCATTTTTTTCGTATCTTTGCAACCAGAAAAACTTTAATAAACCTAAATTATGAAACAAAATTTTGAGTACAGAAATGCAGCTTGGGATATGCTGAAAGCTGACTGGAAAGGTGCAGTATTGCTTTTCTTTGTTTACAATCTTATTATTATGTTTATGTCAACCGTGCTTGGTTTTGCAATGGGCGACAATAAAACTTTATCTTCACTATTAAACTTAATAGTTGAAATCTTTGTTGCTTTCCCTCTAGGCTATTTATGTTTAAGAGAATTCATAAAATTTGTGCGTGGCGGAAAAATTGAATTATCAAAGCAACTTGTAGAACCTTTTAAAGCAGACTACGTAAGATCAATTAAAGTATTTGGTTTATCAACTATTTATACAATGCTTTGGTTGTTGCTTTTAATCATTCCTGGTATTATCAAATCATACTCATATTGTATGGCTGCATATATCAGTATAAATAACGAAAAACTAACAGCAGAAGAATGTATCAATTTAAGTATGAAGCTTACAAATGGTTATAAAATGAAATTATTCCTTCTAGACCTTAGCTTCTTTGGTTGGTATCTATTATCATTACTTACTCTAGGTATTGGTCTTCTTTGGGTTGTTCCTTATCACTTTACCGCTCAAATTATGGTATTTGAAGATATTATGAACTCTCAACCACAAGCAATCGAAGAAAAATAAAACCTTATATAAAAAACTAATGGCGACTCACTTATTTAAAGAGGGTCGCCATTCTTTTTATAATGACTCGGCTACAGTGCTAACGGGATGTAACCGAGTTCTGTTTAGTCTAGGTATAAGTAATCGTAGTGAATAAATGCTCGTTGGCCTTTCTTGCCGATGCTCTCACGTGCTTTGTCGCTATCGTATTGAGCAATGCCCACGCCTAGTTCTTCTTTCTCTGGGCTAAGGATTTTTACTATATCGCCTTTTACAAACTCACCACCTACTTCTGTAATGCCCACTAGAAGCACAGAACTTGCTTTGGTTACTAGAGCTTCTGTTGCACCTTCGTTTAGCACTACATAGCCTTTTGCAAAACTTTCGCTGTGAGCAATCCATTTTTTCACGCCAGAGGCTTTCTTTTGGTTTGCCATGAAGGTGGTGTGAGGAATGGTGCAATCTTTTTCTATTAGGCTAGTAAGAATACCATCTCTTTTACCGTTGGCAATAATTACATAAATACCTTCGCCAGACACTTTGCGAGCAATATTGTATTTGGTAAGCATACCGCCACGACCAAAAGATGACTTGCCAGTTTGAATGTATTTGGTAAAGTTTCCTTCTGGTGTAATCTCTCTAATCACCTCAGAAGCAGGGTCCGAAGGGTTGCCATTGTAGATGCCGTCGATATTACTCAATATAATAAGTGCTTCGGCATGCATCATTGTTGCCAATAGACCAGAAAGTTCGTCGTTGTCGGTAAACATTAGCTCTGTTACAGAAATAGTGTCGTTTTCGTTCACAATAGGAATAACACCATTTTCTAGCATCACACTTATGCAGTCTTTTTGAGTAAGGTAGTGACGTCTTGTGCCAAAACTTTCTTTTGTAGTAAGCACCTGACCACAATGCATTCCGTGTTTTTGGAACAAGTCGTAGTAGTGATTTATAAGTTTTGCTTGGCCTACAGCAGAGAAAAGTTGACGAGAAGACACAGAGTCTAGTTTCTTGTCTATTTTTAGTTCACTCCTACCAGATGCCACCGCACCAGAAGAAACCAAAATGATTTCTATGCCAGCTTTGTGCATTTTGGCTATGTCTGTTACTATAGCCTCTATCCTTTTAAGGTCCAATGTTCCATCTGCTTGGGTAAGGACATTGCTACCAATCTTTACTACAACGCGTTTGAAGCGATACATGATTTTATGCGGTTTTATCGGTAAAAATTATAAACTTTCTAACATTCTTTTTATCACAGTTTGAGCAGAGACCACGCGGTTTGCAGCCTCAGGAATCACGATAGAACGTGGGCTTTCAATCACGTCGTCTGTCACAATCATATTTCTACGCACAGGTAGGCAGTGCATAAAGAAAGCATTGTCTGTAAGGCTCATCTTTTCTGTGTCAACAGTCCAATCGCGGTCTTGGCAAAGGATTTTGCCATAGTTTGGATCTGCGTAAGCCGACCAGTTTTTAGCATAGATGAAGTTTGCACCTTCAAATGCTTTTCTTTGGTCATATTCTACTCTTGCATTGCCCACAAACTCAGGAGCAAGTTCGTAGCCTTTTGGGTGAGTGATAACAAAATCTACATCGGCAGCATTCATAAAGTCTGCAAATGAGTTTGGCACAGCTTGAGGCAGCGCTCTTGGGTGAGGAGCCCATGTCAACACCACTTTAGGACGTTCTTGTTCTTTAAATTCTTCGATAGTAATAAGGTCTGCAAATGCTTGAAGAGGGTGGCATGTAGCAGATTCCATACTAAACACTGGTTTGCCAGAGTATTTTATGAATTGGTTAAGGATAACTTCTTCATAGTCAAATTGTTTGCTTTCGAAGCGAGCGAAAGAACGCACACCGATAAGGTCGCAATAACTACCCATAACTGGGATTGCTTCTAATAGGTGTTCTGGTTTGTCACCGTCCATAATCACGCCTCTCTCGGTCTCTAGTTTCCAAGCACCAGCATTTACGTCTAGCACGATGGTGTTCATACCTAGGTTCATACCAGCTTTTTGGGTACTTAAACGAGTACGAAGACTAGAGTTGAAAAATACCATAAGTAGGGTTTTGTTTTTACCCATGGTATCCCATTTATATGGATTTGCTTTTACTTCTAAAGCTTCTTTTACAGCTTGTTTAATGTCGCCTAGGTCAGCGGCTCTTTGATATGTTCTCATAATTATTTGTCTTTTTCTCTAATTTCTACACGACGAATTTTACCACTAATAGTTTTTGGAAGTTCGTTTACAAACTCTATGATACGTGGGTATTTATAAGGAGCAGTTACACGTTTTACGTAGTCTTGAAGCTCTTTTATAAGTGCTTCGCCTGCTTTGTCTTTATAGTCTGCTGCTAGCACAATAGTTGCTTTCACCACCTGACCACGAATTGGGTCTGGCACAGCTGTGATAGCGCATTCCACTACTGCATCGTGCGACATAAGTGCACTTTCTACCTCGAAAGGTCCGATACGGTAACCAGAAGATTTGATAACGTCGTCGTTTCTACCAACGAACCAGAAATATCCGTCTTCGTCTTTCCAAGCCACGTCACCTGTATGGTAAATGCCATTATGGTAAGCTTCTTTTGTACGAGCTTCGTCTCTGTAATATCCTAAGAATAAACCATTTGGTTTGTTGTTTTCGTCAATACGAATGATAATTTCGCCTTGTTCACCCACTTCTGCACTACGTCCGTCGCCCATTACAATATCAACGTTGTAAGCAGGGTTTGGTTTACCCATTGAACCTGGTTTTGGTTCCATCCATGGGGTAGTAAGCACTGTACAAGTGGTTTCTGTTTGACCGAAACCTTCACGAAGTTTTATACCAGTAAGTTCGTAGAACTCTTGGTAAACGCTTGGGTTAAGTGCCTCACCTGCGATAGTAGCCCATTTAAGTGAAGAAAGGTCGTATTTGGTTAAATCTTCACGAATCATAAAGCGGAAAATGGTTGGAGGAGCACAGAAAGATGTTATTTTGTACTCTTGAATCATTTTTAGCATATCGGCAGGAGTGAATTTTTCGTGGTCGTAAACGAAAATTGATGCACCTGCAATCATTTGACCATAAAGTTTGCCCCAAACAGCTTTGCCCCAACCAGTATCTGCCACTGTTAAGTGAAGGCTTTCTTTTGTTAAATTGTGCCAGTAGCTACCTGTTACAATGTGTCCTAGTGGATATGTGAAGTCGTGAGCCACCATTTTTGGGTTGCCAGAAGTACCTGAAGTAAAGTAAATGATAGAAATATCGTTGTTTGTATTTACATTTTCTGGACGAACAAATTCTCCCGCATTTTCAATACCTTTTGTAAAGTCTTCAAATCCTTCGTACACTTCTGGACCAACAGAAATAACACTCTTCACAGAAGGACATTTTGGAAGAGCATTTTTGATGTGGTCTAACACTACAGTTTCGCCAACTGCTACAATTGCCTTAATATCAGCAGCTTCGCAACGGTAGATAATATCTTTTTCTGTAAGTAGGTGAGTAGCAGGGATTACGACTGCACCTAGTTTGTGAAGTGCTATGATAGAATACCAAAATTCGTATCTACGCTTTAATATAAGCATTACCATATCGCCTTTGCCAATACCTAATGATTGGAAATAAGCAGCGGTTTTATCGGTTTTTTCTTTTAAATCTGCATAGCTAAAGTCGATGTGCTCGCCTTTATCATTGGTCCAACAAATGGCACGTTTATTTGGTTCTTCTTTAGCCCACGCATCTACAACATCATACCCGAAATTGAAATTTTCTGGTGCTTTTATTTTTAAATTGTTTACAAAATCTTCTTGCGAAGTGAATTGGGTCTTTTCTACAAAACGTTCTAACATTGTTCCTTTAAATTATAAAATTATCGCTAAAAAGCGTGCTTTCTCATTGTTTAATGCTTTCATTCCGTGAGGTTTAGTAGCATCGAAGTAGATGCTGTCGCCTTCTTCTAGAATAATATCTTTTCCATCTATTTGTAAAAGTAGAGTGCCTTTTTCCATTAGGTTAAACTCTTGTCCTGGGTGAGAGTTTAGGTGGATAGGATTGTCGTTTGGCTCTACTGTTACAAGAAATGGGGTAGCTTTTGCATTTTTAAAACCACCAGCTAAGTCTCTGTATTTGTATGCTTTACTTCTTTCTACAGAAATACCCAAGCCTTTGCGAGTAACGAAATAACTTTCTGCGTGAGTTTCGTTGCCAGAAAGAATCACAGCAGTGTCAATATTAAAAATTCTAGCCACTTGGCAAATGTAGTTCATTGGAATATCCACATTGCCTGTTTCGTAGCTTTCGTATGTACTAGTCTCTATACCAGTTTGTTCTGCCATCTCAGCAGTACTCAAATCTATAGAATCACGAAGACCACGTAGGCGTTCAGCAATATCTTTCATCATAATTCTAAATATTTTAATTTGTTATAATCTTTTAACTCCTAATTATTCGGGCTACGCCCAACAACTCCTAATTATTCCCTTCGGTCATCAACACGTCCTAACTCCTAACTTTTTATTAGGCTCGCTTTTAGACCTTTTATAACGGCATTTGTAAACCCATTTGCTTCCATCTCGTTTAGGCCTTTGATTGTGATGCCACCAGGAGTGGTTACCTTGTCTATCTCTACTTCTGGGTGGGAATCGTTGGTTTCTAGCAAATCGATAGCGCCGCGAAGTGTTTGAATAACTACGTCTTTTGCCACATTTGGATAAATACCCATTTCTACGCCACCTTCCATAGCAGCTCTAATGTATCTAAATGCGTATGCGATACCGCAACTAGAAAGCGACATCATAGCATTAAGTTGGCTTTCTGGTACAAGGAATGCTTTGCCCAGTTCACCAAAGATTTCTACTATTTCGTTTTCTTGTTCCTTAGTTGCACCGCAAGAAGCGATTGTGTTCACACTTTGAAGCACGTCGATAGCGGTGTTTGGAATAATGCGGAAAATAACAGGCTTTTCGCCATCTTTGTCTAAAAGATTTTGAAGGTCTGCAATAGAAACTCCTGCCGCAATAGAGATTACAATTTGGTTTTTATAATCTAGTGTTTCTTTAATGCCAGAAATAATTTGAGAAACTAGCCATGGTTTCACCGCAATAATCACGATGTCTGCACCTTTTACGTTTTCTGAGTTGTCTGTGGTTACTTCAATATTGTTGTTGAAGTTTTGCAAGTTTCTCAATGCATCTTCGTTGATGTCACTAACAGAAATTTTTCCTGCTAAACTGCTCTGTGTTAGTCCTCTGGCTATGGCTCCGCCCATATTACCAGCTCCGATAATAGCTATATTTTTCATAACTTCTAGAAAATTTGCGTAAAATTACTAAATAATGTGCAAAATACACATAAAAATGCAGATAAATATAAGGGAAGGTAGCAGATTAATTATTCTCAAGTGCTTAATGTTTAGAATATTAATGCCTAGTCCGATAAGCAAAATACCACCTACTGCAGTAAGGTTTTTGATAGTGTCTTCCTCTATAGAATTCCCGATGAAATCGGCAAAAATTGTGATTCCGCCTTGGTAAATAAGCAGTGGAATTGCAGAGAAAACTACCCCAAAACCAAAGGTACTACTTAGCATAAATGCACTAAATCCGTCCATCATACTTTTTGTAAGGAGTAAATCCGAAATTTCACCTGTAAGTCCTTCTTCGATAGGGCCAATGATGCTCATAGAACCCATACAGAATAGTAAAAAGGCGGTGATAAGTCCTTCTGTAAATTTGTCGTTTTTAGATTTGGTGAGTGTTTTTATCTTTTCTGAGATAAATTCTGTTCTCTCTTCTAGTTTTAGTGCCTCGCCAAGTATTCCGCCAATGATTAAACTCAGGATAATAAACATGGCATCGCTCATGTCCATTGCCATTTTTATGCCTAGTGCCAGGGTAAATAGGCCTATGCCCTGAAAGAAAATATCTTGGTATCTTTCTGGTAGTTTCTTCTTTATCACAAGTCCTAGGCTCCCGCCTAAAATCACTGCTGCTGTGTTTATAATAGTGCCAATCATAATATATCTTCTTATCCCCACCTCACTCCTAACTCTTGAATTATCTCCTCCGCTCCAGTCTCTAAATCACCTGACGTGGTAATGTGGGCTTGAGAGTAGAAGGGTAGGCGAGATGGCAACATTTTCTCGATGAAACCGCGCATTTCTGCATCAGGCTTGTCCTTGATAAGAGGTCTAGTTGCTTTCACAAGGTTTAGGCGGTAGGTGAGTTCGTCTAGGCTTGGGTTTAGGAAAACAACAGTGCCTTTCTCCTTCATAAGTGCCATATTGTTGTTGAAACAAGGCGCACCGCCACCTGTGGCAATAACCACATTTTCGAGGTCTGAAATCTCGCTCAGAGTCTCAGTCTCCATCTCTCTAAACTTTTGCTCGCCTAGGCTTGCAAATATCTCATTTATGGTTTTTTGATACTTTTCTTCTATGTAGATGTCGGTATCTATAAACTTAAATCCTAGTTTTTCTGCAAGTTCGCCACCTATGGTGGTTTTTCCAGAACCCATATAACCCACTAAAAATATTCTCTTTATCATAAAATAGGACTTAATAAACGTGCTAATGCTTGTATAAATTTGCGATATCTTGGTCTGTTTGACCATTTATAATATGAAAGTTTTTTACTCACTTTCATGTCGTTGATAAATAGATCTTTAAGTTGTTTGCTGTGTGTTTCATTGTAAATAAACGCACTCACCTCAAAGTTTTGTTCAAAGCTTCTAAGGTCTATGTTGGCAGAACCAATAATGGCGATTTCATCGTCAATTACTAGTGTTTTAGAGTGGATAAAGCCTTTAGTATATTGATACACTTCCACTCCAGCATTTAGGATGTTTCCCATGTACGACATAGATGCCTCGTATGATATCTTCTCATCACTTCTATATGGAATCATAAGTTTCACCTCTACTCCAGATAAAGCAGCAGACTCAATGGCATTCATTATGCTTTCGTTTGGTAGGAAGTATGGAGTTTGGATATATACATACTTTTTAGCATTACTTATAGCCATACAATATGCTTGCATTATACTCTCATTTTCCATATCTGGGCCAGATATACCTATTTGTACAGCAGTCTGAGTGGTAATGTTGGTTTGAGGGAAGAAGCGTTTGTTGGTGTGCAATCTTTTGGTAATGTATAACCAATCGTATATAAACGTATGTTGTAGTCCAGAAACAGCATCGCCCTCCAAGCGTAGATGAGTATCTCTCCAAATACCCCAGTGCAATCCTTTGGTGTATCTGTCTGCTATGTTAAACCCACCTAAATATCCAATAGCACCGTCGATAACTAGTATCTTTCTGTGGTTTCTGTAGTTTATTTTACTTGTAAAATATGGGAAACGTATTTTAAAGAAAGACTGCATTTTAATGCCAGCCCTCTTCATGTCTCTAATGGTGGAGCGTTTTAGTTTCCAGCTACCAAGATCGTCGTAAATCACCCTCACATCTACGCCTTCTTGTGCTTTTTTAATAAGAGCTTCCTTGAAAGTGTTGCCAGTTTCGTCTGTTTCAATAATGAAGTACTCTGCATGAATGTGGTCTTTTGCCTTTGAAATGTCTTCTAGCATTCGTGCCAAGAGTTTTTCTCCTTCTGTAAAAATGTCAATTTCATTGTTGCCATACACTCCAAGTTCAGATGTTTTACCTATAAGTGTGGCAAGTTTTATATTCTTTTCCACGATAGGATATTTGCTTAAGTCTACTTGGTGAATAGCTTGTTTTTTAGATCTATTTTTAATTCTTTTCTTAATTCTATTAGAAATTCTTTTTTGTCTGTGATAACTTCTTCCGAATACTAAATAAAAGAATATACCAACGTATGGAAGTAATGAAATGACTAAAATCCATGAAATAGTACGCACAGGACTCCTTTTACCGTCAGTTAGGATGGTGAGAATAGACGTTATAACTATAAATAAATATGCAACAGATATAACGTAATATATTATTTCAGAAAGGGTTTCTAGCATTTACTTTTTTATAGTGTATAAAAGTGCTATCGCAAAATTTATCTACTTCACAGATCAAATTTTCTGTTGAGAAAGTAGGAGCAGGTACACCAGAATAACATGGAGTACTTCCTATTTCCACTTGTATGGCATCGAAAAGTCCACGTTCTATGAATTGCTCCAATGTAAATTTACCACCCTCCACAATAAGAGACTGAATTTTATTTTCGTAGAGCCAATCTAGTATTTGAGGTATAATATCTTCATTAAAATCTATTTTTACCCTTACTCCATCGTCTTTATGTGCATTGAAAATGGCTGTAGGTTGAGCATTATCATAAAAATTATAGTAGGTAGGTATTTCTAGATTTCTATCAATGGCTATTCTTAGCGGAGCTTTGCCCTCATATCTTCTGCAACCAAGTTTAGGGTCGTCTTTGAGTGCTGTATTTTTGCCTACCATTATAGCATCTTCTTCAGCCCTTAATTTGTGAACACAGGTTTTTGAAATATCATTGGAAATTCTAATAGGCATAGAGAAGTTTCCATCTATAAAACCATCGGAAGTTTGTGCCCATTTTAAGATGATATAAGGTCTTTTTCTTGTGTGAAATGTGAAAAATCTTGCGTTAAGGTCATAACCTTCTTCTTGTAGAATGCCACATTCCACATTTATACCTGCGTTTTTAAGCATGTTTATTCCTCTACCAGAAACTAGAGGGTTTGGGTCTATATTACAGATAATTACTTCTGCAATTTCTTCTTTTATAATTCTTTCTGCACAAGGTGGAGTTTTTCCATAGTGTGAACATGGTTCTAGGTTTACTAAAAGAGTACTTCCTTTTAGTAAATCCTTGTTTTTTACAGATTCTATGGCATTTACCTCTGCGTGGGCTTCACCATGTTTTCTGTGATAACCTTCACCAATAATTTTTCCGTCTTTTACTATAACGCAGCCCACCATAGGGTTGGGAGATACTCTTCCCATGCCCTTTCTTGCTAAGCTAAAGCAACGACGCATGTATAAAATTTTATCTGATTCTGTCATAATATCAATCTAAAACAGCCTAATACTGCAAAGATATAAATTTTTTATTACCTTTGAACTATGAAAACTTCCTTAATTTTATATAAAAACGCATTAAATTCTAAATATACAGCGCACGAAATCTCTCTGATGTTTAGAGAATTAGCGTCAAAACATTGTGATATTCCTATCCAGAAGTTGTATTTTTTAGAAGATATAGTCTGCACAGAACAGCAAAAACATTTGCTACAAAACGACTTAGACAGACTCTGTGCTGGTGAACCATTTCAGTATGTACTTGGTTATACGGAATTTTGTGGATTGAAACTAAATGTAGATGAAAATGTTTTAATACCACGTCAAGAAACTTCTGAACTTATAGAATGGATTGCCAGAAGTGAAAAAAAAGTGGGGAAGATTCTAGATGTAGGCACAGGAAGTGGTTGCATTGCACTTGCGCTAAAAAAACAATATCCAGAGGCTGAGGTTTGGGCGGTAGATAAGAGTGCTGGAGCACTACAAGTAGCTTCGAAAAATGCCGATGAAACCGCACTTTTTGTAAATTTCAAGCAAGCGGATATGCTTACTGGGCTTTGCGAACTTCCAACTGATTTTGACTTAGTTGTGAGCAACCCTCCGTACATAATGCCATCGGAAAAAGTGGATATGCCAGAAGATGTGCTTGCCTTTGAACCCCACATGGCACTATTTGCCCCAGAAGAAGACCCTTTGGTGTATTATAGAGCAGTGGCTGAGTTTGCGTTTAAGTGTTCAGCAGCGGTATATTTTGAGATAAATCCACTACTTTCTTCTCAAACGTGTGATATGCTATTAGATTTAGGTTTTTCAGAAATAGAAATTAAGAAAGATATATCTAAAAAACCTAGGATGATTTGGGCGAAATAAGAAAATAATGTTATATCTTTGCGGAAACAAAAAAAGAGCTGAATAAAAAGTGTACTTCTGCGTTACGCTTGCCTTCGAAATCCTCATTTACGTTTAGTAAACTCCGGTTTCTCAGACTTCGCAAGCCTTGAATTACATCTTTTTATTCAACTCTCCGGAAAAGCATAAAAAAAGAAGCTGACCAAATGATCAACTTCTTTAGGTGGGCCCACCTGGACTTGAACCAGGGACCTGCGGGTTATGAGTCCGATGCTCTAACCGACTGAGCTATGAGCCCGATTGATTAAATCGAATGCAAAGGTAAGAATATTTTTTTAATAAACAAATGAAGATAATAGAAAATTTACAAGAAATTAACTTTAGTGGTACAGCAGTAACCATAGGTTTTTTCGACGGAGTACATAAAGGACATACTGCATTATTGTCTAAATTGGTCTCACAAGCGCGAGAGAGAGGTTTAGAGTCTTTGGTGATAACATTCTCAATGCATCCTAGACAAGCCTTAAATGCAAATTATATTCCTAAATTGATTACACTCAACAATGAAAGATATGAATTATTAGAAAAATCAGGTGTAGATTATTTAGTAGTTCTTCCTTTCAATGAAGATATTGCAAGAAGGTCATTCAAGCAATTTATGGATGATTTTTTAATTGATAAATTTAAAGTTAAATATCTTCTTGTCGGTCATGACCACCATTTTGGTTGTGATAGAATAAATGGCTTCGCTCAATATAAACAATATGGTGAAGAAAAAGGACTAGTGGTGGAAAGAGAAGAACCATTTAAAATTAATGATGAAATAATTAGTTCTTCATATGTAAGACGTCAAATCATAGAAGGCAATGTAGAAAAAGCAGCAGAGGCTCTAGGTTATGATTATTTTCTAGAAGGTTCTGTAATGCCTGGTTTTAAAATGGGCAGATCTATTGGTTATCCAACTGCTAATTTGGCAATAAGTGATGTTAGAAAATTGGTTCCATCTGCAGGTGTTTATATTGCAACTGTGAATATAGAAGGTGACGAGAAAGAATATACTTCAATGCTTTATATAGGTTCTCGCCCAACATTTGTAAATATGTCTGAAGCGAAGAGTATTGAAGTGCATATGTTCGATTTCAATGATGATATCTATCACAAAAAGATAAGAATAAACTTAAAGAAATTTCATAGAGAAGAGTTGCACTTTGATAGTTCTTCAAAATTGGCTACTCAATTAAATAAAGATAAACAAGCCATCAGAGATTGGTTTGCAAAACAGTAACTACTTTCCTAGTAGGCTTCTAAATCTTGGGGAGTCTTTCTTTTCAAAGACTTTTCCCAAGTTGAATTGGGCAATAAGTTGTTGTTGGCAATTAACATTCCCAGACTCATTTACATGAAGATTAAATGAGAAATAACAATTTACAAATCTATTGTTATATAAGTAGATAAAAAGATCTGTTCTGCTATATAACTTACTTTGATACCAAGGATCTGATGTGACCCCCAAAAGTTGGACGGTTAACATTATTAAGAGGCAACTTTAGATTGGTATAAAGCTCGGTATTTTACCGGGCTTTTTCCATTTAGCCTCAACTTAATTCTATCGTTATTATAATATCTTATATACTTCA
>JAZQZD010000024.1:0-22853 GCA_045633865.1 Candidatus Enterocola sp.
GAAACCAAGTATTATTACCGCGCCTATGTGATGCTAAACAATTTGCAAATACTATTGGGCGATGTAAAAGAGTTTACAACTTTGGAGGGTACAGGAGAACCAGAAACTCCAGAAGAGCCAGAAACTCCAGAGGAAAATGTTACTTTTGTGGCAAAACCATTCTCTGTCGCATTAAATAAAAGAGTAACTTTCTCTTCTGGCAACTTGCAGTATCATCCTGCCAATGACGAATGGCGTTTTGCTCCTTCTCAATTGGATTATATAGGAGAAGATAATGCTAATATAAGTGAGACCTATAATGGTTGGATAGATTTGTTTGGTTGGGGTACTGGTAATAATCCTACTAATAAGAGCTCAAATTATGATGATTACCCAACTTTTGTAGATTGGGGTGTAAATAAAATTGGTAGTGATGCTCCTAATACATGGCGTACATTAAAAACTGATGAATGGGGATATATAATAAATTGGCGTTATAATGCGGAAGAATTAAAAGGTGTAGCACAAGTTAATGGTGTTAATGGTTTGATTCTTCTTCCTGATGGTTGGACTTGTCCAGATGGTGTTTCATTTAAACCGGGTTTTCACGAGAATGATGGAATAGAATATTATGCAGAACACCAAACTTTCAACGCTTCAGAATGGTCTATATTAGAGTCTTCTGGTGCAGTATTTATCCCTGCGGCGGGTTTCCGCGGTTACGATGGTAATAGTAATGTGATCGGAGTGGGTTATATCAGCTGCTATTGGAATTTTCCTCCTATTGGTTATGAGTACGAATACTTCCTTTTCTTCCATTCAGATGAAGTGGGTGTGGACTACGATAGTCGTTGCTACGGTTTCTCTGTCCGCCTCGTAAAAGACAATTGATTTTATAAAAGAGAAATATCATGAAAAAAATACTTTATTTAATAAGCTTTTTATTTGCGGTGGCATTGGTGGGTTGTGAGGAAAAAGAACCTGCTACATCTGCAAAAGTGAGAACAGGGCAAGTAATCAATATTACAGACGAATCAGCATTAATCGAAGCGTCTGTAAATGTGGATATTTCAAAATACAACTCTGTTAATTTTGGTGTGATGTATTCTACCTATTTAGAAGATATGAATTTTCGTAATGGCAATGAGGAATTTGCTTCTTATATGAATGGTAAAGAATACGAAGTTGAGATAACTAGTTTGTCTCCAGATACCAAGTACTATTATTGTGCATACCTAGTCCTAAACGGTATTCAAAGGGAGTTTGGACAAATTAAAGAATTTACAACACTTCCTGCTAATGACGGTTCTGAAGACGAAGGAGGCTCAGAAGGAGAAGGTGAAGGTGGTTCTGAAGGAGAAGGTGAAGGTGGTTCTGAAGACGAAGGAGACGGCAAAGTTAATGGTTATGCATACGTGGATTTAGGTCTTTCTGTGAAATGGGCTACTATGAATGTGGGCGCTACTTCTCCAGAAGAATACGGCGATTACTTTGCTTGGGGCGAAACTGAGCCAAAAGAGGAATATAGTTGGGAAACATATAAATGGTGCGATGATGATTTTAATAATTTGACCAAATATTGTAGCAGTTCAGACTTTGGTATAGTGGACGATAAAATAGAATTAGATCTGGAAGACGACGCGGCCAATGTCAATTGGGGTGATGCATGGCGTACTCCAACAAAAGCAGAATTGGATGAGTTAATAGAGAATTGTACTTGGTCTTGGACTACTCAAAATGGTGTAGATGGTTATACAGTAACTTCAAATACCAATGGAAAATCCATCTTTTTACCTGCAGCAGGTTATCGCTATGAAACTTTCTCGGAAGAAGTTGGTGCCATTGGTTATTACTGGAGCCGTACACGTGATAATACGAACTTTCAGCACGTATCACATTATATTTACTTTGCAGAGAGCTACGTAGATAAGGACAGTGACTCTCGCTACTATGCTCATCCAATCCGCCCTGTATTGCCATAAACAAACTACTTTATTTAATACACAGTTAAAACCCTCGCAAGAGGGTTTTTCTGTTATATATTATTATGTTTCAATGATTTTTTGTATTTTTGCACAAAAATATGATAATTACATAAACACATATCTTTATGAAACTAAAATTACTTTTTTCTGTGCTTGCTCTTTCTCTGGCAAGTTTTCTTTATGCTGCAGAACGTGAAAGTATGGTAGCAGTGTCTGCCGATGGCGATAATACTACATACGCTCTTGCAGATGTTAGTCGTATCAATGTGATTGCAGATGCAAATAGTGCTTCAATGACAATTGTAGACAAGGATGGTAATGAATTTGCAGGTTATGTAAAGATTCTTTTTGCAGAAAAAGAAACTAGCATTGAAGAACTTGGTTTTACACAAGTGTATGTATTCCCAAACCCTGTGGTAAATACTTTAACCATTCAAGGCGTAGATGAAAATACTCCTCTTGAAGTGTACAACCTAACAGGAGCGTCTGTCCTACAAGATAAAGGCACAGAACTTGATGTAACCTCACTAAGCCAAGGCACCTACATCCTTCGCATCAACAACCAATACGTAAAATTCATCAAGAAATAAATAGAAATCTTTTATAAATTCTCTACTACAACCGCAATCAAACAAACTTTGGTTGCGGTTTTGCTTTTATGTGGTATTTTTTTGCATGTTTAAATGCGGTCCAATTCTTTATTATTTACTATCTTTGTGGAAACTCTTGTACCTCAAGTAAGGGTTAGGTCTTGATTACATTGTGTAAAAATAAATTAACGTTGTGACTTGCAATAGGAACATGCAAATTACAACTTAATTATTATAACTCTAATTATATCTTAATTCTTAATAATTATGGAAATTATATGTACTTCTAATGATATTAAGAATTAGAAAACAATAAAATTATTAATATTATGGGAGTAAAAGCAATAACATTAGATGAGCAGATACAACTTCTAAGAAGTAGAGGAATGGTAATAAACAATGAAGAAAAAGCCAAAGAGGTTCTTTCTGATATTGGGTATTATAGATTGGGTTTTTATTGGTTTCCAATGGAAATAGATTATCCTAATAAGAACAATAGAAATCATTTGTTTAAGGATACAGCAGATTTTGATGATGCAGTAAGGCTTTATTATTTTGATTTTAAACTTCGTAATATATTACTTAAATATTTAAGTAGAATAGAGATAAGTTTTAAAACATCTTTGATTTATTTTGTCTCTAACGAATATGTCTCTTGTCCAACATGGTTTGTTAACCCATCGGTTGTAAATAAAAGGCAAGTTCAGAGTTTTGATATAGAAGTATATACTTCAAAGTTTAGAAAGAATAGGGTAATATCAGATCATCATAAAAAATATATAAATGATAAGTATGCTCCAGCATGGAAAACCCTTGAATTTATGACCTTAGGAGGTATTGTATCTCTATATACATCACTTAATAAAGATGATTTGAAGTTAAAAATAGCTTCAAAATATAATTTAAAGAGAGTAGAGGTCTTTGAAAATTATATTAATCTAATACTTGATATTAGAAACACATGCGCACATGGTAATATAGTGTTTGATTTTACACCAATTAAATCTATTCGTAAAGGACCTGCTCTGATGCATGATGTTGCACATAATCAAAATTTGAGAGGAACATATAAAATTATCGAATATATGGTGAAACAGATCTCTATAAATAGATACAATGATTTAAGAGAGGAAATGAGATGTCTGCTAGAAAAATATTCTGATTTTACTAGAGTAAAAGATATAATACAAAATATTAGTGGATTAACAGAAAAAGATTTTGTATAAAAATTTTGTCAAATTAAATTTAATACATATCTTTGCATTGAAATAGTGCCGGTACTGATTATGCTCTTTACCAACACTTAAAAATCGGAGAAATGGGGTTATACTTTTACAGTATAACCTCTTTTTAATTTTATCTTCTTATTTTTCTATACTTTCCAATCAAAATTCCTCAAAAAACATTACCTTTGTAGTTTAAGAAAATATTTAGTAAAAATAATAAAAACCCAATATGTCAAAAATTATTTTAACAGGAGATAGACCTACAGGAAAACTACACATTGGACACTATGTAGGTTCGTTACGCAGAAGAGTAGAACTTCAAAACTCTGGAGAGTTTGATAAAATCTTTATTATGATTGCCGATGCGCAAGCATTAACCGACAACGCAGACAATCCAGAAAAAGTTCGTCAAAATATTATTGAAGTGGCATTAGATTACCTTGCTTGTGGCTTAGACCCTGCAAAATCTACACTTTTTATCCAATCACAAGTACCAGAACTTACCGAACTTGCGTTTTATTATATGAACCTTGTCACAGTTTCTCGTCTTCAACGTAACCCAACTGTGAAGACAGAAATTCAAATGCGCAATTTTGAAACTAGCATTCCAGTAGGTTTCTTTACTTATCCTATCAGCCAAGCTGCAGACATTACAGCGTTTAAAGCTACTACAGTGCCAGTAGGAGAAGACCAAGCACCAATGATTGAGCAAACCAACGAAATTGTTCGTCGTTTCAATGGTATTTATGGTGAAACTCTTGTAGAACCAAAAATCCTTCTTCCACAAAATGCAGCGTGTCTTCGTTTGCCAGGTATCGATGGCAAGGCTAAAATGAGTAAATCTCTTGGCAACTGTATTTATCTTTCAGAAGAAGCTGCAGACCTTACTAAAAAAGTAAAAGGTATGTATACCGACCCTAACCACATCAAAGTGGAAGACCCAGGTCGTGTAGAAGGCAACGTAGTGTTTACATATCTTGATGCATTCTGCAAAGACGAATATTTTGCTAAATATTGGCCAGAATACAACAATCTTCAAGAAGTGAAAGACCACTATACACGTGGTGGTTTAGGTGATATGAAAGTGAAGAAATTCCTAAACGCTGTGCTTGAAGAAGAACTTTCTCCTATCCGTGAGCGCCGTAAAGAATTCCAAAAAGATATTCCATACGTTTATCAAGTGTTAAAAGAAGGTAGCGAAAAAGCTCGTGAAGTAGCTGCGCAAACACTAGCAGAAGTGCGTGCTGCCATGAAGATTGACTATTTTGATAATACCGAGTGGATCAACGAACAAGTAGCAAAATTCCAATAATTATGTTAGAACAAGCTAAAGCACTTTTAAAGTCAGGCAAAACCGAGCAAGCTATCTCGGTTTTAGACCAACATCTAGAGTTTGTAAATCCACGCTCAGATGAGGCTTATTTCCTTATGGGCAATGCTTATCGCAAACTAGAAAACCTAAGCGAAGCAATGAATTGCTACCTTAAAGCAGTAGAGTTCAACCCAAAAAGTCCAGCAAAGGAAGCGTATGAGCAGGTGTCAGAAATCCTCGACTTCTACTTCAAGGATATGTATAACCAGTAAAAAAATAATCGGTCACTGAGCTAAGTCGACGTACTGATGAGCGTAGCGAATAACGGGCCCGATTATTTCTTATACTATCATACCATCTCTCATTTCAATGATTCTATCCGAGGTTTCTGCGAGTTCGTTGTCGTGAGTAACAAGAAGGATAGTCAAACCATATTCATTGCACAGTTTACGTAGTAGACTGTGCAATTCTTTTTTATTTCCGCTATCTAAGCTACCAGATGGTTCGTCAGCAAGTATAAGTTTTGGGTCATTTATTAGTGCCCTTGCTACTGCAACCCTCTGTTTTTCACCACCAGAGAGTTCATTAGGTTTGTGGTGAAATCTATCTTGAAGTCCAAGTTTTGTAAGCAGTTCTTTTGCTTTTTCTTCTACTTCTTTGTGGTTTCTACGAGCAATCAGCCCTGGCATACACACATTTTCAAGGGCTGTAAACTCAGGCAAAAGTTGGTGAAACTGAAACACAAATCCAAGTTGTTTGTTTCTAAAAGCAGATAGTTCTTTGTCGGAAAGTTTCTTGATATTCACACCATTGATTACAACCTCTCCCTCGTTGTCTGTGTCTAGTGTGCCAATAATTTGAAGTAGGGTAGTTTTGCCAGCACCAGAAGCACCCACAATAGACACAAATTCTCCCTCTTTAATATGTAGGTCAATACCTTTTAAAACTTCCAATTGACCAAAACTTTTATGTATTCCTGTTAGTTTTATCATAAATTTTCAATTACGTAAGCGGCTAAATAACAGCCAAATAGAGCAGGGAAGTAAGAAATTGTTCCTAGGGTAGAACATTTGTTTCTTTCGTCGCTCACCTTTATAATAGATTCTTTTTTTACTGGTTCTGTCGAAAATACTGTTGGCAGACCTTTGGTAATACCTTGTTTTTTTAGTCTTTCCCTCACAGTGCGTGCAAGTGCACAATTTGTGGTTTTAGAGATGTCGGCATATTGTATTTTTGTAGGGTCCATTCTGCCTCCAGCACCCATAGAAGAGATAATTTTCACGTTGCTCTCTATGCAATATTTAATAAGTGCTATTTTGGGAGAAATAGAATCAATGGCATCAATCACAAAGTTTGGTTTAAACCTTCTAATAAATTCGCCCACATTGTCTTCATCAATAAATGACTTTATTGCCAACACATTCGCCTCAGGGTTTATATCCAAAATGCGCTCTTTCATCAGTTCCACCTTGCTAGTGCCCACGTTTTTTGCAGTAGCAATTATTTGGCGATTGATATTGCTCTCTTTCACCACATCATCATCTATAATGATAAGGTTTCCCACGCCAGCTCTTGCTAGCATTTCCACAGCATAACCTCCCACGCCACCTACACCTGCCACAAGCACTGTAGCAGAGCAAATAGCATCGTTTCTTTCTTTGCCCAAAAGCAATTCTGTTCTGTCTTTCCAATTCATAAATACAAATGTAATAAATAATTAATAAACTTTGTGCAAACAAGAGTAGAATAAATTTATTTTCCTATATTATTAATTTATGTTAACTTTGCACCCCGAAAAACTTATACTTTATAACCTAAACTTTATGAAAAAACTTTTTACACTTTTCACTCTTGTTGCATTGTTTGCATCTGCAACTATGGCACAAGTAAAACTTTATGTGCACCAAAACGATGGTTCATACACAGAGTTCATTGCTGCTACAGTAGATAGCATTACCTTTAGCGAACAAATACCAGGAACTATTACAAATAATGGTTATCAATGGGTAGATATGGGTCTTCCTTCAGGAACTCTATGGGCAACTTGTAACTTAGGAGCAAACAAACCTACGGATTTTGGTGATTACTTTGCGTGGGGTGAAACAGAAACAAAAGAATCGTATACACCAAAAACCTATAAATGGTATGAGGGTACAAATTCTTTTTATATAATGAAATATGGTGTATTGTCTATTCCTGATGAGTCTGGCTTTATTCAAACTTTATTAGAACTTGAAGATGATGCTGCTTATGTAAAACTTGGTGGCAATTGGCGTATGCCTACAATCGAAGAGTTTGAAGAACTTTTAGACTCTAGATATACCAATTCTTGTCTTATAAATAAAAATAATGTAAAGGGTTATTTAATAGTAAGTAAAAAGAATGGTAATACAATATTCTTGCCAGCTGCAGGTTATAAAGATGCTAATGATGTAAGATTTTTAGGGGAAGAATTTTATTATTTTACAAGTTCACTTACTGAAGAAGAATTGTCAGATGTAAAAGGAATAGGTGAATCTGATGGAAGATTAGAAAAATTCTTCTATGATAGAACTATTGGTGGTACCATCCGTCCTGTACTTGCCAAAACACTAGATTATACCATACGTTTCAAAGCCAATGGCGCAGAAGGTGAAATGACAGACGTTGATGCTAAATATGCTCAAACTATCACTTTGCCAAAAAATGAATTTAGAAAGGATAGCTGCGATTTTATTTGTTGGACCACAAATGAGGATGGTACAGGAAAATCTTATAATGGCGGTGATATTATTACGATTGTAAATAATGTTGTTTTGTATGCGCAATGGAAAGAAAAAGTTGATGAAACAATACCAAATAACAACAATCATGAATATGTAGATATGGGATTACCTTCAGGTTTATTATGGGCTACGTGCAATGTTGGGGCAACAAAGCCAGAAGAACATGGTGGAGATTTTGCTTGGGGTGAAGTTGAAGCAAAGAATGAAGAAACTGCGGATACGTATAAATGGCAAGGAGATACATATGATAAAGTCACAAAATATTATGATGTTGATAATAAGTCTGTTCTAGAATTAGCAGATGATGCAGCGAATGCTAATTGGGGAGGTAATTGGCGTATGCCTTCAAGAGAGGAGTGGATGGAATTATCAAATACAGATTATTGTACTTGGGATTGGACTACCGTTAATGATGTTAAAGGTTATCTTGTTACAAGTAAAAAGAATGGGAATTCTATATTTCTCCCTGTAACAGGTTATGGCTATAATCGAGATAGAGAAGGGGATGAAATTGATAATGCTATATATTGGACTAACAGAAATGAATGTTCTACTTGGGTTGCAGAAATATTTGCATTTTCATCTACTTTCATAGGCATAACAAACAATGAACATTTCCTTCCACGAGAATATGCTCTTACAGTTAGACCAGTTCTTCCTAGAAGTCTTAAACAAACAATTACTTTTGATAATAATAATGGTAATGGAATGATGCATGATTTAAAAGTAGATTATGCCGATTTTGTTCAAATTCCAGAATGCACATTTACAAATGATGGTTTTACTTTTATTGGTTGGAATACAAAGGCTGATGGTACAGGTGTATTTTATAAAGTAGGAACTATTTTTTCTATTAGTAAAGATATAAATCTTTATGCTATGTGGTATAATGAAAAAACTAGTGGAACAAAGAATACAAAAGAATATATAGATTTAGGTTTGCCATCTGGAACGTTGTGGGCTACGTGCAATGTCGGAGCAAATTCACCAGAAGAATATGGAGATTATTATTCTTGGGGTGAAACTCAGACTAAATCATCTTATACATTTTCCAATTATTCTTATAAGAGTAACCCGTTGATGTTGCCATTGTCAAATGATGTTGCAAATATTAAATGGGGAACAGATTGGCGTTACCCAACAGAGGAGGAGCATCAAGAATTAAGAAATTCTAATTACTGTACTTGGATATGGGCAGAAATGAATGGGATTACGGGTTATTGTATAAAAAGTAAAATTAATGGTAATAATATATTTTTGCCTGCTGGTGGACGTAAATTAGATAGTGAAACGCGATATTTAGGGGAATTATGTAGTTATTGGACTAGTAATTTAGATGTAGAATATAGTGAACAAGTTTATATAATTTCTTATGATTCACCTTATGCAGGAACTATATGGGATTTTGATAGTCGTTATTATGGTCGTCCAGTTCGTCCAGTATTACCAAAATAACAAATAAACATCAAACTTTTATACTGATAATAAAACTTATACTTTATAACCTAAACTTTATGAAAAAACTTTTTACACTTTTTACTCTTGTCGTGCTGCTTGCTTCAACAGCCATAGCACAGATAAGACTTTTTGTGCACAAGTCTGATGGTACACGTACAGAATTTGTTGCATCGGAGATAGATAGTATTACTTTTAGTGAAACTAATACTCCTAATAATCCTCTCCCAGATGATGAAGAGGACGAAGATGATGTAGTTTATGATATTGAAGCTGTAGATTTAGGACTTTCTTCTGGAATCCTTTGGGCATCTTGCAATTTAGGCTCAAAAAATAATAAGCCAGAAGGTTATGGTGATTATTTTACATGGGGAGAAACTTCTCCAAAAGATAGCTATACATACAACAATTATATTTGGAATACACAAAACAAGTATAAAAACAAGTCATATATAGAGCTTGAAGATGATGCTGCACGTAGTATCTGGGGAGAACTTTGGCGTATTCCATTGAAAGAAGAACTAGAAGAACTAGTAGAAGAATGTACTTGGACTTGGACTACACTCAATAATGTAAATGGTTATGAAGTGCAAGGACCTAATGGAAATACTATTTTCTTGCCAGCTGCAGGTATGAATTATAGCGCAGAACCAGTAGATATAGGCGAGATGGCAATTTATAGAAGTAATTGTAAATACGGTCAAACATTCAATCTTCATTTAAGTGAGAATAATGTTTCTACATTTGCTGAAATGGATGCGCATCATGGATTATCTATTCGTCCAGTATGCAACAAATTTTATTTCCCTTATATTTTATATTTCAATTCAAATGGTGGAGAAGGAACGATGGAACGAATTGAATTTGAAACCTCAGAATATAAAACTTTGCCAAAATGTACTTTCACTTACGAGGGTTACAAGTTTGTAGGATGGAATACTACTTCTGATGGTAGTGGTACATCATATAGTGATATGTCACAAATAACATACTCAGGAAATCCAGTATTATATGCTCAATGGGAAGAACTTGGAGAAGGTGAAGATGTAGAAGAAGGTGAAGATGTAGAAGAAAAAGTTGAGTTTGAAGCAGTAGATTTAGGTCTTTCTGTGAAATGGGCTAATATGAATATCGGTGCAGAAAACCTAGAAGATAATGGTGATTATTTCGCATGGGGTGAAACCACAACAAAATCAATATATGATTATTCTTGGGCTAAATATAAATGGTGCGAAGGCACAGAGACTTCTTTTACTAAATATTGTATAAGTTCTGCACATGGTGAATTTGATAATAAATCTACCTTAGAAGCTACAGATGACGTAGCAAATGTAGAATTGGGTGGTGCTTGGCGTATGCCAACAAAAGAAGAATTTGCAGAGTTGCTTGCAGAATGTGAGATTACAGAATTGCCAGATGGACTAAAATTTACCGCTAAAAATGGAAATTATATAATCTTGCCATTTGGAGGTTTTAGAAAAGAAGATGGTACTATAAAAAGTGTAGGTTCGTATGGTTATTATTGGACAAATGAATTAAGTGAAGATGATTCTTCAAAAGCAAAAGATTTAATAATATCAGAAAAAGGGGATGGAAATGAAATTTTAGATTTTTACGATGGTAATAGATGTTGTGGTCTTTCTGTTCGTCCAGTATTACCATAATTATCTTGATTTACAAAAAAATACGCACAAATGTACTGATAATTAAATAATTTATATTATCTTTGCAAAAGAATAAGAGGGGGACACTGTGTCTCCCTCTCGCTTTTATTAAAATGATAGATAAAGTAGTAATAGAAAATTTGGTTACAGAGTGTTTAGCAGACACAGACTGTTTCCTTGTGGACGTGAAAATTAGTCCATCAAATCAAATTGTAGTGGAGATAGACTCAGATACTATCGTGGATATAGACCTTTGCGTGAAAATATCTCGTCATATCGACGAAAATATGGACCGTGAGGTAGAAGACTTCGAACTTGAAGTAGGTTCTTGTGGTATCACTTCTCCATTTAAACTAGTTCGTCAGTACATTAAAAACATTGGCAACGAAGTAGAAGTGCTTGCCGATGGCGTAAAAATGTTTGGGGTGCTAGTAGATGCAAACGAAGAAAACTTTAGCGTAGATGTACAGGTGAAAGAAAAAGGTAAAAAGAAACCTGTTATTGTAACTAAAGTATTCGACTACAAGAATGTAAAATATACGAAATATAACTTAAAATTCAACTAATCAAAAAATGGCAAAAGATTCATTAAAGTCGTCAACAATGATTGACAGCTTTGCAGAGTTTAAAGAACTAAAGAATATTGATAAAACTACTATGACTAGTGTTTTAGAAGATTCTTTCCGTTGTGTAATTTCTAAAATGTTTGGTTCAGACGAGAACTTCGACGTTATCTTAAACCCAGACAAAGGTGACTGCGAAATTTGGCGCAACCGCGAAGTAGTAGCAGATGGCGAAGTAGAAGATGAAAACAAACAAATAGCTCTTTCTGAAGCTCTTGTTATCGACCCAGAATGTGAAATTGGTGAAGAAGTTGCAGAGTCTGTAAACTTCCTTTCATTTGGTCGTAGAGCTGTATTAAATCTTCGTCAAACCTTAGCTTCTAAAATTTTAGAACTTCATAAAGAAAACATTTATGAACAATACAAAGATAAAATAGGTCAAGTTGTTTATGGTGAAGTTTACCAAATTTGGTCTAAAGAAATTCTTTTAGTAGATGCTAATGGCAACGAAATGTTATTACCAAAATCTGAACAAATCCCTACAGATTTTTATCGTAAAGGTGATACAGTTAAGGCTGTGGTAATACGTGTAGATAATAAAAACAATAAATTAAGAATTATCGTTTCTCGTACATCAGAAGAATTCCTAAGACGTTTATTTGAACTAGAAATTCCAGAAGTTCAAGAAGGTATCATTACCATTAAAGGTATAGCTCGTATCCCAGGTGAACGTGCTAAAGTAGCAGTAGAAACATTCGACGACCGTATCGACCCAGTAGGTTCTTGCGTGGGTGTAAAAGGTTCTCGTATTCACGGTATTGTACGCGAGTTGCGTAACGAAAACATTGATGTTATTAACTATACATCAAATATTTCTCTTTACATTACTCGTGCTTTAAGCCCTGCTAAAATCATCTCTCTACGCGTAGATGAGGCAAATAAACGTGCAGAAGTAAGTTTAAAACCAGAAGAAATCTCTATGGCTATCGGTAAAAATGGTTTAAATATCAAGCTTGCTGATAGACTTACAGGTTATAAGATAGAAGTGTTCCGCGAACTAGAAAGTTCAGATGAAGAAGACATTTATCTAGACGAATTTAACGACGAAATAGAACAATGGGTTATCGATATCCTAAAAAGTTTAGGTTATGATACCGCTAAACGTGTTCTAAATGCCTCTCGCGAAGAATTAATTAAGAAAACAGACCTAGAAGAAGTAACCATAGATAATTTATTAGCCGTAATACGCGCTGAATTTGAATAATATGCCAGTAAAGTTAAATAAAATAATGCGTGAACTAAATGTAGGACTTCCTACTATCGTTGATTTTCTACAAAAGAAAGGAATCGAGGTAGAAGAAGGAAATCCTAATGCTCGCGTTTCTGATGATATTTACGAGATTCTACAAAAAGAGTTTGGTAATGATCAAAATCAGAAAAAAGAGTCTGAACTTTTACGTTTACGCCACAAAGAAAAGTCTAAAAACGAGGTAGTAACCATAGAAACTGTACAAAAAGAAGAACCAGAAGAAGTAAAAATCGAGGTTTCTGCTCCAGTACAATTTAAACAAGTAGGTAAAATAGATTTAGATAGCTTAAACAAAAAGCCTAAAGCTAAATCTCAAGAAGAACCAAAGGAAGAACCTAAGGTGGAAGAAAAACCAGTAGAGGTGGAAGAAGAAATTGTGGTTCCAGAACCAGTTGTAGAAGCACCTGTAGTGGAGACTCCTAAGGAAGAACCTGTTACTATCGTAGAAAAAACAGAAGAATCTACTCCTGCTCAGCCAGTAGTAGAGGAAGCTCCTGTTAGCAGACCAAAAGTTGAGAATAAAGTTAATGTAGTGGGTAAAATAGATTTAGATAGTCTAAATCAACAAACACGTCCTAAAAAGAAATCTAAAGAAGAACTTAGAAAAGAACGTGAAGAAAAATACGCACCAAAAAACAAACACAAAAACAACAACAATAATAATTCTGCTGACGCAAACTCTAACTCAGACGAAAAGAAGAAACGTAACCGTATCCAAAAAGAACGTATTGATATAAACAAAAATTACGATAATAATAACAATAACAAGTCTTCAAAAGGCAAAAATAATCGTAATAATCGTTCTTTTGAACGTGTTCAACCAGACGAAGAAGAAGTACAACGTCAAGTACGTGAAACCCTAGCAATGCTTACCAATAAGCAAAAATCTAAGGGAGCAAAATATCGTAAAGACAAACGTGAGGCTGCATCACTTCGTATGCAAGAAGAGGCAGAACAAGAACGTATCAATAGCGAAATCATTAAAATTACAGAATTCGTTACTGTAAATGATTTAGCAAACATGATGAATGTTCCTGTGACCAAAGTTATTGGTACTTGTATGAGTCTTGGTTTAATGGTTTCTATCAACCAACGTTTAGATGCAGAAACTATCAATATTGTAGCTGATGAATTTGGTTTCAAAACCGAATATGTTAGTGTTGAGGTTTCAGAAAAAATTGTTGAGGTTGAAGATAAACCAGAAGACCTTATCCCTCGTGCACCTATTGTAACTGTAATGGGACACGTTGACCACGGTAAAACTTCACTTCTTGACTATATCCGTAAAGCTAACGTTATTGCAGGTGAAGCAGGTGGTATTACCCAACACATTGGTGCTTACAACGTTACTTTAGAAAATGGTCAACACATTACATTCCTAGATACTCCTGGTCACGAAGCCTTCACAGCTATGCGTGCTCGTGGTGCTCAAATCACCGACGTTGCTATTATTATCGTGGCAGCCGATGATAGCATCATGCCTCAAACAGTAGAAGCTATCCAACACGCTTCAGCGGCAGGTGTACCTATTGTGTTTGCTATCAACAAAATTGATAAACCAACTGCTAATCCAGACAAGATTAAGGAAGCATTAGCAGGTATGAACTATCTAGTAGAAGAATGGGGTGGTAAATACCAATCTCAAGATATCTCAGCTAAAAAAGGTATTGGTATCAACGAACTTCTAGAAAAAGTATTATTAGAAGCAGAAATGCTTGAACTAAAAGCCAATCCAAATAAAAATGCTGTAGGTTCAATTATTGAATCTTCACTAGACAAAGGTCGTGGTTATTTAGCAACTGTGCTTGTTGAAGGTGGTACACTTCGTCAAGGTGACGTTTTAGTAGCAGGTACACACCATGGTCGTGTAAAAGCTATGTTCAACGAACGTAACCAACGTGTTAAAGAAGTGCGCCCAGGTGAACCAGTTCTATTACTTGGTCTAAATGGTGCACCTCAAGCGGGTGAGAAATTCAACGTAATGGATACCGAACAAGAAGCTCGTGAAATTGCAAATAAACGTGAACAACTTAAACGTGAACAAGATACACGTACACATAAACACATTACTCTAGACGAACTTGGTCGTCGTATTGCATTAGGCAATTTCCAAGAACTTAACGTTATTGTAAAAGGTGACGTGGACGGTTCTATCGAAGCACTTTCAGACTCATTAATCAAACTTTCTACACCAGAAATTCAAGTTAATGTCATTCGTAAAGCTGTAGGTGCTATTTCAGAATCAGACGTTCTTTTAGCTGCAGCATCAAATGCAATTATCGTTGGTTTCCAAGTGCGTCCATCTGTTGAAGCTCGTCGTTTAGCTGAAAAAGAAGAAGTGGATATCCGCTTATATTCAATCATTTACGACGCTATCGAACAACTAAAAGACGCTATGGAAGGTATGCTTTCTCCAGAAATCAAAGAAGAAGTTACTGCTACTCTTGAAGTACTTAATATCTTCAAAATTTCTAAAGTTGGTACCGTAGCTGGCTGTTTAGTTCGTGAAGGTAAAGTGAAACGTTCAAATAAAGTCCGCTTAATCCGTGACGGTATCGTGGTTCACACTGGTGAACTAGGTTCTCTTAAACGTATGAAAGACGACGTTAAGGAAGTTGGTACTGGATTTGAGTGCGGTCTTAACATTGAAAAATACAATGATGTAAGAGTAGGTGACTTTATCGAAACCTACGAAGAAATCGAAGTTAAACGTACATTCTAATGGAATTTAGTTATTTAGACTTATTTTTTGCTATCCCTCTATTATGGGGGATAGTAAGAGGTCTAATGAGCGGATTTATTCGTTCATTATCAGTCTTTATAGGTTTAATATTAGGCATATATTTAGCACATATATATGCTCCAGATTTATCTCCGACCATTTCAGAATGGTTTACTTTATCTGCTAATCAATGCCTTTCACTATCGTATGTAATTATTTTCATTATAGTGATGGTGTTAGTGGCAATAATAGCGAGGATTTTAGATAAATTTTTACATTTAATATTATTAGGTTGGTTAAATAAACTTTTAGGTGCAATATTCGGTTTCCTAAAATGGGCGATAATATTAAGTTTCTTTATAATGATAGTGGAATATGCAAATAGAAAATTTGAATTCCTGTCGCCAGATCAGAAATCAGAATCTATTCTATATGAACCTATTAAACAAGTTATTCCAACCATTATGCCATACGTTAAGCTATAAATATGGAAAGTAAAGAAAACGGGATTATAGATTCATTAGCTTCAGGCGAATATAAATACGGATTTACCACAGAAATTGAAACAGAAACCATTCCTATTGGTCTATCAGAAGATGTGGTAAGATTAATATCTGCAAAGAAAGAAGAACCAGAGTGGCTTTTAGAATTTCGTTTAAAAGCATTTGCTTATTGGAAAACTCTTCCTTTGCCAACTTGGGCACACTTAGATATTCCAGAAATAGATTTTCAGTCTATTTCTTATTACGCAGCACCTAGAAAAAATGCTCCACAAAGTCTAGATGAGGTGGACCCAGAATTATTAAAAACATTTGATAAATTGGGTATTCCATTAGAAGAACAAAAACGACTTTCTGGCATGGCAGTGGATGCTGTAATGGATAGTACTTCCATTAAAACCACATATAAAGACGAACTAGCCAAACTTGGTGTCATTTTCTGTTCTATAAGTGAAGCGGTAAAAGAATATCCAGAACTAGTAAAAAAATACTTAGGTTCAGTAGTTCCATATACAGACAACTATTATGCAGCTCTAAACTGTGCTGTGTTTAGTGATGGATCATTTGTATATATACCCAAAGGAGTGCGATGCCCAATGGAACTATCTACATATTTCCGTATAAATGCAGTGAATACTGGCCAGTTTGAACGTACCCTTATCGTAGCAGATGACGATTCGTATGTATCTTATTTAGAGGGATGTACAGCGCCGCAACGCGACGAAAATCAACTTCACGCAGCTATCGTAGAAATTGTAACTATGGATAGAGCTGAGGTAAAATATTCTACCGTACAAAACTGGTATCCAGGTGATAAAGACGGGAAAGGTGGTATTTACAACTTCGTAACAAAACGTGCCATCTGTAAAGGAGAATCATCAAAAGTTTCATGGACACAAGTAGAAACTGGTTCTGCCATTACATGGAAATATCCAAGCTGTATCCTTAAAGGTGACAATTCTATAGGTGAATTTTATTCTGTAGCCTTTACAAATCATTATCAACAAGCAGATACAGGCACAAAAATGATTCATTTGGGTAAAAATACCCGTTCACGCATAGTGTCTAAAGGTATTTCTGCTGGCAAAAGCCAAAACTCATATCGTGGTTTGGTACGTGTAGCATCAAATGCAGACAATGCTCGCAATTTCTCACAATGCGATAGTTTACTTTTAGGTTCAGAATGTGGTGCTCACACATTCCCAGTAGTAGATGTGCACAATCCGTCTGCTATCTTGGAACACGAAGCAAGTACATCAAAAATAAACGAAGACCAACTATTCTATTGCAACCAACGTGGTATTTCTACAGAAGATGCTGTAGGACTTATCGTAAATGGGTTTGCAAAAGAAGTACTAAATAAATTACCAATGGAATTTGCCGTAGAAGCACAAAAACTATTGCAAATTTCTCTAGAAGGAAGTGTAGGTTAATATGTTAGAAATAGTAGATTTACATGCCGAAGTAAACGGCAAAGAAATATTAAGAGGGATTAACCTTAGTGTAAAAGCAGGTGAAGTACACGCTATTATGGGCCCTAACGGTTCTGGTAAAAGTACACTTTCATCTGTGTTAGCAGGACACCCAGCATTTACTGTAACAAAAGGTTCTGTCACATTCAATGGCAAAGATTTATTATCAATGCCAGCAGAAGAACGTTCTCGTGCAGGTCTTTTCTTAAGTTTTCAATATCCAGTAGAAATACCTGGGGTAAGTATGGTAAACTTTATGCGTGCAGCAGTAAATGAACACCGTAAATACAAAGGTCAAGAAGCACTTTCTGCAGGTGAGTTCCTAAAACTAATGCGTGCAAAAAAAGAAATAGTAGAACTTGACAACAAACTTGCAAATCGTTCTGTAAACGAAGGTTTCTCTGGTGGTGAGAAAAAACGCAACGAAATCTTCCAAATGGCAATGCTAGAACCATGTCTTTCTATACTAGATGAAACAGACTCTGGTCTAGACATCGATGCTCTACGCATTGTGGCCAACGGGGTAAACCAACTTAAAACTCCAGAAAACGCATCTATAGTTATCACTCACTACCAACGCTTGTTGGACTATATTGTACCAGATATTGTACATATTTTATACAAAGGTCGCATAGTGAAAACAGCAGGACGCGAATTAGTGGCTGTACTTGAAGAAAAAGGATACGATTGGATAAAAAAAGAAGTAGGAGAGTAATGGTTCAAGATACTTACATAGAGTTATTTAACGAAAATAAGAATCTATTTCAGGCAGAAAAACCTCTTTGGTGGGAAGAAAAACGTGCAGAGGCAATAAAACAGCTAGAAAACAGTGAAATAGAATCTTTTAAGGATGTGTATGCTTTAGATTTTGGTTTAAATGTACGTCGTCTGCCATTTCAAGGCGAACCATTTAGCCTTTTCAGATGCGATATTCCTGGTTTGGCTACTTCAAACTACTTGGTGTTAAACGATAGTTTCTATGCACAAGTAAACGAACCAAACCTTCCAAAAGGTGTAATTATTTGTGGCCTTTCTGAGGCATTTAAGCAACACGCAGACTTGATAAAACCATATCTGTCACAAATGAATATTTCCAATTCAGATATGGCTTTAAATACTTTGCTTGCCCAAGATGGTATGTTTATTTATATTCCAGATGGAGTGCAACTAGAAAAACCTATCCAACTTGTAAATCTTATGTATGGCAAGGTAGATATGATGGCAGTAAGCCAAAATCTAGCCATAATAGGAGAAAATGCAAAAGCACAAGTATTGGTTTGTGACCACGCATACGGAGAAGAAGTAAATTACCTTTCAAATCGTCTTACGCAAGTATTTGTAGGTAAAAACTCTACATACGAACACTACAAACTAGAAAGTTCTTCTGCAAAAACCACAAATATTTCTACTCTTCAAATCTATCAAGAAGAGGGAAGTCAAGTGCTTTCAAACCTTATTACACTAGCCAACGGCAAAACACATAATAGGGTAGAAGCAAATTTAAATGGTAAAGGTGCATATCTTTCACTAAACGGTTTAGGTTTAGGTCAAGACTCAGAAAAGATTGAAAATCACACCTTTATAAACCACAATAAGCCAGGAGCAACAAGCAACGAATTATTTAAATATATCCTAAACGACAATTCTGTTGGTGATTTTTATGGTTTGATTAAAGTGCTTAAAGATGCTCAACAAACTCAAGCATATCAAACAAACCGAAATCTTTGTCTTTCAAAAGAAGCCCGTATGCACACACGTCCTCAATTAGAAATCTATGCCGACGACGTAAAATGTAATCACGGTGCCACAGTAGGTCAGTTGGACGAAAACGCGCTTTTCTATATGCGTGCCAGAGGTATCGACCCTGCAGAAGCAAAAATGTTGTTGATGTTTGCCTTTGTACACGATGTGTTAGACAATGTTCGTATCGAACCTTTAAAAGACCGTTTGCAATTATTAATTGAACGCCGCCTACGTGGAGACAATTCACATTGTAGCGGTTGTAAAATTTGCAGATAATGTATATAAAAAACAATATAGAGCAGATACGTCAAGATTTTCCAATCTTAAATGAAACAGTACACAAACACAAGTTGGTGTATCTAGACAATGCTGCCACCACTCAAAAACCACTTTCTGTTATAAAAAAGATAGAAGAGGGTTATACACGTCAAAATGCCAATGTGCATCGTGGAGTGCACTTCCTTAGCCAAATGGCCACCGAAGCGCACGAAGATGCCCGCAAAACTGTGCAAAATTTCCTTGGTGCTGAGCATTCACACGAAATTATTTTTACTCGTGGCACTACCGAGTCAATCAACCTTGTTGCATATAGTTTTGGCGAAACATTCCTAAAGGAAGGAGATGAAATCATCGTTTCAGAAATGGAACATCACTCAAATATTGTTCCATGGCAACTTCTTCGCACTCGCAAAAACATTACTATTAAAGTAATTCCTTTCAACGAAAAAGGAGAGTTAGACATTAATGTTTATGCATCGCTTTTCACAGAACGCACACGTTTAGTAGCAGTAAACCACGTTTCAAATGTGTTAGGCACTATCAATCCTGTAAAAGACTTGGTAAAAATAGCACACGAACACAATGCCGCCATTTTAATAGACGGAGCTCAATCTGTGCCACACATTTCTGTAAATGTAAAAGACCTAGACGTAGATTTCTACGTATTTTCAGCTCACAAAATCTACGGCCCAACAGGTATGGGCGTGCTTTATGGCAAAGAAAAATGGCTTGATGACATGGTTCCATATCAAGGAGGCGGTGAAATGATTGCACAAGTAAGTTTTGAAAATACCACTTTCAACGAACTTCCATACAAATTTGAAGCAGGTACACCAGATTTTATAGGTTCTACAGCACTAGCAGAAGCCATTCGTTATGTACAAAACATTGGCATGGACGAAATTGCTGCCTACGAAACCTATTTGCTAAACTATGCAACAGAAAAACTGAAAAATCTAGGGGATATTCGCATTTTTGGCACTTCAGAACACAAAAGTGCAGTTATTTCTATGCAAGTGGGCAATATTCACCACTACGATATAGGCACTCTTCTAGATAAATTGGGCATAGCACTACGCACCGGACACCATTGTGCGCAACCTATTATGAAGCACTTTGGTATAGAAGGCACGCTTCGTGCATCATTTGCATTGTACAATACCACAGAAGAAATCGATACCCTTATTGCTGGCATTCAGCGAGTAAAACAACTATTCTAAAATTCTGTTATGACAATAAATCAACTACAAGACGAAATTATCGAAGATTTCTCAATTTTCGACGATTGGTTCGACAAATATAGCCGCATTATTGAACTTGGAAACGAACTTCCAGCATTCCCAGACGACAAAAAACTTCCAGAAAACCTTATCGAAGGTTGTCAAAGTAAAGTTTGGATAGACGCAAGCCTTGATGCCGACGGTAATATTATTTTCACTGGCGACAGCGACGCAGTTATCGTAAAAGGTATTTTAGCACTACTTCTAAACGTGGTGAGCGGTCACAAACCACAAGAAATCCTAGATAGCGAACTATATTTCATCAACGAAATTGGCTTAAAAGAACACCTTTCTCCAACTCGTTCAAATGGCTTATTAGCCATGGTGAAGCAGATTAAGTTTTATGCGATAGCATTCTCTGGTAAGTAGGAGCTGAATAAAAAGCGTACTTCTACGTTACGCTTGCCTTCAAAATCCTCATTGCCTGACGGCGATTCTGCTCACGCTCGGCATAGTTCAAATAAATTTGACTCTGCTCTCGCTTAATCGCAGAATTCGAGTATCTCATGTACACACCGGTTTTTCAGGCTTATGCAATTACATCTTTTTATTCAACTCCTAAATAGTTGTTGTAAAATAAAGGCTGATTCATATCACTTTTGAATCAGCCTTTTCTCTTATATATAATAAGGTGTTATTTTTTACAACATACTTGAAATAATCTTGCCCACGGCAACAAAGTGGAATGCATCACCAAGCATAATAAACACGTGAAAAACACTATGCATATACTTTACTTTATGCACGCAGTATAGCACTGCTCCCGTAATATATGCCACACCTTCCAAAATTACCCACATCACAGTATCAAAACCAACAATATCATAGAAATTTTTAATAGCAAAAACTATTGTAAGACCCATTAGCACATAGATGGCAGTCTCAAGAATGCTTTTCTCCTTTACCTTTCTTAGCAGCATCGCAGAACCAACTGCCGCAAATAACCAACAGAACACAAACATTCCCCAACCAAGATAAGTCTCACCACCTCTTAAAAAGGTGATAAGTGTAATAGGGGAGTAGCATGCCGCAATATGCCAAAATATAGAAGCATGATCAAACTTTCTCAATTTCTCCTTTACAGGATTCTTATAAGACATTCCATGATAAAAAGATGAAAAAATGTAAGAAACACCTACACCTAATAGCATAAGAATAATACTCAACAAATCCAATCCGTTTCCTTTTTCATAAACTTGCATTGCAAAAATGCCACAAACAATCAGCGTGCCCACCGCCCCAATACCATGAGTAATGGTATTTATCTTCTCCTCCTCCTTGCTGTACCTCGTTTTTTTCTTTACTTCTTCCATAAAATAGGGGTGTATTTAATTAATAATGTATATAGATGTCAACAAATATAATGGAAAATTATTATTTAATTGATATTTCTCCTATATAATAATAGATGTGTTATCTAGAGTAAAGTCGTGATGTTTGCTAGCGGAGGAAGTGTTTTTGTAACATCATTGTAATATCAGCGAGAATAGCCCTGAAAAGCGATTATTGGGTGTGCTTGATTTTCAGTAAGTTATAAGAAATAGTAAAAAAATCTTGTATTTTTCTTTAAAAAAGTCGTCAAAATATTTGGATTGTATTGTCAAACTCTATACCTTTGCACTCGCTTTTCGACCAAGAGTGGTCAATAAAACAAAAAGCTTAGACGTATTGATAAATTGAAAGTTTAGCCGCTTCTAAAAATATTTTGAAAATTTTTCTCGAAATATTTGGTGGTTTAAAAAACTTGACTTATCTTTGCAATCCGTTTCGATAAGAAACGCGCTGCTAAAGCGTTGAGCAGTTTAAAAAATGAAATGCAATGAGTTCTTTGATAGATTGAACAATATACAACCAAAACAAGGTTAAGGAAAAAATAGCAACCGTCAGTTTTCTTTATTGAAAACTAAAAACAGGTAACCTAAGTCAGAGTAAAAAAAACAAACAAATATATATACAACGAAGAGTTTGATCCTGGCTCAGGATGAACGCTAGCGACAGGCCTAACACAT